>JACPQM010000035.1 GCA_016190505.1 Chloroflexota bacterium | reverse complement strand
TGCCCACTAGCTCGCCACGTTCAACACGGTTCAAGACCATTACCCTTTGCTGTTCCTTCTGGTTCAATGAAACTATCTCCTTCATAGGGTGACATTTTCACTGAACCAAACACTGGTGTCATGATCACAGAACTACCACAAGAAGTGTATTCCAGATGTCATTCTGAGCGAGCGATTCGAGCGAAGAATCCGTTCCCCCGGTCAGACTCAGGGGTACGGATTGCTTCCCCCGACGCATCGGGGTCGCAACGACAAGAGGAAAGGAAGAAGGAGAACCAAATGAAGCACATATTCGGTAAGAAGGTCCACCTGGGGCGCATGGCGCTGCCGGTGTGGGCCATAGCCCTGACCCTAGTCATGGTGGCCGCCGTGGCCGGTCAAGCCGTAGGGCCAGTGCTCTCCGGCTCGGTCCAGGGCAGCGCAGGCCTGGTAGTCTCCCAGACGCTACTCCTTAAGCCTGGCAGCGCCGGCAACACCGTGGTGAGCGTGGATGGCGCCGCTGTGGACGACGCCGCAGTCACCGTCAACGACGAGGGCACTGCGTTCACGGCGGCTATCGAGACGCAGGTAGGTCAGCCTCAGGCTCTGCAGTTGGTTCTGGCCAACGGCAGCGGCAAAGTGGTAAACGGTATTCTCGAGCTCAACGTGCCTGCGGGGATTGACGTTGACGCCGAAGGCGTAGACGATGCTTCCACCAACTTCGCCCAGTTGAACCGCACCACATACCTGTTCAGCCTGGCCATAGGCGCCTCCAACGACACAGCTGATGTCAAGGTCACCGTCGAGTCCAAGGACGACGCGGCCCCCGGCTTCTACACGATCACCGGGCGAATCATCCAGGTGGCCAACTGACACGCCGCAGGCGTGTCATTCTGAGGGAGCCGCAGCGACCGAAGAATCCGTACCCGTGGTTGGCCCAGAGACACGGATTGCTTCGGCCCTGCGGGGCCTCGCAACGACAAGAGGAAAAAGGAGCAACAAATGAAGCACATCTTCGGTAAGAAGGTCCACCTGGGGCGCATGGCGCTGCCGGTGTGGGCTATCGTCCTGGCCTTGGTCACCGTGGCCGCCGTGGCCGGCCAAGCCGTAGGCCCCGTGCTCTCCGGCTCGGTCCAGAGCAGCGCCGGGGTCGTGGTCAACCAGACCGTGCGGATGACGACCGCCGTCGGTGGCACACACGTGAGCAACCCGGTCAACGTTACCACCGATGCTTTCACGCTGAGCAGTAGCGGGAACGGATCAGCGGGGTGGTCCACTGCCCAATCATACCCCGCCGGTGGGAGCTCGGTCCTACTCAATAGTGGCACCTCAACCGGCTCCGGCCACGAGGGCAGGATAGTCATCCCTGTGACGCCTGGGACAACATTGGCCAATATCGCATCGATTTCGTGGCGGGAGTACAACGTCGCGGGCTATCCACCACACGCCGACGTTTTGGTGGATACGAACGGAGATGGCACGGCTGACGACGCTCTGGTCTTCGAGTATGCCTACAATACTCTGACGCACTACAGCGTTGGGGCGATGCCTTATGGCGCGCTAACCGGTGCATGGTACCAGACCTTCAACGACGACGGGGACGGGCCAAGTGCAATCACCGATACGTCCATTGCCTGGCCGACCAGCGGCCCGCCGGGCCCGCCCACTCATTCTAACTTCGGCAACCTTGCCAGTTGGAAAGCCGGGAAAACGTATGTTACTAGTGCAGGTGCAACGAAGTCTATCGACCGGAACACGCCCGTCCTCCGCATCGAGATCGAAGTTGACAACTGGATAGTCAACAGCCAGGCATACGTTGACAGCGTAACCATAAACGGCATCACCTACGATCTCGAGCCAACTAGCGACCTTCGCCTAGCGCTACTGATGAAGGGCGTCGCCAGCGGTTCCCCGTTCGCTCCTACCGCTGCGGACGACTTCGCGGCAACCGTCAATGACGAGGGCACCGCGTTCACCGTGGCCCTGGAGACGCAGGCGGGACAGATATCGGTAATCGGACTCAAGCTCGATAACCAGAGTGGCAAACCGGCAAACGCCATTCTGGAGGTCAACGCCCCGGCAGGCGTTGACGTCGCCGCCGACGACAGCGCCACCAGCAGCGTGGCAGGCAAGGTAACCAGCATGGCGCGTTTGAACAAGAGCACCTGGCTGTTCGCGTTGGACTCGGCGTCAGTAGATGACATCCCTGACATCTACATCGCGGTGGAGTCCAAGGACGACGCGGCCCCGGGCTTCTACACCATCACCGGGCGCATCATCCAGGTGGCCAACTAACATCCGTAGCATGTCATTCTGAGCGAGCGTTTCGAGCGAAGAATCCGTACCCCACGTCAGCATCAGGGCCACGGATTCTTCGCCCCCTCGGGGGGGCTCAGAATGACAAAGGAAAAGTGGAGTGAACGGATTGCTTCCCCCGACGCATCGGGGTCGCAACGACAAGAGGAAAAGGAAGAAGGAGAAACAAATGAAAAGCATCTTCGGTAAGAAGGTCCACCTGGGGCGCATGGCGCTGCCGGTGTGGGCCATAGCCCTGACCCTCGTCGGGGTGGCCGCCGTGGCCGGTCAGGCCGTAGGGCCAGTGCTCTCCGGCTCGGTCCAGGGCAGCGCAGGCCTGGTGGTCTCCCAGACCGTAGTGCTGAAGCAAACCGGCATTACGGTGCCTACCAGCAGCACCACGCACAAGCTCAAGGGCACTGACACGGCGGGTCTGGCTGATGATAGTGCAGCCACCCAGAACGACGAGGGCACCGCCTTCACCGTCGCCCTGGAGACCCAGGTAGGGCAGGCGAGCTGGATAACGTTGGAGCTGGAGAACAAGAGCGCCAAGCTGGCCAACTTCATCTTGGAGCTCAATGCCCCTGCCGGGGTAGACATCGAGGCCGACCAGGACCAAGATCCAGCCACAAACCCCTTCGACCTCGCCAAGTACCTGGCACTCGCGCGCCTCAACAAGAACACCTGGCTGGGCAGCATGCCAGAGAGCGGCGTCGTAAACCAGAACTCAAAGCTCAACATTCTGGTCGAGTCCAAGGACGACGCGGCTCCGGGCTTCTACACTATCACCGGCCGCATCATCCAGGTGGCCAATTGACACGCCGCAGCGTGTCATTCTGAGGGAGCGATTCGAGCGAAGAATCCGTAGCCCCCGGTCAGACTCAGGGCTACGGGTTGCTTCGGCCCTAGCGGGCACTCGCAACGACAAGCGGAAGCGGGCAGGGAAGCCCGGAGCGGACTCTCAGGCCTGTGGCCTCTACCGCTCCGGGCGTGACCCCTGCTGTGGACCATTGGGGACCGCCAACGCCGAGCAGCCACGCAGAGCGGCACGCTCTGACACCGTGATACAGAAAGGCGCCAACAATGGTAATGATAAGCGAAGTCCAACCTGTCCTGGCGCAGGACGCCATAGACCAGTTGGTTTCCCACATAGACTCGGACCTGGGCCGTCTCACCGGAGCCTCCTGGTCGAGGGACAGAAGCACAGTCCACCTGGTGATGGCGCTGGAGTTCATGCGCCTGTGGAGTCAGTCCCGCGGGCCGGCCGTGCCCGGCGGGGGCCTGGCCCTGGTAGACGACGGCACTTTCCCACAAGCCGAGCTCTCCGCCGCTGCCTCGGAAGCTGGGCCGGCGCCAGCGTCCGGCAGCCATGGGAGCGCAGAGGACCCCTGGCGTGGCGAGATGAGGACCGGGCAGATCCGGGTCGTCCCGGACATGTGGGAAGCATACGCCGGGAGCGTCCCCCTGAGGCTGAGCCCTACCGAGTTCAAGATGCTCGCCAGGCTGGTCAGCAAGCAGGGTGGCGTTGTCCCACATGACATGCTGGCCCGGGAGGTGTGGGGTGTTCCAACAGCGGACGCCCGGCACAGGACGCTTCTGAAGCTTCACATGAGGAGGCTCCGGTGCAAGCTGATGAGAGCGGGGGCTGAGCCGGGACTTGTCGTGAGCGTGTGGGGCCTGGGCTACAGGCTCCGGGCCATGGGCTAGGGGCTAGGGGCTACAGGAAATGGCGCGCTCACCCCCTGTTGTCCCCCTTGCCAAGATGAGCATTACCCACATTTTGGGGCTGAACACAGTGTTTAACCTGTGGTAGTATCTGGCCATGGTGGTCAATGGGCAAGACTTCAGCCCGGACTTGGTCAAGGAGATCGAGGCGATAATAGCAGCCGATCCCGCCATGTCGCGCCGCACTCTGTCCGTGGAGGTGTGCAGACGGCTGAACTGGCGAGGCCCGAATGGGCGTCTGAAGGAAATGAGCTGTCGCGTGGCCCTTCTGACCTTGGAGCGGCGCGGGGAGTTGAAGCTTCCCGAACCTCGTGCTGGGCCACCGAAAGGGTTGACGAAGCAGCCGAGCCAGGCTATGCAGGCGGTTGAGCCGGTATCCTGCGATCTGGAGGCTCTGGGCGGGATCTGCCTGGTACGGATAGATAGTCGCTCTAGCCATGAGGGGAAGGCTTGGAACGCGCTCATGCGGGCCCATTACCTGGGGGCAGGACCGCTGTGTGGCGCTCAGATGCGCTACCTCATTCGAAGCGCTAACTATGGATGGCTGGGATGCTTGGCTTTCAGCGCAGCGGCCTGGCAACTGGAGGTTCGGGACCGCTGGATTGGGTGGAGCACCCGAGCCCGCCGGGAGCATCTTGACCAAGTCGTATGCAACAGTCGTTTCCTGATACTGCCCCAGGTACAGGTACCTAATCTGGCCTCCCATGTACTGGGGCTGGCAGCAAAGCAGTTGGGACAGGACTGGTTGGAGCGCTATGGTGTGGTCCCGGTGCTGCTGGAGACCTTCGTCGAACCGGGCCGGTTCCATGGGACCTGCTATCAGGCGGCCAACTGGGAGCATCTGGGCAGGACGAAGGGCAGAGGACGGCAAGACTCCAACAGGACGGCCTCGCTTAGAATTAAGGATGTCTATGCTTATCCCCTGGTCCGTGAGTTCCGGGCAGTGCTGCTGGATGTGGCGTCGGGACCTGAGTCCGTGGTGGAATTGCCCCAGAACGAAGATGTTGAGGCGGAAAGTTGGGCGGAGGCAGAGTTCGGCCAGGCCGACCTGGGGGACCGGCGCCTGACCCGGCGCCTGGTGACCATCGTGTCTGACTTCTCGGCCCGGCCGGAGCGGAGCATCCCCAAGGCCTGCCAGGGTCACGCCCGGACCAAAGCCGCCTACCGATTCTTCGCTCATGACGAGGTGGGTTTGGACACCATTCTGAAGCCTCATACCGAAGCCACAGTGGAGCGGCTTCGGGAAGAGAAGACCATCCTGGCGGCGCAGGATACCACCAGCTTGAACTATACAGCCCATCGGGCGGTGCAGAATCTGGGGCCTATTGGATCTCGAGTGGATAAGAGCGTCGGCCTCATGCTGCATGAAACCGTGGCTTTCACCACCGAAGGCCTTGCCCTGGGGATATTGCAGGCCCACTGTTGGGCCCGAGACCCCAAAGACTTCGGCAAGAAACGGCGGCCCGCCAAGACGCCTATTGAACAGAAAGAGAGTTACAACTGGCTGGCCAGCTTCAACAAGGTTGCCGAGGCGCAAAAACGCTGCCCCAACACCAGGCTGGTCAGCGTCGGGGACCGCGAAGCTGACATCTACGAGTTGTTTGATTTGGCGGCGCAGGATGAGTCCAACCCCAAACTCCTGGTGCGCGCCCTGCACGACCGGCTCCTGGGCGAGGAGCAAGGCCACTTGTGGCAGAGAATGGCCGCGCAACCGGTAAGCGCCATTCAGGAAGTGGAGGTTCCACGCAGAGAAAAGCGACCAGCTCGCGTAACTCTGGTGCAGGTACGGTTTGCTCAAGTGAGCCTGAAGCCGCCAATAGGCAAACCAAAAGGGAAAGGAAAACTCGCCTCTCTGACCGCCTGGGCCGTCTTGGCCAGAGAGGAGCACCCGCCCGTTGACACAGAGCCTCTGGAATGGATGCTGCTCACCACCATCCCTGTGACCACCATTGAGCAAGCCCTGGAAAAGGTGGCATGGTACACCATACGGTGGCAGATTGAGGTATTCCACCGCACCTTGAAGAGCGGCTGCAAGATCGAAGACAGACAGTTGGGCACTGCCGACCGCATCGAAGCCTGCTTGGCCATCGACATGGTGGTAGCCTGGCGCATCATCCACCTGGTCTGGCTGGGCCGCAAGGTACCCAACGTCTCCTGCGAGGTCTACTTCGAAGAGGCCGCCTGGAAAGCGCTGGTGGCCTATCAAACGGGCAACCCGGCGCCTCCCGACAAGCCGCCTACACTGCACTAGGCGGTCCGCATGGTCGGTCGGCTGGGCGGGCACCTGGGTCGCAAGAGCGACGGCGAACCCGGCGCCGAAAGCCTGTGGACCGGCCTCCAGCGCCTTGACGACCTCACAGCTATGTACAAGGTGATGACGGGGAACCACCCTCAACATATCAAGGGACTCCCTGTGTTCAGCACGGATTATGGGTAATGCTCATCTTGCGAAGGGGGACAACAGGGGGTCAGTCCCCCGCGGGGCCGGCCCAGGGGCGGTAGAGGCCGTGGGACAGGCGCCACTGGTCCAGGATGCGGCCCACGGTGTGCGCCACGATGTCCTCCACGGTCTGAGGACGGTGGTAGAAGGCGGGCACCGGCGGAAGGATGACGCCTCCCATCTGGGCTACATCCGTCATGAGCTTGAGGTGCCCCAAGTGGAAAGGGGACTCCCTGACCACCAGGACCAGCTTGCGGCCCTCCTTGAGGACAACGTCGGCGGCCCTGATCAGCAGGCTATCGGAGTAGGAGTTGGCGATGGCGGACAGGGTCTTCATGCTACATGGGACCACCACCATCCCCTCGGTGAGGAAGGAGCCGCTGGAGACAGGGGCGGCCAAGTCCCGGTTGTGGTGGCAGTGGCTGGCCAGCGCGGCGACCTGGGCCGCCGTGTAGTCGGTCTCTTCCTCGATGATGCGCTGCGCCCAGTCGCTCATCACCAGGTGCGTCTCTACGTCGGGCAGACGGTGGAGGGCCTCCATGACCCGCACGCCGTAGATGGCGCCGCTGGCGCCGCTGATACCGACAACCAGTCTCACGCTAGCCTCCTCCTGGCCTTGTTGGCCAATGCTGTAGGGGAGGAACTCCGTGTCCTCCCCTGGGGGTGGGGCGGGCGTCCCGACACGTTGGGACGTGGCCTCCCCGCCTCCTCCCACCGGGCGGACACGCAGAGCCGCCCCTACACACGGCTACTCGATTCCAGGGACAGCTCCTCCCGGTGGTGGAAGCCCTTCTGGTTGTCCAGGTAGAGCAAGCGGTGGGGGACCACTTTGTAGAGGCGCACCGACACGGGCCGGCCGCCAATCCTGATACGGGACAGCCTGAAGCCTGCGGCAGGAAAGAACCCGGCCACGAAGGGGAACTTGGCCACGTAGGCGGCCAAAGCGACAACCTGCTCGCGGCGGCTGGACACGGGCTGGGCCACGCCTTCAAGCTGGATGCCCTTGATCTGGCGCCAGTCTCGATAGTCCTCCGTGATGGTGGCGGCCACGGTGGGTGAGGCCACCATCTCCCGGCAGTGCCGGCTGTCCGGATCGGAGAGGAAATAGAGGTCAAAGTCCCGGTGGGCGTAGAACACCGTGGCCGCCCAGGGACAACCGTCGGCGGCGGAGGCCAGGGTCATGGTGTTGTGGTCACGCAGGTAGGCCTGGACCTCCTCCCGCAGAGTGCGAGTATTGCCAGCCACTGGAGCGGCGCCGGTCAAAGCCTATCCCTTTGCTCTTCGCCCGAAGGACAGGGCAGGCCTAGCGGCAATTTATGAATTGCCGCTAGGGTGGGCCGCCCTGGACTCGCCATGTGTTGTCACTCCGGCAGGGCAGCCACCTCGGCGAAGGGCTGGCCGAAGGGGCGGGTGGCGTCTATCCCCATCTTGGCGCTGACCCCGCCATCGCTGGACGGGTCCAGGCCGGAGTGGGGCATGGCAGGCATGATGACGGTGTCTTTGTCCGGCTGGCTGCGCGTGGCTATTGCCCAGAGCACCTTGTCCAGGCTGAACACGTCTATGTCGTCGTCCACCACCACGCCCATCTTGATTTCCGACTTACTAAGGAGGGCGGCCAGCACGCTTCGGGCCTCTTGACGTGTGTGCTGGCGCATGGAGACGAAGGCCACTCCCCAGGTGGGTTGGTGGACAGCCTTGACACCGGCGAAATCGGCCTTCAGCGTGCGGTAGTGCGTTGCCTCAGAAATAAGCTCGGTGAGCAGATGGGACTCGAGGGTAGGCGGGCCGCAGAGCACGGCGTGGAAAATGGGGGCCCGCCGGTGGGTGATGGCGCTCACCTCCACCACCGGTTTGGGCGAGGCGGGGGTGTAGTAGCCGGCCGCCTCCCCAAAAGGCCCTTCCATCTCCCGAACGCCCGGCGGTATGCGGCCCTCGATCACGATCTCGGCGTTGGCGGGTACCTCCAGGTCCACGGTCCGGCATTTGACCAGGGGGACCGGCTCGCGGCGCAAGGCGCCGGCCAGCCCCAGCTCGTCCACCCCGTAGGGGGCCCGCCACTGGCTGGCGATGGGAATGACCGGGTCTCCGCCAATGGCGATGGCGATCTCCAACGGCCGGCCCTGGGCCTCGGCCTTGCCCAGATGGACGCCAGTATGGTGATAGGTGCGGGCCATGATGCCCAGGCGGCGCTTGCCCTTGAGCTGAATACGGATGATAGACATATTGCGCACACCGGTCTCCGGGTCCTTGGTGAACACCAGTCCCAGCGTGATGTAGGGGCCGCCGTCCTGGGGACTGAAGGTGGGCACGGGCAACCTGGTCAGGTCCGCGTCATCACCGAGAAGCACCACCTCCTGGCAAGGGCCGGAGGCCACCAGCGTGGGGGCCAAGGGCTGTGCCATCCCCTGGGTAAGGCGCTCGGTGAAGGTCTGCTCCGTGCACTCCATGGCCATGAATAGCCGCTCCCGGGTGGCATAGACGCCGCCCACCAGCGGCATGGGCGACCCCCGGACCTTCTGAAAAAGGAGGGCCGGCCCCTGGGAGCGGGCGGCCTGGTTCATCCGGCGGGCCACCTCGAACTCGGGGTCCACCTCTTCCGCGACGGGGCGGAGCTGTCCTTTGTCCTCCAGGTAGTTCAGGAACTGGCGCAGGTCAGTGAAGGGCATAGTCTCTCCTTCCTCCCCCTAGGCGTGGGCTGTGCCTATTGTTTGGGCCGGATCTCTACGCGGCGGGCGTCACCTTCGCCCGTGCTCTGGGTGGATACGTCCGGCCGGTCGGCCAGGGCCAGGTGGATGACCCGGCGCTCGCGGGCCGGCATGGGCTCCAGGGTGACAGGGCGCCCCGTGGCCGTCACTCGCTCCGCCACGCGCAGCGCCATGTTCTGGAGCGACTCATAGTGGCGGTGTCGGTAGCCCTCTACGTCCAGGCTCACCCCCGCCTCACCGTGCAGGCGGCGGCCGACCATCAGGTTGATGATGAACTGCAGCGCGGCCAGCGTCTCCCCTCGACGTCCGATGAGGATGCCGGAGTCGTCGGTGCGGATGTCCAGGGACACCGGGGTGGTCACAGTGGGTGGCGGGTCCACAGCGGTCACCTGGGCCTTGATGCCCATAAAGCGCAGCAACTGGTGGCACACCTCGACAGCCACGGCCTCGAGGTTGGGCCCCTCCAACTGCGCGGTGACCCGCACTCGGGCGGACTCGGTGCCCAGGCCCCACAGGCCCTTCTTCCCCTCTTTGAGGACCTCGACCTTGACCTGTTCGCGGCTGAGATTGAGCTCTTTGAGAGCGATCTCTACCGCCTCGTCCACTGTCTTAGCGCTTATCTCTAGGCTTGCCGGCTCTGGCTTTTCCATCTGCTTCTTCCCCGCGCTGCGCCTTGGGGGCAGGGGCTGGTCTGAGCCCTCCCCAGCCCGTGATGAAGTACTGTATCACTATGCCCACGATGTTGGAAATCACCCAATAGAGGGCCAGGCCACTGGGGAAACTGAAGGTCAAGAAGGCAAACATCAACGGGAACATCCACTGCATCATGCGGTTGGTGGCCGCCTGGGCAGGGTCGGCGCTGACCGGAGTGGTCTGCTTCTGCATGACCCACATGCTGGCGCCGGTCAGCACCGGCAGGACCGGGGTGGGATCGGGCCTGGCCAGGTTCAGCCACAGCAGTTGGGCGTTCAAGGGGATGGCCTCATGGGCCACACCCAGCCAGGAGTACAGGGCGCGCGACAGGCCCAGCAATCCCTCAGGCGTCAGGTTGAGGGCCATGATTATGACCTGATACAGGCCGATCCACACTGGGAACTGGATGACCATGGGCAGCACGCAACCCATGGGGCTGATGCCGTGCTCCTTGTAGAGCCGCATGGTCTCCTGGGAGATCTTCTGACGGTCTTTGCCGTACTTCTTCTGGAGCTCCTGGAGCTTGGGCTGTATCACGGAGATGGCCTTGGTGGCCTTCAACTGCTTCATGGTCAGCGGCAGGGTAATCAGGCGGACCACGACGGTGAGCAGGACAATGCTCAGCCCGAAGCTGTTGAACAGCAGACCGTAGAACAGGAGCAGCCCGTTGAGCATGGGCCGGAGGAGGACCTCGTTCCAGGCGACGAGAATCAGTTCCACAGGCTACTTCTCACTCACCGACGTATTCCAGCTCCACAGCTTTTGCCCGTTGCGCACGCTGAAGGCGTAGATGGTGTGGTCCAGGGCGTACACGTACACCGTCTCACCCGAGGCGGACAGGGGAGCGACCACGTTGGCACCGGCCTTGGTGGACCACCGCTGCACACCGGTCAGCCGGTGCACCGCGTACACATCGCCCTTCTCGGTGGCGACTACCACCGTATCCCCGGCCACTACCGCGGACGACCGCAGAGGCGCCTTGGCGTCGAACGCCCACTTCTGAGCGCCGGTGGTCGCGTCCAGGGCGTAGAGGCGGCGCCCCAGGGACGGAGCGTACAGCGTTCCGTCCACCACGACGGGCCGCCCCCAGAACCAGCCGTCCCCCGCGAACTCCCAGACCAGGCGGCCATCCCGGGCATTCAGGGCATAAAGCCTCTGGCCAAAGGACCCCTGGTAGACCAGGTCCCCGCTGACCAGCGGCTCGGCGGCCAGGGCGCCGCGGGCCTCGAAGGTCCACCGGCGCTGGCCGGACCCAAGGTCCAGGGCATAGAGGAAGTGGTCCAGGGAGGCCACGAAAACCGTGCCTCCGGCGACAGCCGGGGTAGCCCACACGCCGTCCCTGGCGCCGTCGAAGCTCCAGCGCGGCTCGCCGGTCTCGGCGGACAGGGCAACCACCCGGCCCCCAGCACTGGCAGCCACTACCACGCTATCTCCCTGGGCCAGTCCGGCGAACACTGGAGCACCCATATCGAACTCCCAGACCTGGTCGCCGCTGCTGGCGTCCAGCGCGTGGACCTTGCCCTCGAAGTCGCCGAAATAGGCGCGCCCCTGGACAACCAGCGGGCTGGTGTATATGGCCTCCAGCTCTTTTTGCCCTGCTGGGGGGAACTCCCAGAGCTTTGCCCTGGCTTCGGGCTTCACTTCCAGGGCCAGCAAGCGGCCCTCCATGGTGCCTACGTAGACGGCACTGCCCACCGGCTCCGGGCCGGACCACCCACCCACCGGGCGCTGCCGGCCAGGGACGCAGGCCCCCAGCACCAGGGCTACAACCAGCGCCAGGGACCACCATGCCCCGGCCCGGCGCAGCGACGAAGCCAGCGGACGATGCACGCGAGTGTCCCCCGCTACGCAAACGCTACACACGTCCTCCTCCCCCCTTGCGGGGGAGGGAACAGGGTCATAGCCGAAGCTGCCCCAGGGGGTGCACCGGGCCAGCCGGCGGAGGGCGAGCCACCCCCCACGCCGCCAACCGAAGCGCCTTACAGCCTCCGAGGCGTAGTGGGAGCAGGTAGGTTGGTAGCGACAAGGGGGGGCGAAAGTGGGCGATAGCCAGCGCTGGTAAGCTACGATGAGGCCAAGGACCAGCTTTGTCAACGGCCTTCAGCTCCAGGGTGCCCGAGAAGCCCGGCCCGCCGCAACAGGTCTTCCACAGCTCTCTTGAGGGTGGCGAAGTCCGCCTGCATCGCCGGCGCCCGGGCCACGATAGCCAGGTCCCATCCTGAGCGGAGCGGAAGCGGGCGAGTAGCCTCCCGTAACCGGCGGCGAGTCCGGTTGCGGACTACCGCCCCACCCAGCTTGCGGCCCACCGAGAAACCCACCCGAGACGGTTGGGACCCGCTGGGCCGCGCCCGCAGCACCAGAAGCTGGTTGGACCAGCTCCGTCCCGAGCGCCATAGCTCCTCCCAGCGGGTACCGCCGGTCAGCCGCTGCTCTCTGCGCATCCGTAGCCATAGCGCCAGCTACACCGCCAGCCGGCGACGTCCCTTGAGGCGGCGCCGCATCAACACCTCTCTGCCGGCACGGGTGGCCATACGGACCAGGAAACCGTGGCGCCGCTTCCGGTGCACCCGTTTGGGCTGGTATGTTCTCTTGGGCATGATGTAACAGACCTCGTTCCGCTAGTTTGCCGGGCACGACCAGGACCATGAACCAAATGCAACTCGCACTATCCTACTATCTTCCGGGCGGTAAGGGAAGCCCAGAAGGGGGATAGGCCAGGTGAGTCTACAGAGGTATCTGCGTCCAGCCTACCTCAATGTTTTCATGTAGGCGATCAAAGCCTGTATGTCGTCCGGGGAGAGGATTCCCTGGAAACTGGGCATGGTGCCCGCCGGGAAGCCCTTGTGGATCTTGGTGTTGGGGTCAAGGATAGACTCGGTGAGGTAGGCGTCGTCCGCTGTAACCCGCGAGCCGTCAGCGAGCTCCACGCTACCCCCATACGCCCCCTTCCAGGTGGGGCCGACCAGGGGAGAACCATCGGTGCTGTGGCAGCCCAGGCAGCCCTGGGCGTTGGCCAGTTGCTTGCCCCGTTCCTCCGGTGAAACCGGCGCCTTGGTTGGTTGGGCGCCACCGCCGCAGGCTGCCGCCACCAGGCCCAGCGCTACGAGACCGACTACAATGAGATGACTCCGCCGCATTTTTGCCTCCGACGAGATTATCGCTAATTGCTGCTATCACTTTTACCACACAGGGCCGCCGGAAGCAAGGGCAAAAGGCATTGACCAGAGTTCGGGTTTCCCAACCCGACCGTCCCGGGTGGGGGCGAACGTAGGGGCATGGCGCGCCATGCCCCTACGCCTTGGGGCTTGACCCGGGCCCCTGAACGGGCCACAATGGGCCTACCACGGCCACGAAAGTCGTCATAGTGGAGGAGGCAAGGGTGAAGCGGGAGTTTACGGTGGTAATCGAACGGGATGAAGCAGGCTACCTGGTGGCCAGCGTCCCTTCCTTGCCCGGATGCCATACTCAGGCCCGGTCCATGGATGAGCTCATGGAGCGAGTGAGAGAGGCCATGGAGCTGTACCTCGAAGTCACCGAGGGCGCAGAGGCCCCCAGCTTGGAACTGGTGGGAGTCCATCGGGTCGCGGTATGAGCCGCCTGCCGACGGTAACCGGCGAGCAGGTGATAGCTGCCCTTCGTCGAGGCGGTTTCGATGTGGTGCGCCAAAAGGGAAGCCATGTGTTCATGGCACATCCTGACGGTCGCAAAACGGTAGTTCCAGTACACAAGGGCGAAGACCTCGGGCCTGGGCTCATTTCCAAGGTGCTGGCGGATGCCAAGCTGGGCCGAGAGGGATTCCGAAAGCTGCTCCGGGGCTAGCCAGGCCTGGTTGCAGGTCTGTTTTCCGGTCCGATCTCATATGCTGCATAGCGTGTGCGTGGCGCAAACCGTAGGGGCGCCCCTCCGCCACTTGACCGGCGCCCCCGAACGGGCCACAATGGGCCTACCACGGCCGCGGGAGGCACATATGGGTGACGAAAAGGACAAGGCCGACAACGCGCCGGCTGTGCATGCCGTTCGCCAGCAACAAGAGGCCAAAGTCACACAGGTAGGCGACGGAAACATCCAGGTCGTTATCCAGAAGAAGGACCCCTTCGACGCCTACGGAGAGCTAACTGGCGGCTATAACATTGTCCAGGCCCGGGAGTGGGCGGTGCAACATGCCCAGGACAACCTTCCCCAGCGCCACTCGTTCCTGAGAAGCCTCCCCCCCGACACGTGCCTTATCTGGGAGGTGCTCACCTCCCGCTTCGTGGAGGCCGAGGACTGCTATGAGGTGGCGGTGGCCTGCTACCCGGACGAGGCAGAAGTCCAGCAGAAAGCCGAGTGGACCTACCACGTGGATGTGCGCGGCAAGCCTGCGCCGGGCACGCCGGTGCTCAAGGCCCGCCCACGGTGGCAGACGCCTTCTCCTGCCCCAGCGGCGCGCCAACCTCCACCTCCGCCTCCGCCCACGCCAACGCTCACCGCAGTCCCGCCGCGTGTGGCGGCGCCCGCCCGCACGGCCGAGGATTGGCTCAAAGCGGGGAACGAGACGCGCGAGGCCGGAGATCATAAAGAGGCCATCGCCGACTACACCCGGGCCATCCAGCTCGACCCCAAGGACGCCGCCGCCTACAACAACCGGGGGATCGCCTACCGCAAACTGGGGCAGCCTAAAGAGGCCATCGCTGACTACACCCGGGCCATCCAGCTCGACCCCAAGGACGCCGCCGCCTGCAACAACCGGGGCTACGCCTACCAGGCGCTAGGCATGGGAAAGGAGGCCCAGGCTGACTTCGCCAGGGCCGAGAAGCTACGGAAGGCGCAGGGCGGGTGACATGGTGTAGTATGAGGTGGAGCGCCGCGTGACCGTCCGCCTACACCCTCACGCGGTGTCGCGTCTGGCGGAACGCGGCGCCACCGAGAGCGAGGTTGTGGCGACCGTCCTGGAGGGGGAGATGTTCCCGGCCAAGCTGGACCGGCAGGGCTTCCGACGCAATTTCGCTTTCCAGGGGCCGTGGAGGGGCAGGCGCTATGAAACCAAGCAAGTGGAAGTCTATGCAGTGCCCGAGGCTGAAGGGTGGCTTGTGATCAGCGTATTGACCAGGTACTTCTGAGGGGGTGAGCCGTGGACCTGACATACGACCCTCGGTACAACATCGCCTACCTGAAGCTACAGGAGAAGGTGGCCCAGGTGGAGACCATCCACGTTAGCGACGAGCTGAATGTTGACCTGGCGCCGGACGGCACCATTTACGGCATCGAGTTGCTCAACGCCAACCGCCAGTTGCAGCGAGTCGCCAACGGGAAGCTGGTGATCGAAAACAAGGCGACCGGGGCCAGGACCGAAGTCGCTTTGCCATAGGGGGCGAATCCCGCTGGTGCGGGGCTGAACAGCGCGCCAGGCTTCTTGGCGGTGGCGTGGGAGAGGGGGATCACGAAACCCGCCCTGAAGGGCAGGGCTAAGCTGGAACCTACGGAGGCCTGCTATGAACATCCTGATTACCGGCGCCGGGCTTGTGGGCTGTCACCTGGCCCGGGAGATGGCCGGGCGCGGCCACAAGGTCATCATCTATGACGTCGCCCCCAACCCGGCCTACGTGCGCTCAGTGGCCGGCGACGTGCCCGCCATCGCCGGGGACATCCGGGACTTGCCGGCGCTGATGGAGGCCATCCGGGACCACCAGGCGGAGGCCGTGTTCCACTCGGCGGCCTTCATCGGGCCGAAGGTCTCGGAGCACCCCTACACCGGCCTGAGCGTCAACGTGGTGGGCACCATCACCGTGGCCGAGGCTGCCCGCCTCAGCGGGGTCCGCCGCCTGGCCTTCGCCTCTACCTTCGGCGTCTACAACTGGAGCGTGCCGGCCACCGCGCCCATCACCGAGGACTTCCTGCTGGGCGAGGACACCTTCTACTCGGCCAGCAAGGTCTCCTGCGAGCACATCCTGCGCGCCTACGCCGCCAAGTATGGTTTCGAACTGGCCATGACCCGCTTCGCCCAGGTGTATGGCCGGGGCCACTACGCCGGCGGCTCCGCCGGGGGCATGGCCTTCCACGACGCCGTGGAGGCCGCGGCCAGGGGCGGCCCGGCCCGCCTGGACCCGCGCCGCTTCGGCATCAACGAGTACGTCTACGTCAAGGACGTGGTCCAGGGGGTGGCCCTGGCCTGCGAGCGCCCGCTCAACAGCCGGGCCTTCAACATCGGGACCAGCGTCCTGTCCCGCCCCGAGGACGTGGCCGCCGCCATCCGCCAGGCCTGCCCCACCGTTACCGTCGAGGTGCTGCCCGGCCCGGCGGAGCGCCCGGGCACCCGCCGGGACTTCCCCATGGACCTGTCGCGCGCCCGCACCGAGCTGGGCTACGCGCCCAAGTACGACCTGGCCGCCGGCATCGCCGACTTTGTGGCCGAGCTGCGGCGGGCGTAGGGGAGGCAGAATTGCCCACATAGCCCCGCCGTTCACGGCGGGTGACGGAAGCAAGACGACGCTCTACCATTGCACGTGGTCTACGTACCGGCGGTGCCAGGTCTTCCATGAAGAGGTGGAAGACAAGCTGCGCCAGGTCATTGACCAGGTCATCGCTGAAAAGGGGTACGATGTTCCGTCGTATGAGACAATGCCGGACCACGTGCACATGTTGGTGAGGACAACGCGGGCGGACCTGGCCAGGGTCATGAATATGGTCAAGGGCATCTCGTCGCGGCGCATTCTTCAGGCCTACCCTGAGCTTAGGCTGGACATGCACAGCAACCACCTCTGGGCCAGCGGCTATTACGCCCATGCCATCGCCGAGGGCGATATGGCAGCCGTGGTCCACTACATTGGCCAACAGAAGAGGCGTGCCGGCCTGGTGTGATGATAGCCCCGCCGTTCGCGGCGGGTGATGGTTGGCGCCGTCGTACCCGCCCTGAAGGGCGGGGCTATGTTGCCACACCACATTACCCCCGGTCGCCGCCCGGGGTGTAGAATAGCCTCATGCTCCTGCTCATAGACAACTACGATAGCTTCACCTACAACCTGTACCAGTACCTCAGCGAGCTGGGCCAGGAGGTGACCGTTGTCCGCAATGACAAGGCCACGCTAGCTGACATCGAGGCCCTGGCCCCGGAGCGCATCGTCATATCACCCGGCCCGTGCACCCCCGCCGAGGCGGGCATCTCGCCCCAGGTCATCCGCCACTTCGGGCGGCGCATCCCCCTGCTGGGCGTGTGCCTGGGCCACCAGTGCATCGGCTATGCCTACGGGGGCAAGGTCGGCCCGGCCGGCGAGATCAAGCACGGCAAGATGTCCCTGGTCCACCACGACGCCAAGGGCGTGTTCCGGGGCCTGCCCAACCCCTTCGAGGCCATCCGCTACCACTCCCTGGCCATCTACCGGGAGGGCTTCCCCGAATGCCTGGAGGTCACCGCCTGGACGGACAACGGCGTCATCATGGGCGTTCGCCACAGGCAGTACCCCATGGAGGGGGTGCAATTCCACCCGGAGTCCATCATGACCGCCGTGGGCAAGGACCTGCTCAGGAATTTCCTTAGCATGCCCACCAGGGAGTGATAGAATAGGTATCCCGTAGGGGAGGAACTCCGTGTCCTCCCCGGCGGGGCGCGGGCGCGGGCACCCCGACGCATCGGGATGTCCGCCCAGGGGTGGAGTGCGCAAATGCAAACATACGGCGTTGAAGTGACGGTCTCCAAGCAGGAGGACGGCCTGTGGCGGGCCGAGGTGCCAGCGCTGCCCGGGTGCTTCGTGGACTCCGAGACTCTCGAAGAGGCCATCACTGACATCCAGGAGGGCATTCGGCTATTCATCGCCTCCTACCGCAGGCATGGTGAGCCGTTGCCCCCGGGCCTGGACACAATCGGGGAGTCCGACCTGCCCCAGAGTCTCAGGATTCTGGTCTCTGTTTCTTAACGTAGGGAGAGTGCACTGTCATGATCCGTGAAGCAATCTCAGGTATCGTTGAAGGGCGGCACCTCTCAGAGCAGGAGGCCGCCGCCGTCATGGGCGAGATAATGAGCGGCGAGGCTACTTCCGCCCAGATCGGCGCCTTCCTGCTCGGCCTCCGCCTCAAGGGCGAGAACATTGACGAGCTGGTGGGCTTCGCCAAAGTAATGCGGGAGAAGGTGTTGCGGGTGAACGTGCCCTACCCCGTGGTAGACACCTGTGGCACCGGCGGCGACCTCTCGGGCACCTTCAACATCTCCACGGGCGCCGCCCTGGTGGCCGCCGGCGCCGGCATCAAGGTGGCCAAGCACGGCAACCGCGCCTTTACCTCGGGTTGCGGCAGCGCCGACTGCCTGGAGGCCCTGGGCGTCAAGATAGACCTCGGCCCCGAGGGCGTGCGGGCCTGCCTGGACAACAGCAACATGGGGTTCATGTTCGCCCCCCTGTACCACCCAGCCATGAAACATGCCGCCCTCCCTCGCCGCGAGATCGGCATCCGCACCGTGTTCAACCTGCTGGGCCCCATGACCAACCCGGCGGGCGCCCGCTCTCAGGTGCTGGGTGTGCCCGAGGCCGGCCTCACCAAGGGGCTGGCTGAGGTGCTCGAGCGTCTGGACTGCCGCCATGCCCTGGTGGTCCATGGGCACGACGGCCTGGACGAGCTCTCTATCGGCGCCCCCAGCCACATCTGCGAGCTGAAGGGGGGACAGGTCCATCATTACGAGGTGGACGCGGCCTCTCTGGGGCTGACGCCCGCGGGCTGGGAGGTCCTCAAGGGCGGCTCCGTCCAGGACAACGCGCGCATACTGCGCGAGGTGCTGGCTGGCTTGCCCGGCCCGCGGCGCGAGGCGGTCGTGCTCAATGCGGCGGCGGCCCTGGTCGCCGCTGACGCCGCCGACGACCTGCGGGAGGGCGTTGCCCTGGCCCGCGAGAGCATAGACAGCGGGCGGGCCAGAGCAGCCCTGGAGGCCCTGGTCAAGACCAGCCAGTCGGTGGCGGCATGATGTCACCAATACCCGCCCTGAAGGGCGGGGCTATCACCACACTAGGCTTCGGGCTTCTGGTCAATACCTATCAATGACCAAAATCCGCCGACTATTATGTCTACCCGAACGGGCAGTTTTCTCGCCCAGGTGGTGCAGCAAGGCGTAGGGGCGCCCCGATGCATCGGGGCGCCCCTACGGTTGGCCGGTTCACGGGGTGTCGCCAAGGCAGCGGGTTTTCCAGGTCTTCGTCTCTGATGGCGGATCAAGGATAAGTGGTCGGCTAGCCACAGCCGCCCCGCCGTTCACGGCGGGGTAATATGGGGATGCGAAGCCCTGCCCTGAAGGGCGGGGCTACGGTGACCAACCCACCCCGGCCTGAAGGGGCATGGGAGGTGTTAGCCCCGCCCTTTAGGGCGGGTATCGGGGGATGAAAAAAAGCGGCCGTGTTCCTGGATGATGTTCTAGCCCACAAGCGCGCCCTGCTTCGCGAGAAGCGCCTGCCCCTGCGCGAGCTGGAGAAGCGCATTGAGGCACGCCCGTCCCCATTAGATTTCGCCGCCACGCTCCAGCCCGGGCCGACAGGGTGGCCCCGGCTCATCGCCGAATGCAAGAAGGCCTCGCCCAGCAAAGGCTTGCTGGTGGAGGACTACGACCCGGTTGTCCTGGCCACCACGTACGTGGACAGCGGGGCCACCGCCATCTCCGTGCTCACCGAGGACGCTTACTTCCAGGGCAGCCTGGAGCACCTGTCGTCGGCGCGCGAGGCCCTGGACAGGAGGTCTTCCAGGGTCCCCGTCCTGCGCAAGGACTTCCTCGTAGACGCCTATCACGTCTGGGAGGCCCGGGCCTACGGGGCGGACGCCTACCTGCTCATTGTCGCCGCGCTGCCCCCCAGGGACCTGCGCCATCTCATCGAAGAGGGTCGGGGCATCGGCATAGACGCCCTGGTGGAGGTGCACAGCCATCGCGAGCTGGATGCCGCCCTGGAAGCTGGGGCTGCCATAATCGGCATCAACAACCGTGATTTGACCACCCTCAAAGTAGACCTATCAGTGACGGAGCAACTGCGCCCTCACATCCCGCCCGGCCACACTGTGGTCAGCGAAAGCGGTATCCAGGGGCGGGCCGACGTCGAGCGCCTGGTGCGGGTGGGTGTGCACGCCATCCTGGTGGGCGAGGCCCTGGTCACGGCCCACGATATTGCCGCCAAGGTGAAGGAGCTGGTGGGGTGAGGGTCAAGGTCTGCGGCCTCAGCTTGCCTGAGCAGGCGCTGGTGGCCGCCGAGGCCGGTGCCGACTTCGTGGGCGTGGTCTTCGCCCCCAGCCGCCGGCGGGTGACCCTGGACATGGCCCAGGAGGTGGCCCGGGCGCTAGAGATGTGGTACAGGATGGGGGTGCCCCGGCCCGCCCTGGTGGGCGTTTTCGCCGATGCGCCCGTCGCGGAGGTTAATGCCGCAGCCCGGGCCTGTCCCCTGGAATGGGTCCAGCTCAACGGCGACGAGCCTGTGGAGTATTGCCTCCAGGTCGAGGCGCCGGTCATCAAGGCCCTCCGGCTGCCGCCCGGCACGGACGTGTCAGCCGCCCTGGCCCGCATTCTGCCCTATCGTGAGGCGCTAGCCCCACAAGGGGGCTTGCTGTTGGTGGAGTCGGCGGTGCCTGGCCAGTACGGGGGCACCGGCCAGGCCATGGACTGGACGCTGGCCGGACAGCTTGCCCGGCAGGTCCCCTTCTTGCTGGCTGGGGGGCTTACGCCGGGCAACGTGGGAGAGGCCATCGAGCGCGTCCGCCCCTGGGGGGTGGACGTATCCTCGGGCGTCGAGACCAACGCGACCAAGGACCTGAGCAAGATCAAGAGCTTCATCAAGCGGGCGCGGGCGACGGAACGGTGACTTCGACAGGCGTGATATAGTGTGTTAGCCATGGACGAAATGCGCTCAGGGTGCTGTGCCAATGAAACTGGCCGCGGCCTTTGCGGTCAGTTGGGCCAAGACGCGAAGCAGCAACGCAAACCTTCTCTCGCTGAGGTCTTGGAGCGTGCTCGCGCCTTGAGGGAGCGCATCCATCGCAGACTCGGTGACGTGGACGTACTTGCCTGGCTCGATGAATCTCGTGAAGCCCCCCAAGCTGACCTTCTGGCTTCGCTGTGCCGGAACGCTACTCCGAAAGACCATTCCAAGTGAGCCGGTCACGTAGTCTCCTCCCCGATCCCCGAGGCTACTTCGGCGCCTACGGGGGCAAGTTCGTCCCCGAGACCCTGATGGCCGCCCTGGCCCAGCTCGAGGCCGCCTACACTCAGGCCCGCCAGGATGCCGCCTTCCAGCAGGAGCTGGCCTCATTGCTCCGCCACTACGCGGGGCGGCCCACGCCCCTCTACTACGCCCAGCGCCTGAGCCAGCACTGTGGCGGCGCCCGCATCCTGCTCAAGCGGGAGGACCTGGCCCATACCGGCGCCCACAAGATCAACAACGCCCTGGGACAGGGGCTGCTGGCCCAGCGCATGGGCAAGCCGCGCATCGTGGCCGAGACCGGCGCCGGACAGCACGGGGTGGCCACCGCCTCGGTATGCGCCAAGCTCGGCCTGGAGTGCGTGGTCTATATGGGGACAGAGGACATCCAGCGCCAGTCGCTCAACGTGTTCCGCATGAAGCTGCTGGGCGCTGAGGTCCGCCCCGTGGGCTCGGGGAGCCGCACGCTCAAGGATGCCATAAACGAGGCCATCCGCGACTGGGTGACCAACGTGGACACTACCCACTACCTGCTAGGCTCCGTGGTCGGGCCGCACCCCTATCCCGTGATGGTGCGCGACTTCCAGTCGGTCATCGGGACGGAGGCCCAGGACCAGGTGCTGGCCCAGTACGGCCGCTTGCCCGACTACGCGGTGGCCTGCGTGGGCGGCGGCAGCAACTCCATGGGCACGTTCTACCCATTCCTGCGCGACGAAGGGGTGAAGCTGGTGGGGGTGGAGGCTGCGGGCAAGGGGCTGGACACCGGGCAGCACGCCGCCTCGCTCAACCGGGGACAGCCGGGCGTTCTCCACGGCGCCCTGTCCTACCTGATGCAGGACGAACACGGGCAGGTGCTGCCCACCCACAGCATATCGGCGGGCCTGGACTACCCGGGTGTGGGGCCGGAGCATGCCTACCTCAAGGACAGCGAGCGCGCAACGTACGTCGCCGTCACCGACGACGAGGCCCTGGAGGGCTTCAAGCTCCTGTGCGCCACCGAGGGCATCGCCCCTGCCCTGGAGCCGGCGCACGCCCTGGCCTACGCCGCCCGCCTGGCCCGCAAGGCCGGCCCCAATGCCATTATCCTGGTCTGCCTCTCGGGGCGGGGGGACAAGGACATGCACACTGTGGCCCAGGCCCTGGGGGTGACCCTGTGAGCCTGGGCAGGGCGTTCAAGCCTGGCCGCAAGGCCCTGATACCCTATCTGACGGTGGGCTATCCCAGCATTGAGACCACGCTCGAGGTGGTCCCCGCCCTGGAGGCGTCCGGCGCCGACATCGTGGAGCTGGGCATCCCCTTCTCTGACCCCCTGGCCGACGGCACCACCATCCAGGAGGCCAGCCACCTCTCGCTAGAGGCGGGAACGACACCCCGGGCCTGCCTCGACACCGCCCGGCGCCTCCGGGAGCGTGGTGTTCGCCTGCCCCTGGTGTTCATGACATACTACAACCCCGTGTTCCACTACGGGCTGGACGCCTTCTGCGCCGCCTGCGCCGAGGCCGGGGTGGATGGCCTGATCGTCCCCGACCTGCCTCCGGACGAGGGCGCCGGCCTGGAGTTGGCCACCCAGGGCCACGGCCTCGACCTGGTGTACCTGCTGGCCCCCACCAGCCCGCCTGACCGCATACGGCTGGTGGCCGAGCACTCGCGGGGGTTCATCTACCTGGTCTCGCTGACCGGCGTCACCGGCGCCCGGGCCAGCCTGCCCGCAGACCTGGAGGCGTTCGTAAGGCGCGTGCGCCAGGCGACGGACCTCCCCCTGTGCGTGGGCTTTGGCATATCCACCGCCGAGGCCGCCCGCCGGGTGGCCGCCGTGGCCGACGGGGTCATCGTGGGCAGCCGCCTGCTCCAGATGATCAAGGGGGCCAGGGACCCAGCGGCCTCGGCCAGCGCCTTCATCGCCGAGCTACGGCAAGCGCTGGACGGCCCGGGCCCCCATGTCATTCTGAAGGAGCGAAGCGACTGAAGAATCTCGTGGCACGTCCTGGTAAAGGGCATAATCACGAGATTCTTCGTCCCAACGCGTCGGGGCTTTGAATGACATCCATTCTGTCGTTGCGAGACGCGGCAGCGGCGAAGTCCCGACTTGTCGGGATGCCCCTGGTCTTACGCCGAGAGTATCCCGATACATCGGGACTTTGGCCCTGGCGGTCACTCGCAACGACAGAACACACCTCCCCAGGATTCAAAATCATCCGGCCTATGTCATACATGGGGGCACAGGGCAACACACGCGCTGCATGTCCTTGCTCAGAATGACCTCTAGGATAGGAGGAACACCTATGCTCCGTCTGATCCTTCTCGGCACGGGTAGCCCCCGGCCCCGGCCCCAGCGCACCGGCTCCGCCTACCTGGTGGTGCTGGACCGGGCCACACTGATGTTCGACTGCGGGCCGGGCGCAACCTTTCAGGTTGCCCGCGCAGGCTTCTCGCCGGCAAGTGTGGGCTGCCTTTTCTTCACCCACCACCACTTCGACCACAACGCCGACTACGGCACCTTCACCCTGTGCCGCTGGCAGGAGGGCGCGGGCAAGGCCGGCCCTCTCAAGGCATACGGCCCCAGGGGCACCGCCCGCATCACGGACCTGCTTTTCTCGAAGGACGGCGTCTACGCCGACGACATTGAGGGCCGCCTCAACGCGCCGGGCAGCGTGCACATCTATCGGAAGAAGGGCGGCGTCTTCCCCCGCCCCCACCCCCAGCCGGAGGTCATTGAGCTAGGACCAGGGGCCGAGGTGCAGGGCGATGGCTGGAAAGTGACTACCGCCGAGGCCCACCACTCCCAGCCCTATCTGGAGAGCCTGGCCTACCGGCTGGAGACGCCGGAGCGGACCATCGTCTTCTCCGGCGATACTACGCCGTGCGAAAGCGTGGCGCGACTAGCTACCGGCTCCCACACCCTGGTCTACTGCGCCCACGACCTGGAGGAGAACATCGCGGGCACGCCGCTGGAAGGCTTCACCTCTGGGACGCTGGGCGCTGCCCGGGTGGCCCGACAGGCTGGGGTGCAGAGGCTGGTGCTCACCCACATCGGCGATGCCATGGACGCCCCCGGCGCCATGGAGCGCGAGTTGGCCCGCGCCCACGAGGTCTTCCCCGGCCCCATCATCGTAGGCCAGGACCTGATGGAGGTGTAGACAAAGCGTAGGGGCGAACGGCCGTTCGCCCCTACGGCGTCTGGCCCTCCAGCCAGTTCTCCACCGCCAGCCCCGGTACGCGCTGGAAGTGGCGCACGTTACCCGTCACCACGGTCAAGCCTTGGGCCAGGGCGATCGCTGCGATGCGCAAATCAGCATCGGCCAGCCGCATCCCCTGCCGTTCAAGAGTGGCCCTAATCTCGCCGTACCTGCGCGCCGCTTCGGCATCGAAAGGTAATATGGGCAAAGCGGAAATGACTCGCCTCTCCACCTGCTCCAAGGTTGCTGCTGTGCGCTCCTGTCTGCGGTAAGCCTCGTACAATAGCTCCGCTAGCGTAATGCTTGAAGTCAACTGTTGCTCTACAGGCACCAGCGCCAGCTTCGCAGCCAGCGCCTTCGACGGCACGGGGCCCAGCACGTTGACCAGGATGTCTGTATCCAGCAGGTACATCCGGCTAGAGGTCTTTCATGTCCACCGGACGGCCCGTGTCCCTGTCACGCTCGGCGTAGATGTCGGCTACCAGGGCATCAAGCTCCTCTTTGGGCCAGTCCTTCCACAGTCCCAGTATCGCCAGGGCGCCCCGCTGGCTCGCCGCTGTAGGCTGTGTCTGTTCCAAACGCTCCAGGTCTTCCACACTGACCAGGGCAGCCACGGGCTTGCCCCGCCGCTCGATGACTACGCGGTCACCCCGGTAGGCCACCCCCAGCACAAGCTCCGCAAGCTGTGCCTTGGCTGCCGACGCGCTCACCTTCTTGACCATACACCACCTCAACGCACGGCCAGTTGGCCAATCCGACCGATCGGACCGATCTGACCGAGCAGGCCAATTATACCTCCGTAGCGGCAATTCATGGATTGCCGCTGCGGGCCACGGTTGGGGCCTAGCTGACCGTGACCGGGTGGGGCACCACGGCGTTGTACAGGTAGCCCTGGGCGTTCCAGGGGACGCTATCGGGTTGCGCGTTGCCGGCCTCGTCGGTGGCCCGGGTCATGATGCCGTAGGTCCCCGGCGTGGCCTCCCAGGGGAAGGACCAGCGCACCCAGACGTACTGGGTGTTGGGCTCTTCCAGGCGGGCGTCGGCCCAGGTCTTGCCGCCGTCGAGGCTGTACTCCACCCTGGCTATGCGACCATGGGGCGACCAGGCGAAGCCCCGGATGGTCTGCCGCCCCCGGGGTATGGTCCCCTCCCAGGGCAGGGCGACCGCGCTCTTCAGCGTCTGTAGCGTCAGCGCCGGCTTGTCCGGGTAGTCCGGGCCATCCAGGATGTAGCTGGCCGTGTTGAAGGGCGTCTGTATCCTCTGGTTGGAGACCTCGACGCGCACCAGCCATTTTATGTTGCTCACGCCGACCCACCCGGGCACGATGGCCCGCAGGGGGAAGCCGTGGTCGGGGGGCAGGGCCTCGCCGTTCATGGCGTAGGCCAGCAGCGTGTCGGGGTCCCTGGCCTTTTCTACAGGGATGGGGCGGTGGACCCTGGGCCCGTCCCCGCCCTCCAGCAGCACGTCCACGGCATCTCTCTTCACCCCGGCCCTATCCAGCACCGCGGCCAGGGGGACGCCGGTCCACTCGGCGACGCCGATGGCCCCCAGCTTCCACTGCCCGCCAGCGGCTGGTTTGCCCTGGAACAGGGCGAAGAAGCTGCGGGCGTTTCCGGCGCACTCCACCCAGCGGATATGGGAACGGGAGGGCAGGGCCAGGATATCGTCATAAGACAGGTCCAGGGGACGCTCTACCGCGTTGCCCTCGACGCGCAGCCGCCAGTCCCTGGCGTCTATGCGGGGCGTGGCCCCGTGGTTGCGCTGGAAGAACAGGGGTATGGGTGTGACCAGCCCCCGGACCAGCTCCAGCGGGCTCTCGTAGACCGGGGGTGAGGAGGCGATAACCCGCCTCAGCCCGGGGGGCTGTACCGAAAGCAGCGGCGCCGCTGTGGGGGTTGGGGTGGGCACCGGGGTGGCCGTCGCTGGGGGAGTCGGCGTAGGCGCCCGACAAGCACTCAGCACCGCCACCGCGCCGCCCGCCGCCAGCAACGCCAGAAACCGCCGGCGAGGCATGCCCGCGGCTCGGGCAAGCTGCCACAGCCCGTCCCCATCCATGCTTGTCGAGGAACGTCCCTTATCACCCATGTCTACCTCCTCCTCTGTTGGACGCTGTCCTGACCGATTAGCATTATAGCCCGCTTGCGGCTGGGGCAACTGCTATAATGTGGCCTATCCCTGTTGCTGAGGCTATTTATGGTTGACCTGACCACTACCTATATGGGCATACCCTTGAAGAACCCGATCATCGTGGCCGGCGGCCCATCCACCCAGTCCGTCGAGATTTGCGCCAAAGCCGCCCGGGCCGGCTGGGGCGCCCTGGTGACCAAGACCTATTTTGCCGAGGAGGTCGTCCGCCGCAAGCTCACCGCCGCCATGTACCGGCCCGCCTTTGCCCTCCTGTCCAGCGACGGACGGGGCCGCTGGCGACCGAAAGTGCCCAAGGTGAACGGCCCGCGCTACGGGAACAAGCTAGGCAAGGTTGCGCCCGACTACGCCCTGGCCCTCAACCCCCGGGGCACGACCTTCCAGACCTGGCCCGACGACCAGTCCTACCTGGACTTCATCAGCCGGGTCAAGGAGGCCGCCGATGGCACCGGATGCAAGGTCATCGCCAGCATCTACGCTTACACCGAGGAGGGCTGGGAGCAGCTTTGCGACCTGGTCAACCGCTCCGGCGCCGACGGCGTCGAGCTGAACCTGGGCTGCCCCGTCACCGGCGGCATCTGGCCCGACACGGGCGAGCTCTTCCCGCAGGCACCCGGCCACTACCCGGAGCTGGTGGCGCGTTGGGCACGCTACTGCGCCCAGCGCTTGCGGGTGCCCGCCTCGGTCAAGCTGCCCGGCCACTCCCCAGATCCTCTGCGCTCGGCCAAGGCCGTCCAGGACAGCGGCTGCCGCGGGGTCCAGTACGCCGATACTCGTATCGTGCCCGACCCCACCCTGTTCATTGACCTGGATACGGCAAAGCCTGCCCTGTTCCCTGACTACCCCCTGTTCAGGGGCGGCATCCCTTCGGCGAGCTGGCACCTGCCCTTCATCCTGGGCCGCGTCGCCCAGTTCCGGATGGAAGACGTTTCTATGGACATCAGTGGCTGCGGCGGGGTGCAGAGCGGGCTGGACGTGCTGCGCCTGGTCATGGCTGGGGCCACCTCGGCCCAGGCGTGCACCGCCACGCTGGTGGAGGGGGTAGGCATCGCCCGGCAGTGGCTGGAGGAGATTGCCGGCTGGATGGAGGCCCGGGGCCACCGCAACCTGCGCGAGCTACAGGGGCTGGCCCTGCGCCAGCTCACCACCGACGTATCCCGCGTGCCCGCAGGCGAGGTGCCGCTGGTCATGGGTGGCCCGCTGCCCCGCCAACAGGTGCAGGTCAACGAGAAGCGCTGTATCACCTGCCGCTGGTGCCAGGAGGCCTGTCCCCACCTGGCTATCGAGATACCCGACAGGGCGCCCCAGATTGACCAGCGCCGCTGCGAGGTATGCGGCCTGTGCGTGGCCCTGTGCCCCATGCTGGCGCTGTCTATCACGCCCAGGGTGTGACAGGTGCGCTAGCGATAGGCTTCACTTCGGTGGACAACGGACTTGCCTTTGACCCTCTTGGCCTTCTCAATCAGCAGATGGTCAGCCACGTCCTCCAGGAGCTTTCTATCACGCAGAATCCGCTCCGCCACCTGCTGGCGTTCGCTCGATTTCAATGCCTGGTAGGCCTTCCAGAACACCTCAACGATTGCGGAGTTCGTCGCCATCGTGTCATCCTTTCGATACCCGTAAGGGGCTGTGCTTTGTTCCCTCGCGCCCCACCAGTATAAGGGCAACCACTGGCCACATTCCAGCCGGTCTTGCGTGATGGGGGCGCAGCCCTCGCCCCTTGACGGTGTGCCGGGCTGGGCCTACAATCTGAGCAATCGCCTGAAGGGACTGCCTCAATCCCACTCAGGACGATCAGCGACTGGCGATACGTGTTTTTCGGATGATACGTGTAACGAGAGTCCTTCTCACCTTGTGTACTGAGGCATAGCCTGTGCCCGTCTTCCTGTTCACTGATATAGAAGGCTCCAGCCAACTGTGGGAGAAACACGGCCGGGACATGGCCGAGGCCCTCTCGCGCCATGGCGCCATCCTCCACGGGTGCATCATGCAGCACGGGGGCAAGATAATCAAGCACCGAAAATCCGCCACCTATTATTTCTACCCGAACGGGCGGTTTTCTCACCCAGGTGGAGCACCAACGCGTAGGGGCCCCGATGCATCGGGGCCCCTACGGTTTGACCGGATCTCGGGGTGTCCCCAAGGCACCGGGTTTTCTAGGTCTTCGTTTTTGATGGTGGATCAAGGGCACACCGGGGACGGCGCCTTTGCCCTGTTCGATGGCGGCGACCCGTTACAGTGTGCTCTGGCGGTACAGAAGCGGCTGGCCGCCGAGCAGTGGGGGGCCATCGGCGAGCTGCGCATCTGCGAGCTGGTGGAGGGGCTGCCCCTGGGCATCGAGCTGGCTGCTGCCTGGGTGAGGGTGCTTTCCTGTGAGGAGATCGCCCAGGAAATCCAGCAGAACATCAGCTTCCTGGAGGGCTTCGAAAAAAAAGTACCTGAGCGCCACAGGAGCTTGTGGGCGGTCTTCGAGCACTCCTGGAAGCTCCTCTCCGACAAGGAAAGAGAGGTCTTCCGCAGGATGTCGGTGTTCTCCGGCGGGTTCCGCAGGGAGGCCGGAGACAAGGTGGCGGCGGCTTCCCCCCGTCTCCTCCTGTCCCTGGTAGACAAGTGCCTGCTGCGCCGCAACCCCGCGGGGCGCTACGAGATGCTGGCCACGCTGCTGGCCCGGCGGGGCGACGTGGGGCGCGCCCTGCCCTTGTTGGACGTCGTCCTCAGCTACCCGGCCACGGAGCAGGAGGCAAAGGACCGGGCAGAGCGCCTCCGGGCCGAATTGGCCCCGGCGGCTCTCCCCGGATCAGGGCCGGAGGCGGGTGTGGGGCTCGAGGAGGTAGTGGCCCAGGTGCTGGGGCACCCGAGGCCAGCGCCCGGGGCGGCCAACACGTAGGGGCGACCCGCCGGGTCGCCCCTACTGTCAACGTCCCCGTCATGCCGTAGATCTCGTGGGGGCGGCAGAACAGCTTGTAGGTTCCGGGCCGGTTGAGGATGTTCACCTCCCGCGTCTCGGTCCCTATGGCTGCTAAGACGATATCTATGCCCAGCTCGGTGACCGTGAAGCTATCGCTTTTCACCACGCTTGTCAACGCTCTGTCGTTGCGAGTCCCGGTGCGCCGGGACTAGCCACCACAAATAAGGGCGGCCAGCGTAGGTCCGACGGAGCGCACGCAGGGC
>JACPQM010000034.1 GCA_016190505.1 Chloroflexota bacterium | reverse complement strand
TGGGGCGTCGTTGCGGTTATCCATCTACTCTTTGCCCTTGGCGCTGGATACTTCCTGGTTGCCAGAGGGTCGGCGCGTGCGTAGCCCCGGGAGCTTGCCCAGGCTGGCCTGGCTGCTGGGTGCACTGTCCCTTGTGCTGGCTACTGTAGCTCTCGCCCTGCTTATTGCCACGCGGGACACTCAGCTACCACCCCACTGGGGCTTCAGAGGGTTTGCTCTTGTCCTGGGAGTCCCGTTTGCTTTGGTAGGGGCGCTGGTCGCCTCCCGGCGCCCTCAGAACGCCCTTGGGTGGCTCCTGGTGGGCGAGGGCCTTCTGGCAGCCACCCAGGGACTGGTGTACGAGTGTGCAGTATTCACGCTAGTAGCGAGACCTGGGAGTTTGCCAGGAGGAGAACTCTTCGGTTGGGTTGACAACTGGCTCTGGGTCGTGGGAATGGGTACTTTCGGAAGTTTGGTCCTCCTTTTCTTCCCCAATGGACGCCCTCCTACGCCGCGCTGGCGTCCTGTGGTGTGGCTGGGCCTCTGGGGCCCCGCCGTAGGAGCGAGTGGGCTCTTCACGCCTGTCAAGAACAGCCTGCAAGGAGTGGTAGACAGGTATTTCAAAGAGGCCCATGACGCGACTCGGGCTCTGATGAGGTTTGAGGAGCGGATACACCCTGTGGCGGAGACCCTGAATTCAGAGCGGATGGCTACCCGTTTCCTCGGCGAGGTGGCCGGAGCACTTTAGGCCGAAGGCGGTGCCGTTTTCCTTATCAAAAATAACTCAAAGCAACTGGTCTGCATCCATGGAGCATGGGTGGAGGGAAGGGGAGTGCCCATACCACTGGAAGTCAATGGACAAGAGATTGGCGAGCTGCGGCTGACCCCTGGCCGAGGTGCCCAGCAGTTCACCGTCCGGGAAATGGCTGCCCTTCAGCGGTGTGCTGACACTATTGCATGTGCTCTGATGTTAGCGGAGCGACAAGAGTTCCTTGCCAACCTGATGTCCTAGAGGAATACCTAGGAGCAGCATAAAACAAACCAAGGCAGGAGGAACCAAGAGATGAGCAATGCTAGCCGAAGAACCCGAACCCAGAAGTGGGGCTGGGGCATTCTAATCGTGGTGAGCGCCGTCCTGGTGCTAAACGGTGTGGGTCTGTACTTCCTGAGTGCCAGCCCGACCACCTTTGAGCAGGACACCGGCGTTCCAATAGCGGAGGTCAGACAGGCGTATCCGACCGTTGCTGACCAGGTCGTGCGGGAAGGCCAGAACATCTCGATACTGTCGGCAGCCTTTGGGGTACTGACGCTGCTCGTAGCTCTGGAAGGCTTCCGCCACGGTTCACGCTGGGCCTGGAACGCCACCTGGGTCCTGGTCGGCTGGCTGGTGGTAGGCGGGCTCCAGGCGTTGGTGGTCGGCGGCCGCCTTGACATCGGTGGCTTCTTTTTAGCCTTCGCCGCCGTTGCCCTGGTAGGCCAACTGCTGGCCCGCAGAGGGCTTGGGCGCTGAGAAGGGAGGAAACCGATGGCAACAGACGTACGCGTCCAGGAGTACGAGATCGCGGAGCGGCGCTTGTTTCAAAAATTCGGGCTGGAGTACCGGTCCCACTACTTCCAGCTAGGCAACACCCGCTTGCGGGCCAGGGTCATCGAGGCCGGCTCAGGGCCGCCGGTGCTGTTCGTCCATGGCGACGGCGGCGTGGCATCGGGGTGGGTGCCCCTGTTGTCAGAGATCAAGGGCTATCGCCTCCTGGCGGCCATGCTTACCTACACCGTCCGCTTGCAAACGGGGGCGAAGGTAAAAAGCCCCGAGAGGGCGTGAGCGCCAAGACAAGAAAGGAGGCCCCAATGGTATCAGAACGTGAGTTTCGAGAGTCCGAGAAGCGGCTATGGGCATCCGTCCGCGTTACGCCGACCGAGCGACGAGTGCGGCTCGCTGGCATCGGCGTGGAGGTCCGCGTTCAGGAGGCTGGCGACGGTCCGCCCGTCCTCTTCCTGCACGGCGGTCCGAACGCCGGCACCACGTGGGCACATATGGTCGCCGGGATGCGCGAGTTCCGCTGTCTGGTCGTGGACCGCCCAGGCACAGGCTTGAGCCAGGCGCTGCCGAGGCCGCTCACGCCTGCCACCTTGCCCCCGTTCGGCGACGCATTTGCCGCCGAGGTTCTCGACGCGCTGGGCATTGCTCGCGCCCTGGTAGTCGCCTCCTCCTTCGGTGGATATCTCGCCCTGCGGGGCGCCGCTGCCCACCCCTCGCGGATCGCTCGCATGGTTCAGATGGCCTGTCCCGCCTTCGCGCCGGGCATGAAGACGCCGCCCTTCATGCGCCTGATGTCGCTCCGCCTAGTACGAGGACTGATGGGCCGCATGGAGCCGAACGTGAAGACCGCCCGCAGCATACTACGCCAGATTGGCCATGGAGCGAGCATCGATGCAAACCGCATTCCCGATCTGTTCTTCCAGTGGTACGTCGATCTCCAGAAGCACACCGACACAATGCGCAACGACGGCGACATGATTGGCAACCTGATCACGCTTCTCGGGGCCAAGCGCTCGCTCACGCTCTCGGACGAGCTGCTTCGCTCGGTGCAGACTCCGACGCTGTTCTATTGGGGCGAGGATGACGCCTTCGGCGGAGAGGAGGTCGCCCGCAACCTGGCCCGCCTCGTCCCGAATGCGCAGCTCGAAATGGTGCCGAAGTCCGGCCACCTGCCGTGGCTCGACGACCCAGCACGGGCGGTGCGGGCGACGGTCGAGTTTTTTGCATCAAGCTAAGGAGAGAATAGAGGCGGCCAATGATAACGGATGTGCGAGTCCAGGAGTACGAGATCGCCGAGCGGCGCCTCTTCCATAGGTACGGGCTGGAGTACCGCTCCCACTACTTCCAGCTAGGCAACCCCCGCCTGCGCGCCAGGGTCATCGAAGTGGGCTCCGGGCCGCCGGTGCTGTTCGTCCACGGAGGCGGGGGGGTGGCGTCGGGGTGGGTGCCCCTGTTGCCAGAGCTCAAGGGCTATCGCATCCTGGCGGTGGACCGCCCTGGGTGCGGCCTCACCGATGGCTTCAACTACCGGGGGTCGGACTTTCGCTCCCATGCCGTCTCCTTCCTGACCGGGATACTGGACGCCCTCCAGCTCAAGACGGTCCCCATCGTCGCCAACTACATGGGTGGCCTGTGGTCCTTCTGGCTTGCCCTGGAGAAGGCGGAAAGAGTCTCCGCTATAGCCCAGCTTGGCTGCCCCGCGCTCATCCTGGACACCAGCGCTCCCTTTCCCATGCGCATGCTCTCAGTGCGGTGGCTGAACCAGCTCATGTTCTCCCTCCAGCGGCCCAGCGTGAAGATGGTCAAGGGCGTCTTCAAGAACATGGGGCACAAGCAGGAGGCCATCGAACGCTTGCCAGGAGAATACTGGGAGTGCATGTTTCGCTCCGGGATGCTTCCCGTCTACAGGGAAGGGTGGCTCACCATCATCGAGCGGGTGCTGGGCGTGACCGGGCCCGCTCCGGGGCTGAGCATGGGCGAGGCAGAGCTGAGGCGTGTAAAGCAGTCCACCCTCTTCGCCTGGGGCGACAACGATGCCTTCGGGAAGCCGGAGGTGGGACGCCGCGCAGTCCAGGTCATGCCCAACGCCAGCCTGGAGGCCGTTCAAGGCGGGCACCTGCCGTGGCTGGATGAGCCGAAGCGGGTAGGAGAGTTGGCTAGGGATTTCCTCTCTCATGTCTGAGGAAGCTACAGGATGTAGAGACTAACGCAGACACAAGGAGGACTTCGTGGATAAGCTCAAGTGGTGGATGCGAGCCGTTGGCGTATTCTATGTAGCCCTTGGCGTCATCAACCTGCCCTTCGTCTTCACCCGCCGGCTGGAGGGCCAGTATCCCTCCCTGGGAGCCCCGCTGGACAGCGTCGCCGTCAAGGCGCTGGTGGACACCTGGTTCCTCTTCGGTATCGAGATAGGTGTGATGGGGGTGGCCCTCATTGTAGCCTCTCGCAACCCTGGTAGGTATGTGGTCCTGGTCTGGATGGTGCTGGCCCTGGAGTTGCTGAGAGGTATCGCCCACGATATGTATCTCCTCACCCGTGGCTATGCTTCCGTTGGCTTTTATGTTGGGTTCGCCATCGTGCATCTCGTGATCATAGCGACGGGTTTCGCCTTTGCCCGCCAGCACCAGCGGAGCGTCGGTGTACCGCTCCCTGGCCCGTAGCAAAGGGAAGGCGGCTGTGAGGCTGTTCTACGACCTGTGGTACCGCTTCGGGAAGACGCCGTGGGAGATCGGCCCTCGGGAGGAGCTGGTGCAGCTCGTGGAGAGTGGCCGCATCCCTCCCTGCCGGACCATTGACCTGGGCTGCGGTACGGGGGACAACGCCGTCTTCCTTGCTCAGCACGGCTTTGAAGTGACGGGCGTGGACTACGCCCCATCGTCCATCGCCAAGGCCAAGCGCAAGGCAGGAGCGGCGAGTGGGGAAGCTTGTTCAGGATTTCCTGTCTGGCAGGTGAGGAGGTTAAGGGGCGTCGCTGTGTTCTAGCACGTCGAGTGCTATTATAGGTGAGACATGTTCACAGCCGCCATTCTCACCATCAGCGACAAAGGCGCCTCGGGGCAGCGGGTGGACCGCAGTGGCCCGGCCATCCAGGAGGTACTCCTCTCTTTGGGAGGCTCCATCACTCGCTCGGACATAGTGCCCGACGAGCCTGCGGCCATCCAGGACCGCCTGCGTCGCTGGGCCGACGAAGGGCTTGACCTCATCATCACCACCGGTGGGACAGGGGTTGGCCCGCGGGACATCACGCCCGAAGCCACCCTGGCCGTGGTGGACCGGCTGGTGCCCGGAATCGCCGAGGCCATGAGGGCTGAAGGGTTGAAAGTCACCCCACATGCCATGCTCAGCCGGGCGGTGGCCGGGGTGCGCGGCCGGTGCCTCATCATAAACCTGCCAGGCAGCCCCAAGGCAGTCCGCGAGGGACTGGCAGTGGTCCGGCCGGCCCTTCAGCACGCCATCGAGCTGCTCCGAGGGGAGTTCACCGAGCACCCCCCGGCCTAGGGCCAATGGGTACATCCTGAGCCTGCCGAATGGACATTCACATCCTCACCCTGTTCCCGGGCATGTTCCAGGGGCCTTTCGCCGAGAGCATCGTCCGCCGGGCCGCGGACCAGGGCCTGGTTAGCATCGCCCTGCACCAGATACGGGACTATACCACCGACAAGCACCACACCGTGGACGACTACTCGTACGGCGGCGGACCCGGCATGGTGATGAAGCCGGAGCCGGTTTTCGCCGCGGTCGAGGACGTTCGCTCCCAGGCTGGAGCCGCCCTGCCGGTCATTCTGCTTACCCCGCAGGGCCGCCTGTTCAGCCAGGGTATCGCCGACGAGCTGGCCAAGCTGCCCGGGTTTATCCTCCTGTGTGGTCACTACGAGGGCGTGGATGAGCGGGTCCACCGACATCTGGCCAGTGACGAGATAAGCATCGGCGACTACGTACTCACCGGCGGTGAGCTGCCCGCCATGGTGCTGGTGGATGCGGTGGTGCGCCTGCTGCCTGGGGCTGTGGGATCGCCTGAGTCCCTGGCTGAGGACTCATTGCGCCAGGGCGTCCTCCAATACCCGCTGTACACCAGGCCCGCGGACTTCCGGGGATGGAAAGTGCCGGAGGTCCTGGTCTCGGGCAACCACCAGGAGGTGGCCCGCTGGCGCCGGCGCCAGGCGTTGGTGCGGACACGGCGGCGCCGCCCGGACCTGCTGGTCAAGACCGAGCTTACCCTTGCTGAGCACCGCTGGCTGGAGTCCCAACTGTCGGGAGCGCCCGGAATCGAGATTGACTGACTAGCCAGCAGCAGGGTAACATATAACTTCGGCAATCGCAACACAAGCCCAGGGAGGTTTACTCTTGGACATTCGACAAGTACAGGTCTTGGTGCCTAACCCCAACATCCCAGACATCGGCCCCGGTGATACCGTACAGGTAACAGCCAAAGTGGTCGAGGGAGACCGCGTGCGCCTTCAGATGTTCCGGGGCACCATCATCCGGGTGCGGCCCGGTGGAGCCGGGGCCAGCTTCACCGTGCGTCGCCTCTCTCAAGGCGTTGGTGTGGAGCGGACGTTCCCCTTCCACTCGGCTACAGTCCAGAAGGTAGAGGTGCTGCGCCGCGCCAAGGTGAGACGGGCCTCGCTGTACTATCTGCGCGGCCTGAGCCGCAAGGCATCGCGCCTCAAGGAGCGCCGGGGGGTCGCCGGGCGCGCCGAAGCCGCTGAAGAGGTAGCGGGGGCTGAGAGCCCAGAGGCACCGGATGCCGCCGCCGTTGCCCCCGAGACCTCCGGAGCCTAGCCCGAGCAGGACCCCAGCGCGACAGCGCGGTGCCCTATCCTAACGAAGTTTCAGTCGGAGAGCCTGACCAAGGATGGCCTACGCCGAGGTAGCCGTCAATTCCCCCGGCGCCGGGCGCGGGACGTTCTGCTACGCCGTCCCACCTCACGTCCCCGTAGTCGTGGGCCACGGGGTATGGGTCCCCTTCGGGCGACAACGATGCCTGGGCCTTGTCTTCGCCATCACCGAGGAGCCTTCGTTCACGCCGGTGCGGGACATCGAGTCCCGACTTGTCGGGATGCCCGAGCCTTTGCTGTCTCCGGGCCAGGTGGAGCTGGCCCAGTGGCTATCGGCAACCTACTTCTGCTCACCCTTCGAGGCAGCAGCCCTGCTGCTGCCCCCGGGCTTCCCCCAGCAGCCCCGGGTAACTTACTGCGTCTCGGGGGAGGCTGTTCCCAACGATACCTCGGCCAGCGCCGAGGCGCTCCAGCTCTGGGGTTGGCTGTCGGAGCACGGTCCAGCCACTGCCTCGGCAGTGATGCGTCAGTTCGGCAAGAAGCGCTCCGACTCGTGGCTGGCTTCCCTGGAGCGGCGTGGCCTGGTAGAGAAACACGTGACCTGGCCACAACCCCGGACAGCCCCTCGGGGCATCGCCTATCTCCAGCTCACCGTAACCCTGGAACAGGCCGAGGCGGAGGCGGAGCAGCGGCAGGCGCGATCCCCCCGCATGGCGGCGCTGCTCCGAAAGCTGGCCACGTCAGCCCCGCGCCTGCTGCTGTCCCAGGCCGTCCAGGAGGCCGGACCGGGGGCAGTGCGCACCCTGGAGAAGCGGGGACTCGTCTCGCGAGACGTGGTCCCGCGAACGCTTGACCCGCTGGCCCACCTGTCCCCTGACGTTTCGGGGCCACCACAGCCCACCCCGGAGCAGCGCGCCGCCATCGAGAGCATAGGCCGGGCGCGGGAGACGGGCAAAGCCGCTGTGTTCCTGCTCCACGGTGTCACCGGCAGCGGCAAGACCGAGGTCTACCTGCGGGCGGTAGCCCAGGCCGTAGCCCTGGGCAAGCGGGCTATCGTGCTCGTACCGGAGATCTCCCTTACTCCCCAGACCCTTTCCCGGTTTATGGGCCGGTTTCCCGGCCAGGTGGCCGTGATGCACTCCCGGCTCACATCCGCCGAGCAACTGGACCAGTGGCAGCGCATACGGCAAGGCCAGTACCGCGTTGTGGTAGGTCCCCGGGGGGCGATATTCGCCCCACAGCCTGACCTGGGCATCATCGTCATGGACGAAGAGCACGAGTGGACCTACAAGCAGGCCGACACTTACCCCCGCTACCATGCCCGCGAGGTCGCCCGCAAGCTCGCAGGGCTTTGCGGGGCCGCCGTGGTGCTGGGCAGCGCCACGCCGGACGTCGAGAGCACCTACCGCTCAGAGCGGGGCGAATACGCGCTGTTGCGGCTGCCGGAGCGTATTACGCGAGGGGGACAACCCACGGCGTTGCCCCAGGTCTCACTGGTGGACATGCGAGAGGAATGGAAGGCGGGCAACCGCAGCCTGTTCAGCCGAGAGCTGTGCCGGGCGGTGGCCGGGGCGCTGGAGGCCAGGGAGCAGGTAATCCTGTTCCTCAACCGGCGGGGCAGCGCCACCACCGTCCAGTGCCCTGGCTGCGGCACGGTGCTCCGCTGCCGCCGCTGCGCTATTTCGCTCACCTATCATGAGACCGTGGACGCGCTGGTGTGCCACCAGTGCAGTGGCCGGTCGCCCGTGCCTTCAGCCTGCCCCCAGTGCGCGGAGCGCGGGCTGCGGTTTCTGGGAGCGGGGACACAACGGGTGGAGGCCGACGCACAGGCGCAGTTCACCGGCGCCAGGGTCCTGCGCTGGGACCTCGACGTGACGCGCGGGCGGCACGGCCACGAGGAGGTGCTGCGCCGTTTCCAGGAGCACGACGCGGACATACTGGTGGGCACCCAGATGGTGGCCAAGGGGCTGGACATCCCCCTGGTCAGTGTGGTAGGGGTGGTCAACGCCGATACGCAGCTCCACGTGCCGGACTTCAGGTCCGGTGAGCGTACCTTCCAGCTCCTGGCCCAGGTGGCCGGACGGGCGGGGAGAGGGCGCGTCCCCGGTACGGTTATCGTGCAGACCTTCACTCCACAGCACTACGCCGTCCAGGCCGCGGCCACCCATGACTACGGTGCGCTATACGACCGGGAGATCGCCTTCCGCCAGACCTACAACTACCCGCCGCTGTCGCGCCTGATCAGGCTGCTCTATTCGAGCTACGGGGAACGCAGCAGCCAGCAGACCGCCCAGCGCCTGGCACGCTCCTTGCGAGAATCCCGAGAGGCCAGCGGGCAGGCCCTGGAGGTGCTCGGGCCGGCGCCGGCCTACCCGCCCCGGGTGCGGGGGCAGTACCGCTGGCACATCTTACTGCGCGGGCAAGCCCCTCAGGACCTGCTGGTCCAGGTGCCGCTGCCACCCGGCTGGTCGGTGGACGTAGACCCGGTATCCCTGGCGTGACCCAGCGTGACCCCAGCTTCATTGCAATCAATTGTGGGGCACCATATAATCTTGGGGAGTAGGCCCGAGGCTGGCCGCTGACCCCCGGAGCGGCTTCGGGCCAGTTTGTTGACAGGGTACACGTGATGGCCTTACTGCCAATCCTGCACCTGCCTGACCCACGGCTACGCCGCAAGGCCAGGAAGGTACAGACAATAGACGTCTCCGTCCAGCGGTTGATTGACGACATGGTAGACACCATGCACGACGCTCACGGCGTGGGCCTGGCGGCTACGCAGGTGGGCGTGCCCCAGCGGGTGTGCGTCATCGAGCCGCCGGAGGGCGAGTTGCTGGTGCTCATTAACCCGCAGATTATCGAGCGCCAGGGCGCACGCAAGATACCCGAGGGCTGCCTCAGCCTGCCTGGCTATCAAGCGAATGTCAAGCGGGCGGAGGTAGTAAAGGCCAAGGCGCTGGACAGAGAGGGCAAGGAGGTCCGCGTCAAGGCGGATGGCCTGGTGGCCCAGGCACTGGAGCACGAGGTGGACCACCTGGACGGTATCATGTACGTGGACCGCCTGGAGAGCCTGGATGAGCTCTACGAGATCAAGCCCGAAGAAGGGGAGCAGCCGGAGGAGGCGATCGAGGCTGGTAGGGGTAGCAATGCCTGAAGTGAAGGTAGACCTGCGCCCCTATCCGTTGTTGGAGCGCGTGGTGTCTTTCTGGCAGGCCAGGCGAGTCACTGTGCACCTGGTCGGTGGCTTCGTCCGTGACCTGGTGATGGGCAGGCCTCCCCGGGACGCAGACCTGGCGGTGGACACCGACCCGCTCCAGGCCGCAAGACTGACGGCCGACACCTTTGGCGGCAGCTTTGTGGTGGTCTCCGATGCACCGCGGTGGGAGGTGGGCCGGGCGGTCCTGCCGGAGCTGACGTTGGACTTCACCAGGTTGTCCGGCGACCTGGAACACGACCTGGCCCGGCGAGACTTCGCCATAGACGCCATGGCCGTGGACTGGTCCCACTACCCTGAGGCAACGGTGATAGACCCGTGGGGTGGCCTGAAGGACCTCGCTGACAGGCTCGTGCGAGCACTTGACCCGGGGGTCTTCGAGCAAGACCCCGCGCGCCTGCTACGCGGGCCACGGCTGGCCGCCGAGTTGAGCTTCTCCCTGGAGCCAGGGACAGCGCAGAGCATCCGGGAGCAATCCGGCCTGCTGGCCAAGGTCTCCGCCGAACGGCTGCGTGACGAGGTGTGTAAGCTGCTGGCAGCTTCGGGGTCGGCTCCCTACGTCTTCCTCCTGGAGGAGCTGGGCCTGCTCACCGGGCTGGTCCCAGAACTGGAGGCCAGCCGCGAGGTGACGCAACCGCCGGAGCACCACTGGGACGTGTTCCACCATGCCTTGGAGGCCGTGGCCAGGGCCGAGGCCCTTCTGGAACGAACGGGCACGCCCGAGATTCTCTCGGCGGTCCCCTGGGGGCCTGACCTGGAGGCTCACTTCGCCGAGGAGGTCAGCAGCGGCCGCCGCCGGTCCATGCTGCTGAAGCTGGCGGCCCTGGTCCACGATGTCGCCAAGCCAGCCATGAAGACGGTGGAGGACTCGGGACGCATCCACTTCTACGGCCATGCCCGAGAGGGGTCCACCATGGCGGAGGCCATCCTGGAGCGCCTCCGTTTCAGCGCCCGTGAGGTACGCATGGTGGGGCTCATGGTGGAACACCACCTGCGCCCGCGGCAAATGGTGTCGCAGGACGAGGACTTGCCTACGCCCCGAGCCATCTACCGCTACTATCGCGACCTGGGCGACGTCGCTTTAGACACCCTTTACCTCAACCTGGCCGACCACTGGGCCAGCCGCGGCCCCGACCTGGTCCTCGAGGACTGGCGGCAGCACGCGGCCACAGTCTCCTATGTACTTGAGCAGTGGCAGCGCGGCACCCCCATTGCCAGACCACCCCGGCTGGTCACTGGCCACGACCTCATGCGGGAGCTGGGCCTGGCGCCCGGGCCGCTCGTCGGCGAGGTCCTCGAGTACGTAAAAGAGGCCCAGGCATCCGGCCAGGTGGCCACCCGGGAGCAAGCGTTGGAATGGGCACGCCGGTACCTGGTGTCATTGAAAGGTGCGCAGCGACGAAGCAACCCGCAGACGGTGCCATCGGTCCCGACGTGTCGGGACTTTGCTGCGCTGGCAATTACGAAAAGGAATTCCTCATCCACGGATTACGGATGAGCCTGCCGAAGGGTACATCCTGAGCCTGCCGAAGGAGAGCAATGAAGACCCGCAGCGTCCGCATACTGATAGGCATCATGGTGCTGCTGGCCGTGGCCGTGGCCACAGTGGCCGTCCCCAACATCAACTTCAAGGTCGGGGGATGGCATTTCGATCGCAGCGGACTGCGGCTGGGCCTGGACCTGCGTGGCGGCACCCATGTGGTGCTTCAAGCTGACCTTTCCCAGGTCACTGATAACGACCAGGGTGATGCCATGGATGGGGTGGTCAGCATCATCAGGAACCGTGTAGACGCTTACGGCGTCACCGAGCCCGTGATCCAGGTGCTGGGCGGCGACCGCATATCCGTACAACTGCCTGGCGTCAGGGACAAGGAAGAGGCTATCCGCCTCATCGGTCAGACCGCCCAGCTCGACTTCCGCGAGCATCAAGTGGACCCGGAGGGGAAGGTGGTCACGGATGAGGGGGGCAATCCCAAGTGGGCGCCCGCCACGGCCGACCTGGACGGCCAGAGGATTCATCTCACCGGGCGCTACCTCAAGCGAAACAGCCAGGTCGTGATAGACCAGCAGACCAACCAGCCGCAGGTGGCCTTTGAGTTCGACCGCAGCGGCGCCCGCCTGTTCGAGCAGATCACTGGCCGTCTGGTGGGTAAACCCCTGGGCATCTTCCTGGACGACAAGCTGGTATCCGACCCCATCGTCCGGGCGGTGATCAGCGACCGGGGGGTCATCGAGGGCATAGCCCTGAACGAGGCCCGGACCCTGGCCATCCAGCTTAACGCCGGCGCACTGCCCGTGCCCGTGGAGGTGGTCCAGCAGGAGGACGTAGACGCCACCCTGGCCAGTGACTCGCTTCAGAAGAGCCTCATGGCCGGGCTTATCGGGCTGGCCACGGTCATCTTCTTCATGGTGGCCTACTACCGGGTGCCGGGCACTATGGCCGCTGCGGCTCTGCTGGTGTACGGCTCCATCGTGCTAGCCGTATTCAAGCTCTGGCCAGTGACGCTCACCCTGGCGGGCATCGCCGCCTTCATCCTGTCCATAGGTATGGCGGTAGACGCCAACATCCTGATCTTCGAGCGCATGAAGGAAGAGCTGCGCACCGGTCGCACCCTGGCGGCGGCCATGGAAGCGGGCTTCGACCGGGCCTGGCCCTCTATTCGGGACAGCAACGTCTCCACGTTCATTACCTGCGCCATCCTTTACTGGTTCGGCAACACCTTCGGGGAGGCCTCCGTCAAGGGATTTGCCCTGACCCTGGCCATCGGTGTAGCCATCAGCATGTTCTCGGCCCTTACCGTGAGCCACACCTTCCTCCGCGTGGTAGCACGCAGCCCCCTGGGCCATCGGCCAAATCTGTTTACCCCTTCACCCGCAACGAAGGAGCAACATGCAAGCTAAGCCAGTCTTCGACTTCGTGGGACGCCGGTGGTGGTACTTCCTGTTGTCCGTGTTCTTCCTGGTGCCCGGCCTGGTCGCCATCGCCATCCCCCCCCCGTTCAAGTGGGGTATCGAGTTCACCAGCGGCACATCGTGGACCATGCGCTTCGAGCAGCCGGTGGACCGGCCCACCCTGGCCCAGGCCCTGGCCTCCCAGGGCCACGCCGACGCCATCATCCAGCAGGAGGGAGCAGCGGCAGAGAGCAGGTTCCTGGTGCGCACTCGCACCCTGGCCCCCGCCCAGAAAGACGAGTCCGGCATGGACGTCGTACCCGCGGAGAGGGAGACCATCACCAACGCGCTGGAGGAGAAACTCGGCCCGTTCACAACGGTCAGCTACGCATCCGTGTCGCCGGCGGTAGCCAAGGGGATTGTCAGCAAGGTCATCCTGGCCCTGGTGCTGGCCTCTGTAGGCATCCTGCTCTACATCACCTACGCCTTCCGTAAGGTGCCCAATCCGTTCCGGTACGGCATCGCGGCCCTCATCGCCCTGGTCCACGACGTCGCCCTGGTCATGGGTGTGTTCTCCATCCTGGGCAAGCTGGCCGGCATGGAGATCAACGCCATGTTCGTTACCGGCCTGCTCACGGTGGCAGGCTATAGCGTGCACGATACCATCGTGGTCTTCGACCGCATCCGGGAGAACGTGCGCCGCACCGGCTTCGATCTGGCGACCACGGTAAACAACAGCCTGCTGGAGACCCTGGGCCGTTCCCTGGGCACCGGCATCACCACCTTGTTCGTGCTTGTAGCTATGCTGCTTATTGGTGGGGCCACCATCAAGAGCTTCCTCCTGGTCCTGGTCATCGGTATCATCAGTGGAACCTATAGCTCGATATTCATTGCCGCTCAGGTCCTGGTAATCTGGGAGAAGCATGAGGTCCGCCGGCTGTGGGGGTGGCTGCCGATGTTGCGCGGGGCTACCACAAGGTAGGGGTAATGGCGTGGACCGCCACCACTAGGGCGGCAGCCCTTTCGGTACTTTCCAACAGCCTGCTGGTCCTGGCAAAGCTGGGCATCGCCCTGGCCATCGGCAGCGTGGCCGTGCTGGCCGAGGCGTTGCACAGCGCCATGGACCTGGCGGCTGCCCTCATCGCGTTCTTCAGCCTGCGGGTGGCGGCCCGGCCCGCCGATCGTGAGCACCCCTTCGGCCATGGCAAGGTCGAGGCCATCAGCGGCGGCATAGAGGCGCTGCTTATCTTTGCGGGCGCTGCCATAGTGGCTCTTGAAGCTGTTCGCAGTTTGCGAACGGGGTCCCAGTTGGGCGTCGTCGAATGGGGCGTGGGCGTCATGGCCGTCTCCGCAGTGGCCAACACCCTGGTATCGCGTCACCTGTTGCGCGTGGCCAGGCGAGAGGACTCTCTGGCCCTGGAAGCCGACGCCCGGCACCTGACCACCGACGTTTACACCTCGGCGGGCGTATTTGTGGGGCTGGGACTGGTCCGGGTCACCGGCTGGGATGTCCTGGACCCCCTGGCAGCGCTGGCCGTGGCCGGCCTTATTCTGCGCACGGCTTACCGGCTCACCGTCAAGGCATTCAAGGACCTGATGGACACCAGGTTGCCCGAGATAGAGGAGTCTAGCATCAGGAAAAGCATCGAGGAGCACATGGGGGAGATGGTGGGCTTCCACGACCTGCGCACCCGCAAATCGGGCCGGGAGCGCTACATTGACCTGCATCTGGTGGTGGCCCGCCACGTCAGCGTGGAGGTGGCCCACGGTCTGGCTGACCACCTGGAAGCGGACATCCAGTCCAAGCTAGCCCACAGTAGTGTAACCATCCACATCGAGCCGTGTACCTACCAGCCAGGCCACTGTCCTGCGCGCTGCCACCTGGCCAGGGACGGGACCTGCCCTGCCCTGAGGGCCAAGTAGGGGCGCAATGCCTTGCGTCCAGGGCGCAATGCCTTGCGTCCAGGGCGCAAGGCATTGCGCCCCCTACAGCGCGCCGGTCTCTCGCTTGACCAGCAGGTCGTAGGTCCGCATCAACTGGAGGGTCACTGAACCTGGCTTGCCATGGCCTATGGGCTGGCCGGCGACACGGGTCAGCGGCATTATCCCCAGCAAGGAGCTGGTCAGAAATGCCTCCTCTACCATCTGGAGAGCCTCCACCGGCAGGGCAACCTCCGATGCCTTGATACCCAGGGCGCCGGACAGCTCCAGCACTGCCTCCCTGGTGATGCCAGCCAGCACGCCCTCCGAAACAGGCGCGGTCATCACCTGCCCTTCGGCCACCAGGAACAGGTTAGCGGTCGAGGCCTCCAGGAGCTGGCCGTCCGTGTTCACCAGCAAGGCCTCCTGGGCGCCCTCAGCCCGGGCGTGTCTCCGCGCCAGCACGTACAACAAATAGTTGGTCGTCTTGTGCTGGGCCAGGGTTGGCGTCCCTCCCACCCGCTCTGGGAAGATTACCGCCGAGTAGCCGGCGTCATAGACCTGCGAGGCGGGAGGAGAAAAGGGGCGCGCGGCGACAAAAACCGTGGGCTCGCCGTTGGCGGGCGGATCCGGCGTGATCTCTCCAGGCCCCAGGGAAACCGAGATGCGCAGCCTGGCCTCGGCCAGGCTGTTTGCCTCGATAACGGTGTGCGCCGCCTGGGAGAGCTTCGCCTCCGGGGGCAGCCCCTCGATCCCCAGGATCCGCGCTGATTCCCGCAGGCGCCGCAGATGCCGGTCCAGGCGGAAAAGCCGGCCCTTGCCGGGGGCTCCTGATCCCGGCGAAGGATACGCGCGCACCGTCTCGAACAGCCCGTAACCGTAGAGGAACCCGTGGTCGAAGGGAGAGATTCGGGCCTCTTCCCGGGGCAGCAGGCGGCCGTTCAGGTAGACGATCTCAGCCATCGAGTCTCTGAACAACGTAGGGGCCCCGACGCGTCGGGGTGCCCGCCCCTGGTTTGGCAACGGGGAGGACACGGTGTTCCTCCCCTACGTGGTAGGATGGCGGCAGCATTCGCTCACCTCCAGGAAGTTCCGCACCAGCCGGTGGCCCCACTCCACAGGCGTGAGCACCGACTCGGGGTGGAACTGGACCCCCTCCACAGAGTACTGACGGTGGCGCACCCCCATGATCACACCATCCTCCGTACGGGCCGACACCTCCAGACACTCGGGCACAGACGATGGCTCGATGACCAGCGAGTGATAGCGGCCACCGGGCAAGGGGCTGGGCAGCCCAGCCAGCACACCACGCCCGTCATGGTACACCAGGGATGCCTTGCCGTGCATGGGTAGTGGCGCCCGTACAATCTGGCCGCCGAACACGTGCCCGATACACTGGTGCCCCAGGCATACCCCCAGGATGGGTATGCGGCCCGCGAAATGGCGAATGGCGTCATTGCAGATCCCCGCCTCCAACGGCGTGCAGGGCCCTGGCGATAGGACGACGTGGCTCGGGGCCATGGCATAGATGTCCTCAAGTAGCAGGGCGTCATTGCGGAGCACAAGTGGCTCCCAGCCGGCGTCACCGATGTAGTCGGCCAGGTTGTAGACGAACGAGTCGTAGTTGTCTATGAGCAGGACCATTCGGCCGTTGCCCCTAGCCCTCACCCTGACCCTCTCCCAAAGGGAGAGGGAAAACCATCCGCTCTCCGGTGGCGTCGGAAAGGCCCAGGGCCTGGACCAGGGCGCGGGCCTTATGCCAGGTCTCCTGGTATTCCAACTCCAGGTCGGAGTCGTAGACCACGGCACCGCCCACCTGGAAGTAGGCCCGTCCCCGCGTAACCAGGATGGTGCGGATGGCGATGTTCAGGTCCATGGTCCCATCAAATCCGATGTAACCTATGGAGCCGGTGTAAACGCTGCGACGGGTGGGTTCGAGATCCTCGATGATCTCCATGGCCCTGACCTTGGGCGCTCCGGTAATGGACCCGCCAGGGAAACAGGCCCGCACCAGGTCCAGGGGACCTTTGCCCGGGCGCAACCTGCCCTCCACCGTGGAGGTGAGGTGGAAAACCGTGGCGAATGGCTCCAGGGCCATCAGTTCGCTGACCTTCACGGTACCGAAGCGGCACACGCGGCCCAGGTCATTGCGCTCCAGGTCCACGATCATGACGTGCTCGGCGCGGTCCTTGGCGCTGCCCAGCAGCTCCTGGACCAGGGCAGCGTCTTGGCAAGAGTCCACTCCCCGGGGGCGAGTGCCCTTGATGGGCCGGGTCTCGGCCCGGCCGCTCTGAAGGCGCAGGAAGCGCTCGGGGGAGGCGCTGACCACGGCCACCTCGGCATAGCCCAGATAGGCAGCGAAGGGGGCTGGGTTGATGCTACGCAGGTTGAGATAGAGCTGCTGCGGAGCGTAGGGCCAAGCTGTTTCAAAGCGCTGCGACAGGTTGACCTGGAAGATGTCCCCCGCGGCGATGTATTCGCGGGCCATCTGGACCGCCTCCAGGTAGCCCTGGTGGCTGAAGTTGGACGATAGTCTCGAAACAGGAGGCAGCGCTTCCAGCGCTGGACCGGGCAAGCAAGTGGCCTCGCGGGCCAGGTCCACCATGTCGCGCAGGCGCTCAGCGGTTGGGGGACGGCCAGGCAAGTCCGGCGCCAGGGCGTAGGCCCTGCCCTCCAGGTGGTCGAAGGCCAGCACGGCGTCGTAGAAGCAGACAACCATCTCTGGCAAGGACAGGTCATCGGTGGCCCGCGACGGCAGCCGCTCCAGGTAACGTCCCAGGTCATAGGCAAAGTAGCCCACGGCGCCACCCACGAAGGGGACGGGCGCCTCGACAGGCCCAGTACGATAGCGGGCAAGGGTGGCCTCCAGGGCGTCGAAGGGACTGGCCTGGAAAAGGCGGGAGTGCCCCTCTTCCCAGAGGTTAACCTGACGGCCCCGGCTGGTCAGCCGCAGGAAAGGCCTGGCCCCCAGGAAAGAGTAGCGGCCCAGGCGCCCGGCACCCACGCCGCTGTCCAGAAAGAATGAATAAGGCTCCCGCACCAGCCGGGCAAACGCCTGCACCGGAGACAACGGGAAAGTCAGCTCCTTCACAGCCACGGCCACGGGCGCCAGGACCTGGCCTGACGACACAGAAGGTGCCACCCTAACAGCCCGACCTATCGCTTATGCGATGAACAACCCTGTAGTCGCCCACCCAGACTCTGTACACATCATTCTCTTCGAGGTTCAAGTCCTTTTCCGCGGAAGGGACAATAAGGACCCTGTACAGTATGGGTCTACCGCCGGAAGCGTCTGAAGTCTGGCTTGCGCTTCTCAAAGAAGGCCGTGACGGCCTCCTTGGCTTCCTCGGACTTGTGGAAGTTGTGGTCAATCCAGGTGGTAGGCTGGCTGCCCAGCAAGTAGTCCCCCACCTGGTTGAAGCTCTCCTTCACCGCCATAAGGCAGGTGGGGCTGATGTTGAGCAGGTCGTCGCACCACTTGTCCACCTCCGCCATCAGTTGGTCATGGGGGACCACGGCGTTGACCAGGCCCCACTGGAGAGCGGCCTTGGCGTCGTAGCGGCGGCAGAGCATCCATACCTCTTTGGCCCGCTTCATGCCGATGACCTGTGCCAGGTGGGAGACTACGTAGCCGGAGGCCGGGCTGCCCACCCTGGGGCCAGCCTGGCCGAAGCTGGCGTTGTCGGAGGCAATGCTGAGGTCGCATATGACGTGGAGCCAGTGGCCGCCGCCAATGGCGTAGCCGTTCACGGCGGCGATCACCGGCTTTATGGAATCGCGCACGTCGCGCATGACCACCATGGGGAAGGTCAGGTACTCCGGCGTCTCCCGTTCACTCTGGTCGCCGCCCGCGGAAAAGGCGGGACGGTAGCCCTCTTTCTCGGCCCCGGTCATGACGATGATCCCCACGTCCGTATCGTGGGACGCCTCGACGAGGGCCTCGTGCAGCTCCCGCCAGGTCTGTCCGGTGAACGTGTTAAGACGGTGGGGCCGGTTGAAGGTAATCCAGCAGACTTCGCCCTTCTTCTCGTATATGAGGTCCTGCCATTTCGCTGCTTCGACCTTCTCGCCTACCTGCGCCATGCTTTCGCCTCCTTCCCCAGTGTGGGAAACATCATCATTCTACCTGTCCCCGGCCCCAGAGTATAGGCCGATGGGATGGCCCCAGGGCCACGTCAAAGTCAGCTAGCAGACGTAGGAGCAGCCGCTACGATGTGCTGCCAGCTATCATCGGCACCGAAACCACGGCCATGGTGATGTCTAGCGTAGTGCAGCCGCACATGCGAGAATGGTCAAAACCTCATTCACAAATACATCTGGCTCCTGAAAGAGACCGGCCCACCCCGCCAGGGTGGACTCGGAGTCCCACCCCTACGTGTGTCCCACCTGCACCACCCGGTGCACGAAGATGCCCGGGGTGACCACGGCCTCCGGGTCCAGCTCGCCGGCGGGCACGATCTCCTCAACCTCGGCAATGGTGACCCTGGCGGCCATGGCCATGATGGGGTTGAAGTTGCGGCTGTCAGTGTGTGGTAGTTCTGTGATCATGACACCAGTCTTTGGTTCAGTGAAAATGTCACCCTATGAAGGAGATAGTTTCATTGAACCAGAAGGAACAGCAAAGGGTAATGGTCTTGAACCGTGTTGAACGTGGCGAGCTAGTGGGCAG
>JACPQM010000030.1 GCA_016190505.1 Chloroflexota bacterium | reverse complement strand
GGCGCGTTTCGTTGATTGGTCAGCACACTACGTGGACAGGCTGTCGCCATACGCTGATGGCGCACAGTCCACCTCACCTCCGGCCCCTCTCCGCAGGCGGAGAGGGCCCCGATACATCGGGGTCCGTTTACGGAGAGGGCAGGGTGAGGTGGTCGTCTGTCCCGAGGGCAGTGCCAGGCACATGTACGTCTCCCCACGCTGAGGTGGCTCGGTTCATTGAAAGCAGAGCGAAGTCCCGACACGTCGGGACCCGTGGCGCGGTCCGTAGATTGCTTCGTCGCTCCGTTCCTCGCAATGACGCCCATGGCCATCTACTAGGACACGCCCGCCAGGTGGCCTTAGTCAAGCCGGATCCACGGATCACGGACCGTGCACGGTCTCTCTGTTCGAGGGAAGCGTAGCTTCTTTACCTCCGGTTGTCAACTCACCAACCACTATTTTTGTGGCTCGATAATCACTTTGACGGACTCGCGGGCTGCCGCCACCAGGCGGAAGCCCGCGCCTGTTTGCTCCAGGCCCAGCCGGTGGGTGATCATGCCGGCCACAGGGACGCGCCGGGCGCGGATAAGCTCCAACGCCAGCGCGTAGTCCGCCGGGCTGCCCCCGTAGGAGCTGGTCAGCGTTATCTCGTTGCGCCAGAAGACGTCATTTACGGGCAGGGGTACGGTCTCGCCCGGCCCGGTAGGGGCGAAAAACAGCACCGTGCCCCCACGCTCGACCGAGCTCAAGGCCTGGGAGATGGCGGGCGCCGCCCCGGTGCACAGGATGACCAGGTCCGCCAGGCGGCCATCGTTAAGCTCACGCAGCAGGGCGGGCACATCCCCGGAGGAGTGGATGACGGCGTCGGCCCCCAGTTGGGTGGCCATCTCCAGGCGGTAGTCAACTATATCGCTGGCTACAATGCGGCCCGCACCGAGGGCGCGGGCCAGTTGCACGTGGAGCAGTCCCGCGATGCCGCTTCCCAGCACCAGCACGCTCTGGCCGGGTTGGAGGCCGGCCAGGCGTTGTCCCCGGGCCACGCAGGCTAGCGGCTCTACGAAGGAGCCATCCTCAAATGAGACCTCCGGAGGCAGGCGAAACACGCCCCGGTCCACGTTGATGACAGGCACCCGCACGTACTCCGCGAAGCCGCCCGGGTCCACGTTGGTGCGCCTCAGCGTATCACATACCGTGGGATGGCCGTTGCGGCAGTAGTGGCAGGTGTGGCAGGGCACGTGATGGGCGATGACCACCCGGTCGCCCGGCCGGTAAGCGGTTACCCCGGCGCCGGCCTCAGCCACCACCCCCGCGATCTCGTGGCCCAGGATGAGGGGAACGCGGTCGCGGCGGTACCATTCCATGACATCGCTGCCGCAGATGCCGCTGGCCTCGACGCGCACCAGCAGCTCGCCGGGCCCGACCTTGGGGACGGGCCTCTCCTCGAGGCGCACATCCCGGTTGCTGTAGTAGACCGCGACGCGCATCAGGCTGGCGGAGTGAGGGAAAGGCCCATACCCGCCGTAGCCTACCGAGAGTGGCTGCCGACGAGCGTCTCGTCCCGGACCCTGGTGAACAGGTCGTAGGCCTCCCTGGCCGAGGCGTTGTCGTGGACGATGGCCCGGATGGCCCGGATCATGGCCACCGGGTGGTCGTTCTGCCAGACGTTACGCCCCAGGTTCACGCCAATGGCGCCCTTCTGCATGCCGTCGTGCACGAACTCCAGAACGGGCAACTCCGAGTCGAACTGGGGCCCGCCCGCCATGACCACCGGCACCGGGCAACCCCTGACCACCTTCTCAAAGCCCTGGCACCAGTAGGTCTTGACCACCCGCGCGCCCAGCTCCGCGGCTATGCGGCAACACAGGCCCAGATAGCGGGCGTCGCGCTTTTCCAGCTCCTTGCCCACGGCGGTTACGGCCATGACCGGGATGCCGTACCGCTCGCCCTCGTCCACCAGCCTGGAGAGGTTCAGCAGCGACTCCTTCTCGTAATCCGTGCCCACGAAGATGGAGATGCCCACCGCTGAAGCGTTGAGTCGCAATGCCTCCTCCATGGAGGTGGTGAGGCCCTCGTTGGCCAGGTCCTTGCCGACCATGCTGGTGCCGCCGGAGACCCGGAGAATTACGGGCTTGCACTTTCGAGGGTCAATTGCTGAGCGGAGCACACCCCGCGTGACGAAGATGGCATCGGAGTACGGGAGCAGTGGCTCCAGGGTCTTGCCCGGCTCCTCGAGGTTCCGGGTGGGGCCCTGGAAGTACCCATGGTCTATGGGCATGAAAAGGCAGTGCCCATCTGGCTGGATGAGCTGGGCCAAACGGTTCTCCATACCCCAGTCCATTGTTGGTCCACCTCCTAAGCGGGGGCCTTGACGCTGGCGGCCTTGACCTGGGCAACTTTGGCCACGATTTCGGCGGCCCCGGGGACCGTGACCTCTTCAGTATTGATGACAATGTCGTACAGGAGCGGGTCGGCGATGTCCACCTTCCAGAACTTGCGGTGGTAGGCAACCCGGTCGGCGTCCACCTGGCGCACCCATCGCTCGGCGGCTACCCGGTCCAGTCTCTCCCGCCGCATGGCCCATTCGATGCGCTGGGCCACCGGCCCTACCACAAAGATGTGGCAGGCGGTGGGGATGTCCCGTAAGACCATCTGCCCGCCCCGGCCCAGGATCACCGCGTTACCGGTCTGGGCCTCGCCCCGCATGACCGAGGAGACAATCTCGATGAACCTGGCGTCGTTCACTTCCTCGGCCTTGGTCTGCGGGTTGCGGGCCGCCTCCTCGTAGCTGCGGGAAAGCAGCACCTCCACGCCGGCGGGGTCGAAGAACGGGTCGCTGGAGTAGGCGGACTTCTCCAGCAGGTTCTCCATGAGCCGGGCCAGGCGGTGACCCAAACTATGCACTCGCTCGTCCCGGTGGGCCAGGGCCTCAGCGGTGGTGCCGATGCGGTGGGCGGCCTCCTGCATTATCTTCTGGTCCACGTAGTCGGCCTTCAGCAGACGGGCCACCTCGGGACCGAGTTCGCGGGCGCCGGCGCCGGCCATCCCAGCCACGGTAACTACAGGCATGGTCTACCTCCCTTGGGTTAACTCAGGCCGCTACCTTCATAACCTATTCCTTTGCTCTGGGGTGGTGCTGGTCGTACTCGTCCCGGAGGTGCTGCTGGGTGAGGTGGGTGTATATCTGTGTAGTAGACACGTTGGCATGCCCCAGAATCTCTTGCACGTGGCGGATGGGTGCGCCCCCCTGGAGGAAGTGGGTGGCGAAGCTGTGGCGCAGAATGTGGGGGGTCACTGGTGACTTTACCCCGGCCTGACGGGCGTACTGCTTCAGGATCAGCCAGAACCCCTGGCGGGTGAGGCGCTGTCCCCGGGCATTGAGGAATACCGCCGCCTCGCCTGGCTGGGGGTCCAGCCCGGAGCGGCCCTGGTCCAGATACCGTTTCACGCTATCCACGGCCGCCGGATGTATGGGGATAAGGCGCTCGCGGTTCCCTTTGCCGATGCAGCGCACGGTGGCCGCCTCCAGATTGATGTCCGGCAGGTTCTGGGACACCAGCTCACTGACCCGCATCCCTGTGGCGTAGATCAGCTCCATCATGGCCATATCCCGAAGGGACTCGGGGCCGTTGCCCCGCGCCGGCTCCTCCAGGAGCCGGTCCACCTCCTCGCGGGACAGGACCTTGGGCAGGGGCTTGCCTACTCTGGGTGAGTCAAGGTCTTGGCCAGGGTTGCGCTTGATGATGCCCTCTTGATGCAGGAAGTTGAAAAAGGAGCGGGCCGCGGCTACCTTGCGGGCCACTGTAGTGGAGGAATACCCCCGGCGGTTCATTTCCTTGACATGCTCCGCCAGCGCCGAGCGGCCCACCGCTTCCCAGGGGCGGTCCATCCGCATCCGCGGTCCCAGGAAGTCACTGAGCTGACGCAGGTCGTTGGCATAAGCGGCTACAGTGTTGGCGGAGAACCCCTTCTCCACCTCAAGGTGATGCAGAAAGGCCTCGATTTCTCGCTGCAAGCTAGACCTCTACCCCCTGGTGGCAGTGATTTTAACATAACGATGGGCTGCTGACCAGAGCCGGATCAGGCTACGGGCTACGGGCTACGGGCTACGGGCTACGGGGTTTGGGGCCGGGCCTGAAGCCTGGAGTCTGTAGTCTACAGCCTGTCAGGGGCTACGGGCTACGGGCTACGGGCTACGGGCTCCAGACTTCGGGCCGCCACACCGCCCCAACGTTGTACGCCAACCTCGATGGTAATTCCCGTAGTCTGAAGC
>JACPQM010000038.1 GCA_016190505.1 Chloroflexota bacterium | reverse complement strand
ACGGCGGCGGATCGTGGATGCGGCCGTCGCCCTCCACGCGGAGCGCGGCGTGCTTGCGGCGAAGCCGGCGGATATCGCGGCACAGGCCGACGTGGCGCTTACAACTTATTACAAGCACTTTCCAACGATAGGGGATCTCGTCCGGGCATGCACCACCCGCGGGCGCGAGGTGATCCCGCCGCCGGACCTTTCCGCCCTGAGGGCGCTGCCCCCGGACCCGGCCCGGCGCATCGAGGCGATGGTCCGGACCCTCTACCAGTACTACGAGGCCCGGGAACCGTGGCTCTACGCAGGGCGGACGGAGGAACGGCACATCCCCGAGGTTCGACCCGTGATGGAGGGCCTCCGCGGTGTCCGCGACGCCTTCGTGCGCGCCGCCCTGGCGGGGACGGGGGTGGGCCGCCAGACCGTGGGCGTGGTGACCGCCCTCGTAGACTTCTGGGCCTGGCGTATCCTACGGCGGGAGGTTGGGCTCACCCGGGAGGAGGTGATCCGCAGCGTGACAGAAGCGGCGAAGCGGGTCGCCGGCGTGGGCCGGCCCGGCCATCGCCCGGGGCGGACGGCCCACCCCCGGGGATAACCCTCACGTGCCGCCCCACTGGCGGCGAAGGAGATACCATGGCTCGCATCGCAACGGTATCCGTGGACCGGGCCGAAGACCTGCAACTCCAGTTACTCCAGAAATCGAAAAGTCTCTACGGAGGTGTGCTCCCCGGCATCCGACAGATCCTGCTGTTTGATCCCGACCTCGCGGTGCCGGCCTCGCAGATGTACCAACACCTGAACCTGCGCAAGGACTCCCCCCTGACCCGGCTGCAACGCGAGATGGTCGCCGCGGTTGTCAATGGCCTCATCGGCGGGGCGCCCTGACTGGGCCTTCACGTGGAGGCCGTGCGCCGCCTGACCCACGACGAGCACCTCGGCCCGGAGTTCGCCACGACGTGGCCCCAATACGATCTCGATCCCAAGACCCGCGCCCTCCTCGGTTACGCGAAGAAGCTGACCGAGACGCCGAGCCTGGTGGACGACAAGGATTTCGACGCCCTGCGATCAGCAGGCTGGGATGAGCGAGGGATATACCAGGCGACCGCGCTCATCTCCTTCTTCAACTTCAGCGGCCGCATGGAAGCCGCGGCAGGCCTGCCCATGGACCGGATTCCGGCGCAGGCGCTCTTCCCGGAGGCCACCCCCGACAGTTGAGCGCGGGTGTCTGCTGTCCGCTCAGGGGAGCAGCAACCACGCGCCGCCCCGGCCGAGATGCCGGCGGAGCAAAGGAGACGCTATGTTCCGAATCGACGAGATCCAGAAGGACATCTTCCGCATCAACTACTTCGACGGGAAACGCCCGGTCGGGTACAGTCAGTTCCTCATCCGGGACGCAATGCCAGCCCTGATCCACACCGGCATCTATCCGCTGTACGAAGGCGTACGGGACGAGATCCGGAAGGTCCTGGATCCGGCCACGCTGCGCTACATCGTCATCCCGCACTTCGAGGCGGACGAATGCGGTGGTATGGATCGCTTCCTGGCCGAGGCGCCGGGCTCCAAGCTGGTGTGCAGCGAGCTGTGTTCTAAGATTAACCTCTACGGGTGGAACGCGCCGGCGCCGCTGGGCATGTGGAATGACGACGTACTGGAGCTCGGGCGCCACCGCCTGCGTTTCCTGATGACCCCCCACGTGCACCACTGGGACAGCATGATGGTCTTCGAGGAGACCGAGGGGGTCCTCTTCCCTGCCGACCTGTTCATCCAGCCGGGCGACCAGCCGCCAACCACCACGGAGGACCTCTCGGGGGCCATGATCCAGCTCTACCGAACGATCGGCATCATGCCTTCGGAGGACGCGGTGCGCCGCGTGCTGGACCGCCTGGACCGCATGCCGATAAGCCACGTGGACCCGATGCATGGGGCCAGCATCCCGGCGGCCGCGCTCAAGCCCTACGTCCACGCTCTGCGCGAGCAGCCCTTCGCTTACACCGGCAGCCTCTTCGGCAAAGAGGTAAGCTGAGGGGATACAGCTCAAGTGCCCAGCCAGTCGCTGGGCTCTCAAACGGGAGGATCCCATGGCCAGGATGTCCTCGCGTCGTCTCCCGCGCCTCGCCGCGCTTGCGCGGCTCCTCGCTGGCGCCGCCTGTCTCGTGCTGTTTCCGGCCCTTCTGCAAGCGCAAGCGCCCGCCGGATCCCCCCCGGCGCTGCCGCCGGAATTGGAAAAGGTGCGCTCGGCCCTGGAGAAGTATCAAGACGCGGTGGTCGCAATCCACGATGGCTACCACTCCACGCTAGGATGCGTCGAGTATGCCGAGGGGGGGATGGGCATTCACTTCCTCAACCTGCGTCTCATCGGACGCGTCCCGGATCCCATGCGCCCCCAGATCCTCTCGTACGAACCTGTGGGGAACCAGGTGCGCCTCGTGGGGGCAGAGTGGTTCATCCCGCTCGTCACGGGGGTAAAAGAGCGTCCGCACCTCTTTGGCCACCCATTCGAGGGCCCCATGGAAGGGCACGAGCCCCTGCAGCCGGCCGGGTTGCACTATTACGACCTGCACGTGTGGCTGTTCAAGCCCAATCCGGCGGGAATGTTCAGCCATGTGAATCCTGCCGTGAAGTGTAAAGATGTCGGCTACTCCTTCATGCTGCAGCCGCCCAAGTCTGTTCCACACCGTTAACCCCGAAAGTTTCGGCGACATGGCCACGGCTGGGGGGGTGCGGCTGCCACCTCCCGGCGGAGCCATGCCAATAGGAAGGTTGGAAAACGCCAATAGGAGGTGCCAATCGGAGGTTGGAAAACCCAGGTGGCGAACCCGGGCGGGCGAAAACATCACGAACGGCCCTGGTGCCCGGGGGAAGACGGTTCCGCCAGGGGTAGCGGGGTTCCCCAGGGCCAACGCGCGGGCACGGGGGACGCTATCAGGGGCGCGAGGCCGTGTCAAGCGGCACGGCAAAGCACGATCGGCGGGACCCGGCGGACACCACGCCGCGAGGCGTAGTCGTTGCTGTTCGGAAGTGGAAAGAAAGGCTAGTACAGGAGAAAATCCGTGGGGACGAGGCGGCGCTGGACAGGGTCCACGGCGAAACCAGCCTGCTCAAGCACGGTAAGGCCTAACAAGACGGCATCCCCGGACTCCCCAAAGACCACACGGCAGGGAACCGAGTCCCCGTTCACTGCCACTGCGGCGTCACCGACGTCCCGCTCAGCCCGCCGGCCATCGGCGAGCACGAAGGAAACCGTCCGGACTTTCTGGATCCCGAGCTTGCGTAGGAGATCTCCCGGAATCACCGTAAGAGTTGCACGGGTATCCACGAGGGCAGTAATCTCCCCTGACCGCGCGCCGGTTCGGGGATTCACCACAACGATCTCGACGTGAACCTCACCCATGCGCTTTTGATATCACGAGGCGTGACTGACGTCAAGAAGACTTGTCTTCCAAAATGCATTGACGGAGCGGCGTTGGCAGGATATCAAGACGGGGCTTCTTTCAAAAAAGGTTATCTGCGTTTATTTGCGTTTCCGCCATAGGCGGACGGTTGCATTGTTTTTAGGAGTAGGGGGACTCAGCGTGGCGGACGTGCAGCACGAAATACAGCCGGGGCGGATCCATTACGGCTGGGTCGTCACGGGCGTGACCTGCCTGGCCCTCCTGGCGGTGGCCGGCGTGCGGTCATCCTTCGGCGTGTTCGTCCAGCCCCTCCAGCACGAATTCGGCTGGGATCGCGCGGCGATCTCCGTGACGGCGGTGCTGAGCATGTTGCTCTACGGGGCGCTGGGTCCGCTGGCGGGGCGACTGGCGGATCGCTACGGGCCGAAGGCGGTCCTGGTGGTGAGCGTCTTTCTGGCCGGGGTCGGGGCGCTCCTGTCCAGCACCATCTCGCGGCTCTGGCAGTTTCACCTTTACTATGGCCTGATCACCTCCATCGGCGCCGGCGGGGCAGCCATGGTCACGGCCGCCGCCATGACCTCTCGCTGGTTCGCAGAGCGCCGGGCCCTCATCATGGGCCTGGCGGGCGCCGGCGTGTCCGCGGGGCAACTCCTGATCCTGCCGCTGGCCGCCCACCTCGAGTTGTCGTATGGCTGGCGCTGGAGCTT
>JACPQM010000029.1 GCA_016190505.1 Chloroflexota bacterium | reverse complement strand
GCCATACGCTGATGGCGCACAGTCCACCTCACCTCCGGCCCCTCTCCGCAGGCGGAGAGGGGAGGCGACCCACCCTCTCCGTTTACGGAGAGGGCAGGGTGAGGTGGTGGTCTGTCCCGAGGGCAGTGCCAGGTACATGTACGTCTCCCCACGCTTGCCCCGCTGTTGGGGATGACCAGGCGCGGCACACGAAGCGAGCGCGAACAATGAAGGGTGTCGAGATGCCTCGGTTCATTGAAAGGACCCCGACGCACCGGGGGACGAAGCAACCTACAGCCGCCAACTTCGGTCCCGACTTGTCGGGACTTCGCTGCGCTCGCAATGACGTCTGGTAGGGAGTTGCTGTGCAAAAGGTGCTAAACCTGCTCCTGGTAGAGGACCGGGCAGCCGACGCGGAGCTGATGCTCATGCAGCTCCGGCACGCGGGGCTGGACTTTGAAAGCAACCGCGTGCATACGGAGGCCGAGTTCCTGGGTGCACTCCGCCCGGACCTGGACCTGATCCTCCTGGACTACAGCTTGCCCCAGTTCAGCGCGCCACGGGCGCTGGAGCTGCTGCGGGGAAGTGGCCTGGGCATCCCCTGTATCGTGGTCACCGGGGCACTCACTGATGAGCAAGCCGTGGACTGCATGAAGCTGGGGGCAGCCGACTATGTCCTCAAGGACCGCATCGCCCGGCTAGGGGCGGCCGTTCAGTTGGCATTGGACCAGAGGAAACTTCGCCTGGAAAAAGAGGCCGCGGACCGTGCCCTTGCCCAGAGTGAAGAGCTTTTTCGCCTGCTGGTGGAGAAGTCCCGGGACGTGGTGGTGCGCTTCCGCGTGTCGCCCCCCGGCTGGGAGTACGTGAGTCCCGCGGTCACCCGCCTTACCGGCTACGCACCGGAGGAGTGGTACGCCGATCCCGAGCTGGGCTTGAAGATCGTTCACCCGGAGGACCGGCCTCATGTGGAGGAGGTCCAGCGGCATGTCCCCGATAGCCACACCGAGTACCGCATTATTCACAAGGACGGAAGGGTCCGCTGGATAGACACCGACATTGTTCCCATTCGCGACACCGCGGGGACCCTGGTGGCTCTCCAGGGCGTGGTCCGGGACATCACCGACCGCAAGCTGGCGGAGCAGGAGCAGGCCAGGCTCCGGGAAGTAGCCGACCAGGAGCATCAACGATTGGCGGCGGTGGTGGGCGCCTCTCCGGCAGCCATCGTGGTGGCCGGCGTCAACGGAGAGCTGCTGCTGGTCAACCGCGAGGCCCAGCAGCTTTTCAGAACAGAAACGCGGATGCGCAACGTGGAGGACTTCGCCAGGGCCGCCGTGGCACGCCGTACCGATGGCTCCGTGTATGCGGCGGAGGACCTGCCGCTCTACCGGGCGCTGTACCGGGGTGAGGTGGTGCATCTGGAAGAGGTCCTGCGCGAGTTCCCCGACGGGCGCACTGTGACCAACCTGATCAGCGCTACACCTATCTACTCGGAGCAGGGCCAGATAGTGGGCGCCATTGCGGTGGCCCAGGATATGGGCCCCTTGAAGGAAGCGGAGCAGCGCCGCAATGAGTTCCTGGGCATTATCAGCCACGAGCTGCGCACGCCCCTCACCGCCATCAAGGGCGCCGCGGCTACGGCCCTGTCCAGCCGGATGGGGGAGGACTCCGAGACCCGCGAGCTGTTCCAGATCATAGACCGGCAGTCCGACAAGCTGCGTGACCTGATCAACAACCTGCTGGACCTGACCCGCATCGAGGTGGGCACGCTTTCCATCACCGCCATGCCCGCGGACCTGGGCGCAGTGGTCCGGGAGGCGGTGGGCACATTCACCCGCGGGGGCGCCCCGCAGGACGTGCAGGTCAGGCTGCCGGATGCCCTGCCCCGGGTACAGGCCGATGGGCGGCGGGTGGCCCAGGTCATCGCCAACCTGCTGGGCAATGCGGCCAAGTTTTCACCGCCGTCGCTGCCCATCGTCCTGGAAACGGAGTCCGATGCTTCCTACGTCACCGTCCGCGTGAGGGACCGGGGCAGGGGCATCCCGGCGGACAAGCTGCCCCTGCTGTTCAAGAAGTTCTCCCAGGTCCACGAGGACAGCGCCCGGGCGCTGGCGGGGACTGGCCTGGGGCTGGTCATCTGCAAGGGCATCGTGGAGGCGCACGGCGGGCGCATCTGGGCGGAGAGCCAGGGTGAGGGGCAGGGCGCCACCTTCAGCTTCACCTTGCCGGTGGCCCGAGGCGGTCCCCTGGTCCCGCCTGCGGAGACCGCCCGCCAGGCCGAACACGCCAGCCAGGCAAGCCCGGCCGCCGCACGGGGACGCATTCTCTCCGTGGACGATGATCCGCAGACGTTGCGCTACATCCAGCGCACCCTGGAGGAGGCCGGCTACAAGGCTATCGTCACCGCCGACCCCGTTCAGTGCATAAAGCTCGTTGAGGAGCAACAACCCGATCTGGCTATCCTGGATATCGTGCTTCCAGGAACGAGCGGGTTTGACCTGCTTACCAGGATCCGTGAGTTCTCGGGGCTGCCCGTGATTTTCCTTACCGGCACCGACCAGGGCGCGAACACCGTGCGTGCCCTCAAGATGGGGGCGGACGACTACATCACCAAGCCCTTCTCGCCCACGGAGCTACTGGCCCGCATCGAGGTAGTGCTGCGCCGGCGAGTGGCGCGGCACGTGGCGGAGGTAAGGCCGCCGTTCACCCTGGGCGACTTGACCATCAACTTCGCCGAGCGGCGCGTGCTCAAAGGTGGCCGGCAGTTATCGCTGTCGCCCACGGAGTACAAGCTGCTCTACCAGTTGGCGGTACATGCCGGTCAGGTGCTGACCCACGACCAGCTCCTGGAGCAGGTGTGGGGTCCGGAGTACAAAGGCGAGGCGGAGCTGCTGCGCTCCATGATGCGCAACCTGCGCCGGAGCCTGGGGGACGATGCCCGCCAGCCCCGGTACATCCTCACCGAGCCGCAGGTGGGCTACCGCATGCCGAGGCCGTAGGGGCGCGATTCATCGCGCCCTCGGGGGGCGGGTGGGGGCGATGAATGTCCGAAGCGAATGACATGCCCCGTGGGCATTGGGTTGCACCCGAACAGTTGCGGGTGCCCGGTGAAAGGCGTGGGTGAGAAGGCATGCGCCGGGGCGCTCCTATGCACTCCCTGTTTGGCCAGCGTAGGGGCGCGATTCATCGCGCCCTTGGGGGGCCGGGCGGGGGCGATGAATGGCCAAAGCGAATGACATGCCCCGTGGGCATTGGGTTGCACCCGAACAGTTGCGGGTGCCCGGTGAAAGGCGTGGGTGAGGAGGCATGCGCCGGGGCGCAATGAATTGCGCCCCTACGGGGGTCGCCACCGACGCGTTGCGCAGCAACCTCACCGCCGCGGGTGTCCACAAGGCCCTGCCCTGAACAAGCCGAAGGGGTTACCCTATGACGCACTACGCCCTGTAGCCCGTAGCCCGCAGTCCTACGGCGACAGCCAGGTATAGGCGTAGACCTCGTTGGTGACGAAGCTTATGTTGTCCGTGGCCCAGGTGTAGGAGTAGTTGTTGCCACCCTGGGAGACCACTGCCGGGGGCTCCGTGAAGCCAGGCACCTGGCGCAGGTACGCCGACACGCTTATCGCGCCCACGCTGGCGGTCACAATGTAGTCCTTGTAGGCCTTGACCCATATCCAGGTGTCGCTGGTGCCCCCGGAGGAGGCGAAGGGGGCCGTGGTCAGAGTTGCACTGTTGTCTTTATTGTAAAAGACGACGGTGTAAACACCGCCGCTGCCATCGGTCGCCGGGTCCACAGCGATGGCGTCAGTCCGGTTGTATACGCTGTCGGGGGCGTCCTTGCTGGTGTCCAGTATGGGGCTCTCCCTGGGCCATTCGGCTACCTGTCCCGGAGGATAAGGCAGGTCCGTATGCTTGTCCACGGGCAGCCCTGCCCAGACGCCGACCCGCGACTTGCCCCCCGGGGCATAAGCCCAGTTCACCTGGAGGGTGCCCCCTTTGACATTGTAGAGGCGCATCAGATAGCCGTAGCCGGGGGGGACCGTTGCCAGAAGGGGATGGGTAATCCCCGGGTCCACATAGTTCTGCTGGGTGGCGGGTTTGGCCTGGGTTTCAGTGGCTAGGGAGATGGCTAAGCTGGGTGCATAATCGTTCACCGTGACCGTGGGTATCGCATAGGTGGTGGTGATAGTGAAGCTCTGGTAGGGACCCCCGGCCTTGTGGGGTTGGGTAGTGTTGTATGTGGTCCCCACCGCATCGGCCCCCCGGATGAGGTCGGCGATGACCCGGTTTGCGGCGGCCTCCGCGGCGTAGACCTTCATCCTCTGCTCCCGCTCGTTCCCGCCCTTTTGCAGCATCGTAGCCACCTGAGAGAGCAGTGGCGCCAGCATCAACAACCCGGTGCCCAGCAGGATTATGGCCAGGAGCAGGACCTGACCCACCTCACCCCGCCCTCTCCGTACCATTTCCCTATGGGATGGCAATGAACATCACCTGGTTGGTATCGAGGGTGAAAGACGAGCCAGCCGTGCCGGTCACCTTCAGGTAAAGGACCTCGGTGGTGTTGATGTAGGACACCGTGGCGGCGTCCAGGTAGAAAGAGCGAGTTTCCTCGGTATCCTGCTCGGTGAAGGTGAAGGCGAAGTCCGCGCTAGGGGGATAGCCTGCAGCGTCCTTGACGAAGAGCTCCATGGCTACGTTCTTCTTATTCACCTTAGCGGTGAAACGTACCTCGATCTGGCTCATGGTGGGTGGCGCCGTCATGGTCTGGCTGTAGGCCTCCCAGCTCACCACCTTGGAGCCGCCTACCGTGGCGGAATCTACCTTGTAGTAGTCCGTGTCGGCGGTCTGGAGGGAGGCAGCATTACCCGACACATAGGTCCCAGTGAAGATGGTCGGTGTGGCCGCCACATAGTAGGTCTGGGAGCCGGGGGGTGGGGTGGGCACAGGCACCTCCCTTGGTGGGGAGACTATCCCCTCCGCCTCGTAGCGCAGGAAAGCCACCAGGCTGCCCGTGCGGCTGATGTCCCCCACGGCGTGTGCCTCTTGAATGGTGGGAGTGATTACCACGGTGACCTTCTGCTGGGCTGGGGACCAGTTGAAGGTCACATCGCCCTCCTGGATGATGTCCGCCGCGACCTGGAAAGTGGACTGGGTTATGCCGTCCCTTTTCTCCTCCCGCAGGAGGACCTTGAGGGCGGCGTCGTAGTAGTAGATGGCCTGGTGGTTTACGGTAGCCTCGCCGGAGAAGTCCCGCCAGGCAAAGGTCCCGTACTGGGGACTGGTGCCCACTGTGTAGCTTTCGGCAGAGTTGGCGTCTCGGGTTACCCAGTAACGAGCCAGCTCCAGGCGGTTTTCCACCGCCGTCTTGGCCCCCTCCTTGGGGACCTGGGCCACCGTGAGGGACAACGTGCCCGCCAGAGTGGCTACCAGGAGCCCGGCGATGCCCAGCGCAATTACCACCTCCACCAGAGTGGAGCCTCTGGTGTTTTTCGCCGGTGTCGGCCTGTAAAGCGTGGACGGGCAATTCCATCCCGTCATTGAAAGTCGTATAGGTCCGGGCCCGTCGGGACCCAATGTAGAGCAATGAACCGGGACGGCACGTTTCATTGAAAGGAGCAGAGAGACGAAGCCCTGTTTCGTCATTGCGAGGAGTCCTTCCGGCGAAGGACGACGAAGCAACCTTCTGATGCGCACACAGGTCCCGACGGGTCGGGACTTCGCTGCGCTTTCATTGAACCGCGGCATCTCGACACCCTTCGTTGTTCGCGCTCGCTTCGTGTACCGCGCCTGGTCACCTCCAACCG
>JACPQM010000032.1 GCA_016190505.1 Chloroflexota bacterium | reverse complement strand
CTTGCCCGGGCAGGCGTCCACGCAAGGGGGCTTCGAGCAGGAGTTGCACAGACGGGGGAGATAGAAGAAATAGGAGTTGGGGTATTCACCGGCCCCAATGTCTTCGTCCCAGTTGGGGCCCCAGGTGGGCTTGTAGGGCTTGCCGTCCTTGACGGGATGGAGGTAGGCCTCGGGGTTCCCCCCGTAGAACACCTCCTCGTAGTTGAACTCCCAGGCCTCGCCGAACTCCTCGAGGGCAGGCAGCTTGCCCAGGACCAGCTTGCCCTGAGCATCGTAGCCCCCGCCCATCTGCTCCCAGTCCTTGGGCGAGCCTTTGCCGGGCATGGTGTTGACCTTGCACCACCACATGTGGTCCATGCCCTTGTAGTTGGTCCACATCATCTTGCAGGCCACCGTGCACGTCTGGCAGCCCATGCATTTGTTGATGTCGAACACAATCCCCAACTGGCGCGCGCTCACTCGATACCTCCCGGTTTGGTCAACATGAATGTGGCCCGCAGTGGGCCATAGCCGGCTAAGATAGGGGGCATTATAGCACATGGGCGGGCTACAGGCTACAGGCAACGGGCTTCAGACTGCGGGCTACGGGCTCCAGGCTAGAGACCTACGGACCAAGGGCCCCGTACCCGGAGCCTGGAGTCTGTAGCCTGGAGTCCGAGGGTGGAACGTAGCTCTAGAACATTGTTACTAGCGTGAGGTATGTGTTTGGGATACAATCGGGGCACCTTTGTCCGCCTGAGCGGTCAGGACGATTCTGGGGAGGCTCGAATATGTGGTGCAACCGGGTGCATGTCCGACGCAATCGGAGGTCCTGGGTGACTCGCGCGCTGACCGTGGCGCTGACGCTGTCTTGCTCCACGGCCCTGGTGGCGGTTGCCAGTGGGCAGTCCTTGACGGAACTCTGGGCCGCCGAGCCCTCGGGGCCGGCCTATGCGCCCCTCAGGGCCTGGCCGGTCGGCGAGCCGGATGGACCGGTGCACGAGTCGTCGGGCAGCCTGAGGGAAGCTGATGGGCCGGCATATACACCGTTCCTCTCGTCAGCGGCCATCGTGGGGTTGGTCAGCCAGGCTGCTGCGCCCGAGGAGGAAGAGGAAGGGCCGGTAGTCTCGGCCTTCAAGGCCCTGGGTGGTGGTGGCGTCGCGCCTGCCAGGCCCCAGACCAGCCCTGCCCCCGGCTACGGGGCGGCCCCAGTCCAGGGGCCGAGGGGTGAGCAGGGGCCGCCGGGACCGCCGGGTGTGAAGGGGGACCAGGGCGACCCTGGACCAGCCGGCCCACCAGGCCCGCCTGGCCCGCCGGGCCCGATGGGCGACCAGGGGGACCCCGGCGGGGCTGGGCCGCTGGGGCCACAGGGGCCCAGGGGTGAAAAAGGCGATAAGGGCGATCCCGGCCCGGCCGGACCGCCAGGCCCGCCTGGCCCGGCGGCGCCGAAGGACGATAAGGGCGACCGCGGGCGGTTGGACGCCGTGTACGAGGCCAGCCTGGGTGAGCTGTCTCTGGACACCTCAGGTCAGGAGCGGAGCTGGCTCAGCGGGCTGACTGTGCCAGTAACCGTTGCCAAAAGGTCCAAGGTAGTGGTCATTGTGTCGGGAGTGGTGGACTACCGGGCCAACCAGAGCTACCTGCTGCGCCTGGCGGTGGCGGAGTCCCGTGATCCGGCCCGGTGGAATGAGTACCGCGGTGTCTATGGCAGCTCAGGGCAGAGTATGCCCTTCTCCATATCTCAGACGTTGACATTGTCGGCGGGCCAGCATTCCTTGTACTTCCTCGCCTACAACGGAAGTGGTGGTCCCGTGGTCCGTGGCGCCAACATGGTGGTCTTCGTGGTGGAAGAATAGAACATTGTTCTAGAACTAAGCCACTGGTTCCCCCCCCATATTTGAGGTATAGAGATGGCATATAGAAGAGGCTGCCTGGCCGGTAGGGCGCCCTCAGGCGCCGCAAGCACAGCCTCAGAAAGGCCGCATGTTCCGCCGACCGCACTGTCAGGCTTACCGTTGGAGACGGCAGCACCGGCGCCTGCCGCGTCTGCCGCGGAACCTGTACCGTGTGCTGGCGCTGGCCGTCTTCTGGCTCACGGTGGCGCCGGTAGCCACCTACCTGGTCTCCGGGCAAGCCGGAGGCCCCAACCAGTCCACCACGCCCGTAGCTACCAGCAACCCCAGCCCCGTGCCGCTGACGCCGACGGCGCCCCAGACGGCCAACACGACGGCCACCACAACCCAGCCCGCTGGCCTGCCGGGCAATAGCCCGCGCTGGGCCGGGGCGACCCTCGCCACCACGGCGCCCAGCGGCCTGGCCGGCCTGGTGGCCCCTCGCGACCTGTCCTTCAGCGCGGTGACCACCTCGCCCCAGGGCAGCATGCCAGCCATCACCTCCCAGACCGTCCAACTGAGCACCCCAAACTCCGCCAGGCCGGGCGACTGCCTGCCGGGAGACGCCTGGTCATGGGGCCAGTTCAATGTGGACGTCAACGCCGATGGAAGCCCGGACCAGGTGCACTTCGTGCTAAGTATCTTCTCCAGCGTCGGCAGCGTTGACTCCGTGGACATCTCCAGCGACGACTCCAGCTTCTGCGAGACGGCCGGCGGCTCCCTTACCAACGGGACAACGGGCACGGATGACGACGAGCGCATCACCTCCAGCGGCACGCTGGTGCGCCTGGGGCCGTCCTATGCCTTCCAGTTGGTGTTCGGCTCCACGGGGAGCTATCTGGATGGAGAGATGCACCTGGAAGAGGAGGTGCTGGTGTTCGGCTCCACGGGGAGCTATCCCTCAGGCGTGTCTTACTACGCTTCCATCACTGCCGCCACCTGGTATGTGGCCACAGTCACCGGCACCGACCTCGACGGCGACGGCGCCGCCGGCGACACCTTCTACGCCGCCCTCAGCGACACAGACTCGGACGGCATGTTTGACCAAGTGGACCTGTCTATCGGGGACAACGTCTTTGGCGAGGGCAACCCGGGCGATGGCATCGTGGACTACTCCGCCACCGACAACACCAATGACGAGAGGGTGACGGGGTCAGCAAACGTGAAGCTGGGGGCCAACACCTTCTATCTGAGCTTCGACGCCACACCCGGGGCGGCCCCGGCTGTCGCCATGACGCTGTCCGCAGCCTGGTATCAGGGCGTGTTCACCATTGACCTGGACGCCGATGGCCTTGCGGACGACACCCTCCGCTTCGTTTTGAGCGACACCGACGGCGATGGCCGCTACGACACCATGGACCTGTCCACCGACGGTGACGCTTTTGGCGAGGGCACACTGTCGGGGCAGGTCCCGCTCCAGGCCGGAGCCAACGACGACGAGCGCCTGGGTATGTCCAACGCCGGGGGCAGCGCCATCGTCCGCCTGGGCGACTATTATTCTTTCACTGTTGCCTTCGTGAACAACCCGTCCGCTGGCGGCAACGTGGCCAGTATCAGGTCCGAGACCTGGTACGCCGGCAGCTTCACCATTGACAGCGATGGCGATGAAGCTGCCAACGATACGGTGTACTTCGTTTTGGGTGATACCGACTCCGATGGCCGCTATGACACCCTGGACATCGAGACTGACGATGGCCCGGGGTCGCCTGCCACCCTGGGTGAAGGCAGCCTGTCGGGCCAGTCCCCGCGCCAGACCGGCGTCAACGACGACGAGCGCCTGGGCACGGGCAGCGGCGGGGGCAACGCCGGCGGCAGCGCCACCGTGCGTCTGGGCCTTCATATGTTCACTGTCGCCTTCGACAACAACCCGGCGGCGCCGGCACGTACCGACGACGCCCGCCTCACGGCCCAGTGGTATGCCGGCACGCTGGACGGCCTGGCCTTTGTTCAGATAAGCCCCACCTCCAACGGGCTGTACACCGTCCTCGAGCTCGACGCCAACCGCTCGGGTGCCTACGAGTCCAGCGAGGTGCTGGCCACCACGCCGACAAACCTCTCCATGGGCAACGCACATTCCACCCTGACCTGGCGCGGCAACCCCAGCCTAGCCAGCTCAGTGACCCTTTCCAGGAGCGCAGGGGGCCAGGCCGTCGCTCCCAACGCTAACCCCTCCAGTTTGCTCAACTCCTCGCCCTCGGCAGCGCCGTCGGCCTCGGGCATCCTGTTCCAGCAGGCAGAGCAAGCCCAGAGGGAGGCCGATGCCCAGGACGGGCAGGAGTCCACGCAGCCCATCCCACCCCAGGCCGTGGAGCCGTCGCCGGCCCGGGTGACTCGGGACATCAACAACCAACCGCTGGCCGGAGACGAGGTAGTGGTCACTTTGGACCCCAACCTCCCCGACCCCGAGCGCCGCCTCCGCCAGATAGCTTTTGCCACCGGCGCGACCTTCCTGGGGTCGGTATCAGCCACCAGGACCTATCAGCTCCAGTTCCAGGTAGCTGACCTGACGGCCCTGGACAGAGTGATAGCGCGGTTGGAAGGCTTCACGGGAGTGGCTTCGGCCTCGCACCACTACCTGCTGGACGAGCTCGCCCGGACGCCCAACGACTCGAGGTACCCGAGCTGGGGCGAAGCCGCTGGCGAGGGCTGGGACCTGCGCGCTATGCGAGCACCCGAGGCCTGGGACACCACTACCGGCAGCCCCTCGGTGCGCATCGCGGTGATTGACGCTGACTTTGACCGCAACCATGAGGACCTGCGGGACAACGTAACCTCCCTCTCCGCCCCCAAACGGACCAAGGCCGGGGGCCACGGCACTCACGTGTCAGGGACCATCTGCGCCCGGGGGGACAACGCCGTGGGTGTGGCCGGGGTGGTCTGGGACTGCTCCCTGTCGCTGTATGACTTTGGCGGGGCCAGCCCGGTCAAGGCCCAGGAGGCCATGATCGCCGCCGTCCAGAGCGGCGCCCGGATCATCAACATGAGTCTGCAGTGGGTGGACAACAACCAGTGCGGGACGGTGGGCACGCCGGCCACGTCCAAGAAAGTCCAGGAGGTCAACAACATCCTCAAGGGCGGGCTGGACTATGCCAGGAGGGAGCGCCGCGATGTTCTGTGGGTGTTTGCTGCGGGCAACGAGTGCCGGGACACCAGGTACGCCTCGCCGGCCAGCCTGGTGAGCAAGTATCCCGAGAATATCATCGTGGTGAGCTCTATTGGCCCGGCGGGCGACCTGTCCTACTTCTCCAACTACGGGGACCTGGTGACAGTGGTAGCGCCTGGGGAGGACATCCTGAGCACCCTGCCCAGCAACGACTACGGGCTGCTGTCGGGGACGTCCATGGCCACGCCCCACGTGTCCGGGCTGGCGGCCCTCATCATGTCACGCCGCCCGGCGCTGTCGGCGGCCCAGGTCAAGCAGTGCATCACCGGAAGCGCCGGGCCCTCGTCGCGCAACCACAGCTACAAGCTGGTCAACGCCGCCGAAGCATTACGCTGTGGCGAGACCACTGCCCCGCCCAGCCCCCAGCGGGTCTACGGAGGAGGATAGCGCCGGTCAACTCAAGATACAACCCCGTGCACCGGCGCATAGCAGTGTTCAAGCTGCGAAAGAGGCCCTAGGGGCGGTTGGGCTTGCCGGCGAACCCGGTCCCGCACCCGGCATCACGGGCTGCCCAGGCGCCAGCCACCCTGCCACTGAACAGGGACGGGCCCAGCATGGTGCCCTCCAGTCCGGCCTTTCCGTTGATGTGTCCACCAGCCATGCCCGCGAGCTCACCAGCGGCGTAGAGACCGGGAATGGGTTCATAGTGTTTGTCCAGCACCTGGCAGCGAAGGTTGGTCTTCACCCCGCCCAGGTTCTTGCGTGCCAGCGGGCAGAAATGGAGCGCATAGAAGGGCGGCCTGGCTATCGGGCGCAGCCCCGCCAGGAGGCGCCCGAAGTCGGTGTCTTGCTTCAGCCCCTTCTCGATGGAACTGTTGTACCTGCCCACCGTCTCCACCAGTGCTCCAGGCGGCAGCCCGATCTGCTGGGATAGCCCCTCCAGCGTCTCGCTGCGCCTGACGTCTGGAGACTCGTCGAGGAGCGTGCGGACTTTGGCCCAGTCCCGGTTGGTGGAGCCTTCCTGGTAGTAGTATGGGTCGCCGACGGAGACCCCCTGGCACATGTCGCTGTCCAGGATGGCCCAGCACTCGGCCGGCTCCTGGCGCAGCACCGCGGGTGTCCCGGAGGCGCCACCCGAGAGGCTCTCGTTGTGGAAACGCCGGCCCTGGCTGTTGACCCAGATGGCCTCTGCGATACCCCGGATAACCAGCCCTCGCCGGCCACGGGGGTCGCGGTAGTCTGGGATGGAGTGCATGTAGAGCCACAGCTCCTGCATGTGGGTGGTGACCCCGCCCACGTTCTCCACTATCCGGTGGCCTTCTCCCCTGGCGCCCACGTGGGACCCCTCCAGGATGCGATGCTCCCGCAAATGAGGGCAGCGCTCGTAGATCATGTCCAGGTTTGAGGCGAACCCACCTGTGGTCATGACCACCGCTGTCGCCCGGAACTCGACGGCCTTACCGGCGCCCAGGTCCTGTGCCCGAACACCCACTATCCTGCCCCCGTCGCTGATAAGCCCGGTGGCAGCGGTGGATGCCAACCAGGTATCAGCGCCGGCGGACAAGGCAGCTCTGTGCAAAGCGTGCCACAGCCCAGCCCCGCCCCGCTCGGGACGGTGCCAGCGGGGCACGCTGTTGCCCTCCTGCTGGTTCAAGTCCACCCAACTCACCCCTCGGGCCTGCGCCCACTCATAGAGCTCGTGCAGCGTATGCTCGATGTAGAAGCGGGCCCACTCCTCTTCGGCTGCCCCACCGGCGAAGCGGACCCAGTCGGCAAACGCCAGGTCGGGGCTGTCCACGATACCGCGCTCCCGTTGCAGCGGCGTCCCCACCAGACAGCAGCCTCCCCCAGAGATGGCAGCGGCGCCGCCAAGCTCGGCTTCCCGCTCCAGCACCACCACGCGTGCTCCCTTTCCGGCTGCCTCAATGGCCCCAGCGACACCGGCGCCACCAGAACCCACGATCAGGACGTCCGCAGTCATAGATTCCTTCGTTGACATCGCCTTTCCTTTCCTCACTGCCAAGCGGCACTGGACCTGCCCGCTATGTTCTTGCAAGGCGGATTTCACCACGGGGCGCCCATGTCTGTCAACCCACGCGGACACCACCGTTCCATCCGCCGGCCCGAATATGACTATGCCCTGGAACACTTTTCTAGAGGTATTCCACTAGCGCGTTCCACATGTTTGGAGTATAGAAGTGGCATACAGAAGGCTGGTCCCTGGGGTCGGTGTTGGTGAGGCGTGGTGCAGCTCGGAAAGGGGATGACAGGCGGAATGTTCGGCCACGGCCGTGGCAATCCTTACCGGTGGAGGCGCCGACACAGGCGGCTCCCGCGCCTGCCGCGGCGACTGCCCAGGTTCCTGGCTGTCCTGGCCGTGTGGCTTATGGTGGCGCCAGCAGCTACCTACCTGGTGTCCGGCTCAGCCACTATACTGACTCCGCCGAGCACGCCCAGCGCTACAAGCAGCCCGTCAGCCGCCCCGTATACCGACACTAACCCCCAGGGGGCTGCTGCCAGCCCCTCGGCGAGCGCGCCTTCGGGCACGGCGGAAATACAGGCCCAGACGCGAAACGGCACAGCCAGCACTGCCGTCATTGCTAGCTTACCAGCGGCCACGGCCCAGTCAGCCAACGGCGCCCTTACCAATGTCCAGCCAAACGGCACCCTTCCCCAATATCCCCAGTTACAGATCGCCCATTTCATTTCTGGCAGCCCCCCTGCTCCACTTCCGCCGGCCGCCGGATACTACCAGAGCTCCTTTTCAGTAGACACTGACCAGAACGGGACTGCGGATACAGTCAACTACATTCTCGTGGACCGTTTCGGCAACGACGGAAAGATTGATTCAATCTTCTTGTCCCTTGACATGACATACGGCGAAGGCTTCGCCGGCGATACCGTGGTGTCGTCGGGCAATGACGAGTCGTTCTACCAAGACCAGTTGCCGGCCCCACCTTCCTTCAGCCAGGGTATCCGCTTGGGGGACCGCCGGTTCCAGGTCACCGTCTATACCGAGGTCGTTTACTACCCAATTTCCCCGTGGGACAGTTCCTCGTATTCCGGGGCAACCATCACGGCCATAGACCGGTTCACGGGCACCGTACGCGTGGACATGAACGCCGACGGCGACACTCTGGATGATGCCGACATCGTGTCCTTTGTCCTGAGCGACACCGACTCGGATGGCCGCTATGACACCCTTGAGCTGTCCACGGACGATGGGCCACTGGACTCTGCCACTTTCGGCGAGGGCACACTTTCCGGCCAGTCCCCCCGGCAAACCGGGAACAACGATGACGAACGCCTGACCCTCGGCACCGGCGGGGGCAACGACGGCGGCAGCGCCGACGTACGCCTCGGGCCGTACTACCTGTTCACCGTGGCCTTTGACAACAACCCGGCCTTCGATGCCGAAGACGTGCGTATCACAGCCAGGACCCGTTACGACGGCAACTTCGTTCTTGATGCCGACGCCAACGGCTCCCTGGCTGCCGGCGATGATGAGAAGCTCTTCTTCGTCCTCTCCGACCTGGACTCGGACGGGCTGTATGACACCATGGACCTGTCCCTGGGGGACCAGACCTTCGGGCAAGGCTCGGTCGGCGATGCCGTAGTCGTGGTGGGCAACGATGCGCAGATTACTGCCACTACGACTCTGATGGTGGGGGCCACCTTTAACGTGAGCGCTAGCTTCGCGGCCAACCCGGCGGCCGCGACCGATGACGCCAGCATCCTCCTGGTGACCTCCGGGGGCAGCCCCGTTGCCTGGACGTCCCTGAGTAGCTGGCTCATTGATGCCGATGGGGACGAGGCCGCCAACGACCACGTGTTCTTCGTGCTGACGGACACTGACTCCGATGGCATAGTGGACACCATTGACATCTCTATAGGCGATGACGTATTCGGCGAGGGCAACTTCAGCGATGGCGAGGTGGACTTCTCGGCGGCCAACAACAGCAACGACGAACGCTTCGATCTGTCTGCCTACCCGTCAGGCAAAGTGGTGAAGTTGGGTACCCACCGCTTCCTGGTAGAGTTCACCACTGCCGTGCTGCCGGATGCTCTAGACGCCTTCATCACCGCGCGCTGGTACGAGGGCTCTTTCCTGGCAGAGGTGAATGGCAGTCCGGAAACTGTCATCTTCGTGCAGGTCAGCCCCAGCTCCGACGGCCTGTACACCGTGCTCGAGGTTGATGAGAACCGCAACGGCTCCTATCAGCCTAACGAGGTGCGTTGGGCTTCTCCGGCGACCATCCAGATCACAAACTCATCGTTCAGCATGACCTATCGTAGCAACCCCACCTTAAGCGATTCGGCCACCGTGGCTCCCGGTGCCTCGGCCTCACCGGTTTCTCCTGTACTAGACCAGACTGGCAGCTTCACCGGTGCGAATAGCCTGCCAGCTTCGGAGACCCTGGCCAGGGCCGCCGAACAAGCGAAAAGGGAGGCTGACGCCCAGGATGCGCCCGAGTCCACGCAGCCCATACCAGTCCAGGCCACCGAACCACCGCCGGTCCGCGTGACCCGGGACATCAACAACCAGCCGCTGGCCGGGGACGAGGTGGTGGTGGTCATGAGCCCTGACCTGCCCGACGCGGAGCGCCGTATCCGGCAGATTGCGTTCGCCACCGGGGCAACCTTCCTGGGGTCGGTGTCGCTCACCCGGACCTATCAGCTCCAGTTCCCGGTAGCTGACCTGACCGCCCTGGACAGAGTGATAGCGCGCCTGGAAGGCTTTACGGGGGTGGCTTCGGCCTCGCACCACTACCTGCTGGACGAGCTGGCCAGGACCCCCAACGACTCGCAGTACCCGAGCTGGGGCGAAGCGGCGGGCGATGGCTGGGACCTGCGCGCTATGCGAGCGCCCGAGGCCTGGGACACCATTACGGGCAACCCCTCGGTGCGCATCGCGGTGATTGACGCCGACTTTGACCGCAACCACGAGGACCTGCGGGACAACGTAGCTTCCATCTCGGCCCCCAAGAGGACCAAGGCCGGGGGCCACGGCACCCATGTGTCGGGCACTATCTGCGCCAGGGGAGACAACCAGGTGGGCGTGGCCGGGGTGGTGTGGGACTGCTCCCTGTCCCTCTACGACTTTGGTGGGGCCAGCCCGGTCAAGGCCCAGGAGGCCATGATCGCCGCCGTCCAGAGCGGCGCCCGGATCATCAACATGAGCCTGCAGTGGGTGGACAACAACCAGTGCGGGACGGTAGGCACTCCGGCCACGTCCAAGAAGGTGGAGGAGGTCAACAACATCCTGAAGGGGGGGCTGGACTATGCCAAGAGGGAACGGCGGGATGTGCTCTGGGTGTTCGCTGCGGGCAACGAGTGCCGGGACACCAGGTACGCGGCACCGGCCAGCCTGGTGCGCAAGTATCCCGAGAACGTCATCGTGGTCAGCTCTATTGGCCCGGCGGGCGACCTGTCCTACTTCTCCAACTATGGGGACCTGGTGACAGTGGTAGCGCCTGGGGAGGACATCCTGAGCACCCTGCCCAGCAACGACTACGGGCTGCTGTCGGGGACGTCCATGGCCACGCCCCATGTGTCTGGGCTGGCGGCGCTGATCATGTCGCGCCGCCCGGCGCTGTCGGCGGCCCAGGTCAAGCAGTGCATCACCGGCAGCGCCGGGTCCTCGTCGCGCAACCACAGCTACAAGCTGGTCAACGCCGCCGAAGCCGTACGCTGCACCTCTGCCCCACCCAGTCCCCCGAGGGTCTACGGAGGGGGATAGCGCCGGCTTTCGGGACTAGCGCAAATAATCCCGGCTAGAAGCTGTCGAAGGGCTTCCCGTAGAGGCGCCCCAGGAAGGTCCAACCCTCTTTCCGGCGAGCCGCTTTGATGCCCTCCATAATCATGATGCACAGGCCCTTGGCACCCTGGTAACCCAGGCCCCCGCCCCGGCTGGGGAAGCCCTTGTGCCGGCCCAGGTGGACCGTGGTGTCCACCCGGGCCACATTGGCCGCGTCAAAGGTGCCCCCCCGGGAATAGGGTGGAAAGTCGCAGTAGAAGTAGACCGTGTCCTCTTTGCTTAGCCCCAGCCAATCCAGGGTCTCGGCCATTTTGGAGCCGGCAGGGATGGTCTCGTCCTTCACGATGAACTTGGGGTTGTAGCCCACCTCCAGCCAGTGTTCGACATCTATGCCCTTGGTCTTTAGGCCGACGGGATTGCTCATCTGGACCACGTCCATCCCCAGCTCCTGGCACATGCGCCCTATGGAGAAGGGGCGGTTGGCAGAGCCAGCGACGAGTGCGGTCTTTCCCTTCACCATGCGCTCGCACTCTTGCCAGACCTCCTTGAGGTCTTGCCACTCCCGTTGGACAAGTCGCTCCCCTTCGGCCTCATGGCCGGTGGCCCGGCCCAGTAGCCTGACCCACTCCGCCGTGGACACGGGGCCCAGGGGCTGGGCCAGGTTTACGTAGGGGGTGCCAAACTTCTCCTGCATGGCCCCCGCCAGGGGCAGGGAATAGGAGGCGCAAGTCAGCGTGTTGACGGAGGCCTGCGCAGCCCGCCGCAGCCGGCGGTAGGGGTCGGAACAGAAAACCACGTGCACGCTAAGCCCCATCCCCTCGATGAGGCGGCCCATCTCCTCTGAGTCGGCGATGAAGTTCTGTTGCCGCTGGCAGCCTGGATCGCTGGGCCGTGCCCGAAGGTAGGGCTGCTTGTTGTTGCCCAGGATGTTGACCTTCTCCCGGTCTACTCGGTCGGGAGGGTCCATGAGGTCAGCGAAGGTAGGTAGTACGTCCTCGAAGAAGCCGTTGCCGGTGTAGTCAAAGCCGGAGGTGGGCACGTGGAAGAGCTTGGCCCGGACCTCGGGCTGGGCCTGCTCCACTATGGCCGTGACGTCGTCCAGGGTGAGGCCTGGGGCGCATCCGGTGAGGATGACAATAAGCTCGGGCTTGTAGTCGCGGTCCACGGCCCAGATGGCCTGTCTCAGCTCCTTCTCCCCCCCGTAGACCACGTGGTCGCTGGTCAGGTTTGTGGTAGGCGTGTGGAGGTGCGGATTGCCGAAGTCGGTGTACATGGTGCCCTTGTAGCCCTTCATACAGGAAGGGCAGTTCAAGGGGGCGTGGACCAGCACCACGGCGTCGCTCATCTCCTCGATCATGTTGTAGGTCATGATGAACTTGCACCAGGCGCTGGAGTGCTCCAGGAAGGCGTCTCGGACCTGGTCCCGGGCATTGAGGTCCGGGACCAGGGCATAGGCTTCCTTGAGGGTCATCAGGGGGAACCGGGAAATGCGGGTGTCAATTACATTGGTAGCCACTTCAACTACCTCCTCTTTGAGCGAAGTGCCCAGCCTGGCCAATGACGACCGCCACAGTATCCTCCCTACCAGACCACGGTAGGATTGTCAAGGGGTACATTACCTCGAATAACGGCGAATAAGAACGGACTGGCAGACTTCGCCCCAGTCCAGGGGACGGCCCGTAGCGCCCGCCCGCTGGGGGGCGACTGGTACGCGCCCGGACGAATTGCCTGATTTCGCCTCCGCCTCAACACCACGCGAGGACCAGTCCGCGTCGCCCGCCTGCCGGGTCAGCCAGAGCCTGGGCAGGGGACTTCGGCGCGTTGCCTCAGCTAGCTGCTCTCACGGAACACCCTGAACCTGAAACCGACGAGGAGGATCAGGCTGGCGGCAACGCTGCCCCCTACCAGCACCGCCCAGGGACTCCCGTAGAGGTCGGCCAGAGTCCCCGCCATGAAGCTGCCCAGGGGCACCAGGGCATGGTCCAACATGTATATGCTCATAACGCGGCCTCTGAGCGCATCCGGGGTGATAGTCTGAAGCGACATGTTGTTAATGGCGAAGAAGAACATCTGGGCGGTGCCCACCGAGATGAGCAAGGGCAGCGCTACGGCCATGCTGGGGGAGCGTGAGAAAGCTATGATGCCCAGCCCGCAGAGTACCCCGGCGCCGATCTGGAGCACCCCCGGCCGGCGGGCATTGAAGGAGGCTACGGCCAGACTGCCTATGACGCCACCCACGCCCAGGGCAGCCAGTAGCAGCCCCAGACCATCGGGCCCTTGCTGCAATACGTCCTTGGCAAAGACGGGCATCAGACCGGTGGTGAACGGCATGACGAACAGCGACGGCACCATGGCCACCAGAATGAAGGCCAGCACCGCCTGCTCCCTACGCACGTAGGTAATCCCTTCCCAGAAACTGGACACCGGGGAAGCGTGCACGGAGACGACGTGTTCAATAGGGCGGACGCGCATGACCAGAGCGAGCAGCGCCACTCCCAGGTAGCATAGCGCCTGCAACATGAAGTTGGTGCTGGGGCCGAAGAAGGCGATAAGGAACCCCGCCGCGGCAGGCCCGGCCATGCGGGTGAAGTTGAAGCCAACCGAGTTCAGTGCGACGGCGTTCCTGAGATCCTGGCGAGGGACAGTGTTTGCCACCAGGGCCTGACGCACGGGATTGTTCATCGCCCAGCCTATGCCGCTGAGGGCGGCAAACACAAAAATGTGCCACGTCCTCACGCCGCCCGACCAGACCAGGAGGGCGAAGCCCAGGGCAAGGAGGCCAAGCAGGGTCTGATTGACCATCAGGAGCTTCCTGCGGTCCAGGCGGTCGCTAAGAACACCTCCAACGGGTCCCGCCACCAGGAACGGCAAGGACCTCGCCCCCATCAAGGCTCCGACCAGAAACGCTGAGCCGGTCATCTCGTATACGAGCCAGCCCAGGGTCACCTGCTGGATCCAGTTGCCGGCGGTAGCCAGCAGGTTGCTGGTCCACAGGAGGCGGTAGTCTCTGTGCTTCAGCGAAGAGAAGGTGGTCAGATAGGAAGGAGGAGCAGCCTTGGCGAGAGAAGCCGGGGTGGATGGGCCCCCGGTCATGTCCGGCACCACAGGGGCAGTGCTTGACATGCGGGCGTGTTGGCCTTCCCGCACAGAAGGGGTTCCCTGTGTTTGGCTATGTGGACCATTCGGCTCCATGTTGCGAACATTCGGAGACACAGTTCTGACAAAGGCCATCATACCACGGGCAGACCGGCCCAAACATGCCAACCCGACCGCAAGGAATTGTGCTGCCCCGTACATGAGCGTAGAATGCCAGGCATGTCGGCTGACCCTGGCTCGGTTGCCCAGCCTGCCGCGGTGCGCCAGCCTGTGGGTGGCCTCTGGCAGGCACTATGGCACCGTGACTTCCGCCTGATCTGGACCACCAACCTGCTGTTCCACGCTACCCGGTGGATGGAGACCGTGGTTGTGGCCTGGTTGGTCCTGGAGATTACAGACTCTCCGTTCATGGTAGGGGTGGTGGCCGCCTGCCGCAGTGCCGGCTGGTTCCTGGGGCCACTGGGAGGCCTGCTGGCCGACCGTCTGAACCGTAGCCGCCTTCTGGCTTTGATCCAAGCCGTGAACCTGCTGCAAGCATCGGTCTTCCTGGCCCTCCTGGGCCTGGGCAGGCTTCAGCTTTGGGAGGTGCTCTCCCTCAGCCTGGTCAGCGGGGCGCTCTATGCCCTGGACTTCCCCACTCGCTTTTCCCTGGTGGCCGATCTGGTGAAGCCGGGACGGCTCACCAGTGCCGTCTCGTTGCTACGGGTGGCCCAGGACGTTACCACTGCCATTGGACCTGTGGTCGGCGGCTCCATGGTGGCGCTGTTCTCGGTGACCGGCGCCTACGTTCTGATAGTGGCCCTTCACGCCTTTGACCTGGTGGCCCGGCTGTTGATCACTTCCCAGCCCAAAGTGGCCGTGGTGCCAGGGAAATCAGTCTGGGGGGACCTGAAAGGGGCATTTAGCGTCCTTCAATGGAACTCTCTCGCCAGGCTCATTCTGGTCCTGGCCTTCCTGGCCAACCTGTTTGGTTTTCCCTTCCTGCACGCACTGCTTCCAGTGTTCGCCCGAGAGGTGCTGCGCATAGGCCCGGCGGGGTTGGGATTGCTCATGGCTGCTCCGGCCGTGGGGTCCCTGCTGGGGAGCATTGGGCTTGCCTCCCGAGGCCAGGCGGGGCGGCGGGGAGCCATCGCCATGGTGGGGTTCTTGCTCTGGCCAGTTGTGCAACTGGCCTTCTCCCTGTCGGGCGGGCTCGCCCTTTCGTTGGTCCTGCTGCTGGGAGTGGGTGCTGCCCAGAGCCTGTCAATGAATGCCACCCACGCTCTGCTACTGAGTGCTGTGCCCCCTGACCTGCGGGGACGTGTCATGGGAGCCCGCGGACTGGCCATCCTGTCCCAGCCAGGGGGGAGCATATTGTTGGGAGCGGGGGCAGCGGCTGTAGGTGCCCCGCTGGCGCTGGCCGTCAACGCCGTTGCCTTTGGCGCTGTCATGGTGACGCTGGCCGCTGTCCGACCCACGTTGCGCCGCGCGGACTAAGGGCTACCGTTTCACCAATACGTACACCGAGCGTGCGGCCAGCGCCCCGCCAACGATGCCCATGAACCACCCCGCTCCTCCCAGGGCCGCCAGAAGCAGAAGCAGGCCCAGGACGAGGAGCACCAGGTTGAGGGCCAGAATCCACAGAGGCGTATGTTGCTCCCTTCCTGATTCACCGTATGACGCGGTAAAGCCGTGGGCGCACAGGCCTCGCGCCCCTACGCATTGCTTCACCCACTGGATGAGGAAGCCTACTGAGGGGCCTTCAGCACATTGCTGAAAACGGTTTCGATTTGCGCCCAGTCCTGGGGCATGAAGCCAACGGGAGAAACGCCGACCTTCCGCCCGTTGCGGAGTTGGAAGGTCCAGGAAAAGGTACCCACATTGTTGTGCCAGCGGGTAGCCTTGACCGTATCCCGCCACAGTGTGTGCTCCGGCTGGCCCTGGCGCGGGTAAAGGGTGAAGCCCTCATCGTCGATTTCCAGGGCTGCCAGCCGCCGTAGCGAGACCATGGCCAGGGGGATCAGGTAGATAAGCCCGCCTGATCCTCCGCCGACGGCCAGCACCAGCAGCGCCACCAGCCAGGGCTGCCCTCCGGCGGCCACGCCCACCACGATCATCAGGACGCCCAGGAGGGCGGAGATCAGGATGGCGATGATGCCCACCCTCCTCAGCATCTTGCGGCTGGTCTCAAATCTCATTTGCATCCCCCCAAGGTCGTCATGAGTTCATTCTCTCACGCTGTTTCGGCGGCTGACTCCGGCTCGCGGCCCAGCGGGTGCGCCAGGCCAACGCGCCAGCAGCCAGCAAGGCTACCAGGGCTACCACACCGACTATCACTGCCACGGGCAGACCTCCCCCGGGCTGTGTCTGCTTCTTCACCGCGCCGGTGGTGAAGGACAGTTGAAAGGCCTCGAGGGGATTCCCCGCCAGGTCCCGCGCCTCCTCGTCCACGCTGACTGTGTACTCGGTGTTGGGCGCCAGGTCCTGGTCCGGCATAAAGGTCATGGTATTGGCGGTCCACACCATCGTCCCGGTCACCGCCGGCGTTATGGTCAGTGCCTTCTCTGTGGATAGGCGGTACATGGCCTCGCTGAACGTGAACTCGAGGACGCCGGACGGAGACGCCCCCCTCGATCCCAAGACTGGCCTGGTAGACACAACCGAGGGAGAAGTGGTGTCCCACACCTCGAAGAACTGGGTAGCTGCGGCCATCTGTACCAGAGAATGCCCTGGGAGGTCCGTGGATATGCTGTAGTCCAGGGTATGCTCCCCAGCGGCCGCGGAGGCAAAGGGGACCTCCAGGACCACATCATTACGTCCAGCTTCGAGCGATACCTGGACATCCCTGGAGCCCACAGCCCTGCCCTGGCTATCGTAGACCTGGCCAGAGATGGCGGCCGACATGGGCCGGCTGGCCTCCAGACGCAGTGTTCCTGCCACGCTGTCCTGGCTCGTATAGAGGGGACGGTCAAGACGGCTGTCTGCCACCTTGACCTTGTATCCGTCCACGTCAATGGGTAGGGCGCCTCCAAAGTATCCCGCGTCGGTCTGGAAGGTGTAGCCAAGGAGGTGAGTCCCAGTGATCTCAGGGGGTATGGTGAAGGATAGCTTCTGCGCACCCTGGTTGATGGGCCGTGGTGTGGTGTCTAGCCCCTTCCACCCAGGGGGTGGTATCAGGGTGAGAGTGCCGGATCGCTCTGCCTGTAGGGTAATGATGGCCTCCTGGCCGACGCGGTATTGCTGGGCATTGGTGGCCAGACTCAGGACGTCGGTCTGGCTATGCAGGTAGTAGGCGTTGATGTACAGGCTGCGGCCGGAAGCGTGGTACACGCTGAACAGGAGCTTGTCTCCCGTGAACTGCACGGGCACCTCAAACTTTACGGTGGTATCGGTCCCACCGTCCAACTTGAATGGCCTCTGCTCCAGCCACTGGGCCAGTTGCACCCGGGCCTCCAGGGGTACGGCCTGGCGGCCCTCATTGCGCACCCGCAGGGTCAGGACGGCCTTTTCGCCTTCCCGGTAGAACTGCTTGTCCAGCTCCGCCTCCATGCTGATACGGATACCATCAATGGTGAAGGGCAGCTCATACCGGGCATCTCCCACGGTGAGCTCCGCTATATCCTGGAGAGGGTCCAGGTCCTCGGGAAGCGCAAAATCGTAGCCTAGCTCTTGCCTGGCCCCCGGGGCCAAGTGGAGGTCCCTGGCCTCTTTGAACAGGCCGGGCACGTCGAACCGCGCCTGGGCCTGGCCCAGGGCCTCACCGGTATTCTGAACGGTAAAGCGCAGGCTGACCGGCTGACCAGCCTGCCAGCGCAGGGCCTCCGCCGGGGGCTGGGCCATCAGCAGAAACTTGGCGGGTCGAGGCTGGGGCAACGCAGATAGTGGCTCCAACAGGAGGAGCTGACCAGCCCCCAGGGCAGGGATGCGGTCCACAGGCTGCTGGAGCTCCTGGTAACCCTGGGCGGATACCCGCATGAGTTGGGCGACAGCCTGGACCTGGAGAGTGGCCTGCCCCCGGGCATCAGTGGTGGCCTCCACCGGCGCTCCCTTGCCGGCGGTTGGGGTGAGCCACACCCTGGCCCCAGCTACTGCCTGGCCAGTCTGGCTATCCTTGACCTGGGCCAGGAAGCTAACCGTACCCGGGGTTGAGGAGGCCAGGGCCAGGTCCAGGCGCTGCGTCTTCCCGGCAAAGACTACCACCGCACGCTCCACGGGCGTCATGCCAGGGGCCTCGGCCCGCAGCCGGTGCTGGCCCGCCGCCAACTGCGCTTTGAAGGCGCCATCCGGCCCGAGGGTGACTGGTTTGCCATCTACTCTCAGTGTCGCCCCAGTGACGGTCTGGCCGGAGGCATCGCCGAGGCGTCCAGAGACCGTGCCCGCCCCGGCCTGGCTCGGCCAGAGGCCAAAGGCCATCTCGGTAGTCCTGCCCGGGTAAACGGTGACCCACTTGGGGAACTGCAAAGTCTGATAGCCATCCTTCCTCACCAGCAGTCCCCAGGTCCCTGCTTCAGTGCCGATGGCGGCTACTCCCTCAGCGCTGGTATTGACGCCACCTGGCCGGTCATCGAGCATGTCCGTCCAGACATCCTTGACAGGTTGGCCGCTTATCACGTCATAGATGCGTGCCGAGAGCATGCCCTGGGTGGGGCGCAGGTAGACAGCCATCTCGGTAGTCCTGCCCGGGTAGACGGTGACCCACTTGGGGAACTGCAAAGTCTGATAGCCATCCTTCCTCACCAGCAGTCCCCAGGTCGCGGCCTCGGTGCCGATGGCGGCTACTCCCCCAGCGCTGGTGTTGACGCCACCAGGTCGGTCATCGAGCATGTCCGTCCAGACATCCTTGACAGGTTGGCCGCTTATCACGTCATAGATGCGGGCAGAGAGCGTGCCCTGGGTGGGACGCAGGTAGACAGCCACCTCAGTGGTCCGGTCCGGGTAGACGGTGACCCACTTGGGGAACTGCAAAGTCTGGTAGCCATCTTTCCGTACCAGCAGTCCCCAGGTCCCTGCTTCAGTGCCGATGGCGGCTACTCCCTCAGCTCTGGTATTGACGCCGCCTGGCCGGTCATCGAGCATGTCCGTCCAGACATCCTTGATGGGCTGGTCGGTTACCAGATCCAACACCGTGGCCCGAAGGGTACCCGTGGAGGTGGGAGGCCGGAAGTCCTGGGGCGCCAGGTAGAAGTCCTGGCCGAGGGCACGCTGAGTAACGTGCAGGCCCGAGGCCAGGTCCTGGAAGCCGGGCGCTGATAAGGCCACCTTGTGGAAGCCGTTGGCCAGCCCCAGATTGTAGCGACCCTGGGCATCGGTGGCAGCTCGGGTAACGCCATCATCGAACACCAGGGTAGCCCCCACCACGGGCTGGTCGTTGTCCAGGCGGAGCACCCGTCCGGACACGGCCCGGACGGTAGCCTCCAGGAACACGGGCACAAAGTTACCCGACTTCTTGGCCGGGTCGGAGCCAGCCACCGGCGCCGGCAGCGTGCTGACCTCGACGGTGCCATATCCGGCCTGGCTGACCCTGACCTTCCGTAGCGACTGGGATGCCGGCACGCGGAAGGAGAACAGGCCCTGGGCGTCGGTGGTAGTGCTGGCCCGCTCCACCTCGCTCTCCGGGGCGAACTCCACGTTGGCCCCAGCCACCGGCCCTCCAGTGATCAGGTCGAGGACCTGGCCACCAAGTGTAGTCGCGATGGACTCCAGGTACACCGTGACGGACGACTCCCCAGCCGACGTATAAGCCCGGACAGTGGCCGGTCGGAAGCCAGGCGCTGACACCAAGAGGACATGTACTCCCTCGAATAGTTGAGTGGCTCTGAACGTACCGTCCGGAGCAGTGGTGGTCGTCTGCTGCGCGTCCAGACTATCTTCCGGAATGGAGAACGTTTCGTTGAAGAAGGTCACGCCTGCGGGGAAGTTCTGACAGCCTTCGTTCTTGCCTGCGGTGAGCTGCTGGGATTTGCCTGTGACAGGGTTCACCAGCCACACCGGCCCCAGGCTACGGCAGTTGCCCTTGCTGTCCACAGCCTCGACCTTCAACTGGTCCTTTGCCCTGGCCACGAAGTCCACGGGGCCCTTGGGGCCCGCGTCACCCGTGCTGACAAAGAGGCTCTGCCCGTTCAGAGAGACCTGGATGTTGTCGTCCGCCGAAATGGGAGTGGAGAATGAAGGGCCTCCGGTCAGGAAGTACCCGGCGTCAACGGTCACCCTGGCGGCTGCCACGGGCAGCCCATCCACCAGGCTGAGGACTCTGCCGCTTAAGGCGCCCAGGCGTACGAACAGGGGCTGCTCCAGCCTTTGCCCCTCCATCACGGCCATGGGGACGGGTGACATGACCTCCAGGCCGCCGGACCTCACGGTTGCCGTGTAGTCTCCGGCTGGCGCCACCACCTCGTAATTACCCCGCGCGTCGGTTGGGGTGAAGACATCCGACTCACTGGCTTTCAAGAGGACGTCAGCCCCAAGGACCGGAGTCTCCTCCGTATGGCTCAGCACTCTCCCCCTCACCAGACCGTAGCCAGGTGGGATCATGCCGGAGCCTATGGGGGCGGGGAAGAAGTCCTTGGCCCCGTCCTTATGGGGGGGAAGGGTAGCCAGCCCGGTAATGCGGTAGAAGCTGAGCGCGATGATCTCCGTGACGTAGTTGGCCCCGGGCATCTCGATGGAATAGGCGCCGGCGGCGTCTGTCTTGGCGGTGAAGCGCAGGGCGCCCGCATGGAAGTTCAAGCTGGCATTGGCCACGGGCTTCTTGTCTGCCAGATTCAGGACGGTGCCCCGCAGGGTGCCTTTGCCGGCGGTGTAGTTGAAGGTGGAGGTAGTGGTCGAGCCGACCGTGTCGTCGGCGGCTTCCGCCAGCACGGTGACCTGGTACTGGCCGGACAGTGCGGTATCGGGCAAGGGCAGTGTGCTGGTGGCCAGGGCGGTCCCCTCCGCGGGCACCTCGGCCTCCTGCGCCCCCGAGGCAACCACGCGGCCAGCGCTATCTGTCAGCAGCAGGGAAAGGGTCGCCGTGTAGGCCCGGGCTTGCCGGTTCAGGACCGACAGCGACACTTGCACCGCTTGGCCCTCCTGGTACTCTGCATTGTCCACGCTGGCCTTGACGTCTAGCTTGGGCAGAACCGTGTAGAAGCCCTTGCTGGTGCTCCCCAGGGACTGGCCCGTGTCAGCATCGTAGAAGTCCGCCCACAGGCGGTCTATGCCGTCTTTGTTGACCACGGTGATGGTAAGGTCCTGGCTGGCCTTCCCCTGGGGCGGTACGGTCAGGACGAGTTCGCCCTTGTACCTGGCGGGGTCTGGGGCGTTCCAGGAGTTGTGGGGGAAGCGGTAGGCGACCTTCACCCGGCGGGGGGCATCGCTGTTGTTGAAGACGATAACTGAGAAACGGCCTTCGCCGCCCAGGGGATAGGTCTCCCGGTCGCTCTGGAGGGAGAAGGTCACTGCCTGACCCTGGTGGACAAAACCCTCCGGGTTTTGCCGGTAGCGGCTGGCGCTGAATCCGGCGGCATTGAAGGTATTGAAGAGTATGTCCTCCTGGGCATCCTTCAGGGCGTAGTCCACCCTGTAGAGGCCCTCCTTGCCCTGGGGTACGGTATAGGCCAGATCCACCTCCCGGGTGGCCCCTGGGGCCACCGCCGCCGCTACGGTTACATCTTCCACCACGGTCCCCTGGGGGCCGACAACGTGGAACACGACCTGCGCGCCCGGCCTGTCTGTGGGGTTCATCACCTTTACCGGCAGGGCTATCCGCTCGCCAACAGACCGCTCGCCACCGGGGCCGAAGAGGGCAGGGTTTACCGCCCAAGCCACCAGGTCCCGCAGCAGAGCTTGCTCATCGGAAGTAATCTGGTTGTGGGTATAGGCCCAGTCAGAGTAGAGCACGCTGGCCAGCACCGTCCCCCGGCCAAAGGGGTACAGTACCATGGCGGGCTGGTCCGTGGTGGCGCGCCGCAGGATGACCTGGGTCCCCTCGGGAAAGCTGGTGAAGTAGCCGTCCACGTTGAAGCTGGGCCTGGCGCTGGTCTGGCTGGCCAGGAAGGGATGGTACGTGGCGATGTAAGAGGACTGGAACTGGCACTCCTGGTCCTCTTCGAAGCCGAACCCGATCACCTCGCCGCCCGGGAGGGACGCGTAGTCGGCGCCGCGTTTCTGGGTAAAGGAAATGAGCCGGCCGCCGCCGGCCACATAACGCTCCAGAGCGGTGCGGAAGGACGAACTGGCGTTGCCCACCTGGGCGCCAGCGGGGGCGCCCTGGACGGACGTTGTGCCCGCGCTGGCCGGAGCGCCCACAACCTCGGGCCGGCCAAGCATACGTGCCAGAGCCTGCGGGGTAGTGGGAACGGTCGCCACAGTGCCCGAGAGCGAGCCGGTGGGGGCAATGAGCACGGGGTAGCGGGAAAGCTCCTGCGCCGTGGACCTGGTGTCCACCAGGGCCACCATGACGCCGCTGGCCATGAGGAGATGCATCAGGGGCTCGTAGTCCCCCCGCCGGAGGATGGCCACCTGGGGCACGCCGGCAATGTCATCCAGGTGGGACAGCATCCCCTGGAGGTTCTGGCGGAGGACCCACGGCTGGTCCTTGTAGGCGCTCACGGGGTAGAAGGGTGCCTCGTACGATGTCTTGACCCGTTTTGGCTGGCCGTTGATGTCCTCGACCTGGACGTCCAGGTTGACCTTGTACTTGGCGCTTTCCGCGCGGGCAATGGCGGCAGAGTCCATGTTTTCGGAGATGGTGTCGTAGTTGTCAACCATGGCCCCGAGCTGGCGGCGGGCCATGTACAGGGCCTCGGGGTCGAACATCTGGTCCAACTGTAGCCGCTGGTCCATCGGGCTCCTTTTTCTTACGGCGCCACCGCGGGCTGCATCCCATTCCCAGTTTCCGGAGCAGGAAATGACCCGCGGCGCTTCATAGCGGCATCCCCCATACCAGTCGGGGAACTCTGTTGGCGTGCGCGCCCCCAGTGGGACAGCCGAAGGCTTCTCGGTCCCCGTCCCTTCTTGCCGGGCAATGGCGGTGGGTGTCGGCGATACCCGTTCCGGAAGGTCCTGAACGGTCGGCGCTAATCTTTCAGGCCGCCCCCGCACGGTTGGCCCGGGTATCCTGGTGGCAACGGCCGTCGGGATTGGCCCGGGTTGCCTGGCGGTGGTGGCTGTGGGGAGCCGATCGGGGCGCCCCTGCACGGTAGGCCTGGGCACCAATTGTTGCCCGGCGCTGGCAGGGGCCTTCTCCGTGACGGTCTTGTAGACCAGGGACAGGTCCATGAGCAGGGGGAACTTCTCGGGCCGCTGGGCGAGGGCCAGGGTGAAGGCGTCCAGAGGGGACGCTTTGGCCGTCCTCAAATTGCCCGAGGAGAGGTCCAGGTTGTCGTCGGGGTGGTCGCCCTTCTTCCCCGAGCCTTCGGACGTGCTGAAGGGTGGAGGAATCTTGTCTATTCCGGGTTTCACGGCGTCCTTGGCCTCTTCCTCGCTTTGGGCAATCTGGTAGAGCTGTTTCTCCATCGCCTTGAGTTTCTGCTTGAGGGCTTCATCGTCCATTTTCCTCTGGGAGTTCATCATGCTGTCGGGGACGCGCATGGCTGTTTGAGGGTCCATCTTCCACTTGTCCATGGCGAACTTGATGAGGCGCACGTAGTCCCGGGGCAGGTTCCATGCCCCGTTGGTGCTTACGTCAGGCGTATCTTTGAGCAGCGCGTTGACGGTGGCCCGGCCATCGCCACCATGCGCCTGCATCTCGGCATTGAAAAGCTCTTTGTAACGGGCAAATAACTGGGGGTCAGAGGAATAGCCAGGTGTATAGAGTGGGTGGTTGGGAAAATATCGTCCCCCGAGGGTCGGATCACTCCCCTGCTGGGCGTAGCCATAGATCGTCTCGGGCTGGCCGCCGTACAGCGTACCGAACATCTGGTTCAACTGCTGCATGTCCCGCTCCGGGGCTTTGACCACCCACTCGGCAGCCTGCTCCCCCATGATGGCGGCCAGGGCTACGCCGCTCATGGTGGCAGACACGGCGGCGCTGCCGACCTGAGCTAGACGCAGCAGCAGCAGGTCCACCGCCACGCTGCCGTAGGTCTGTCGGATTGTGTCCCATCCCTGATCGCTTTGCCCCTGGCGGAATTCGATGGCCGCCTTGATGGTGCCCAGGAGGGCGGTAGCGCCGGTGACCAGCAGCCCCAAGCGCTGGGACAGCTCGAGCCCTTTGGCTCCGCCCGTCCTGATTCCCTGCTCGTACTGGTCTATGACGTGCAGTTGGTGCGTAAGCTCCTCCGCTCCCTCTTGCAACGCGCTCCTCGTACCGGCGAGTTGCTTCGTAGCGGCATCCAAGTAGGTGTCAACCTCGGCCATGGTCCTGAAAGAGCCGGCTGACGGTCCCCCCGCCTTCTGCACCTGCTGCCCGAAGCGGGCCGCGTCCTGGAGCAGTTGCTGCCCCTCGCTGCCCACCTTTTGCACGTCGGCGGCAGCCTGTTGGAAACTGCCAAGAACCTTTGGGTCCACGTTCAGCTTCTGGGCTATCGTGTCCTTGTACCCGCTGAGGAAGTTCTGTAGGCTGTCAGATACTGTTACCATGTATTTCAGGTCCACTTTGCGGCCTGCCGGCAAGCCCTTGTCCGTGAGATACTTCACGCCATTGCTGACCTGTGAGGACATCAAAGGGTCAAATCCCAATCGCTCCAGAGAATGAGGACTGGCCAAGGCGGAGCGGGCCTCCGCCGGTAGTTTGTCGAATACCAATTGCAGGCTCCGTACATTGTCGTCAATGCTCAGCGCGGCGCTGGCCAGCTTCTTGTCCAACGGGTCCATCTGACCCAGCAGGTCACCCAGAGCCTTGGCCTCGCCTTGCAAGAGCTTGAGGTTGCTGTTGGCCAGCGCCCGGACGCCGCTGATAACGTCCAGGAGGCGCAGGGACTGGGTCTCCCAGTCCGCGGCGTCCAGGCTCTTGTCAAGAGCGTACAAGAGGGCCTGGACCTTGATCAGGGTGTCGGCCTGTTCCGGGGTGAGGGCGGTGGTCTCCCGTGGTCGGGAGAGGCCACCCACCAGGGTGGCGGCCAGCACCACCAGCACTAGAACAAGCCGCAGAGCTACCTTGCCCATGACAGCCCTCCCGATGAAGAAATCGCTACCGGCGCCCTATTGCGTCGAGCAGTAGCCTGGCCTCTCCTCGCGTCAACACTCTCACTGTTCGACAAACACGGGGTTGCTGGTCAGCGTCAGAGCCGAGGCCGAAACGCGGGTCTCGTTGCCGCTGAGGTCAGTGACCAGCACCTGGCCCGACAGCTCGCTGGGGAGCTGGCCGGCTCCCCAGAGTACGTAGACAGGCCTACCATTTACAGTGAACCTGTACCGCCCCTCCCCCAGCTCCTGGACGGAGGTGAAACCGTCAATCTTGGCACTCATAACCTGCTGGGCCTTGTACACGGGCTTGACTGAGCCATCGGACTTGACCATGGCCACCGGGTCCATCCAGTCGTTACCGGGCATCGGCGGCGCGGTCTTGGGCGCCACGAAGATGGTCCAGAAGAGCTTCTTCATACCGTGGGCGAAGCCCGCTACACTGTTCTTCACCAGGTAGCTGGCCTGGTACTCCTCCGTCTGGGCGGGCAGGGTCGTGCCATTCTTGGAGGCCGTCCCGGAGTACGTACCGAACTCGGTGACCCAGATCTCCTTGCCGTAGCCACTGAACCGCTCCAGGAAGCTCACCAGGGGAGGCGCCTGCTCTGGGCAGGTATGGTGGATGGTCAGGACGTCCATGTAGGCACCACCTTCCAGGGCGAAGACCTGCTGCCAGAAACTCACCACCTGCGAGGCCAGTTCGCTCGACCTGGGGACGTAGACGGGGCTGGCGCCAGCGCTCAGCACCTTGGAATCGGGGTCTGCTGCCTTGACGCCTTCGTACGCGGCTTTGAGGGTATCGAAGTAGTCCTGAGGGTTGCCATTGTTGAATCGCCCCATCTCCGGCTCGTTGCCAATCTCCCAGTGTTTGATGCCATAGCGCAGCCCGGGCATGTCCCCCTGCCCGTCTCCGTCGTAGCGCTCCACCAGGTTCTGCACGAACGCTTTCCAGGCGGCCAAGTTGCCCGGTTTCCCATAGAGCATCTCTGATTGCCCTGACTGGTCCCAGGAGGTCCACGTCTGCACCAGCGCCAACAGGGCAAGCCCTTGCTGCTGGACCGCTTTCACGAAGGCATCTGGCACACTCCAGTCATACACCCCCGGGCTCTTTTCGATGAAGGCGCGCTTGAATTGTCCGCCTGACGGGGAAAGGGTGCGGTCCCAGCGGATACCGGCCTGAGCGATGAGGGCGGCCTCTGAGGCAAAGTAGCCTACCACGTCCTCCAACGGGTCTCCCGGCATCTGATCGTTGATGTACGCCCGGTAGTCGTGGAACCCGTTCACTCCGAAATTCCCTGCCACACCGAGCGCGGGTGCAGGCGTCGGAGTCGGAGTGGGTGTAGGTGCCCGCGGCGTGGGGCTGGGGGTAGGTGAAGGCGGCGGGGGCGCCGTCGCCGTGGGTGCTGGGGTGGAGGTGGGAGATGGCGTCGGCCGGGGAGTCGGTGTGGGCTGAGGTGTCGCGGTGGGCATCGGGGTGGCAGTGGGCGCAGGCGTAGGGGTGGCCGTAGCCGCCGGAGTGGGTAGTGGTGTAGGTGTGGGCGTAGAGGTCGGAGGGATACCAGCAGACGGGAGCGTGGCCGTCACGGTGGGGGTGGGCTGCACGGTAGCGGTGGGGGTCACCGTTGGTGTATCAACAGGCGCAGGCGTCGCAAGACGACATGAGTAAGCAACCAGAGCAACGATGACCACAGTCAGTGCACGCTTGCCCCTGGTCATGGCATCTCCTTACTCGACATAACACGGCCCCCTTCCTGCTCCCACGTGTCAACCGGGGTTTCCCGTGGCGACGCAGGAGGCCGCGCATGGCGCCCAGAGCTTCCAGCGGGAACATACGCCTTTGCGTCCACCCTGTCAAGTAACTTAGATCAGTAACAAAGTTTTGCAGGGCAAGAGGGGCAGGCCGCCCCGGTGCACCGGGGAGCCTGCCCCTGGGAGGTGGAAGCTGGGCCGCGCTATCTGAGCCTCGCTCCCGGCACGTTGGAGCCGGTGAGCTCCTTGTAGGTCTTCTGGAGCACCTGAGCGGCGAAAGCGGTGTTGTGGATGCCGTTGCTCCCGTCGTTGCGGATGAGCCAGTAGTTCCACAGCGCCTTGCGCTCCGCCTCGGTGGTATTCTTGTCCGTAACACCAGCGGCCAGGACATCCCCGGTGGCGGTATCCTTGGGCAGCTTGGCTGCCAGCACCTTGAGCAACCCCTTCACTTCGTCCTGGATGCCCTCGCGCTGGCCGTTGCCGTCGTAGTCGGCGTCCGACTCCCGGTTGAACGTAGTCATGACGTCGTGGCATCCACCCTTGATGCAGGAGCCGGCGTTCTGGACCTCGGCAGGCCTGTCCAGCTTTTTCCAACCGCCGGTCGCGCCGTCCCAGGCTTCAACGACCGTGGCACTCATGTTCCAGCTATGGCCGCCGACGGCCCTGGCGGTTACGTCGTCCCGGGTGCCCTTCTGCCCGTCGGCTCCCGGATCGAGCACGGGGCTGGCCGCCATGTGGCACTCGATACAGCCTTCCTTGATCCGGCGGGTATGGATGGAGTTCTGGAAGGTCTGCCCGTAGTCCACGGCGCCGCTGCCGTAAAAGACGTCGGCCTGGGAGTTATCGTGCACGCCCCGGGTCTTCTTGCCGACCAGGTAGTCGGCCCTGTACTGGACGTCCCGCTTGTTGGCGTGACAGGCCACACATAGCGCGGACCCGGCGGCTTCCACTGTAGCGCCGTTGGGCATGGTGACCGGGCCCTGGAGCCGGAGCTGGTGCGACAGGAAGCCGGCGGCCTTGGTAGCATCCAGCACCGGCTCAGTCGCTTTGTGTGGGTCGTGGCAGGTGGCGCAGGCCACCGGCGCCATCTCGCTTGGTTCGGGCAACGTGGCTGGCTTGTCCGGAGTAGCCTGGCTGGGGAAGATGGGCGCCTTGCCCCGTATCTTCACCTGGACGAAGCCCTCGCCCGTGTGGCACTCGACGCAACTAGACCCCTCGGCCATGTGCAACTCCTTGGAACCGGTGTTGGCGTGGCCGGAAGCGTCCCACTGCTGTTGCTGCGGGTGGCACTGGGTGCACACTCCGGGCTCCAGGCTCTTGGAGCCAGTGTGGGCGGTCTTTCCCGGCCCGTGGCAGGACTCGCAGGTGACGTTGGCCAGTTCCCAGGCGGCGGAGCTTTGTAGCTTCTCCAGGGTGAGGCCGGAGCTCTTGACGAAGGAGCCGAAGCTCTCTTTGGCCGGGTCCCAGCCCAGGGCCGTGCGGGCCGCGTCGTCGAAGCCACCGGCGTTCGAGGTCTCGTCATAGCCGGTGGTGTGGCAACGGAAGCAGTAGTCGCTGTCTTTGGAGTAGCGGGTGAAGGCCTCGGTCACCACCAGGGCGTGGCGGGTCTGCTGCCACTCCGAGGCCACGTCGGGCATCGAGCTGCCGTTATGGCAGCGGATACAGGCGGTGACCCCGGCGTATGTGTCGGCGGTGACCTCTATGTTGTAGCTAGCCTTGGCCCCCGCCTCGTTGGTGTAGGCGCCCTCGACCTCGTACCTGCCCGCTTTGTCTGCCAGGAAGCGGGGGAACTGGGTGTTGGCGTTTTCCAGGGCCGCCTGGGATCCCGCGGGCTTTTCGAGTAGAGTCCAGGACCAGGCCGTGATCTTCTTCTCCGCCCCGTCGTGGTCCTTCCCTGCCAGGTAAGCGAACGTGCCTACCGGCACCTTGTCCAGGCCCGACGTGACGATCTTGTTGCTGTTCTGGTAGCCATAGCCCTTGGTCAGGGTGATAGCCACCTTCTTGTCCGGTAAGATCTCGGTGGACTTGGGGTCCCGGGTGCCACTGACGGCCCGCGGCATGCCAGCGGAGAATGGCTCTGATGGGGACAAGGCCATGGTCACTGTGAGCTTGCTTCCCGCGGTGACGCTCAGCTTGTCTCTGAAGCCACGGTTGTACGTGGCCATGTCGGCCTGCAACGCATATACGCCGGTGGGCACGTCCTTGATCTCGAACTTGCCAGCGTCGTCGGTGGAGACCTGCTTGGTGGCCGGAAGGGTCACTATGCTGACTTTGGGCAGGGCTTTGCCCGTGGCCTGGTCCGTAATCAGGCCCGAGATCGTGCCCACGCTGATGCCGGGTGCGCCGACGGCCCCGGAAGGGCCAGCGGGACCGGTAGGGCCTTGTGGACCGGCGGGGCCAGTGTCGCCCTTCGCTCCGGCGGCACCAGCCGGGCCGGTGGGGCCAGCCGGGCCTCGTTCACCGGGGGCTCCGGGCGCTCCCGGGCCGCCGGTGGCGCCAGCGGTTCCGGCAGGCCCCGTGGGTCCGGTGCAGGCCGCCAACAAGGCAAGGGCCAGCACCATCGTCCCCAGCAGGCCCAGGGCCGCCGTGCCTACCTTCCTAACGTCCATGACACTGCCCTCCTTGTTACCATCGAGTCCACATCGCTCCAGTCCTTCGAGCGCAGCATTCAAGGCGCTAGGATGTATGCTAACCTCGCCGGGGAGCCTGCGGTAGTATCGAAAGTTAGTTTTATGACATGATCTATTTGGTCCTATGGCACAGCAGGCAGTCCTTGAACTTATCGGTCACCTGATGGGGCACTTGCGGCACAGTCCTGGCCTGGTCGTGACACAGGGCGCACTGGGTGTCCGGACGGTCCTGGTGGCTGGCTGGCAGCGGGCCAACCCACCCTTCGATGTGACAGGTGGAGCACGGCTGGTGAGCAGGCAACTCGTGGGGCGCCCCCGGAGGCAGGCTCGCTGCCGGCTTATGGCACACCGAGCAAGTCTTGTCGGTGCGCTTGTCGTGGCTCTCCGGGAGTGCCTGCACTTTGCCACCCGCCGAGTGACAGGTGGAACAAGTCTCGCGCGACTCAAAGCGGTGAGGAACGGTGGGAGGGCTTACGTTGGAGGCTTCATGGCAAGTCTGGCAGGTCTGCTCACTTCGTCCCTGGTGGGAGGAGGGCAGGGCTATCAGGGCATCCGCCGCATGGCAGGCCGTGCAGGCGGAGCGGCCGGCGGTAGGGTGCAGGATGACGGGCGGTTGTTTGGGGGCAGGGTCGTGGCAGGCCAGACAAGTCTGATCGTTGTACGGCTTGTGCGCCTGCTTCCAGCCCGCGAGGCCATCCCCGGAATGGCACGAGGTGCAAGCCTCATTGCCCTGAAGCTTATGGGTGAACTCCGGCGGCTGGGTCTGGGCCTCGCTGTGGCATACCTGGCACGTCTGGCTGCTGCGCTTCTGGTGCGAGGCTGGAAGGGGCGCCACGGCACTGGACGCATGGCATGTGGTGCAGCTTCGCCGGCCCTGCACGGCATGGGCCATGGCTGGCGCTCGGACGGCCACGGCAGGCGACTCGGTATGGCACATCATGCAGGTCTTGTCCGTGCGCACCAGGTGGGACAGGGGCAGCGGGGATACGCCTTGGGTGGCATGGCAGGTGCTGCAGGTCTGCTTGCCGGAGATAGTATGGGCCAGCTTGGCGGCCCATCCCGGCAACACCTGATGGCACTCCTGGCAAGAGTCGTTGGACCGCCCCTGGTGGTCGGCCGGTGCTGGCCACATGACGTATGGCCCGTGGCAGGCCATGCAGTCCTCCCGGCCCTGGGTCACGTGCGGTATGAAGGGTCCGGCATCTTTGGGCGGAATCTGGGGGATGGGTGTGGGCGTGGCTAGCGGCGAGGCTAACGTAGGTACGGGCTGTATGGCGGGCGCGCTGGCGGGGGAAGTGGTTGTCGCTGGCGCGGTGGCCGCCGCCTGGCAGCTTGCCAGCAGGAGGAGCAGGGCCACAAAGCCCAGGCCCAACACGAGACCCGCCAGGGCGGTCCGTGGCCTCTGCATCCCCGGTGCGCTTTCCTGGTGCCCGCACATAGCTTGATAGTCTCCCATGTCTCAAGCCTCTTTCGTCACCCCCGCCTGTCGCCAGGGGGGAATGAAGTACACGAGCGTGGCAAACAACACCAACGGCAGCACCATCAGCGCTGCCGCTACCAGCACGCCTTCTCTCCCCATGAGGGGTGGGTTGTAGGTGAGGAAGCCGCGCAGGCTCTTGGAGAACATCTGTCCCCCAATGACCACGTTCCAACGCATGGAGAAGACACCGATCAGGACCAGGGAGGAAGCCAGGAAAGCCAGAGCGGTCCCCCACCGCTGCCTCAGCCGGGCCAGCCCACTGCTGACCAATAAGAACAGCGGCACCAGAGAGCCGAGGCCCAACTGGAGCCCGAGGAAGGTGTAGTGCAGTTTCTGCGTGATCAACTGGGAGATGATGTCCCAGCTCTCCTCGGACTCGTAGAGCATGAACAGGACCTCCAGGCTCTCCAGTGTCAGGTCAATGACCAGGAAGCCGGTCAGCCACTTGGCCAGGCTGGAGACGCACTCCCGGTCCGCGGCAACCCGTCGCACCCGGCACACAAGAACGTACATGACGAGCAACAGCGCCATTCCGGAGACGATCGCGGAAAGCAGGAAGATGAGGGGCATCAGCGGGGTGGACCACCAGGGGTTGGCCTTGACCGCGCCAAAGATGAAACCGACATAGCCGTGGAGCAGGGAGGCCGAAGGGATGCCAATGAAGGCCAGGACCTTGGCCACCTTCTCGTCGGTGTGCAGGGTCTGCTCCGAGACATCGAATACACCCAGGGCCAGCATGGAGTACAGGAGCTTCTTGGGCCCGTGGCTGGTCTGGGCATAGCCCACGATGTCCCTGCGGAAGACCAGCCATATCTCCACGACGACCAGGAGCGTGTACGCCGACCAAATGAAGCCGAATCCGGACATGGCAGAGGTGAAATTGGGCCTCAAGAACATCTCGAGCGCCCTTTCGGGCCGCCCCAGGTGGAGCAACAGCGGCAGGGGCGCCACCAGCAAGAAGGCCAGGGCGGCCACCAGGGAGAAGCGGGCGATGGGCCGGAACCGGGTGATGCCGAAGACGTGATACAGGGCTGAGACCATGAAGGCGCCGGCGACCAGCCCCGTGATAAACGGATAGAGGACAATGAGCAGGCTCCACTGCGTTTCCATCTCGTTGGGGTAGGCAAACCCGGACATGGCTTATCGCACCCCCTCTTCGAGACCGATGTAGTACGCTTTGGGCCTCGTGCCCAGCTCTCCTTTCAGCACATACACCCTCTGCTCCTTGAGGACTTTAGCCACCGTGTCGGACGGGTCGCGCAGGTCGCCGAACATCCTGGCGCCCACGGGGCAGGCCTCCACGCAGGCCGGGGCCAGCCCCTTGGTGATGCGGTGGTAGCACCAGGTGCACTTGTCGGCCACCCCGGTCTGGCCGGTGGGGGTCACCTCAGCGTGAGGGGGCACCATGTAGCGGGCACCATAGGGGCAGGCCTGAATGCAGTAGCGGCAGCCGACACAGGCCTCCTGGTCTACCAGGACCACGCCTTCCCTGGTCATGTAGGTGGCGGCCACGGGGCAGACACGTACGCACGGTGGGTTCTCGCACTGGTTGCAGAGCTTGGGGACGAAGAATGTCTTCTTAACCTCCAGGCCCTCATACTTGACGTTGGCTGGGCCCGAGAAGCCGTTTATGCCGGCTTCGGGCGAGTCCACGAACACCTCACCTCGCTGGGTGATAACGTATCTCTCCACCCATGTCCTGGTGGTGTGCGGCTCCGGGGGCACCCGGTTCTCGGCCTTGCAGGCCGCCACGCAACGTCCGCAGCCGATGCACCTGGTGGTATCGCACACAAAGGCCCAGGGGTGCCCGGCGCTGGGCTCCTCGCTCTGGGACAGCCCCTTGCTGGCCACCTGGGTGGGCACGATGAGGGAGTAGCCGCGAGAGGCTACCACCGCGCCGGCGGCCGCCGCCCCGCCCAGAACAAACTGACGCCTGGTTATGCCCGCCATGGTTGGCCCCCTACTTCGCCTGGTGACATTGGGTACATGTCTCACTGGGACGGCCCGCGTGGCTGTCGGGTATCTCCAGCGGCTCCTTGACTCCCGGTATGTGACAGCCTTCGCACGGGTAGCGCCCGTCCAGGGAGTGCGGGACCCGAGGCCCGAACTTCGGCGCCCTGGGGTCGTGACAGGTGACGCAGGTGGTCTGGCCCCCGTGGCTGTCCGGGTCTATCTGGGGGAACTTGCTGGGGCGGGAGACTTGCTGGGCATGGCACAGCTCGCAGAACTCCCGGGACTGGTCCACCGCCAGCCTGGCGCCGTCTTCGACATGCTCCCGTGCCGGGCCGTGGCAACTGACGCAACTGACACTCTGGTGGGCTGACTTCTCCCACGCCCGGTACTCCTGCTGGTGGCAGTCCTGACACGTGGAGGGCTGAAGCAGGCCCACGGGCAAGGAAGCCCACTTGACCTCGTTTGCCGCCTGGTTGTTCACTTGAAAGAACCCGGAGCGGGCCAGGAGGTTGGTGCTAGGTGGCGACCGGAACAATAGGAAAGCAAGCACCAGCATCCCTAGAAGAGCGGCGGCACGGATGAAGTGTGTCACGGTCCACCCCCTGGCTGAGGAGAATTGTGGCAGACCAGGCAGGTCTGGTTGGTGCGTCCCACGTGGGAGGGGGTGAAACGTTTGAAGCCCAACGTTCCGTGGCATACCAGGCAGTCCTCCCAGCCTTCTGTCTTGTGAGGAAGCGGTGGGGGCGCGAGCTGGTACACCGGCCGCGCCCGCTCGGCGGCGGTGCCGGCTATCTCTGGGGGTACCTGGTAATGGCACAGGTTGCAGCCCACCGGGACAACACGTGGCGCGCTGGCCGGGCGCGTGGACAGCTCGCCATGGCAGCGGAAGCAGCCATCATGGGTCAGGAAGTTGCTGTGGGTCTGCCAGGTGACCTTCATGTCCGGGAAAATGACGAACTGGGTGAGCCGGTTTAGCTCGGCCAGGGCCTGGGCGATGGACCTCTCCTTCCCCTGGGCGAGCTGCGGGTAGTTCAACCTGTAAAAGGCCTCGATGCGGTTGATCCTGGACTGGGCGGCCTCCAAACTCGGGCTATCCCCGGGTTCCAGGGCCTCCAGGGCCAGCTTCTTGACGAACGGCAACGAGGCGTCAATCCTGCCCAAAGCCATAGCCTCGTCCACGAGCTGGTCGGGAGAGCGGAAGATGTGGGTGGCCCGGTTGTGGCAGTCCACGCAGTCCATGCGGCGCTTGCCCCGGGCTATCAGCTCGGGAGTGGCACGGTCCTCGAACTGCGGGTTGAAATACTCGGTGAGGCCCCCCTCCTTTTCCTCCACGCCCACCCAGGCAATCTCCCGCCGCTTGTCGTCCAGGGGCAAGTACCAGACATTGCTGGCGATATGCCAGTGGATGTCACGGGCCTGCTCGGCGTGGCCCCCGCCCACCTTGAAGGCGAGCGCGACTGTTTGAGGGGTGTTTTTCTCGTCGGGTAGGAAATGGCGTGTCACCCTTAGCCGGTCCTGGGTGAACTTTTGGGGCCAGTGGCACTGCTCGCAGGTGTCCCGGGCCGGGCGCAGGCTCTCCACGGGGCTGGTGATGGGATGAGAATAGGTGTTGAACACCGTGGCCACGGTCAGGGGTAGGCCCTGTATCTTGGACTTGACCAGCCAGGAGCCGCCTTTCCCCACGTGGCAGTCGGTGCAGGCCACCCGGGCGTGGGGTGAGGCCTGATAGGTCTTGTACTCCGGCGCCATTACCTTGTGGCACAGGGAGCCGCAGAATGCAGGGCTATCGGTGAACTCTAGCAACTCGAAGCCGCCCACCATGAGCAGGCCGAGCTCCACCACGCCGGCGGCCAGGAAGAACTGGACACGGCGGCGCAGATAAGGCTCGTTCAGGTCCAGTACCGGGTACTTCCCAGGACCCCGCGCCCACCGGTGCAGCCCCAGGTAGAAGATGACGCCGCCAACTACAAAGAACATGGGCACCAGGGTGTACACCGCAATGCCCAGCAAGGGCCTGGTGTCGGAAAGGTTGGAATAGGACACCATGGCCACCAGGGCAATGGTAGCGGCCAGCAATACCAGGGCTGCCAGGATGAGCCAGTCCCTTAGCCACCGCGGCGCATGAAGTCTCATAGAGCGCTTTGCCCCTTGGCGTCAGTCGGTACCACGTTGGGGTCTGTGGCCTGGGGTAGGGCTGGCCGCGGGACCTGCTCGGGCATTTCTGGCTCCTTTGCCGGGGCTGACGTCTGTGCGAGCTCCAGGGGATGCTCTTCCATGTAGCGGTGCCTGGGCACCTTTCCAGTAAAGATGGACTTGTTCATGGGGAAAACACCAGGGGCGAGGTGGGCGAAGAAGATGTGGACGATGAAGATCCAGCTCACCGCCAGGACCGCCTCGTCACTATGGGCCACCAGGGCCACCGGGATGGCCCAATTGGGCAGGAACTCGCTGACCAGGACCGGATACATCAGGATGAAGCCTGACCCGGCCATGATGGGCATCCCCCAGAAGATGGCCCAGTAGTCGAACTTCTCCCGGTAGTTGAAGCGGCCGTACTGTGCTTGCGTCCTGGACAGGCCCAGGTAGTACCTCAGGTCTTGGTACAGGTTCTGGACGTCCTGGGGACTGGGCAGCATCTGGAAAGGGAACGGCCTCTTCAGGATGGCTGTGGTGTAGGCCAGATACAGCACGTGGTACACGCAGTCGCCCACCATGACGAAGGCGGCGATGCGGTGGGCGAACCGGGTGCTCTCGATGCCGCCCCAGAAGCTGATCCACCATTGGCTGATGCCACTTTCGCTGAACTTGAGGGGTAGGCCAGTGGCAGCCAGGACGATGAAGCTGGACATCATCAGTATGTGCTGGAGGCGCTGGTGAATGTCGAAGCGCACCACATTCTCTTCCTGCTCCTGTGGCGCGGCCCTGGACTGCACCTTGGCTGTGACTGCCATGGTTACTCCTCTTTCGGGCGGCGGTTGAACGCCCACTTGCCGGTCTCGACCAGGACCAGGGAGACGCCCAGGGCCACTACGGAGGCGGTAAGGAGGGCAAAGAACCTCTCAGCGTAGTGGACCATGGGGAAGTTCTCGGGGGTAGCCTCTTTGTGGCCCAGGAAACTGCTGGCAAACTGCACACCTGCTCCGGGATGGCACTGCTCGCAAGTCCTGGCCAGGTTCTCCACCCCCGCTACGGGGGAGGTGGGGTCCGTGGGGTCCTTGATGTCGTGTGTGCCATGGCAGTTGGTGCAGGTGGCCTTGTTGAGCTGAGTTATGTTGGCGGTGGGGCTCAGCTTCATCGCCTTGCCGTGGAAGCTGCGCATGTAGGACTCGTAGACCTTTTCCAGTATGCCGTAGCGGGCCATGAGTGGTTCGTTGTTATGGCATCGGCCACAGGTCTGGCTGATATTTTGCTTATAGGCCGGGGCGTTGGACTCCAACACGCGTACGATGCTGTGGGGATTGACCTGCGGACTATGGCAATCCACGCAAGTGGCCACGTCCTCGTTGCCCTGGAGCAACTGTTGTCCGTGGACACTCTGGAGGTGGAGCTTGTACTCATACTGGTGGCAGGTGCCGCAGCGGGCAGCCAGGGAAAGCTTGCTCAGGGGGGTGGGCACGTCGTGGGGCTTGGTAGTATGGCAGGAGACGCAGTCCACGTAGCGGTGCGCCGAGGCGTCAAGGCCCTCTTTGTTCACATATAGGGAGACTTCGGCTCCGCTGGAGGCACGTGTGGTAAGCTCCAGCGCCCCGTGGCAGTGGAGGCAATCGTTCTGGTCCAGAGCGTAGGCCGGTTGCGTGGTTGGACCGTTCACCTGGTCCAAAGCATGGGCCTTTTGCCTGGTCACAGCAACAAGAACGAACGCAGCCAGCAGCACAGCCGTAATGCCCAGAGCTACGATCCAAGCCCGCATGCGGGCTCCTCCGCAACGGCCTGCCGGAGCGACGCGGCCCTGCGCCGTTCCCGAGGTGGTCTCTGCATCTCCAAGATGGTTACCTCTGTGCCACCAGCCGCTCGGGATGGCTCAGGGCACGGGCCAGATCGTCCTGGGTGGTGACCGGCAGCCGCTGGTGCCAGTACACGTCTATCTCGGGAGTGGCGTGGCTGACCAGGAGCACGCCGGGCGCGACAGCCAGCAGCCGGGCCAGGTCCTTGCGGTTCTCGTCGGTGGCTGGGTCCTCCACCAGCATTACCGACCAGTCGGCGCAGGCCAGGGCCACGACGGCGTTGGCGTCATCCTTCAGGTCCACCAGGACCACATCCACGTTGGGCATGCCCCGCATGTAGTGGGCCAGGGCGGAGTGCCACACCGATAGCCTGCGGAAGGTGAGCGCCATTTTGAGGACCACTGCTGTCCCCTCCCCCTGGTGTTGGGCTGTTGCCGGCTCGTGCGCCATTCCAGCCCTTATTGTTGGCCCAGGGGGTGGGGCACAGTAGTATCTCAGGGTAGTATTGGGGTTATACCCGAGATAGGTTTTGGGGACGAAGGCTGTCGGCAGGAGCAAACGGCGGTGCTATCTAAAGATAGGGCTGGTCGAGCCCGTGGGGTTATCTATCTCGGCAAGCGGCTGATTCGGCCTGCGTAGGGGAGGAACTCCGTGTCCTCCCCGTCGCCCTGTCTCAACGTAGGCTAGGGCGGGGGCGCATAGGGCCGGTGGACGGTGGCGGCTAGCGCAGGCGTTTCCGGAAAAGAGCGATTGCTTCGTGTAGGTCGGGTTTCCCAACCCGACCTACCCATTCAATTGCTAGTCTCAGATTGTTTGTGGCGTCTAGACAAGTCCCCCTGTAGCGGAGAGAATAGAGGCGCACGCCTTCCAGGAGTGGGTCAAATGGGCGAAGGAAGAGGGACAACCCGGGTCAGGCGCGTTGTGGCGAGGGAGGTCCTGCTGCTTTACGGCATAGCCGGTGGGGCTGTGCTGCTGCTGCTCGGCTCGGGTTTCATAGGGGTCCGCTTTATGTGGCAGACCTATGTTATCTCGTTTGGCGTGCTGTACAGCTTCCGCCTCTTGGCCTTCGGCATTCAGACCCTCAGGGAGAGACGTGGTGGAACAGGGAGTGATGTGGGGCAGGCGCCTCTGGTAGGCCCGGGAGGCGCCGGGCAACAATCGCGGGAAAGTGCCAACGATGGCGACGCACCTCCGTTTGAACAGGGTACCCTAAGCCCGAGAGAGGTGGATGTCCTGCGTCTTCTGGACGCGGGTCTGGGGACCAGGGCGATCGGGAAAAGGCTTTTCCTTAGCCAGTCAACGGTCCGCAACCACATAAACAGCATAATGTCCAAGCTGGACTCCCACAGCCGGGTTGAGGCGCTGGCCGAGGCCCGCCGCCGACGCCTCCTGTAAAGCTCACCTCACCCCTTCGCTTCACTCAGGGCAAGCTCTGCCCTCTCTGTAGGCAGCCGGCATTCCAGTCCGCCGGCGTCCCCGCAGGGGGAACGCAAGACGTAGGGGAGTCCCGACACGTCGGGATGTGCTCCCCAGCGCTCTGACGCGCAGAATGGCTGAAACCATCGGTTCGCTACGCCGGGAACCCAACAGGCTCGCGGCCCAAAACAACGTCGGCCTCTCGCCACCGCGCAGGATCAGCCTTTTTGCAGTTCGTTTGTCTTCGAGTGCGAGCGCGGGGCGGGCACGGTCCGAGCCGGAGCATCGGACTCCGATGTTTCACTCGGAGAGTCCCGCCCCTACGCCCTCGGTGTCAATCGTGTGTAAAGACCAGACGTAAATGGAGAGGGGTTGGCGGAGGCGCGCGTCGGCGATGCTTGCCGCAACGGGCGTTCCACGGTCCCTCCCCGCTCAGCTTTGCCTGGGCAAAAATTGGGCAATTTGACCTACCGGAATAGGCCATTTTGTTCTCCCCTATCCCGCATGCTGCGCGGTAGACTCCGCATTGTTCTGGTCGGAGGGCCGTCAGGAAAGGAGGCGAGAGACTGGGTAGGGCACGGCAGTCCTGATTGTGGGCCGGTCACGGTAAGTTGGGTCTTGACCAAGGCGGTACTGCTAGATATAGTTGGCTCCATCGGCGCTTCACGCCAGCCTTAGAGGACGTTGCCGTTGGGCACCGATACATTTGACTCACCCAGTGGAGGTGCTATTGGAGCATGGCGAGCCGTAAACTGGTCGCGTTCTTGACGTTGTTTGTCCTCACATCATGTGGGCAGGCGGCCCCCGTGTCGGGAGATTCACCCACGTCGGCAAGCCTGCCTCCGACGGCCTCCGAACGGCAGGCCAACGGGGCGCTTCCCGAGGGCATTGACCCCGCAATTCTGGAAGACGCGCAGGCCCAGGCAGACTTCACCATTGCAGTGCCCAGGTATCTCCCCCCAGGCATCGAGATCCGTGGTGCCACAGTACTCGAGGCGCCCGCCGGCCTGCCTGGCAAGCACAGCAAGGAGGTAATCCTAGTATTCCAAAGCGGGGTTGAGGGCTTTCAACTGACCGAGCGCATGGCCTACGGCCGTATTGTGGTGGATGATGCCAGCATAGTCACGATACAGGGCGTCATGGGACAACTTCACGAGGAAACGGACCAGAATGGCCGCCTCATGCTGACCATAGTCTGGGAGCGAAATGGGATAAGCATTGAGATGTGGGGGTTTGGGCTAACGAGAGACGAGTTTTTCCGCATAGCCGAATCCGTAGCTTGAACGCATGTAGACCCCAGCCCGGAGATCTACGTGGGGGCGCCCCTGGCACGTGGTGGCTGCATTCCACGGCAGGATATCTTGCTCTTTGAGCTTCATGGCATCGTCCCAAGACTAGCCCAGGCTCACAGAAAGGAATGACAATGAGACCGGCCATGTCCATCCGACCAATAGTAGGTTTTCAGGCGCTCCTGGTGGCCGCTTCTGTGTCCATCCTGGGGCTCGGCGTATGGTATTGGGCGGGGTCCGGCGGGAGTGATGGTCAGCTCGCTTACCATGGTGGCGACCGCGGCACCAGTGGCCCCATGCTTGAGGAGTTCGATTTAGGCGGCTTGCCCTTTCCGCAGGCCGAACGCGTGACATCGGTAGCCGAGGCCCAGGCGCGGCTGAGTTTTGCCATTCCGCTTCCATCTGACCTGACGGGGGAGTGGGAGCCGGCCGAAATATGGGTCCCGGAGGTGGGGCGACCGGGCCGCCTGGAACAACTCTGGGTCACATTCGTCAACGGAGTTGACCTGATTGTCGACACGGATACAGGTGCGAGCCTCAAGGCGGTGGTCCAAGCCAGCGAGGGTAGACGGGCCCTGGTGCAGGTGGGCCAGTACGACGCAATGGTTGGGGAGCGCAGCACGGCAGTGGTCCACGGCCAGCACCTGCAACTGCCCAGCGAGGTGGTGTGGAGGCAAAACGGAACGTCCGTGGAGCTTTATTCCAAAACCCATTCAGCCGCTGATCTGCTTGAGATGGCACCACTGTTCGTCAGGGCGCCTTCAGGAGAGCAGCAGCCCGAGCCGGAGCCCGCAAAGGACGGGGACATACCTGTTCGCCCTCGTCCGCCCGATTCACCTCCTCCTCCGGCCCGGCCCTGAAGCAGCGGCTAACTACTCAGTGCATAGGGGCGCCCCAACGTATCGGGGCGCCCCTTGGCGTTTTTGTGCGGCTACGGCCTCAGCTTTGCCTGGGCAAGAATTGGGCAATTTGACCTACCGGAATAGGCCATTTTGTTCTCTCCTTTCCCACCTCCTGCGCGGTACACTCCGCGTTGTTCTGGTTGGAGGGCAGTCAGGAAAGGAGGCGTTGCATTGATAGGCTGGCTTATCAGGCGTGGCCGGGTGACCGTATTCATCACGGTGCTCGGTCTGGTGGTGGGTGGTGGGGTGGCGGTGGCCATTGGCGCGAATGGTGCCCCGGACGGCGAGGACGCGTTGCAAGTAGTGCGCGACTATGGGCCGAATCCGGCGCATCAAGCCGCGAAGGACCTGGACTGGAGCTCCTTGGCTTCCTTGGCTTCAGTATCGGCGGGCGACATCACAGTCCACTTGGCCGATGGGCGCACCTTCGATGGCCAGCGCCACATTTTGATGGTGGCGCTGGAACCCGACGAAAAGGTCAACCGCATGCGACCGGCCTTTGCCGTGGAGAGCGGCGAGGTTGATGGCAAGCCCACCTTCTTGGCACTCAATCTGCCCGGAAACAAAGTCTACGCTGGGTTTGTTAACGCCAACCCGTCCCAGCCCATCAGATACACCGGTGAGGACGGCGCCCGGCGCTTGGCGAATGTCTCTTCCCCTCAAGGGATTGTCTTTCTGGCCCAGGCGGACCCGCACAATCCCGACCCGGGCCAGGATCTGGGAGGTGAGTGATGCAGCGCCCAACCGTCCCCATCGCTTTGATTGTGGCCCTTGCTCTAGCTTCTTCATTTGCTTTGGTCAGTCCCCCCAGCGTGTATGCTCACTCCCTCGAGTCCTGCGCATACTCCACTCACGACAGCTCCACCATCAAGACGAAGGCATTGATTGACCACACTTACGGCAAGGGCTTCGTGCGGGCTGGCCCGTGGTGGGCACAGTGTGATGACGTCACCTGGGTTGCCACCAACGTTACCGACGTTCACCTGGAGTCCTGGGTGGACGAGCTACAGTCGGGCAACTGGGTGAGTTGCGCCTACACCGACCAGGGCTGGCGGGGTTCGGCACCTGGTTCGGGGGAGTGGTTCGAGACCTGGAATTACTACTACATGCAAAGTTGCGGCACGGGCTACTATCACCGCACCCGTGCGCTGGGCATAGGGCAGTTCCAGGATGGCCACCAGGTGTATGTCTGGGCCTATTCGCCCTCGCACAACTAGAACTCGGAGTTTGTGCGGTTCTGGCAAGGGTGCCAGGACCGGCGCGGTACCGCAAGGAGGCGCTATGGTGTAGAAACCGCAAGTCTTTGGCTGATTAGAGGGGCCCCCTAGGGTAACCGATTGAAAGGAGTGCTATGATCTCACGACTCCCTGTCTTTGGGGTGGTTCTTGCATTGTTGTTTGTGGCGGTTGGCGCCACCGCTGCGGTCGCTCACTTCTGGGATGGCAACCACTGGGCTAATAGCGCGATCGACTACAGGGATATTGTGGACAACTACGACACCGAACTGAGCTCAGCCCGTGTGGATTGGAACCTGACTACCAACAACCCTACCGAACTATACGACTGTAATTGCACAGGTGGTTGGGACATTCAAGTTGGTGACGCGAACTATGGCGCAAATGATATGCCGGGCTGGTCCGGGGGCTACCTATGGTCTGAGTTGTATATTGACCTCAACGAATATTACATGGGCGGCTATGTGCCTAACAAGCGGCGAGCGGTCATTACCCACGAGTTTGGCCACGCCGCCGGCGGCCTCGATCACCACGAGGAACAGGGCCGCATCATGCAGTATTATGTAGAAGATTACTACGACACCGACGGGCTATACCAGCTTGACGCGGGCAGTGTTGGTGAACTGAATGATCTCTGGTAGCATGAAGGGAAGGACGACAATGAGACGCAAGATGGTCTTCGTGGGCACGGTGCTAGTGGTAGTGGTGATGCTGGGCGTGGTGGGCATTGTGTCGGCGTTTGGGCCTGAGGTTCAGCGCGCGAGCGGGGGCGTCGTTGACCAGCGGTTCAAAGCGGAGAGCCCGAGCGCGGGCGTGCTCGACCTGGGCACGCAAGCTCAGGGCGGAGGTGGAGTTCGCAGCGTTGATGATAAGGTACAGCGAGTGTCAGCTACCTACGTGAGACGTTACTCGTCCCTCGCTGATTTGGCGAATGAGGCGACGCTCATCGTGCGTGGTCGAGTGGTGCAAGAGGGAGACAGTTACCCCGTGGGCGATGGGTTCCCCTTCACTGACGTCGTGTTCCGGGTAGATCAGGTTCTATTGGGCGACAATGCTGTCGCCGGCACGCTGATCACTGTTGGCCAGACCGGCGGCCGTGGTAGGGGCGGGCTACTTGAGTTGGAGCTAGAGCCTCTCATGAGGGCTGGGGAGGAGTTCGTTCTTTTCCTTCACCCCTGGTGGGGTCTGTATCCGGAGAAGATGTATTCTGTGGGCAGCTACGCGGGCAGATTCAGGATTGACAATGGCGCAGTCTGGCGGTCCGCCCCCGAGGAGGTCCTCTCGAGAGCCTGGAACGGGCGTCCCGCTGCAGATTTGGAGGCGGCCATCAAGGGCCTTCGTCACTAGCGCCACGGGTCGTCTCACGACGCCGTCGGTCGCGGCGCCAACAGGTCTAAGCAAACGGAACCCACCACGTGGCACCTGCCCCCAGCAGCGCCTGCCAACGCCAACGTTGCCCCACGGCCACCTCAGGCGGACAGGGGTGGCAACTCCCCGTAGGCCGGGTGGAGCGACATGCGACTTGCCGGAGGCGGGGAAACGGCAGCGAAGGATGCCTGACTACCGCAGAGGGAAGGTGGGTTCCGCTTCGTTACACCCACCCTACGAATTCTGATCCCCCGTACACGAAGGGAGCCGACGTGTCTGGCGCCGGCTCCCTTCGTTGGCAGCTTTCGCGGGAACCAAATGGCCCGCCGGTACGTCTTATTATCAGGAGTCGAGGCCGCAACGAGACGTCTGGAGATGAAGAAGAACGGGTTTATCGTAGCTGCTGCGCTCGCCGCAGCGGTGGTCATTGCAAGCGGCGCGGCGTGCGCGACGGCCGGGGACCCCCTCAAGCGGTCGCTCCAGCTTACGCTGGGGGCGCCAGACGAGGTGCGTCTGGGGCAGGTTGCCGACCTCGTGCTCACCGTGCGGAACCGCAGCCAACAACCCCTGGCGCTCTGGCACGCCCGCAAGCCCTATGACTTTGTGCTAACAGGAGAGGACGGCCAGGAGGTGTGGCGCTGGTCTCGCTGGCTGGACTTCACCGACGAGCGCGCTGAGCCCGTACTCAAACCAGGCGAGGCGCTGGAGTACCGCGCTGCGTGGGACCTGCACGACCAGGAGTGCACTCCTGATGAGATCATCCCCGCAGGTGGAGCTGACGTTGCGAGCGGGCAATACGATTTCGCACATCTCTACGACTGGAGAGTACAGCTCAGGAGGAGCATCCTTACTGTCGGCGGCGTGGAGTTCATGATTGGCATTAACAACAAAACAAACCGAGTGGCCGTGTTCCTCCTGGAGGGCGACGAGTTTCGTGAGCATCGTGAGCTTGTGTTGTCACACATGGACAGGCTCGGAATCCCTCACGACGCGGTGGAGTTCCATACCATGGGGCCCATGCGAGACGAGACCGACTTCAAGCCAGGCGTGGTGGGGCAGCCGTGCAAGGGCAACCTGGTGGCACCCGGAAAGTACCTGGTACGCGCCACCTTCCGGGCTTACCTGCCTTACACCAACCCCGACGATGCCACGGTGCTGGCAACGGGGCCAGCGACAATCTCTGTATTGCCGTAGAGCCACCTGGCCACAACAGCAGGCTACCCCAGACGGATAGGGGGGTCCGCCAAGATTCCGGCGCGAACACGCGGTGCACGTGACATCGCCATAGAGGGGGGTGGCTTCTGTGCGGCTACGGCCTCAGCTTTGCCTGGGCAAAAATTGGGCAATTTGACCTAGCGAAATAGGCTATTCTGTTCTCCCCTTTCGGGGCTGCCGCGCGGTACACTCCGCGTTGTTCTGGTTGGAGGGCAGTCAGGAAAGGAGGTGATACACTGGGTAACGCACGATAGTCCTGATTGTGGGCGGGTCATGGTAAGTTGGGATGGAGGTAGCGAAACATGCACCGCAGAGCACTCGTTGTTGCCCTCTTGGCATTCCTGATGCTGTTCTTGCCCCAGGCTGGGCTGGCAGCCACCCACCCTACGCCTTCGTACGAGTTTGACCTTTCATGGGGCGGCCACTTTGACATGAACAAGACAGTGACCTACAGCAACGACACGTCCTCGAGTGTCTACATTTCCCAGATCGAGGGGTGGATTGACAACCATAATGATTCCACAACCTTATACTGCCAGCGAAGCCAGGTGGTCGGCTGGACATCGTCCAGGAGCGAGACGAAGAACAGCCACATCTATGCCGGGGGGTCCTGGAATCAGGTCTTCTCTGCGATATCGGGCATGTACACCAAGGACTCAGGTTCCGGCACGCCGGTGCAAACGGCAACGGGAACCTACATCACAGGAGCCTGCTTCCCCATGGCGGGGTGGCGGGTTGACTTCTGGCCTGACCTTAGCATAACCCACGACACGTTCTGGTAGGCCGGGAAGTAGTAGCGGTTGTGGAGGAAAGGACATGTATACACATAAAGCACGCCCCGGGATGCGTTGGCTCCAAGCTGTCGTCTTGTCTGTTATTGCCTTCCTTGTGATCGGCGGCGTGGTCTTGGCGGTGGTCGTCCCCGGCGGGCCTTTGACACAGCGGTATCTGCGCGGCAACGACGGAGCGGCGAGCTCCGTGGCACAGGAACAGCGCGTGACCAGCGATGGCATAACCATCACGCTGATGAGCGCCGTAGCCTCGCCTTCCCAAACGCTCGCCGAGTTGATTCTGGAGGACCCGCTGATCATACCCCAGAGCGCCCTGGCGTTGTCCATCGTCTTGCCTTTCTGGGAGGACAGTATCCGGCTGTCGGGTTTCAGTGAACCTGTTGTCAGGATGCTGGAGAGCCGGTGGTACATGGAGGGCGCGGTGCGCATACTGCTGGACCTGCCGCCTCTGGCTGATCCCACCCAGCCGGGAACGGTGGAGATCCGGGATGTGAAGCGCCTCGATGTCCGTGAGAACCGCTACGTCACCCACCCGGGCCCGTGGGTGTTCACTGTGCCACCGCCGCCGGCCCAGCAATGGGCGGAAGTGCGCATCCCCCTGGACATGGAGCAGATGAACGAAGGGCTCTCGTTCCGCTTACTCCGCGCGCAGCTCAGTCCCACGGAGACCCTGGTCTACTACGAGGCCCATGCGCCAGCCGGGCATATTCTAGCGCGTGTAGGCAGCATGGAGGACCGCGCTACTATCCACAATATCGCTGCCCCGAGGCTCAGCTATGGAGACGTGGGCGGCTCCGGGCGCGAGAAGGAGCCCCTGGCAGCCGACGGCAGCTTCAGGGTGGTGTCATTTCCGGCTGTGCCCAGGGGCGTGGGGACGTTCCGAGTTACGTTTGGGCCTTTCCTGAAAGCGCGCCAGGTGGGGGCCAAGGTCGTCGTGCCGTTGCCTGCAAAGAGAAGGCACGGAGAGACGATTGCCCTGGACTACGCCTTTTCCGTGGGCGGACTGCGCTATCGTGCGACCTCGCTGTCTGACGAGGGAAACAGGTTCGAGGTGTCCCTGCGACCCGACGATGATGAGCCCCGCCGGGGGTCCATTTGCAGTGGGGACCCGCTGGTCTACGGCTCTGACGACGCCGGAAATGACTACGGCAAGGCCGCGCCGGGATGTTTGCGGGACTCTGGGAAGAATGTGGTCGAGGAGTGGCTCACGTTCCACAAGCCCCTGGCTCCTGAGGCCACAGGGCTCGTTCTTCAAATTGACGAAGTCCGAGACCCCATTGACCGCTTCGAGTTCACCATCCGTGTGCCGCCCCCGGCGGAAGTGCCTTCGCCGTAAGGCCCCAGCAGCGGAAAGCTGGAGTGTACGCAGGGGCGCCCCAATACGGTGGGGCGCCCCGCACCGCTTCTGTGCGGCTACGGCCTCAGCTTTGACTGGGCAAGAATTGGGCAATTTGACCTACCGGAATAGGCCATTTTGTTCTCCCCTTTCCCGCGTGCTGGGGGATACACTTCGCGTTGTTCTGGTCGCAGGGCTGTCAGGAAGGGAGGCGAGAGACTGGGTAGGGCACGGCAGTCCTGATTGTGGGCCGGTCACGGTAAGTTGGGATGGAGGTGGCGAAACATGCACCGCAGAACACTCGTTGTTGCCCTTCTGGCATTCCTGGTCCTTTTCTTGCCACAGGCTGCGCTGGCAGACTACCACTCCACGGGTTCTTACGAGTTTGACCTTGTTTGGGGTGGCCACTTCAATATGAACAAAACAGTCTACTACAGCAACGACACATCCTCGAGCGTTCATATTGACAGCATTTACCAATACATTTACAACTACAACGATTCCACAACCTTGTACTGCCAGCGAAGCCAGGTGGTTGGCTGGACATCGTCGAGCAGTGAGACAAAGAACAACCACATCAGCCCCGGAGGTTCGTGGAGTGGCACCTTCAGCGCGATATCGGGGACGTACGCGAAGGACTCGGGTTCCGGCACGCCGGTTCAAACGGCAACAGGAACCTACATCACAGGAGCCTGCTTCCCCATGGCGGGGTGGCGGGTTGACTTCTGGCCTGACCTTAGCATAACCCACGACACGTTCTGGTAGGCCGGGAAGTAGTAGCGGTTGTGGAGGAAAGGACATGTATACACATACAGCACGTCCCAGGAGGCTCTGGCTCAAAGCCATCGTCTTGTCTGTCATAGCCTTCCTCGTGGTCGCGGGGGCGGTCCTGGCGCTGGCGGTCCCCGGCGGGCCTTTGACACAGCGGTATCTGCGCGGCAACGACGGAGCGGCGAGCTCCGTGGCACAGGAACAGCGCGTGACCAGCGATGGCATAACCATCACGCTGGTGAGCGCCGTAGCCTCGCCTTCCCAAACGCTCGCCGAGCTAATTCTGGAGGACCCGCTGATCATACCCCAGAGCGCCCTGGCGTTGTCCATCGTCCTGCCCTTCTGGGAGGACAGTATCCGGCTGTCGGGTTTCAGTGAACCTGTTGTCAGAATGCTGGAAAGCCGTTGGTACATGGAAGGCGCGGTGCGCATTCTGCTGGACCTGCCCCCACTGGCTGATCCCACCCAGCCGGGAACGGTGGAGATCCATAACGTGAAGCGGCTCGACGTCCGGGAGAACCGCTACGTCACCCACCCGGGCCCGTGGGTGTTCACTGTGCCACCGCCGCCGGTCCAACAATGGGCGGAAGTGCGCATCCCCCTGGACATGGAGCAGACCATCGAAGGGCTTTCGTTCCGCTTGCTCCGCGCCCAGCTCACGCCCACGGAAACCCTGGTCTACTACGAGGCCCATGCGCCCCCCGGGCACATCCTATCGCGCGTAGGCAGCATGGAGGGCCGCCCTACCATCCAGGACATTGGTGGCCCGAAGCTAAGGTATGGAGAACTAGCGGAGCCGGGCCGCACGGGGGTCGAGAAGGAGCCCCTGGCTGCCGACGGCAGCTTCAGGGTGGTCTCTTTTCCGGCTGTCCCCAGAGACGTGGGCACGTTCCGCGTTACATTTGGGCCTTTTCTGAAAGCGCGCCAGGTGGATGGCAAGGTGGTGGTGCCGCTGCCCGCGAACAGGAGGCCGGGAGAGGCAATTCCCCTGGACTACGCCTTTTCCGTGGGAGGGCTACGCTATCGCGCCACCGCGCTGACTGACGAGGGAAGCAGCTTCAAGCTCTCCCTGAGACCTGACGATGATGACCCCCGCCGGGGGTCCATTTTCGGCAGCGTGGACACACCGGTCTACGGGTCTGACGACGCCGGGAATGACTACGGTAAGGCCGCAGGAGACATTTTGTGGGACTCTCGGCGCGTGGTTGAGAAAGAAGTGCTCACCTTCCATGAGCCACTGGCTCCTGAAGCCACAGAGCTTGTGCTTCAAATAGACGAAGTGCAAGACCCCATTGACCGCTTCGAGTTCACGGTCCCCGTGCCGCCACCACCCCCGTGGGTCAACCCCGACGGAACGGTGGGCCTGAGCAAAATGCCCAACAAGTTGCCCCTGCTCGATCGGAACGGTAACATTGTGGGCGAGGTTGAGATCGACAAGGGGTCATTCGGATCCTCGGAGGGTCCTGTGCTTCCTGGCCCTGTGAGCGGGGCACAACCTGAACCCTACAGATGGGACCCATAAGTTCCTGGCGCCTGAGCGGTGCTAGCTAGCACACATCTAGTGGTCCCCCGGCGTGGCCGCGCTGGGGGACCACACCCTTCCCAGTGCAGAGATAAACAGTGGAAAAGCGCAGACGCAACAGGGTGACCCGGATTGTGGTTGGTGTGGGCGGTATGCTAGGTATCCTCTTGGCCGTGCAGGCAGAGTCAGTTACTGTAGGGGATGGGCCACCTCCCAAGCCGTACACTCATAACGATGCGCTGAGGGACGCTGGCCGTGTGGAGCCTGGCTTCGGGGGGTACTTTCGAGATCGAAACGACAATGGCATTGCCTATGTCTACTTGATGGATGTGAGTCAGCAGGCGAAGGTGTGGGAGATCATCAGCGGCTTAGCTGACCCGAGCATCCCCATCCGCGAAGTGCGCGGCTTGCAGGGGCAATTCACTATGGGGCAGCTAACGGAGTGGTACCCCAAATTCAGGCGGGCGGCTTTCGCTGTCCCTGGAACCATAACAACGTCTATCCAGGAAGGTCGCAACAGACTAAAAGCCACGGTTGTAACAGAAAGCGCGAGAGCGGCAGTGCTGGCGGCAGTTGCCCAGGAAGGCATTTCCTTGGATGCCGTCATTGTTGAAATCGGAAGTCCCATAAGGCCGTCAGCCAACCTGCCAGACGGAATACAGGTCACAGTCACAACACGCAACTAGCCGTCCGCCCCTACACATTTCCATCGTGTCTAGCCGATTCACGTAGCGGCAATTCATGAATTGCCGCTACGTTGGCTCACTTAGCCCCGGCGGTAGCCGCCCAAGGGGTATCATGGCCGAAGCCAGGGTCCCTGTCAGATTCAAATGGGCGACAGGCTCGTATTGGGGCGCCTCTCAGGCTTTGGCGCCGGGAGTTGGCCGATGTTCGTGCTACACCTTGTGCAAGAAGGTGGAGATGCGCTCCCGCAGGCCGGGCCGGTGGTCCGGGTCGAGCCAGGAGGGATAGGCGTGGAGGCGGGGCTTGCGGCCGTAGAGGATGTCGTCTATCCACAATAACGGCCGGCGGGTCGGAGGCACCCGTATGGCGATCTCCGCCGCCGTCTGGTGGACGATGTTGCGGGGCTTGGTCCAGGGGCAGGCGCTCATGCAGTACATACAGGGCGTGTTGCCCAGGGCGCAGCGGAGGCGGAAGCACTTATCGGCCGAGAACGGCCATAGCCTGGCCCCCCGGATGACAACCTTGTCCCCCCGGCTGACGGCGCCCACCGGGCAGACGTCGGCGCATTTCTTGCACTTGGAGCAGAAGTCCTGGACGCCCAGGTCTACCGGCTTGTCCGGGGCCAGGGGCATGTCGGTGGTGACCGTGACCAGGCGGACCGCGGGTCCGTATTTCTTGGTGAGCAAGTACCCGGGGCGGCTTATCTCGCCCAGGCCGGCATCTACCGCCGCAGGCACGTTGAGGACCTGGCCGCCGCCGGTGTGTGCGTGTGCTGGATAGCCCAGCGCCCGGATATACGAGGCCAGCCGGACCGCCAGAACGCTGAGCTCGGTAAAGGCAAGCTGCTCCGTCTCGATAGTACAGGCTAGAGAGAAGCCGCGACAGGCCAGCAGCAGGTCGAAGTCGTGGGCGATGGCCAGGGAAATGGCATACTTGTGATTGAGAGCGACAGGTTCTCCCCAGTGGCCAGCTCGTCCCTGGTGGCTGTACACCCAGGCAGGGTTGAGCTGGCTGATGCCCACCAGGTCAGCTCCCAGGTAGCGGGCGACGCCCTTGATGTTCCTGGCGGCAATGGCGGGCTCGACGTGGAGCCGCTCGTGGTTGGGTGGAGTGTCTACCAAAGGGGCCAGATTGCTGGCTACAGAGCTGGCGTAAGTGAGGGCGAGACCAAAGGGGTAGCGGTGGTAGACCTTGCCCCGCTTGGCTTCCTGGGCCTCGTGAGTCGGGTAAAACCGGAAACGCCGGTCTATGGCCTCACGCTCCGGATGGGCAGCATAGTATGACCGGTACTCCGGCGTGCCGGGCCGCAGGTTGGCCCGGTTGCCCACGTTATCCCGCTCGTCGAAGCGCTCCAGGGGGCCTACGACTTCATACGTAGGTCTTTCCACGCGCCGGGTCCACCAGTTGGCGCGGGCACGTTTGATGGACTGTGTCTGCCAAGCGGGAGCGGCGTCAATCGCGCCGGACTTTTCCTGGATGGTTGTCATGGTCTGCTCCCGGGGTAATGATTAGATGATGCAGAGATTACACCAGCAGGCGGCAAAGCGCAAGAGCGCAGTTCCCTGGCGGGGATGTTGCCTCCGGGTGCGCCACGTCGTATATTTAGGGCATCGTTTTGGGCCCAAGCTAATTGGGAGGACACAATGGTCGTACAAAAGGTTGCGCAGATTGACCCGGTCAAGTACGAGATGTTCCTGCACCGCCTGTGGGCCATCGGCGAAGAGGGCCGCATTACCATTCAGCGGGTCTCCGCTTCCCCCATCGTGGCTCAGGGAGGCGAGTGCATCGCCGCTTTCTACGAACCCAAGGGGACGATGATTCTCTCGTGCTCCGGGCACCTGCGCTTTGCTACCGCCACGTCGGACGCAGTCCGGCGCATGATTGAATGGTACTCGGACAACCCGGGCATCTATGATGGCGACCAGTTCTTCGTCAACGACCCTTACGTGGCCGGCGCCCACGTCTACGACACCATGCGCATCAAGCCCATATTCCACGAGGGCGAGCTGATCGCCTGGGTGGCTACGGGCATTCACACTGCCGACACTGGCGGAGTGCTTCGCGGGGCGGCCACCGAGATCTATCACGAAGGTATTCGAGTGGGCGGGCTCAAGGTCATGGAGCGCGACCGTCTCCGGGAGGACGCCTTCCGCACCATCGTGGACCAGTCGCGCGACCCCGACTACGTGGCTCTGGACCTGAAAAGCTGCATTGCTGCCAACAACGTGTGCGCCCGCCGGTACCTGGAGCTGGTCAAGAAGTTTGGCAAGGAGTTCGTACAGGCGGCGGGAGAGAAGGTCATCGCCGACTCCGAGGCCATGGCCCGGGCCAAGCTCAGGGAGCTGCCCGATGGCACCTGGACCTCACGTATCTACAACACCGTGAAGGACCGGAAGATGGGGCAAGCCAGGCCCTATCGCATAATGTGCACCATGACCAAGACGGGCGACGAGCTCGTCTTCGACTATACCGGCAGCAGCCCGCAGGTCCCCGAGAGCGCGGTGAACTCCACCCTGGCGGGAGCGCTGTCCCACGCCGCCGTACCCCTCACCGCCATGCTGTTCTGGGACGTGCCCTGGAGCGATGGCAAGCTGGCCTCCCTCAAGTTCATTGTGCCCGAGGGCTCTATCCTGAACTGCCGGTTCCCCTCGGCTTGCGGCTTTGCCACCATGGTGGGCAACACCATGGTTACCGCTCTCACCGAATGTATCGCCAAGATGCTCTACGCTGCCGGCCGCCTGGACGAGGTCAACGCCGCATGGTACTCGCTTTGGTATGGCGGCGGCCCCGGCACCTTCTACGGGGGCCGTCGCCGCGACGGCATCCGGGTCCCCCAGGGCATCTATGACAGCCATGGCAGTGGCCTGGGCGCAGCCCCCAACCGGGACGGGGTGAACACCGGCGGGCACATGAACATCCCTGGCGGTGGGATCGTGGACATGGAGAAGGTAGAGATGGCCTATCCCCTCCTCTACTTCACGCGCAACCACTGCCGGGACAGCGGCGGCTTCGGCAAGTACCAGGGAGGGTCTGGGAGCTACCGCGTCTTTATGGTCTACGGTTCGGAGGACTTCAGCTCCGACTATAATCCCTACGGGGGCATACCCGAGAGCGCCTTTGGCCTTTTCGGGGGGTACCCCATAGGCACCGGCGGCCTGCGCGCCATGCTGGACAGCCCGGGCCTTAAGGAGCGCCTGCGCGCGGGCGACTACCCCACACAGGTGGAAGAGCTGCTTAGCGGTGAATGGGGCCGGCTCGCTATCCCAGAGGGCGCCCCCGACCGCATCAACATACCGGAGTACTCACTGCTGGCAGACTTCATCACGGCGGGCGGTGGCTTCGGCGATCCGCTGGAGAGGCCGCCAGAGAAGGTAGTCCACGACGTGTCCATCGGCTTGCTCTCGGCCCGCATGGCGGAAAAAGCCTATGGCGTGGTGATTGACCAGCGCACGGGACAGGCAGACCTCAAGGCCACCGAGGGGCGGCGCCAGGCCATCCGCGCCGAGCGGCTCAAGGAGGGGAAGCCATACTCCGGAACGACGTCAGGGGCTGCTGTGCCCCGGTCCTCCAAGCTTCAACCGGTCCTCAAGCCCCACGAGTACCTCGATGTGGTGGACGATGGCCGGACCAGGTACGTGCGCTGCCGCTGCGGCCACGTGCTGTGCCGCGCCGAAGAGAACTACAAGCTCTACGCCTTGCAGAGGAAGCGCGACCTGCTGGAGTTCAGCGGGCGCCCCCTGCCTTCGGGCCAGCCCTATGCGGCGGTGTACCAGGAGTACATCTGCCCTTCGTGCGCCACGCTGTTGCAGGTGGACGTCCTCTGCCCTGCCATGGATGACGACAAACCCATATGGGACATCAAGCTGGCGCTGTAACCTTCACCTTGTCATTCTGAGGGAGCGCAGTGACCGAAGAATCCGTCGCTCGGCGCTCTGCTAGCCCAGGGGCTACGGATTCTTCGTCCCGATGCGTCGGGACTCAGAATGACAAGGGAATTGGGGGTAATCATGGCTCTCCAGAACAAGTATGCCATCGTGGGGGTGGGGCAGAGCGCCATAGGCGAGGTGCCGGGCTCCAGCGCTCTGGGCTTGCTCACCGTGGCCATGAAGAATGCCATTGAGGACGCCGGCCTGCGCAAAGACGAGGTGGATGGGCTGATCAGCCGGGGGCCGGACGATGTCTACTGCCACCACCAGCGCATGGGCGAGGCCCTGGGGCTCGACGTGCGCTTCAGCACCAGCCTGGACAGCGGCGGCGCCAGCCAGTGCCTGGCGGTGATTATGGCCATGCAGGCCATTGACGCCGGGCTGTGCCATACCGTGGTCACCGGCTATGGTCGCAATAGCTGGTCCCGGACGCGGGAATCGGCGGCCAGCCGGAAGGGGGCCGACGTGGTGCCCCTGGTCCCCGAGGCCCAGATGGGCACCGAGTTCCGTAACGAGTTTGGCCTGTTCGGGGCCGTGTCCATCCACGGCTTCGGCGCCCGCCGGCATATGCACCTGTATGGGACCACCAGGGAGCAGCTCGGCCATGTCGCAGTCACCTTCCGCAGGCACGCCCTGCGCAATCCCCACGCTCAGATGAAGCGTCCACTGACCATGGAAGAGTACCTGTCGGCCCGCCTCATCGTGGACCCCTTCGGGCTGTATGACTGTAGCTTGAACAGCGATGGCGCCGGAGCGGTGGTGGTGACCGCGGCGGAGAGGGCCAGGTCTCTCAAACGCCGGCCGATTTACATAATGGGCTACGGCACAGCCAACAACCTCAAGGGATGGTTTGCCGACGACAACATGGTGGTCACCGCAGCCAAGCGCAGCGGGGAGGCTGCCTACCGCATCGCCGGTATCACTCACAAGGACGTGGACACGGCCCAGCTCTATGACTGCTTCACCTATATGGTGTTGGCGGAGCTGGAGGAATACGGTTTTTGCGCCAAGGGCGAGGGCGGGCCGTTCGTGGCCTCGGGCGCCCTGGACATGGACGGCGTGATTCCCACCAATACCTCCGGCGGCCAGCTCTCCGAGGGCCACGTCGAGGGCATGCTTCAGATACTCGAGGGCGTGCGCCAGCTCCGGGGCGAGTTGCCGCCCGAGCGCCAGGTCAAGAATGCCGAGATCGCCCTGATCAGTGGCCACGGCGGCAACGCCGCCTGCCACTCTACATTGATACTGAGGCGGTAGTTGTCCGCTCACCCTGAGCTTGTCGAAGGGCGAGCGAGACGGACAGAATGGAATGCGTCCCTGGTCAGCGGCCACGTCCCGGCAGGTCGGGACTGCCACAGCACGCTGATACTGAGACGATAAGTCCCCACTCATGGTTAGACAGTGTTGGCGCCGGTGGGTTCCGTTTTACTTCACCCACCCTACGGCTGCTCACAGGGGCTACATGCGATGTGCATTCTGCTAATGACGTGTTACAATATCATTGATATGGCCAGACATCATTGAGAGGCACAGCCCATGAAGCAGCTTACCACCACCATTACCCAGCGGGGCCAGGTGACGATCCCCGTCGAGGTACGCCGGGTGCTGGGCGTTAAGCCCAGGGACAAGGTCACCTTCACTATTGAGGGGACCGAGGTGCGCCTGGCGGCGGTCTCGTATAGCCTTGAGTCAGCCTACGGGTCGGTGAAGCCCGCCAACAGGCCGGAGGACTTCAAGCAGGTTTCTCGTGTTGCCAGGGATGCCAAGGCCGAGGCCACCATTCGGAAACTGCGCAAGGCATGAGGTTCCTGGACGCGAACGTCATCCTCCGCTACCTGACCCGAGACGACGAGGCCAAGGCCGAGGCCTGCTATCAGCTCTTCCAGCAACTGAAGCAAGGAACGGAGGAGGTGTTCACCTGTGAGGCGGTCCTTGCCGAGGTCGTCTACGTACTTTCATCGCCTCGGGCCCCGTACCGGTTGAGCCACGAGGAGATCAGGGGGCGACTATTGCCCATCCTGACCCTGAGAGGCCTTAAACTACCCCAGAAGGGCGTCTACGTCCGAGCCCTGGACATTTACAGCGCCTTTTCGTTCCTTGACTTTGAAGACGCACTGGCCGTGGCCCACATGGAACGGCGCGGTACGCAAGAGGTCCTGAGCTACGACCGCGACTTTGACCGCGTTCCGGGTATGATCAGGGTTGAGCCGTAGGCCCGCTGCATAGCTCGCGGAAAGCCAGCAACCTAGTAGGGGCGACCCGCCGGGTCGCCCCTACGGTCGGTCACCACCATAATGCCCTACTGTTCCAGCCAGACGTGCCTTAGCCAGGGGCCGTTGTCGTTCATGGCCGCGGAGAGGGCAACGTTCTTGACGTTGGCCTGCCAGAACACGCTGTTGATGCTCTGCGGCAGCGGGACCATATAGAGCTGCTCGGCGAAACGCAGTTGGTGCTGGCGGATTATCTCCTTGAGCTTGGTCGGGTCCGTGGTCACCCAGGACTGCTCGATGAGCTTGTCCAGCACCGGGTCCTTGATGTGGGCCCGGTTGCGGGTGGTAGACTGGCTATGGTAGTTGTCATACAGGAACTCGTCGGTGGTGTTTCCCGGCGTGCCGTAGCCGATGGCCAGGTGTTTGTAGTCCTTGCCGCCGGCATAGACTAGCCGGTTAAAGGATGCGGAGTCTGTCAGCGTCAGCGAGGGGCGCAGGCCGATTCCGGTGATAGCGGCAGCCAGGAACTCAGAGGCTTCCGCGTGCAGCGGTTCCCCAGTACGGTTGGTGGCCATGATGCTGATCTCGGAGCCGCCTGGCAGGCCGGCCTCGGCCAGCAGCCGCTTGGCCTCAGTGGGGTTGTACTCGAAGTAGCGGCGCGTCTCGGGCGGGAAGTCCTCTTTCTTCAGCATCAGGTCAGGGTAGACAGGTGTCACCGAGCTGTAGTACCAACTCCCCATGCCCAGGTAGACTGTCTTGAGCATGGCCTCGCGGTCAATGGCCATGCTCAGTGCCCTCCGCACCCGGATGTCATTGAATGGCGCCAGGTCCAGTCGCATGTAAATGAACATGGTGGCGGTGTGGGGGCAGACCTGGCTGTTCAGGTCAGGTATCTTGCGCATCTGGTCCACAATGGGTATTCCCCCCGCCTTCTGGTACAGGTCCAGCTTACGCGACCGGAGCAAGGCCATGACGGTAGATATGTCCGGGATAATGGAGATCTCGAGTCCGTCCAGATAGGGCCGGTCCGGCATGAAGTAGTTCTCGTTCTTGCGCATGGTCATGCCAACACCGGGGCGCGAGGAGGTGATGACGAATGGCCCCAGGCCCACGTTCTCTTCGGGAAGGGTTATCTCTTTCTTCCCGGCGTACGACTCCGGCGCTACGATGACCGACCGCTTCTCGGCGGGCACCCGGTCCAGGAAGGGGGCGTAAGGCTCCTTGAGGGTTATGTTGACCGTGTACCTGTCCACCGCCTCCGCGCCCTTCATCTTGCTCAACGGCGCGGCCAGCAGGGGCATGACGGGCCATTGCTCCTTCGCGCTGTAGACGACGTCCTCTGCTGTGAACTCGCGCCCGTTCACCGGTGGCAGGTTGGGGTATTTCACCCCCTGCCGCAGCTTGAACTGTAAGGTCGTGTCGTCCACCCAGCTCCAGCTTGATGCCAGGGCGGGCGAGTACGGTGTGATCTGGCAGGGGGGAAGGGTATCCTTGGTGTCCATCAGGCGCTCGTGCATGTAGCTGCGGATGGAGTAGCCCGTGGCCACGGTGCCTCCGCGGTAGGGGTCCCATCCTGGCATGTCCTCGTTGATGGCCACCTTGAGCACCCCGCCGGGCCTGGGGCCGCCGGTGGAGGGCCGGGTGGGCTGCGCCGTGGCCCCAAGCCCGGCACCTACAGCCGTAGGTGTGGCGGTAGGCAGGGCCGTGGCCCTGGGCGCCGACGTTGGCGGGGCCGCGGTCCCGCAGGCCGCGAGCAGCAGCAAGAGCACCAGGACCACCATCGCCGGCTTGCTTTTCATCGGGTCTCCTTCGTACTTTTATTAGCTATGCGGGCATTCTATGGCTGCGGGAAAGGCTTGTCAAGCAAAGGGGGCTTCCAAAATCCGCCACCTCTTATGTCTACCCGAACGGGCGGTTTTCTCCCCCAGGTGGTGCACCAACGCGTAGGGGCGACCGGCCGGTCGCCCCTACGGTTTGACCGGCTGTCGGGGTGTGCCCAAGGCAGCGGGTTTTCCAGGTCTTCGTTTTTGATGGCGGATCAGGGGAGGCCCAAATCCACCAGCT
>JACPQM010000033.1 GCA_016190505.1 Chloroflexota bacterium | reverse complement strand
AGCTGGTGGATTTGGGCCTCCCCTGATCCGCCATCAAAAACGAAGACCTGGAAAACCCGCTGCCTTGGGCACACCCCGACAGCCGGTCAAACCGTAGGGGCGACCGGCCGGTCGCCCCTACGCGTTGGTGCACCACCTGGGTAAGAAAACTGCCCTACCGGTAGACATAAGAGGTGGTGGATTTGGGCCTCTTGGAGTGGTTGACAGGCTGGGGGGGATGTGCTAGCCTACAGCCTATCTTGTCACCGCCCGGGAGCCGCTTGTGTCCAAGGTAAACAACGTAGACGTGGGCCGTTTGCAGCAAACTGTGGCCGAGACCAAGGTATCCCCAGACCTGGCCCGGCGCACCCAGCGCATCCAGGGTGAATGGCTGCTCACCGACGAAGGGCCCATGTTCCGTTCCCGTGTAGCGGTTGCCGGCGGAGAAGCCACGCTGGAAGCCGATATGCCCGCCAACCTGGGGGGCAGTGGCGCTCGCGTAGGCACCATGTATTATGTCTATTACGGGCTGGCCGCCAACTTCGCCTTCTTCTTCGCCGCGGAGGCGGCCTTGCTTGGGATAAAGCTCGAGCGTCTTGGCGTCACCATAGAGATACCCATGGACTTTACCCAGGTATACGGCCTGGGCACAGCCCCCATCATTCAGGAGATCCGGTTTATTCTCTCAATCAAGAGCCAGGCACCCGTGGATAAACTGCAAGCAGCAGAGAGGCTGGCGCTGGAGAGATGCCCCGGCGTGTACGCGCTTACCACCCCGTTGAGAGTTACGTCTCAATTGGACCTGGAGCCGTGAAGACGGTGCCTTGACAGGCTGAGGGAGGACGACATGCTCAAGACGAGGACCATGTTCGGTCTAGCGGGAGCGCTGATGCTCCTGGTGCTGGCCTGCGGCCCGGCGGCGACCGCCACGCCGCTGCCCAGGGCCACCGCCATGCCTACCACCGCGCCTACCACCGCGCCTGCGGCGGCCACGGCCACGCCCACCAAGCCCCCCCCAAGCGGTGGCGCCACTCCCCAGCCCACTGCTACCTCAGCGCCCGCGGCGGTGGTGGCCAAGGGCCCCAAGCATGGTGGCACACTGCGCTACTTCCTGCCCTGGGACCCCAGGACCATGGACATGCTCTACGAGGCTGGCCCTGACTGGGCGGTGACCTATGTCCAGGAGGCGTTTGCCAACAAGCTCTACACCCGCGAGTACCCCACCGACCCCAAGGGCGACTGCACCTTCAAGACCATCCCGGTCCTGGCTGAGGGCTACAAGTGGACCGATGACCTGACCCTGGAGGTAACCCTCAAGCAGGGAGTCAAGTTCCACAACAAGCCGCCGGTAAACGGCCGGGAAGCTGTGGCCCAGGACTGGGTGGACAGTTGGACGTATATGTTGCCCAGGCAGTATTACCTGGGTTTCTACGCCTTGAACATAGACTCCATGGAGGCCAAGGGCAAGTACACCCTGGTCTTCCACCTCAAGAACCCGGTGGCCTTCCTCCCGGAGGCCATGTTCCCGGCCCATGCCCGCACCATAGTGATGCCTGCTGAGGCCAAAGCCGGCCCCAAGAACGACTACAGCGACCCCTCCAAGTCCCTTGTCGGTACCGGCCCATACATGTTCAAGGACTGGCAACCAGGGGTAAAGGTCAGTGGGGTAAGGAACCCGGACTACTTCAAGAAGGGCCTGCCCTATGCGGACGGCATTGAGTTGCTGCTCATGCCCGACATATCCACCCGGGTCTCGGCCTTCCGCTCAGGCAAGCTTGACGTGCTCACCGAGGTGCCGGCCACTCTGGCCATGCCCTTCAGAAAGGACAGGCCAGACATCCGGGTGACCACCTGCCCCAACTGGTCAGGTTTCGGCATGTACGCCATGCGCAGCGACAAGGCGCCCTTCAACGATGTGCGCGTCCGCCGGGCACTCTCCATGGCCATTGACCGCAAAGCGATAGTGGACACCCTGTTCCTGGGCGAAGGGGCCGTCTTTGGCCTCATGCCCCTGACCAAGGCCCCCATCGCCCTGCCGCTAAGTGAGTTCCCGCCCGAGGCACGCAAGAACCTGGAGTACAACCCCGAGGAGGCCAAGAAACTCCTGGCCGAAGCGGGCTTGTCCAAGGGGCTGGAGTTCACCATTGAGACTACCACCGGGTTCGGCACCATCCATGTGCAGGGCTTCGAGATGGCGGTGGACATGTGGAACAAGATCGGCGCCAAGGCCAAGCTCGTCTTCGTGCCTCACCCCGAGTACCTGGACCGAGTGTCCGGCAAGAGCAACTATGACCAGGTGGCCTGGTTCCGGCCCAGCCTGAGTGAGCCCTACCGTTTCCCCACCGCCAACTTCAGCAAGTCGCCGCCGGGCGAGAACCGGAGCTGGGTCAAGGACCCAGAGCTTGACAAATTCGTGGATGAATACCAGCGGGCCAAGGGCATGGATGCCCAGGCCAAGGCTGCGCACAACCTTCAGATACGCATGGCCGACCAGGTCTACCTCATCATGCTGCCCCTGCCCATGGAGTTCGGCCTGGAGCAGCCCTACGTCCGCGACTTCGGCCGCCAGGGCTACCTAGGCTACGTGGGCACCTTCTTCGAGAGGATCTGGTTTGACAAGTGAACAGACGATGTTATCGCGTAGGGGCGCGATTAATCGCGCCCCTACGGGGGTATCAACGAACGACCTCGAATATGCAAAACGTGTGATGGAGGCATAGCTCGATGACCCAACGCGGTTTCTTCTTTGACCAGAGCCGGTGCACCGGCTGCCACGCCTGCACCATCTCATGCAAGTCGTGGAACGGCCTGGACCCGGGCCCGGTCAAGTGGATGCGAGTATACCAGTGGGAGAAGGGGGCCTTCCCCAACCTGCGCCTGGGTCTGCTGGCCGTGCCGTGCTACCACTGCGAGAAGCCAGCCTGTATGCCGGCCTGCAAGGCGGGCGCCATCCTCAAGGAGGAAGAGTTCGGAGCCGTGTTGGTGGACACCGAGCGCTGCCAGGCCTACCACGCCAATAACGACTGCCGGGCCTGCTGGGAGGCCTGCCCCTACGGCGCTCCCCAGTTCGCCGACGATAGCCCCCGGGCCACCATGACGATGTGCACCCTGTGCATAGACCGCCTCAAGCAGGGCACCACCCCCATCTGTGTGCTCTCGTGCTCCCTGCGCGCCCTGGACTTCGATACCATGGACAACCTGCGTGCCCACTACGGCAACCTCCAGAAACTGGAGGAGTTGCCCGGCCCGGAGACGACCCGGCCATCAGTTATCTTCAAGGTCCCCGACGCCAAGAAACTGCTGGTGCCCTGGGACCCCCAGCGGGCGCTGGAGCTGTGGAAGGGCCGGGGACCCTTTGCCCCGCCCGACTTGCCCCCGGTGATGCAATCGCCCTCGGACATGACGGAGGTGCCCCCTGGCATCGTGGGCCGGGACCGGCTGGTGCTCAAGCCCAGGACCCGCCAGGAGCTGATGTACTATACGGCCAACGACGAGTAGGGGCGTATTGCAATACGCCCCTACGGTTGCGGAGCGGTGCCAAGGTAGAAGCAGCCAGGCATGAATATTCTACAAAACAGCGGAGCCACGTCGGTCGTCCCTTCCTGGTGCCATATGTGCCAGCAGCGCTGCCAGACCAACGTGCGCGTGGGCAACGGGGTCCTCCGGCGCATCGAGGGCCGGCTCCAGGGCTGGAACGGGGGCCGCCTGTGCCCGCGGGGCAACTCGGGCATCATGTTCAACTACGACCCCAACCGCGTGCGCACCCCTCTCCGGCGCACTAACCCCGAGAAGGGCCTGGGCGTGGACCCCAAGTTCGAGCCCATCACCTGGGACCAGGCCCTGGACCTGATGGCGGAGAAGCTGGGACAGACCAGGGCGAACAACCCCTACGGGCTCAGGGTGGGCAGCCATGACAACTCGCGGACCATCCCCCTCCAGGCCTTTGCCCTGGCCTTCGGCGCACCCCAGGCCGGGCCTGGCGCCGGCACCTCGGGCGGGGTGAGTTGCGGCCAGCCCATCCACGGGCTGGGTCCCGTGGTCCATGGCTCCTTCGTGGAGCGCCTGGACTGGAAGCACAGCAACCTGGTCATGCTCTGGGGCAACAGCGGCGCCTTCGAAGGCTTCTACGATCTGAGCTGGGACGCCGCCCAGTCCGCCGAGGCCCGCCTCCGGGGCATGAAGCTGGTCGTGGTGGACCCGCGCTTCTCCGTCGCCGCCTCCAAGGCTGACGAGTGGGTCCCCATCCGCCCGGGCACCGATGCCGCCCTCGCCCTGGGCATGATCAACGTTATGCTCAACGAGTTGGGCATCTACGACGCCCCCTTCATCAAGAAGTACACCAACGGCCCTTACCTTATTGGCCCGGACGGATACTACGTCCGCGACCCGGCCACAGGCAAGCCCCTGGTGTGGGACCCGGCGAGGGGCAAGGCGGCGACTTTCGATGACGAGCTGGTGAGTGACCTGGCGTTGGAAGGGGAGTACGACGTCAACGGCCTGACCTGCAAGCCCAGCTTCCAACTGCTCAAAGAGCACGTGGGCCAGTACTCGCCCCAGAAGGTACTCGAGATAACCACGGTGCCCGCGGACACGGTGCGCCGGCTGGCCCGCCTGTGGGGCGAGGAGGCCCGCGTTGGCGCCACCCTGGTACTGGAAGGGAAGGAGTTCCCCTGGCGGCCGGTCGCGTTCAGCTTCTACCGGGGGGTCAACGCCCAGAAGCGGGCTGTCGAAGCGGCCATGGCCCTGGAAACCATGGCCATGATTGTGGGCGCCATAGATGTGCCGGGGAGCGTGATCGGCGTCTCCGGGGGCAGCATGTTCTCTGCCCCCCACGAGCTTCATGCCGACAAGGACGGCCTGCTCGTACCACCGGGCCACTCGCCCGTGCCTCCGGCGCCCTTCAAGTGGCCACCCTCGCGCACAGACCTGAAGGAGCTGTTTCCCCTCACCTACCACGAGGCCCATGTCCACCACATCACCGCCCTGGAGCCGGACAGGTTCGGCCTCAACAGCGACATTGTCAACATCCAGCATTTCAGCAACCCCTTCAGCACCATGGCCGACCCCCAGACGCTGGCGCGGTCCTTCCAGAACACCTACAACATCGTGTGCGATGTCGTCCTCAGCGAGACCGCCCAGTTTGCTGACATATTCGTACCCGAGGCCTCTTACCTGGAGACGCACCACGTGGTGCGGCCCAGCATGTCCTTCCAGGGGGCAGTCCTGCTCCAGCCCGCCGTAGAGTCCCTCAACGGGATGCCCGACTTCCTGGACACCATGGTAAGCCTGGCGGAGAGGCTGGGGATCCTCTACGGGCAAGGGGGGATGAACCACTGGCTGAACATGCTGATGGACCTCAAGAAGCCGTACGTCCTCGACCTTAACAAGAAATACAAGTGGGTGGAGATGCTGGACCTGCTGTTCAAGGGCTCCAGCAACGGCGAGCGCGACCTGGACTGGTTCCGCCGCAATGGGGCTATGGTGGAGGAGAGCGGCCCCAGCAAATACATGCCCTGGCGCAAGGCCCGGCTGCCCCTGTACATGGAGTTCATCAAGAGCGCCGGGGAGAAGCTCCAGAAGTCCCTGGAGGAGAACCAGGTAGAGCAGCGGACCGGCGTCCACTGGGACTTCTCCGACTACCAGCCCTTCCCGTCGTGGCGGCCCGGCCCCATCCACCAGGCCCAGCCCGGTTACGACATGTACGCCATCAGCTACAAGACGGTGCTATGTACTCATGGGCGCGGGGCCAACAACCCCTGGCTCATGGAACTGATGGAGAAGGACCCCTATGCCCTCAAGCTCATGATCAACACAGCCACAGCCAAGCGCAATGGCATCCGGGACGGCGATGCCATTTGGGTGGAGTCGCCCGTCACCCGGGTGCTGGGCGTGGCGGCCCTCACCGAGGGCATCCACCCCGAGTGCGTGGGCTTCGCCGGAGCGTTGGGGCACTGGGCGCCCCACTCCATCGCCAAAGGCAAAGGCGCCCACTTTAACTCGCTGTGCGCCCTCACCCTGGACAACACCGACGCCGTGTCCGGCGCCCTGGGCAACGCCTCCGCCCGGGTGAAGGTGTACAAGGCTAGCGCCGAGGACGTGCGCGCCGCCCGGTAGGGGCGGCCCGATCCATCGGGGCACCCCAACGGCCCCGGTTCGCGTAGGGGCAGCCCCCCGTAGCTGCCCTTTGGGGGATGGGGTGGCGCTGAGCCTGTCATCTCGACGAGGGCGGGCACAGGGACCCGCCCCTACGGATTGCCCAGCGCCTTTTCCGGCCTCAGGGGCAGCTCCCTGAGGCGCACGCCAATGACGGCGCAAATGGTGATGGCCGAAGCAGTAGGGGCGACCGGCCGGTCGCCTCTACGGGGTTGCCGCCTCCAGTTGGCTTTCGTTTCGTATGGTGATAGTTGGACCTGGGTTGGCTTCGGGGACTGGCAGTCCTCTCTCCTTCAGTAGAGAAACATGCTCCTCCATGCCCCACTTCGCTTTGTAGACGCAGTCCTCGATAGAGTGTCCAACCCCTGTAAAGCCTTCCAGGTCCGGGGAATAGAAGCCGAAAAAGGTGGGGTCTTCCGTGGCTTCGATCACCAGAGAGTACTTTAGGTCTATCATCTACTTGCCCCTATCCTTGAGTCCAGCCGCTTTCAGAATAGCTTCGCAGGTGCCGGTTGGGACTTCTCTAGCACCATGATAGTCAATCCTTATCAGTCTATCTACCACGGTCTTGGCATCGTAAGCTGCGGATCAAGAATTCCCTTCCGTCTTTGCGAGTCCTTCCGCAGAAGGACGAAGCAACCTTCTGCCTATGGCATGGTCTGTAGGTTGCTTCGTCGCTGCGCTCCTCGCAATGACGTTTGCGCCTCGCTCCCAAGAAGCACCCGCCAGATGGTCTTCTTCAAGCCTAATGCACGCATTACGGGGCTTGGCATAGCGGGGAAAGGCGGGCATCCCGACCTGTCGGGCCCCCTACGGTTTGCGTAACGCTGCCAGCACCTTCTCCGGCGTCAGCGGCAGCTCCTTGAGGCGCACACCAATGGCATCCTCGATGGCGTTGGCCAGGGCCGGGGCCATGGCTACCGGGCCATTCTCGCCTACGCCCTTGGCCCCGTAGGGGCCGTCCTTGGCGTGCGACTCGACGGTGATGGCCTGGATCTCCGGCGTGTCGTAGGCAGTGAGCATGCGGTAGTCGCCAAAGCTGGGGTTGGACACCTGGCCCCCGTCAAAGGCCGTTTCCTCGATAAGGCCGAAGCCCAGGCCCATGAGGGCGCCGCCCTCGGTCTGCCCCTCCACGCTCAGGGGGTTAATTGCCTTGCCCACGTCGTGGGCGCACACGACCCTGATGGGGGTGACCACGCCGGTCTCCGGGTCCACCTCCACCTCGGCGGCCATGGCCCCGTACTTCCAGGAATGGGACTGGCCCGGCTCGAGCTGGCAGGTCTGCGGATCGAAGTAGAGGGGGTGGCCGCCGGCGTAGAAGCCGCGCCCCACCAGCGGGCCTCCCCGGCGCGACAGGGCGGCGCTGGCTACCTCGGCCAGGGTCAGGCCGACCTCGGAGTCCCGATAGAATCGGGATTGCACCCGCCCTTTCTCCAGCACCAGGTCGGCCTTGGCCACCTTCAGTATCTCCGAGGCCAGGCCCGCCACCTGCTCCCGCAACTCGGCCAGGGCCATCTGTAGGGCGTTGCCGGTGCTCACGGTGACCCGGCTGTCGAACGCGCCTGAATCGGCCGGGTTGATGTCGGTGTCCACGGCAGGCGTGATTACGTCCTGGACGCGCACGCCCATCTCCTCGGCCACTATTTGGGCAAGCAGCGTCTGCCCGCCCTGCCCAATCTCGGTAACCTCGGCCAGGAGCAGGATGGTCCCATCGTCATTGAGCCGGACCATGGCCCCCGAGGGGAACTGCACGTGAGGGCGGAGGTGGAATGACGCCAGCCCGATTCCCCGGCGGGGCGGCAGCTCCTTGCCCCAGCCGATGGCCTCGGCCACGCGTTCCAGGCACTCTCGGGCGCCCACTGCCTGCAATCTCTCGCCGGTGTGGGCGGTATCGCCCTCTCGGACGAGGTTCTTCAGCCGCAGCTCGAGGGGGTCTATGCCCAGCTTGCGGGCGACGATGTCCATTTGGGACTCCATGGCCCACATGGTGTTGGGCACACCCAGGCCGCGCCAGGAGTAGGCCGGCACCCGGTTGGTGTAGACCAGGTAAGACGCCACGGACACATTGGGCACCCGGTACGGCCCGGCGGCGTGCTTGGGGGCATTGAAACTGTAGGGGTAGGCCTCGGCGTAGGCGCCGGTATCCCAGATGAGCTCGATGGACTGGGCCACAATGGTGCCGTCCCGTTTGACCCCCGTCTTGACCCGGGCGATGTTGACCGGGCTGCGGAAGCAGATGAACTCCTCGGCGCGGGTCATCACCGTACGTACCGGTCTTCCCGCCCTTATGCTCAGGGCGGCGGCCAGCCTCTCGTAGCGGGGGCGGCTCTTGCCACCGAAGCCACCACCTACCTTGGTGCCGATGACCCGCACCCGGCTGGGGGGCAGGCTGAAGGCATGGCTCAGGTATACGCGTGTGGGGTGGGGTCGCTGGTTGTTGGTCCACACAGTGAGCCTGCCGCCGGGAGAGTAGTCCGCCACACAGGCGTGCGGCTCCAGGTGGCCGGCGTGGGCGCTGTGGCTCCGGAACGTGTTCTCGACGATCAAGTCGGCCTGGGCGAAGCCCGCTTCCACATCCCCCTGGCGCAGCTTGTAGACAGCGGCGATATTGGTGCCCGGGCGCATAGTGCGCATGGTAGGATGCGCCCGGAGGGGCCCGCCGAGCTGGTACTTAGCCATGTCCTCGTGGATGAGCGGAGCACCGGGACGCATGGCCTCCTCGACCTCGAAAACGGCGGGCAGCTCTTCGTACTCGACCTCGATGGCCTCCACCGCGCGCTCGGCGGTATCCTCGTCTGCGGCGGCCACTGCGGCGACCTCGTCGCCCACGTAGCGTACCTTGTCCCTGGCCAGGATGTGGTGGTCCTGGAGGAAATAGCCGGAGGAGTGCTGAGGCACATCAGCGATGGTCACCACCGCCACTACCCCGGGCATGGTCTCAGCCTGGCTGGTATCAATGCGGCGGATGCGGGCGTGGGGGTAGGGGCTGCGCAGCACCTTGCCGTGGAGCATACCCGGGAGCACGACCTCAGTGGCGTAGGTCACGTGGCCGGTGGCCTTTTCCACCCCGTCCACCCGGACTACCCGCTGGCCCACCCAGTTGAGCGTTGTCATGGCGCACCCCTTGCAAGGAGGGCGACCCACCGGGTCGCCCTCTACATTGCGGCCCGAACGTTGGGAAACGCCGCCATATTATCGCCCTGGGGCAAGCCAGTCAAGAGGCATTGAGCGCCCCTCTCATTTTCCTAGCGACGGGTTTGGGTTAGGGCGAAGGAGTAGGCTATTGACCCTGTTGTGGTGTGGGTGACGGCGGTGGCGCCTCAGTCTTGGCCGGCATCACCTGGAACCAACTGGTGCCCCGGCTGGACCAGTTGACCCCGTAGGCCAATACAGGCTTCGCATCGTCCTCCTCGAGCACGTAGACCAGGTAGGCGTCCACCTGGCTGTCGGGCAGCAGGTCGAAGGCGAGCAGGGGATCGGGCGGTCTTACTGAAAAGGCCGGTGTGTAGGTGAAGCCCTGACTGGAGAACAGGTCGAAGTAGACCCAGGAGACGCGCACGGTCTCGTCCTCGGGGCCCCGAACGTACTTCACCCGAAGCTTCAACACCAGGTATTCCTCGCCCGGGGCGGGTGGGAACACAAATGAGCTGACCTCGCCCAGCTTGGCCATGGCCGCATCCCCCCGCAGCGATTCGAGCACCGTCATCTCGTGCAGAGTGAGGGCCCCGCTTATGGAGAAGCCGGTGACACTTACCCTGGTACCTACGGGTGCGGGGTTCCGCCGTGAGCCGCCGGGCTCGGGCGACGGCGTGGCCAGGAACAGCTCACCAGCCATCAGCCGTGGTATGAAGGACTGCACCGAGTCCAACGCAATGGCCAGGCCGCCGGTGCCAGCGCCTCGAATGCTCTGCACCGATATTCCAATGACCTCCCCTTGGGGCGTAAACAGCGGGCCGCCGCTGAATCCCGGAATGAGCAGGGCGTCGGTCTGAAGGAAGGTAAGGGCACCCAGAATCACCCTATCCGAGAGTATGCCCTGGGTGGTTACCAGGTTCTCGCCGGTGTAGCCCATGACCAGCACGCTATCTCCCGCGAACAGCGCCGCCGAGTCCCCGATGGGCGTGGCGACCAGGTCGTCCCGGCCACTGATCTTGACCACCGCCAGGTCTCGGAACTCGTCCCGGCCCAGGATGAGCGCGCGCTCCCGTTTCCCGTCGGCAAACACTGCCGTCACCTGGGGCGAACCGGCGACCACGTGATTGGCGGTGAGCACAAAGCCGCGCTGGTCGAAGATGACTCCCGAGCCCTGCCCTACGGGCGTGACCAGGCGCACCACCGACTCCTTGAGCCGGGCCACGATCTCGGACTCGCTGGGTGTGGGTTTCGGAGGTGGCGTAGGTTTGGGCAAGGGCGTGGGTGTGAGCACCTGGACAGGCGTCGGTGTAGGCGCTACAGGGGATGGGGTGGTTGGGCTGGTTGGCTGCGGCGTTGGGGGGACCGGTGTGGGGGTGGCCTCCTCCGCCGCCAGCGGAGAAGGGGTCGCCGTCGCAGCCGGGGCGTCAATGGCCGGTGCTGGAGAGGGCGTCGGTACCGCGGTGGGGGTGGGCTCAGGCGCCGCCGCCGGCGTCCGGCAAGCCGCTACTGCCAGCAATAAAGCCACCGCTGCCAGAAACGTCCTACGGGCCACGACTACACCACCCTCCCCAAATACCGCACAGGGTTGCCCGACACCGGGCCGGCCGCTATGCTCATCCCAGCGCCTGGGCCTGCTGGAGTGCGGCGTCAATCCGGGCCACCACCACCAGGAACACCGAGTCCATGAGATCGCTGGTCACGGATGGCAAGAGGTAGGCGCCAGTTAGGAAAAAACCGGTGTTGCGCTCGTCCTGGTTGGTGTACAGGGAGTCCTGCCAGTCGAAGAACGTCCGGGTAGCTGCGATCACCTGGTCTACCTTGGGGCTGAGGCGGGTGTCGGACTGAGCGGCCAACCGTTTCACATTCTCCCAGTAGCGTATTGCTTCCTCCTTGGTGGAGGGCGTCTGCTGGCGGAGCTCGGCCAGCAACTGGCGATCGTTGCCCATCTGGTCCACCACCTGGCGGAGCTGCTCCCATTGCAACTCGCGCCCCAGGAGGCTGGTCAACTGAAGCTCGCGGATGTCAAGCCGGAGAATGGTCGCGCCCAGGTCACCTGCCAGCTTATCTGCCTGGACACGAGCACTGCCAAGCTGACCGCGCACCTGGTCCAACTCCAGCACCGCGCGGTGGGCGTCGTCCTGGGTCCGCCGGAGATGGGCCGTCCCGTCGCTGAGCTTGGACTGTGCCTGGGACAATGCGGTCTTCGTATCCGCCAACTCTGTCTGGCTAGCCTTGAGCTGCTGTTCCAGGGAGGACACCTTGGGCTGGTAGTGGGAGAAACCCATCCCATAGCCCAGGATTCCGCCCGCTGACACCAGCATCACAACTAGTGCCAGGGCTATGAAACTGCGCCACACAGTAAACATGCTTCACCTCTATCCATTCTAGCGAAAGGTTATCAATTTCGATAGCCTTTCGCTGCTCTACAGTGTAGTCTCCGGTAGGGGCATGGCGCGCCATGCCCCTACGGTCTAGCTCCCCGAACACCCACGCCTACTCATACATACCGGTGGCAGGCCACGAAGTGGCCCGGGCGGACTTCGCGCAGCTCGGGGTCTATGCTTTCGCTCTTGCCGGCTACCGCCACCGGACAGCGTGGGTGGAAGCGGCAACCGGGCGGGATGTGGCTGGGGTCGGGCGGCTCGCCGGCTATGGTAGGGCGCATCCGCAGGCGGTTTGCCGGGTCCGGTTCAGGGACGGCGCCGATCAGGGCCTGGGTGTAGGGATGCAGGGGCTCGTTGATTACCCCGGCGCTGGGGCCTAGCTCCACGACACGGCCGAGATACATCACCGCGATACGGTGGGAGAAGTGCCGGGCGGTGGCGATGTCGTGGGTGATGTAGAGGAAGGCGATATGGTGACGATCCTGTAGTTCGCGCAGTAGGTAGAGGATCTCGGCGCGGCTGGAGGCATCCACCATGGACACGGGCTCATCGGCCACGATGTATCGCGGCCGCAGCACCAGTGCCCTGGCGATGCCCACACGCTGGCGCTGGCCCCCGGACAGGGTGTGAGGGAATTTGGGCAGGTAGTCGCCAGCAGGCGTCAGGCGCACCTGCTCCAGCGCCCATTCGAGCAGCTCCGGGCGCTTCGCCCGGTCTACACCATGGACGATGAGAGGCTCCGCCAGTATCTGCTGGATATTCATGTGGGGGTCCAGGCTGGAGAAAGGGTCCTGGAAGATGCCCTGGGCCTGCCGCCGGAAGGCTTTGAGGTGAGCTTCGTTCAGGCCCGTGATGTCCTTCCCCTCGAAGAACACACGGCCCCCAGTGGGGCGGAGCAGGCGCAGGGAGACACGGCCCAGGGTGGTCTTGCCACTGCCCGACTCGCCTAGCACGGCCACGGTCTCGCCTGGCGCGATGGCCAGGGACACGCCATCCACGGCGGTGACGGGCACGGTGCGCAGCAGCCCGCTCCGCGCCTGGAACACCACCCGGATGCCCTGCATGACTAGCAGCGGCTTGTTTGATGCCCCACTTACCATGGCGAGCGCGCCCTCACCCCAACCCAGTAGGGGCGCACGGCCGTGCGCCCCTACGACTTGACCCAACCCTCACTTGCCCATGGGGTATTGGTGGATTCCCTTTCACTTTACCCACCATACAACTGCTTTCCCTCACCCTACCCTCTCCCAGAGGGAGAGGGGTAGTTCTCCCGGAGCCAGCAGCGAGCATAATGCCCCTTGCCAACTATGAACGGGGGGGGAACCCTGGTCGGGCAGGGATCGAAGGCATAGGGACAGCGCGGGTGGAAGCGACAGCCCGACGGTGGATGGGCCAGGTCCGGCGGCGCGCCCGGAATGAAGCGGGGCGGCGTACCGGCGCGCAGACGGGGGATGGAGGCCAGCAGCAGCTCGGCGTACGGGTGCTGTGGAGAGGACAGGACCTCGTCGGCAGGGCCCCGCTCGGACAGCTCGCCCGCATACATCACGCCCAGTGTATCGCAAAGGTCACTGGCCAGTGCGATGTCATGGGTGATGAACAGGACGGCGAGGCCACGGGCGGCCATCAGCCCTTTGAGTACGTTCATGATCTGGGCCTGGACGCTGACGTCCAGGGCCGAGGTAGGCTCGTCCAGGATGAGCACTGGCGGGTCCATGATCAGGGCCATGGCGATGAGGGCACGTTGCTTCATGCCCCCGCTAAGCTCGTGGGGGTACCGGTCGTAGACGTCGGGGGACAGCCCAAGCTCCACCAGCCGCTGGCGGGCGCGGGCCTCCGCCTCTTTCGGTGCCAGGGGCCCGTTCTGGAGCAGTGGCTCCACCACCTGCCGGCCCACCTTGATCACGGGATTGAAAGCCTCCAGCGCCCCCTGGAAGACCATAGCCACCTGACGCCAGCGCACCCGCCGGCGGAAGTCAGCCTCGTCCAGGGCCATGACTTCCTGGCCGTCCAGGTAGAGACGGCCGTGGAAGCGGGCGACGTTCGCCGGCAGCAGGCGCATAAGCGCCAGGGCCAGGCTGCTCTTGCCCGATCCAGACTCCCCCACCAGCCCCAGGGCCTGCCCTGCCACCACTTCCAGAGATACCCCGTCCACGGCTCGCACCAGCCCACGCTCGGAGCGGTATTGCACCACCATCTCCTCTACCTTGAGCCTCCCGGCAACTGCGCTCACCGTGTCTGCCTCAGGCGGGGGTTGACCACGGGCTCCAGGCCCAGGGTGATCAGCACGAAGGTCATGGCCGTGGCCACGATAAGCAGGCCCGGCGGGAGTACCCACCACCAGTAGCCCAGATACACGGCACCCGTCTGGAAGCCCTGTTCCAGGATCTGGCCCCAGGTGGGGATGGACACGTCGCCCAGGCCCAGGAAGCTCAGCCCAGCCTCGGCCAGGATGGCGGCGGGCGTGAAAAAGATCATCTGGGCCAGCACAAAGGGAGCGATCTGGAACAGGATGTGACGGAACATAATGCGCCAGCGGGAGGCGCCCAGGGAGCGGGTGGCCTCCACGAGTTGTCCACTCCGGATCTGGAGCACCATGGAGCGGGTCACGATGGTCAAGCCCGGCCAGCCGAAAAAGGCGAGGATAGCCACCACCAGCCATAGCCGCTGGCCCAGGATGAAGATAAGAAAGATGAGAATGGGCAGAAGCGGGATGTTGTTGAGCACGTCGCAGCTACGCTGGATCACCGTGTCGGTTCTTCCGCCGGTATAGCCGCTGATGATGCCCAGGAACGTCCCGATGAATGTTGAAATGAGAGACGTGACAATGCCGATGGTCAGGGCCACCGGAAAGCCGAAGAGCAGTCCCCTGGCCAGATCTCGGCCCAACGCGTCGGTGCCCATGAGCCCGTAGGTAGAGCCGCCCAGCACCAGCCTCACCTGACCCACGGCGTCCCCGGGGTCCTGAGCCAGAGCGCGAATGGTAAAGGTGTAGGTGCCGGGCAGTGGCGCGAACTCACCGGCCGGGGTAGGCGTACCGAAGAGGGCAGCTTCGACCTTACCGCGCAACCGCTGGGGGGTGGTGTCTTGCCCGAAGTGCTGGCGCAGGAAACTGGCCAGGTCCTGTACCGCCGAAGGGTCCTCGCTCAGCAGCGCCCTGAAAGGCGTCTCACCATAACGGACATAGGGCCCGTTCTCTCCCGGCCGGGGCCCGGGAACGATGTGCTGATACAGGGCGACCTCTCGCCCGTCGGGGCGCTCCACTGCCAGAGTGAGCACCGGGGGCAGCCGGACATAGGTGACCTCGGCCAGGCTGAAGGAGATAAACGTAGGTGGCTGCGGTCCCAGGAAGCTGTAGGTAAAGCTGGCCAGTGCAACCTCCTGACCGGCGAAGGTTGCCGGCTTCGGCTGCGCCACGAGCACCTGGTGGTGCACGCCCTGTCCCCCTAGCAGACGGGTCCACGAGGGCGGAGCGCTCTTTGGGTTGTCGGCCCAATAGACAGGATTGTTCCAACGCTGTAGGCCGAAACTTCGGGGAAACGTCAGCACCACCAATAGGGAGACGAGCACCAGCAGCGAAAGGAATAGTACCCCCGCCTTCCCGGAGGCGCTGGACCACAGTATCCTCCAGACCTCGCGGGCGGGCATCAGCTATACCGCACCCGGGGGTCAAGGGTCACATAGAACACCTCAAGCAGGAAGCGGGCCGCCACGTAAAGGAGCGTGAACAGGAAAGTGAGGGCCACAATGACGCCCTCGTCAGCGGCTAGGATGGCTTCGTAGTACAGGCGGCCCATACCCGGCCAGTTGAAGACGGTCTCGGTGAGGATGGCCCCGCCGATGGAGCCCGTCAGCGCCAGCACCAGGTTGGTCAGGATAGGCGGCGCCGCCACCCGCAGGATGTAGCGGCGCATGACCGTCCCCTCGGGCAGGCCCTTGGCGCGGGCCACGGTGACAAAGAACTCCTGGGCCGTATTCAACACCATGGTGCGCACCACGTACACCCACGCGCCCAGTGTGACCAGGACAAGGGTGATAACGGGCAGAAGCGCGTGCCAGGCAAAGTCCAGTGCCCGGGACACGCCGCCGGGCGGCGGCGGGGCGCTGTACATGCCGCCGCTGGGGAATACCCGGATGTAAAAGGCGAACACAAGAATGAGCAGGATGCCCATCCACCAGGCAGGCAGCGCGTATGACGCCGCGGACATGTAGGAGACCAGCCGGTCTAGCTTGCTCCCTGCCCTGGTGGCCAGCTTCACCCCCAGCCACAAGCCCAGTATGGCAGTGATGAAGGTAGCTGTGGTGACCAGGGCCAGGGTACGTGGGATGCGCTCAATGAGGATATCGCTCACCCGCGCGCTGCCGCTAGAGCTGCGCAGGGAGCGGGCCTCGCCCAGGTCCAGCGTGAGCACTCGTTGGGCGGTGTCCGGGAGGCGATAGTACCAGGGCCGGTCCAGGCCGTATTGCTGCTCCAGCACCTGTTTGCGGGTGGCCAGGGCCTGCTCCAACTGGTCAGGGTCGCGGATGGTCCGGGCCAGGCCCTCGCGGATGCCCCGTAGCTCCTCCCGGATCACGGCGTTGAGCACCCGGTCCGAGAAGCCTGTTGCCCCCAGGCTCACCACCACCAGAGCCAGCACCACCAGCAACACCCCCAGCAGGGTGAGCCCCCGGAGCGCCAGGGTCAGCGCCAGGGACATATCGATCGTAGGGGCGTATTGCAATACGCCCCTACTTGGCCCTCCGGCGCAGCACCAGGAACAGGATAACGGCCACAGCAAGCAAGGCACCCAGCACGATCACGGAGACAATGAGGACGGCGGGCCCGCCGGTCTCAGCCGGGGCCGGGGTGGCCGTGGGCTGGGGGGGCGCCACTGGTGGTGCGGTTGGGGTCACCTGCGGCGCTGTAGCCAGCACTTGCAGGTCCACCCGACGTTCGGCCGGGGAGGCAAGCTGCTGGCTGAAAGCGGTGAGAAAGAGCTGGTAGGGGCCAGGCCGTAGCGCTGAGGTCTGTTGCGCGGAGAGCTCCACCCGGAATTGCCCTGCCGCGCCGGCTGTGGCCTCCCCAGAGGCCGCCACCTGCCGGGTCACCGGGTTGAACAGCGCGTAGCGCAACCCCAGCGTGCCCGGGCCAGTCAGAGCGACCTCCACCGTGCTCGCGCTGCCTACCACCACGGGCTGCGCCTGGACTTGCCCAACGGAGACGGGCTGGGCTACCCCTTTGAACAGGTCGCCTGGCTTGAAGGGATAGCCCGCATCGCGGAAGGCGGTCAACTCGGCGAACTGGGCCGGGGGATCGAACCGGGTGAGTTGGAAGGGGCCGTTGCTGATGGCACCCAGGTTGTACCTGGCTACCCAGTCCAGGACGCCCTGGTAACGCTGTTTGGTTTCTTCAGGAGTAGTGTAGCGCTGTCCGCCCACCTGTAGCCCTGCGGGCACCGTCTGCGCGTCCCGGAGCTCGATGAGGCTGCGGCGCAGCAGGGCCAGGTGGTCTGGCATCACCAGGCTGACCCAGGGCACCCCCAGCCGGGCGGCGGCAGTGTCCGAGTAGGCGGCCCGGCGCTGCTCGAAGACCAGTTTGTCCAGGGCAGCCAGCACTTCCCAGGGCATGTCCAACCCGCTGGGGCTGGCGTACTCAGCAATGTAGTTGGTGTCAAAGTGCCAGAAGTCCACCCACACTTCCAGTCGCTTGTCGTCCAGCACGCGGAAGCCCTTGAACGTGTCCAGGGTGGGACGCCGGGTGGCGGCCAGGGCCACCTCGATCTTCGCCTTCTGGTCGTTGTAGGTCATGTCGAAGGTCTGATAGATGGAGAACAGCACATCAGCCATGGTAATGGGCTGCCCGTGGTGCCACTTGGACTGGAAGTACCTGGTGTAATCGAAGGTGACCTTGCTGGTGGCCCGGCTCCCCGGGTTCACTGGCCGCCACCGGCCCTGGCCCGAGTCCCAGATAATAGCGGCGGTGGGCACGTCCAGCTTGGCCTGGGGACCGGCCGTCTCCACCTGGTACTCGACCCGGAACGGGATGGGCACACCGGTGAAGGGATCGCGCCATATGGGCGGGTCGTGCAGGTTGTTCCAGATGTCCACGCTGTACACGTCGCCGAAGCCTGCCTGCGGGTTCCATGTGCTGCGCTCGGTCCATACCCACAGATTGCCCAGCTTCAGGGTGTCGCGACCAGGGACGTAGGCGTCGCGCAGGGTGAACAGGGACTTGGGCCCAGCGGTCACGTCCTCGGTGATGCCGACGAGCTTGTCGGTCGCCGGGAAGCTATTAACCACCGTGGCCAGCCATATCCGGACCGACTCGTCAAGGCTAACGGCCGCAAGCTCCCGGTAGATGCGGTTGCGCTCCTCGGGACCGGAGAACTCCCCACGGAAGATCTTCTGCCCCAAGTCGTCCAACTGTTTGTTCTCGTACTGCCAGAAGCCGACCTCTTTCCAACCGGGCATGTTGCCCAGCCAGGGGGCAGCCATCTGGTTAGCGGTGGCGAAGTCCCAGCGCTCAGCGGCGCCCCGGCCCCAGCCTTCCGTATACAGGTGCCACTGGAACAGCTTGGGGTCCGTGGAGTAGACTTGCTGGATGGCCGGGGCGAAGTTGAGATACAGCGGCGCCACGGTGAAACCAGCCTTCTCAAGCTCGGCGCGCACCAGGTCACCAACCTGGCGCCGCTCGTCCTCTACCCGGATGATGAACCTGACCTCGACCGGCCGTCCCCGGTATTGCCACTTGCCGCTGACCAGTTGGGCGCCCGCCGCGGTCATGGCCTTGTTGGTCATGTCACGGGCCAGCTCCGGGTCGTAGGTGATGGCCTTCTCGCGCAGCAGATCGGCCACGGTCAAGTAATCGTAGTCCCGGGAGCTGACCCAGGTGGCCATGGGCTCGGCCAGGCCCTTGTAGGTCTCCTGGGTGATGAAGGGGCGGTTGACCAGGAACTGGACCGCCTGGCGGACCTCCTTGATGGAGAAGGGATTGAGCTGTCCCTCCGGGGCCGGGGCGGGATTGAGGATAAGGGAAAGCATAGAGGCCGGCGCCTCGTGGATGTTCACGCCTGAGGTGCCCTTGAGGGAGGCGGCTTCCTCCGTCTTGAGGCTGAACAGGTAGAAATCAATGTCGCCCGCCCGCAGGCTGCGAGGGGCCAGGTCCACGTGCACCGAGCTGAACTGGAGCTTCTCCGAGGCCGGGCCCGGCTTGGAGTGGGGCGGGGTGTAGCCCTGGGCGCCCCCCAGGCTAGGGACAAGGAGCCCCACGACGGCGGCCAGGGCCAGCGCCGCCAGCTTGGGCGCCGGCCACCTCATGGCTGCGCCTCCTGGTGCGAGCGACGCAGCGAGAGCACAGCCAGGACCACGGTGACCACCAACAAAAGGCCAGTGGCCGCCCCCAGGCCCACCAGGCCGTAGATGAAGCCAGTGTTGCTGGGTGGCTTCACCTGCTGTTCGGACCTGATGGCCTCCACGGTGTCGGCGATACCGGAGAGCTGGTACCGCAGGGCAGGCAGGTCCTTCTGGCCTTCGGACAGGGCGTCGAGCCGCGCGCCCACGGCGTCGAGTCCCTGGGCCAGCGGGTCAACTTTGCCCAGGGCGTTCTGGATGTTGTCGAAGCCGAACTCCATGAAGAAGGAGGCGGCGGCCACGTTACCCGACTCCTCGAGTACCCGCACGCTGTGGGCCCCCTCCCCGGAGATGGGCACGAAGATCTGAGAGGTGAAACGTCCATCTGAACTGGTGCGGCCCACGCTCACAATGACTCCGCCCACCTCGATAAACACGTTCCGGTCGGGCTGGAAGTTGTGCCCCTGGATGGTGATGTCCCGGCCCGCGGGTCCGGCCGGCGGGGACAGGAATATGGCCGGGTCGGGCATGAGCTTCTGCCGGGCGAAGGCAATCTTCTGATTGACGGAGCCGAACTCGCCCAGGCGGGTATCGGCCCACACCATGTACACCTCGTCGCCGCCCGTCTTCAGGGAGAAATAGTCGCCGATAAACAGGCCCTGGGTGAAGCCGAAGTTGGGGTTGGACGGAAAATCGCTCACCCGGGCGTTGAGCTCCCAGGTCCGTCCCTTGTCCGCGGACTTCGAGTAGTAGATGTTGTAGCGCAGGCCCTGGGGATCATCCCTCATGTCCCCCCACATGGCGTGGACCACGCCCTGGGAGTCCACATCTATTGAGGGGAAGAACTGGAAGCGGTTGGTGTCGTCGTCGTTCACCCGCACGGGCAGGCCCCAGGTCTTGCCCTGGTCCAGAGAACGGACGATGAACACGTCGCCATCGTCGGTCTTGCGGTCAGGAGGCATCGCCACGAAGGCCACATAGACCTCCCCCTCTGGTCCCAGCGCCACCTGGGGGAAGGTGGTGCCCCAGGACCTGAAAAAGGCACTGCGCGGCCTGAAGGCCGGCTCCAGGAAGCTGGCTGCCTTCACCTTCTCAAGACGCCGGCCCCCGTCGGTGGAGCGGGCCACCCATATCTCGGCCAGCCCTTTGAAGGAGTCATCGTCGGTGGTGTCCAGCCAGGCCACGTAGAGGGCGCCGTCTCGGGGGTCTACCACGGGCTGAGACCCCTGGACAATGCGGCGGGTACCTTCGGCTTGCACCTGAGGCTGGGTCTCCGGGCTGAGCTGCTGGGCCAGCCCACCGAACCTCCAGCGCACCTTAGGGCTCACCGCGACGGGAGTGCTCCACGATACGCCCCCGTCCTCGGAGCGCACCATCTCGATGGTGGTAAAGGTGGTGGGGTTGGCCAGGAGGGGGATCTGCTCCAGCCAGAGGACGTTCCATTCGTCGGCGAACTTGGTGTAGGTAACGTAGAGGTTATCCTTGGTATTGTCCCTGGGATTGGGGCCTGTGCTCATCCATGGCTTGTCCAGGAACTCGAAGGTGATGGTCCCCTCTGGACGCTGCGGGTCGCCCATCAGCTTGCTGCTCAACGTGCTGGACGAGGTGATCACTCCCTCCCGCCATGTGGTCCCGCCGTCTCCGGAAGAACTGACCGAAATGCTGGACACCACGGCCTCGGCCACCAGGGGACCGAGGAAATACTCCTTGACGTTAACTGTGATGTAGCTGTTGTAGACGGCGCCGTCGCGCCCGAAGGCGATGACCGGGTCCCCCGCAGTGCCGAGCTCCTCGTGGGGGAAGGGGGGCTGGAAGGGCCCCTGCCAGGTGGTGCCGCCGTCAATGCTGCTGTAGGTGGTCAAGCTGGGGAAGCCGTAGTCAATGACGCCCAAAATGAGGTGTTGGGGGTCTTTGGGGTCTACAGCCAGGCTGGGCTCCGTCTGGAAGGGAATCCGGCTGAAGTCCTGGGTCACCAGGACGTTCCGGCTGAACTTGGCCGCCGGGCTCCGGTAGGGGATCAGGCCGGCGGCCCCAGCGCCCGGGGCCTGGGTCTGGACCTCCTGCAGGCCGGACCTCTTGCCCAACTGCGTGGGCCCCAGCCCGTTGGCCATGAGCCAGGCAAAGCCACCGAACATATCCCGCACCGGCTGGAAGGGCGAGAAGACCTCCGGCCCCCCGGCCTGGGGGCCGCCCTCCGCCACGGCTGGTCGGGGCATCAACAGGGCAGCCATCACCGCCGCCACTGCTGCTATCCTCAGGACTGCACCCTTATTCTTCATTGTCGCCTCCCCTGACACGCCACACGTTGCCAGGTGGTAATCGTTATTTTCCCTTTAGGCTACCACATAAACGCACACTATTTCTAGCTGTTTGAGCCTGGGCCACAGTCCGGATCGCAGCCCCCCGGGGCTGAAGGCCGCCGAGCGCCAGAACGGCGCTGCCAAACCCGGCGAACCCAAGCAGTGCCCGCGCAACATGATGCCGCGACACGCACACGAGTCCCAACGCGGCGGCCAGGCTCGGCTAATCATGCGGACACCCGTTCCGATGGGTCACCCTCTTTGACAGGGACCTGCGGCTCGGGGCGCCCGTCGTGGTGGCATTCCGGCCCGTGCCGAGGCGCGCCCTGTTGGCCCAGCGCATATTCAGGTTCGGAGCGATCAGGCCTGTAGTGTTTGTACGGGCCCCGTTCAGATTCCGAGACTTTGACCTCGACCTGGGCTCCACGCTTCGCCTCTACGCGATCATCGGGCATAATCGAGCAGCACCACCCGGGTCTCCTGGGGGAGGTTGCTGCGGGTGAGGGTGAGACGAGGCTGGGCTGCAGGCGCCTCGGCGATGCCCATCTCCTTGAGAAATCGCTCGACCGGCGCCAGGTCGGGCCGGGCGGCCGGCGTTTGGTAGTGCATGGGGACGACGACTCGGGGCTCCAGGCGGGTGATAGCCTCCACGGCCTGGCTGGGGGATAGCGTGGTGGTTCCACCGACGGGGACCAGAAGCACGTGCACCGGGGCCATCTGAGAGACCAGGTCGGGCGAGGGGAGATGGCCCAGGTCGCCCAAGTGGCACACCCACAAGCCGTCGGCCTCCAGGCAGAATATGGTGTTCTTGCCCAGCTTCTCTCCGTTGCTGTCGTCGTGGTACGAAGCAATCGCCAGGAGAAGCATACCCGATACCTGGTACTCCCCGGGCTGGCGCACCACGCGGGGCGAGCCACCCACGGCGGCGGCATTGTTGTGCCCCGGGTGGTCGTGGGTTATGGTCACGACCTGCCCTGACAGGTCGGGGGGCAGGGGATAGCCCAGGGACGGGTTAAAGGGGTCGAGTAGCACGGTTGCCCGCTGGCTGCGTAGCCGAAAGCAGGAGTGGCCCAGCCAGGTCAGTTCCATGTCTTATGGCCTCCTGTGGGCTGTTAAGGCCCTCTCTCCCTGGCCCTTTCCCCTTCCCTTGCCCGGGGGGCCAATGGGCCTCTCGCCATCGCCGGCACCCGTAGGGGCGCCCCTACAAGCTACCATAGGAGTGGGGCCTTGACAAGGCCAAAGGGGGCTAGGTAAACTGATTACGGTTAGCACTCGGCGACGCAGAGTGCTAACAGGGACGGAGATGCTTACATCAAGGCGGGCACAGATTCTCCGCTTCATCGTTACGGAGTACGTGTCCACCGGGCAGCCGGTTGGTTCCGAGGGTCTGGCCCAGTCCTCAGGTCTCCAGGTGAGTGCGGCCACCATCCGCAACGAGATGGCCGTGCTGGAGGAGGAAGGCTACGTCTTGCGGCCCCACGTGTCGGCAGGGGCGGTGCCCTCAGACAAGGGGTACCGTGTCTACGTGGATACCCTGGCCCAGGAAGCGGGGCTGACCGCGGAGGAGCAGCGCCTGCTCAGGCACCAGTTCGCTCAGGTCGGCGTGGACCTCGAGGAATGGCTGGGGCTGGCGGCAGCCATGCTGGCGCGGCTGGCCCACAACCTGGCGCTGGTGACCTACCCCAAGGTCACGGAGGTCCGGCTCAAACGCCTTGGGCTGGTGGGGCTTCAGCCTACCCTGGCGCTCCTGGTGCTCGTCCTCTACCAAGCGAGGGTGAGGCATACGCCCCTGCCTTTGGAGGCGGCGGTTGAGCAGGGCGAGTTGGACCGCGTGGCGAACTATCTGACCGACCTGTACCAGGGCTTTACCCTGCACGAGTTCAAGGCTCTCCCGGGCGAGGCCAGCGCCGTGGGGAAACGGGCACTGGAGGCGTGCAGCAGGCTGATGATGGAGGAGGAAGCGGAGGCCTTCGACGCACCCCTGGTGGAGGGCCTGGGCGAGTTTGCCGGCCAGCCGGAGTTCAGCCACACCGAGAAGGCCATTGAGGTGGTGGAGCTGGCGCGGGTGCGGTTACGTTACCTGCTGCCCCGGCTGCTGATGGAGGACCCCGTGCGGGTGATCATTGGCACGGAGAACCCGGAGGAAGAGCTGCGCAGCCTTACCCTGGTGCTCGCGCCCTATGGGGCCAAGGGCCTCTCCCGGGGTGTGCTGGGCCTGATGGGGCCTACGCGGATGCCCTACGATCGGTCCATCTCCGCCATACGCTATCTGGCCTTGCTCTTGAACGAGGCCATGTCGCACTACTATGACTAACGAGACAGGTCCGAATGGAGGTTGTGTTGACAGACGAGGAAGCGCGTAATGAAGGAGCATCGCTGGAGGCGGCCCCCGAGGCGCTGCCTGATGACATGGAAGAGCTGCGGCGGCTGGTGGCCGAGGAGCGAGGGCGGGTCGAGGAGCACCGGAGCCAGTTGCTCCGGGCACGGGCCGACTACGCGAACCTGAAACGCCGCACCGACCAGGAGAAGGGGGATGCGGTCAGGTTCGGCAATGCCATGCTCATCTTGAACCTGCTGCCCATCCTGGATGACTTCGAGAGGGCGCTGGACAACGTTTCGGCCAAGCTGGCCGGTTTCACCTGGGTGGACGGCGTGGCCATGATCTATCGCAAGTACAAGGCGGCCCTGGAGGCCAACGGCCTGAGTGAGATCAAGGCCGTAGGGGAGCGGTTCGACCCCAGCGTCCACGAGGCCATCCAGTTCACCGAGGGAGACGAGGGCAAGGTCGTGGAGGAGGTACAGAAGGGGTACAAGCTCTTCGACCGGGTCATCCGCCCAGCACTGGTGAAGGTGGGAGGCAAGCCGCCGGAGGCGGCCCCCGGACCAACTGGGCAGCCGGCCGGGGCACAGAAGGAGGAGAATGATGCCTAGAGCAGTGGGAATTGACCTGGGGACAACTTTCAGCGAGATTGCTGTTATGGAGGGCGGCGAGCCTGTTATCATCCCTAGCTCCGAGGGGTCGCGCCTGGTCCCCTCTGTGGTGGCTGTAACCAAGACCGGCGAGCGGCTGGTGGGGCTGCTGGCCAAGCGCCAGGCCATCACCAACCCGGACAACACCGTCTACAACATCAAGCGCTTCATGGGAAGGAAGTGGGGCGAGCCCACAGGCCGCGAGCTACCGGTCGAGGAGGACGCCCGCCGGGTGGGCTACAAGGTGGGCCGGGCGCCCAACGGCGACGTGCGGGTGGTGCTGGGCGGCAAGGAGTACAGTCCGCCGGAGATCAGCGCCATGATCCTCCAGAAGCTGAAGGCCGACGCCGAGGCCTATCTGGGGGACAAGGTGACCGAGGCCGTGATCACTGTGCCTGCCTACTTCAACGATGCCCAGCGACAGGCCACCAAGGACGCTGGCGAGATCGCCGGGCTCAAGGTCCTGCGCATTATCAACGAGCCTACGGCCTCGTCCCTGGCCTATGGCCAGGACAAGAAGAAGGAGCAGACCATCGCGGTATACGACCTGGGCGGTGGCACCTTCGACATAAGCATCCTGGAGATCGGCGAAGGCACCTTCCAGGTCAAGTCCACCGCCGGCAACACGCACCTGGGCGGGGAGGACTTCGACCAGCGCATCGTGGAGTGGCTGACCCAGGAGTTCCGGCGGGAATCCGGCATTGACCTGAAGCAGGACCGCATGGCCCTCCAGCGCCTGAAGGAGGCCGCCGAGCGGGCCAAGGTCGAGCTGTCTACCGTTGTTCAGACGGAGATCAACCTGCCCTTCATCACCGCGGATGCCTCGGGCCCCAAGCACCTGAGCATCACGCTCACCAGGGCCAAGCTGGAGCAGCTCGTGGAGGACCTGGTGGAGCAGAGCATTGAGCCCTGCCGCCAGGCGCTGACTGACTCCGGACTGAGGGCAGAGCAGATCAACGAGGTGATCCTGGTGGGCGGGCAGACGCGGATGCCCCTGGTCCAGAAGAGAGTGGGCGAGTTCTTCCACCGGGAGCCCAACAAGGGCGTCAACCCGGATGAGGCCGTGGCCCTGGGGGCGGCCATCCAGGCCGGTGTGCTCAAAGGCGAGGTCAAAGAGGTCCTGCTGCTGGACGTGACTCCGCTCACCCTATCCATCGAGACGTTGGGGGGTGTGGCCACCCCGCTCATCCCCCGTAACACCACCATTCCCACTTCCAAGAGCCAGGTGTTCTCCACGGCCTCGGACAATCAGACCAGTGTAGAGGTGCACGTGGTCCAGGGCGAGCGTTCCATGGCCAGCGACAACAAGAGCCTGGGCCGGTTCATCCTGGACGGCATCCTGCCCGCGCCGCGCGGCGTCCCGCAAATCGAAGTCAGCTTCGATATTGACGCCAACGGCATACTGTCGGTGCGTGCTCGGGACATAGGCACGGGCCGCGAGCAGAAGATGATCATTCAACCCTCCAGCGGTCTGACCAAGGACGAGGTAGAGCAGATGAAGCGGGCCGCGGAGCAGTCTGCCGCGGATGATGCCCGCCGCCGCCAGGAGGTGGAGACCCGCAACAACGCCGATACCCTGGCCTACCAGGCGGAGAAGACGCTACGGGAGCACGGCGACAAGATTCCGGCCGACGTCAAAGCCCAGGTGGAGGCCAAGGTAGGCGCCGTGCGCACCGCCATCCAGGGCCAGGACATCGCTGCCCTGCAACGGGCCGCCCAGGACCTATCGCAGGCCATGCAGCAAGTGGGCGCCGCCGTCTACCAAAAGGCAGGCGCCGGCGCGGGCACCGGCCCAGGCCCAGCGCCGGGGGGGCAAGAGCCCCCCAAGGGCGGCGACTCGGGGACCGTGGAGGGCGAGTTCCGAGAGGTGTAGGCGGGCTCCCGGCTACGGGCTACCGGCTTCAGGTCCCCAGTCCCGCAACCCGTGCATTGGGAATTCCTTTCCGTCGTTGCGAGCGAAGCGAAGTCCCGACAAGTCGGGACCTGTGGCAGCATCTGGGGGTTGCTTCGTCCCTCGACGCGTCGGGGTCCTTTCAAGGACGCCGACATGGGGGCGCCCCAATCACATCGGGGTGCCTCCACGTTTTCCCGTAGCAGGGACACAAACTCAGGGGCGGGTTTGAAACCCGCCCCTACGTGTTCATTCAATCCACATCGTCTCCAGAAGCAGGCTGTAGTCCCGGGTATTCGATATCCAGGTGAGGTGGACTCCCGGGGCCAAAGACATGGAAGAGTCCGGGAAGGGTAATAGCACCCGATAAGCTTTCTCGGCGGCCATGGTCTAGAGCTGGCGGGCGAGCGTCGTCCGCTCTTGGTCGTTGGTGGAGGATACGAAGCGCTCGAACAGCTTGTCGTACTCTGGGTCATTGACCAGGCTGCGGTTACGACCCCCGGGAGTCTTGCTGTAGAAGCTGGCCAGAGACAGGGCACCCTCCGGAGTGGTGGCATCCACGGGGCTTATGGCCATCTCCCCCACTGAGTACTTGGCCCCGACCACGTAGTCCACGTAGCGGGTGTATTCCATCATGTTGATCTTGGCCCGGATGCCCACCGCTCCCAGCATACCAGCCACTGCCTCGGCGACCATGGGTGCGGGTGCCGCATAGCGAGGACTGAAGGTGATGGTAGTCTCAAAGCCAGCAGGGTAGCCTGCCTCGGCCAAAAACTGCTTGGCCCGGTCGGGGTGGTATTCCAGGAACTGGCGCATCTCGGGCGGGAAGTCCTGGAGGGCCAGAGCGTACTGCATGGAGGGCGCGACAATGTGTACATTGGCGGCCTTACTCGAGTAGAGGCTGCTGATTACGGCCTGCCGGTCTATGGCCATAGACACTGCCCGGCGCACCCTTACGTCGCTGAAGGGCGGGCCGGAGTTGTTCATCCACAGGGCACCGGCGCCGCTGGTAGAGCCACCAGGGCAACGGATGACCTGGAAGCCGGCGAAACGTTTCTGTAGTTCGTCAATCATAGGCTCGGAGAGGTCCCGGACCGCATTGAGCTGGCCGGAACGGAGGGCGGCCATATGGACGGAAGCCTCGGGCATGACCAGGTACTCCACGCCGTCCAGGTAGGGCTTGCCCTTGACCCAGTAGTCTGGGTTGCGCTCGAAGGTCCATTTCACCGCTGGTACCCACTTCTTCAGGATGAAGGGGCCGCTGCCCACCCAGGCCTTCGGCGGGTCCGTGGACCAGTCCCAGTCTGGACCGGTGATCTCGGCGGGCTCCACCCAGACGCCATACTGGAAGGCCAGCATCTCGGTAACCAGACCACCCCAGGGGAACTTGGTCTTCATCTGGAAGGTATACTTGTCGGTGGCGGTAACGGAGTCAACCTTGTCGGACTGCACCTTCATAAAAGGGACGTTGCGGAAGCGCTGGAAGCTGGCCACCACGTCGCTGGCCACCATCTCCCGCCCGTTGGCCGGGGCTTTTTTCTGATAGGTAACCCCGGGCTTCAAGGTAAACTCCGCCACGGTATCGCTCAGCCACCGCCAGCGGTTCACTACCCAGGGATAGATCTCACCCTGGCAGTTTTGGGGTGGGTCTGACCACCGCGTGAACAGCTTGGAGAAAACCAGGTACTTGCTGGTGCCTACTGGGTCCACTGTCTCTTTGGAGGGGTCCCAGGTGGGGGGATCGGTGCGCTGGGGGTGGCGTGCGACGCCGCCGAGCTTCGGCCCGGCCGGGGCGCGCGTGGGAACCGGTGCGGGTGTCGGTGCCAGGGTAGGTGTTGGTGCGGGCGTGGGAGTGAATCTCGCGGCTGGTAGAGGAGTAGATTTGGAAGACGGTGCGAGGGTAGGTGCCGGTGTTGCGGCCGAAGCGCAAGCCGGCATCAAGAGCACAGCCACCCCCAGTCCTGCCCACGTGCGCTGAACCCTCATGGTCCTGCCCTCCGCCGTGCACCTATCATTGGCCGAGACGAGCGATGACGCACTTGTATCACCCCAGGCCCCCGGTGTCAAGGGCTGTTTGGCTCCGAAAAGCGCCTGCTAAGCGGGATCCCAATTGCATCCGGACGGGACCCACCTTCCGTCTTTGCGATCAGGCGAGCGTGCGCCCGTCCCGGCCGGCAATCTGCAACCGGGGTCCGGACGGGCGAACCCTTCGCATTTCGGCGCGAAGTCACCCCGGCGGGCGCTGGTGCATTGACACTATTGTCACAGGCCCCTAAGATAGTGGCAAAATCTTTGCTTTGGGAGGGGCGGCACAACCGCGACACTGTGATCTGGGTGCGAAGATTCTTCGCCGTATTCCTGGGCTTTTTCTTTGTCCCTATTTTCCTGGCTGTCCTGTTGGTCAACCTGGTAAACGGCACCATTGGCAACCCCCGGTTCTACGTCAACCAGTTGCACCAGGCCAACATCTACAATTTCATCTACGATGACCTCCTGCCTGTGGCCCTGGACGAGTTCGACCCTGATCTGGGCAAGGACGGCCCCCAGTTCGATATGCCCAGGCTCAGGACCCGCCTGCTGGCTACGGCCCGCCAGACCCTTCCGCCCGAGTACATACAGGCCCAGGCTGAGCAGACCATCACCACGGTTATGCCCTACTTCCTGGGTGATACTGACTCGTTCACTCTCACCATCCCGATCAAGGACCGGGTCAAAGCCGGCACCCAGTCGGTGCAGGCCAACTTTCTGGCGGCGGACACGTTCCCCGCCATATACGACCCGGCAGTGGCCTGGATGGTGGACCAGGGGTTGGACAACCTGGACAAGGCCCCGTTCCGGCTATCCCTGACCCGCGAGGAGCTCGACTCCTCGATACGAACAGTGCTGCCCCAGGACTGGCTGCTCGCCCAGACCGTTGGCTCCCTGGACGCGGTGGTCCCCTACCTGACCAAGGAGACCCCGGGCTTCACTATCACCGTTCCCCTGGTGGACCGGGTGGAGGCGGCCAAGACTGTGGCCAACCGTATCCTGAGCAAGCCGGAAACCTACGACTTCATCATGGACGAGGTGCTGGCGCCGGTGATACAAGAGAACGTGGGAGGGAACGTGGCCCTCCCCTTCGGCGTGACGGTCACCCAGAGCGAGGTACTGGCGGCGGTGAAGCAGGTGGTGCCCCAGGCCTGGCTGGGTGACCGGCTGACCGATCTCCTGGAACAGGTTGCCGCCTATATCGAGGGCCGCTCTCCTACCATCGCCATAGACTTGCCCCTGGCGGACCGCAAGGCAGCCGCCATACAGGTCATCACCGAGATCGCGGACCGCAGGCTCCGGGAGCTGTACGACAGGCTTCCCCAGTGTACAGCGCAGGACCTGGTCAACGGCGTGGTGGTTGGTGGCATTCCGGTGTGCAAGCCAGCAGGCATCTCTTTCGAAGACGCCAAAAAGGGCCTGGGGTTTGACGTGGCTGGCTCCGTCACTAAGCTCATTGGTAGCTCTATCCCCGACCAGTGGACGGTCACCGAGGCTAGCCTGCGGGAGGCGCTGGGCGAGGATATGTGGGACGGGCTGTTGGAGGCCCGCAAGCAGGTGACCAATGGGTTTACCTTCACAGACGCTGATCTGAAGGAAAAGCTTGGCCCGGACGACGTGTCCACTCTAGAAGACGTGCGGGGTTGGGTCGCCGGTGGCTTTACGTTCACCGACAAGGACCTGCAAGAGCGGCTCCAGGAGAACAATGGGACAGCCTTCGCGGACATGGACAATGCCCGCCAACAGTTGGGCACGGCGCGCCGGTGGGCGTTTTTCCTCTGGGTCATTCCTGGCCTGTTCCTGGTGGCCATCGGCTTCCTGGGCGGGCGCAACTGGTACAGCCGGTTGGGCTGGGCCGCTGGCGTGCTAGCCGTGGGCGCGGTGATCGCCTTTTTCATCGCCGGGCCGGCGTATTCCGTGGTGGCCCGTCCCGAGCTCCAGAGCGCGCTGGCCGAAGTGGTGGCCGATGCCGAGAAGGCGACGGAAAAGGTGGCGGCCGAGAAGGGCGTCAGCATGGCTCTGGCCGCGGTGGATGCCTTCGTCTCGGGCTTCAGGACCAAAGCCCTCATCGCCCTCTTGCTGGGGGTCGCGGGTGTGGCCACGGCCATCGTCCTTGGCCGTCGCAGTTCCTCCGGAGAGTCCAGCGGGCAACCTGCGGCTCCGCCCACGGGATAGTGCCCCCCAGAGCCCCCGTGGTGACCGGTTGCATGCCGCGCTGTAGACTCGGTGCGTTTGTTGCTGTTAGCTGGGGGCCGTCAGAGGCGCACTCTGCGCCAAACAGGCATTGATCTCACAGCAATTTTGTGATAGCATGGGCCATCAGTTCAACTTTTATGATTACGTGGACGAGGCGGGGCAGAACCAAATTCGAGCCTGGCTCGATTGTATTGGAGCTAAGCCGAAAGCGAGACTCAACTCTTGGATCCTACACCTGGCAGCAACTCCACCAGGGCAATGGAGTCGGCCCCTGGTGGACACACTAGCCGGTGAATGTGAGGGGCTATTTGAAATCCGGGCGCAGGTCAATAGAGTCCAATACAGGTTGCTGGGGTTCCACGGGACAGGCGAGCGCCAGGTTACACTGGTGTTCGGTGCGGTAGAACGCTCCAACAGATTCGAGCCGCTGTCAGCTTGCGAGCAAGCCCAACGTAGAAAATCGCAAGTAGAACAAGACCCTGAAAAACACAGGAGGGCACACGCCTTTGGATGACCACGACCGGTTCATGACGAGCTTAACAGATAGAGACTATCGTAGGGAGTTCGCGGAGGAGACTATCAGCACTGGGCTTGCTTTCCAAATTCGCCTGCTGCGCGAGAGTCGTGGCTGGACACAAGAAGATCTGGCGCGGCGGACGGGTCAGGCCCAACAGACCATCTGTCGGCTGGAGAATCCGAACTACGGGCGCCATAGTCTCACAACGCTGAAGAGGTTGGCTGCTGCGTTTGATGTGGCAATGGCGGTCAGGTTCGTTGCGTTCAGCGAACTTGTGGATTGGACGTTGGGCCTGACCCCTCAGCGCCTGGCGCCTCCAAGCTTTAGCGATGAATACAGCCAAGGTTTCCAAGGGGACTATGCAGTGCAGTCTACAGGTACTATTGCAGCTTCGGAAGGTTGGCTTGCGGGCCTGACCTGCGCGACCAGTGCTGATCCCGCAGGGAGTATCGGAGCAATCTCGCTTAGTTACCCAGGCGAGCAGGAAGCTGGTAGATACGAAGAACCGAAGGAGTCCCGATATGCCCTTGCTGCCTAAAGACCTTCAGCAAAGACTGGCCAGCGAGTTCCGCTTTGCGGCGGACAAGGTGGCTGAAGCGCCAAACTTGCCGGCTAAGCTCTACTTTTTCAGCGCCCTATTCGGTGAGACGAATCGTATTATGAACCAGTCGTGGAATGCTGAATTGGCGCTTCTTCACATGGTCCTACTATCCGCGCACAGAGAGATCAATGGCCGACTTACCGGGGCCGCCGCTGACCTGAATCGAGCGGTCGGCCTACCGGAAAGACTCCCAGAAGCCCTGACGGAGATTAGCAGGAATCTGGCTGACCTGTTTGAAGAAGAGACCATAGGCGTACCCGAGCTTCACACGCTCTTGGCCAGAGTCGCGGAGCTAGGATATACCTGTACAGGCAACGGTCAGTACTTGTACCTGAAAGGCCAAATCAGGATATAGGCTCGCATCTTTGGCCTGCTAATCTGAATTCAGCCGCTCTACGGCTGTCTTTTCCCAATGCTCGGTGGTCAGCTTGGTGTGGGTTTTGGGCCCCATTCTTGCCTTGGGTCTTTGCCCCTTGATTTCGCCTCCCGCGTGGCGGTAGAATCTCTGCATTCCCTTTCGGGTCCAGCTTTCCAACCTGGACCCGGATGTTACCAGGCCCGGGCACTCAGCGGGCCTTGAAACACCCGGGACCCCGGTCCATCAGAGATGACGTGAGACAAGGAGGAGAACATGGCCACAACCCCGTTCTATCCCGCACTGTTGTCGCCCTTCCGCATAGGGCACCTGGAGTTGCGCAACCGCATCGTGTATCCACCCATGGCTACCAACTACTGTGCCGCCGACGGGTCCGTTACCCAGCGGCTCATTGACTACGCCGTGGAGAGGGCCAGGGGCGTGGGATTGTACATCGTGGAGTGCACGGCGGTGCACCTGAGCGGCAAGCCGGTGGCCCGCTCCCCCATGATAGACGATGACAGGTTCATTCCGGGCCTGGCCAGGTTGGCATCTGCCATCAAGGCGCAGGGCGCGGTGGCGGCCATCCAGCTCATCCACGGCGGGAAGGAGGGCGTGCACGGTATCCCGGGGGGCACGCCCCTGGCGCCGTCCGACATACCTGGCCCCAAAGGGCTGTCAGCCCGGGCCATGAGCAAGGACGAGATCGCCGAGGTGGTCTCGGCCTTTGCGGCTGCGGCGGTGCGCGCCCAGCAGGCAGGCTTCGACGCGGTCGAGCTTCACGGGGCGACGGCCTATCTCATCACCGAGTTCCTTTCCCGGGCCTACAACCGGCGAGAGGACGAGTACGGCGGCCCGCTGGAGAACCGGGCCCGGCTCCTGGTGGAGGTTATTCGTGCCGTCCGCCAGGCTGCGGGGGAGGACTACCCCGTGTGGCCCCGCCTCAACGGGGAGGAGGCCCTCCTGCCCGATGGCATCACCAGCGAGGAGTCCCGGGAGTTCGCCCGCGTGGCTGAGGCGGCTGGGGCCTGGGCCATCCACGTGACCCGCTTCGGCGGTGTGCCCGGCCAGATACCGGTCATGGCCCATCACTTCGGGCTGGCTGTGCCTCTGGCCGGCGAGATCAAGAGGGCCGTTTCTGTGCCGGTGATGGTGGCGGTAAAGATGAACCCCGACCAGGGCGAGAGGGCTATCAGCACCGGAAAGGCCGACCTGGTGTCCTTCGGTAGGACGATGATCGCCGACCCCCACATACCGCAGAAGATCGCCCAGGGGAAGCGAGACGAGGTGCGCCCTTGTACGTTCTGCGGCACCTGCAATGACAGCATCCATTCTCCCGACCCCTCCGTAGTGTGCGCCATCAACGCCGCCGTGGGCCGGGAGACGGAGTACGCCCAGCTCAAACCGGCAGCCAGACCCAAGCGCGTGATGGTAGTGGGCGGCGGGCCTGGCGGAATCGAGGCCGCCGCCACCCTCGCCCGGCGGGGCCACCAGGTCACCCTCTACGAGCGTTCGGACAGACTGGGCGGATACCTGGCCCTGGCTGCGGTGCCCCCCCACAAGGGCGCTTTCAAGGCCTTCCTGGGCTTTCTGGAGAAGGAAGTGGAGCGCTGGCGGGTCAATGTGGTGCTGGGCCAGGAGGTCACCCCGGAGGTTGTGCGCCAGGAGAAGCCCGAGGTGGCCGTGCTGGCCACTGGTGCCGAAGCCATCAGGTCCCGGTTGCCCAGCGCCCAGGACGGCAACGTGGTCCACGCCCTCGACGTGCTGTCCGGACAGGCGGAGGTGAAGGGGCGCGTGGTGCTAGTCGGTGGTGAGCAAGTGGGGTGCGATACGGCGGAGTACCTGGCCGAGCGGGGTCATCCGGTGACTGTGGTCCGCCGGGGCAAGGAATTCGCCACCCACGTGGGCCGCTCGACGCGAGCGCTCCTTCTGGCGAGGCTCCGGGCCAAAGGGGTGGTCCTGATGCCGGAGACGGAGTGCCTCGAGATCAGGAACGGTGGCGTGGTGGTATCGCGAGCTGGCCAGCGCCAGGAGATTCCCGCCGACACGGTCGTGCTGGCCATGGGGGCACGCCCGCGGCGGGAGCTGGAGTTCGCCCTGCGCAAGCAGGGGGTGGAGGTGCACCTCGTAGGGGACTGCGTCGCTCCCCGCCGCCTCCTGGATGCCATCGCCGATGGCGCCCGCGTGGGCCGGGAGATCTGATCGGGCTACGGGCTTCAGGCTATGGGCTACGGAATCCCGCATTCGGGGTACAGGTGAGTTTGGGCCAGTCAAAGCGTAGCGGCAATTCATGAATTGCCGCTACCGCAGCCAAGGGCTTCTGGGCCTCCTTTCTGCCAAGGGGGCAGGGCGGGGCCTGAAGCCCGTAGCCCGTAGCCCGTAGCCTTTTTTGCCCGCACTTGATTCCCCCTATGCCTCGGGGTAAAATTAAGTCTGTTCCACGGGCTGGTGCTGTGTCCAGGGCCGAAGTGGCGGAATGGCAGACGCGCTACGTTCAGGGCGTAGTGTCCGTAAGGATATGAGGGTTCGAATCCCTCCTTCGGCACCACCGGTGCGCTTGTAGCTCAGATTGGATAGAGCGCAGCCCTGCGGAGGCTGAGGCCGTGGGTTCAAGTCCCGCCAAGCGCACCACCCGGGCGATTAGCTCAGTGGCTAGAGCGCCTCGCTTACACCGAGGAGGTCGGAGGTCCGAGCCCTCCATCGCCCACCAACCCCAGCTAAGGTATCGGCCAGATCTCCTATACAGGAGGCTAACATGACCCAGCGCTCCACCCAGGAAGTCGTTATCCGGGGCCTTGATGCCCAGTGCTCCTCCCGCTGCGCCGTCCTCTACCGTGTGCGGGAGGGCCGGCTGGTGGGGGTGGTCCCGGACCCCGAGCACCCCAACAATATCGGGCCCTGCCCCAAGGGCATCGCCGGGCCAGAGTTGCTGTATAACTCGCAGCGGGTGCTCCATCCCCTGCGGCGCACCCGGCCCAAGACTGACGAGGACCCCGGCTGGGAGCAGGTCTCCTGGCAGGAGGCACTGGAATCCGTCGCCTCCGGCATGCTGGCGCTCAAGGCCCGCTATGGCACTCAGAGCGTCGCCTTCTACCGGGGTGCTGCCGGCGGCACCAGCATCGGGGCCAACCAGTCCTGGATCATGCGGCTGGCCCATGCCTACGGCACGCCCAACTTCATCACCACGGGCCATATCTGCAACTGGCACCGGGACAGCGCCTCCGCCTACACCTTCGGCGTGGGGCTGCCCGCGCCCGACTTCGAGAACACCAACTGCATCTTCATCTGGGGACACAACCCCCACGCCACTCAGCGGACCAACCAGGTCCCGCTGGAGAAGGCGCTGGCCCGCGGGGCGAAGCTGGTAGTGGTGGACCCCCGCCGCATACCCATCGCTGAGCGGGCCGACCTCTGGCTCCCGGTACGGCCGGGCACCGACGGCGCCCTGGCCCTGGGCCTTATCAACGTGTTGCTGGAGACGCGAGGCTACGACCGGGACTTCGTCACTCAATGGACGGACGCGCCCTTCCTGGTGCGCAGTGATACCAACTCACTGCTTACCGAGTCAGACCTCCGCACCGGTGGCGATGCTGCGAGCTATCTGGTCTGGGATGCTCAGGCGCAGCAGCCTGGCCCGGCCAAAGCCGTCAAGTCTCCGGCCCTGGAGGGCGCCTACGAGGTTGCCCTGGCCACCGGCTCGCGGGTCGAAGCTAAGACCGCCTTCCAGCTCCTGAGGGAGCGCGCCGCGGCCTTCACCCCGGAACGCGTGGCCGAGGTCACCGGGATCGCCCCGCCGGCGCTGGCCGAGGCGGCCCAGTTGCTCGCCAAGAGCCGGGGCAGGTGCTACTGGACCTACAACGGCGTGGAGCAGCAGACGAACGCCGCCTACACCAACCGCGCCCTGTGTGTGCTCTATGCCCTCACCGGGGACTTCGATGCCCCGGGCGGCAACGTCATCTTCCCTCGCTTGCCCCTGAACAGCATCGAGGCCGAGGACCTGGTGGACCGGCAAGTCGCCAGGGGCCGGCTGGGCTGGCCGGAGCACCCTCTGGGCAAGGGTAACCTGGGCAAGACCATCACCGCCTACGACGCCTTCAATGCCATGCTCACCAGCCAGCCCTACCCGGTGCGCGGCCTGGTCAGCTTCGGGGGCAACCTGATTACATGTACCGGTGACTCCCTTACCGGGCGCCGGGCGCTCCAGTCCCTGGACCTGTTCGCCCAGGTGGAGTTCTTCCTGACGCCGGCGGCCCAGCTCGCCGACTACGTGCTTCCCGCCGCCTGCCCCTGGGAAGCGCCACAGCTCCAGACGGGCTTCCGGGGGAGCCTGACCGGCTACCTCCAGTACACCCCAGCCGTGGTGGAACCCCAGGGCGAGGCCAGGCCCGACCTGGAGATCATCTTCGAGCTGGCCAAGCACCTGGGCGTGGCCCACCACTTCTGGGAAGGCAACATCGAGGCGGCCTGGGACTACCAGCTCGCGCCGACCAGGGTCAGCGTGGAGGAGCTGAAGCGCCACCCCGGCGGCATGGCGGTGCCCCTGGAGGTGCGCTATCGCAAGTACCAGGGCAAGGGTTTTGCCACGCCCACGGGCCGCGTCGAGGTCTTCTCCCAGACCTTCCGGGACCGCCGCTATGACCCGCTGCCCGCGTACCAGGAGTCCCTGGCCAGCCTGAGGGGCCAGCCCGAGGAGGCCCGCTACCCGCTGCTGCTGATCAACTCCAAGGTCCAGGAGTTCTGCCACGGACAGCACCGGGCCGTCCCTTCCCTACGCCAGCAGGTGCCGCATCCGTATCTGGAGATACACCCCAGCGACGCGGCGCCCCGGGGCATCCAGGACGGGGAGTGGCTGAAGCTGGAGACCAAACACGGCGCGGTGCGGGTGATGGCTCGGGTAACCGAGGGCATCACCCCGGGCGTGGTCAACACCCAGCATGGATGGTGGCAGTCCTGCCCCGAGCTGGGCCTGCCTGGCTATGACCCCTACTCCAGCGAAGGCGCCAACGTCAACCTGCTGGTGACCAACGACCTGACCGACCCCGTCTCCGGCTCCGTGCCCCACAAAGGCTACCCTTGTGAGGTGCGCAAGGCATAGGTGCGCATGGCCTTTCGCCTGGTCACTCGCGGGTTTGCGGCCAGGTTGCCAAGCCCTTAGAATGGGTGGGTAACGTTCCGGGGAGGGGGACGCATGACGATCTGTCTAGCATTGTTATGTGACCGAGGCAACCAAGTGGTCGCGGTCGCTGACCGAATGGTTAGCGTCGAGTTCCTTTCTCTGGAGTACGAGCAGCCTACCAGGAAGGTAGAGCGCCTTGGCAAGTACGCCGTCTTGACTGCGGGTGATGCGCTGGGCCATACGCCGGTGTTGACCAGGGCCATTGGCGAAGTTGAGAAACTGAGCCAGCCCAGCGTTGAGCAAGTCGCGTCTCTGATTGAGGAAGCTTTCATCGAAGAGCGGCAAGCATATGCGGAAAAGACCGTGTTGCGCCGGGTCGGCCTGGACTGCGCTACATTCCTGGAGCGACAACGCGACATGAGTGAGGAAATAGCCTTTGGCCTCATGGCCGAGTACCAGAAGGTGAATCTGGACCTGGAATTGGTGGTGGCGGGTGTGGACGGCTCCGGAGCGCATTTGTTCTACGTTTGCGACCCGGGCGTAAAGACGTGCTTCGACGCCATCGGTTTCGTTGCCATTGGCTCTGGGCTGCCACACGCTGAGAGTTTCCTGACAGAAGCAGATTACTCTCCCGGCGACTCGGTCAATCGGGCGCTATGGCTTTGCTATGTGGCCAAACGAAGGGGCGAGAGGGCCCCGGGAGTGGGCAAGGCTACTGACGCTTTAATAGTAACCAAGACAGGGGTTAGATTCCTCGACTCCCAAACCGTTCAACGGCTAGATGAAAGCTATCAACATTATGTTGGCAGCGTTCGACGGGCCTCTAAGGACATCGAGGATTCCGTGGCAAACTTGAACCCGGCCTTTGACGAATAAGGAGCGTCAGCTATGGGCAGACGGAAAACCTGCGCTCACCCTCCTGCGGAGCTTAACCTCTTCGATATTAGGGCTCAGTTGGCGTTGTTGAAGCAGGCCAGGTTATCCAAGGCCCCCAGCAAGCCGAAGAAACACGCCCCAAACCGCCCGTAGAGCCCTCTCCTCCCAGCCTGTTGCAGGCAAATGCTGGTGGTCCTGCTGCAACTGGTCTGGCGCCCGTTGGTACGCCCTGTGGCGCCATGGGTCCAGTGAGCGTAGGTCAGGTGTGCCCGCCTTGACGCCCCCAGCGCACCGAGCCTAGAATGCTGTGACTGGTGAAACAGGGCCGATCTCTGAAAGGAGCGCAATGCAGTCCGAGACCATTGCCGTAGCGTGCCTGGACCACAGGGAAGACGTGGCCGTCTCCGAGGACGAGCGGTCCGCATTGTGCCAGGGGAAGTAGCAGCATGGCCGGCGAACTGAAGGTCTTTTCCGGCAACACTAACCGCCCCCTGGCCCAGCACATCTGCGACTACCTGGACATCCCCCTGGGCCAGTCCGAGGTGTTCAAGTTCAGCAACGAGAACACGTTCGCTCGCATCCTGGAGAACGTGCGGGAATGCGACGTGTTTGTCGTGCAGCCCATCGCCTCTCCGGTGAACGACAGCCTCATGGAGCTGCTCATCATGATAGACGCGGTGAAGCGGGCGTCGGCCCGGCGCATTACCGCGGTGGTGCCCTACTATGGATACGGGCGCACCGATAAAAAGGACCAGCCCCGGGTACCCATCACCGCCCGGCTGGTGGCCGACTTGATTACTGTGGCCGGCGCCCACCGTGTACTGACGGTGGACCTGCACGCGCCGCAGATCCAGGGGTTCTTCAACATCCCCGTGGACGAGCTTACTGCCTTGCCCTTGCTGGCGGGCTACTGGCAGGAGAAGGGGGTAGACAACCTGGTGGTGGTGGCCACCGACGTGGGAATCACCAAGCGCGCCCGGGACCTGGCAGCCCGGCTGCATGCCCCACTGGCCATCATAGAGAAGCGCCGCGTCGGCAACCAGGACGCCACCGAGACCCTGAACGTCATCGGCGACGTGGCAGGAATGCAGGCATTGACCGTGGATGATGAGATTGACACCGGCGGCTCGCTGGTTAGCGCCATCGAGACCCTGCAAGAGGCAGGGGCGTCGGAGGTCTACGCCTGCGCCACCCACCCGGTCTTCTCGGGTCCGGCCATCCAGCGCATCGCTGCCTGCCCCATAAAGGGAGTCGTGGTCACCGACACCATCTCCGTGGCCAAAGCCAAGGATGCACCGAAGATCACCGTACTGTCTATCGCCTCACTGTTGGGGGAGGCCATCCGACGCATCCACCTGGGCCTGTCGGTGGGTGCCATGTTTGAAGAGAAGGCTGCGGTCGGGACATGACGCCCTATAACGAGGGGGCGACGTGAACGAAGCGTCCGATGTGGATATACTGGTAGTGGCGGATTTCAAGGAGCCGTACCTGGACCGGATCCCTGTGCTTCAACAGTTCAACAGGTGGCGGTTGCCTCTGGAACCCTTGGGCCTGACGCCAGCCGAGTTCCGGGACATGAAGCAGCGAGGCAACCCGGCCCTGCTTCACGCCCTGGAGGAGGGGAAAGTGCTTTACCAGCGGGCATCTCAAGGAGGTGAGGGAAGATGAGAACCGCGATGAAAGATTATCGTCGCTTGGTCAGGCGAAGACAGAAGGCTCTGGCCTTCTTTGAGAGATTAAGCGATGCAGAGCTTGATGCCCTGGGCAGGTTCATTGACATCGTCCGGGAGCGCAGCGCCTTGGCAGTGGCCGCAGCGGCCCACGAGATGTCTGGTACTGGGGCTCAGTTCGAGCATCCGGCGGCGCGGGACTTGTTCAACATGTTGATTGAAACCTCGCCAGACGGGAGTAATGTTGCCTCACCCAATGGGACCAAGGAGAAGTATTGGCTGTTCATGGATCTGGCACTCGCCATTTGGAAGCGCCTTCAGGAGCAAGAGGAAGCCACCCAGGAGATCCTGGAGAGCCCGGAACTGATGGCTCAAATCAGAGAAGCGAGGAAGGACTACGAGGTCGGGAGGAGGGAGAATTTCATCCCCTGGAAAGCTTAAGCTGTGTTCAGTCTAGTACTTCACCGAAATGCGCGACGAGTGCTGGACAGACTTGACGCAAGAATGCGAAACAGGGTGGAAGCTAAACTGGGGCAGATTCAAGCGAACCCCTATTCCGGCGTAGGAATAGGCGAACTGAAAGGCGAGCTTTCCGGGCAGTACAGAGCACGGGTAGGTGACCTGAGGATAGTCTACTTGGTGGACGCGGCTTCTTCTGCCGTGGTAGTCCTGGCTATCGGGCACCGAAAAGAGGTTTACAGGAACTAGCTACTATGCTTAAGGGTCTAATAGGTTCACTGCTGGACTCCAACGAGAAGGCGCTCAACCGGCTGCGCCCTACCGTGGAGCGCACCAACCGGCTGGAAGCCGAGTTCGAGCGCCTTTCCAACGAGGAGCTTCGCGCCAGGACCGCCGACTTCAAGGCCCGCCTGGCCAACGGTGACACGCTGGACGACATCCTGCCCGAGGCCTTTGCCGCGGTCCGGGAAGCGGCCAAACGCACCATCCGCCAGCGCCACTTCGACGTACAGCTCCTGGGCGGCATAGTGCTGCACCAGGGCAAGATCGCCGAGATGAAGACCGGCGAGGGCAAGACCCTGGTAGCCACCCTGCCCGCCTACCTCAACGCCCTGACGGGCCAGGGTGTCCACGTGGTCACCGTGAACGATTACCTCGCCCGGCGCGACCCCCACTGGATGGGCCCCATCTACCACCTGCTGGGCGTCTCCGTGGCCTCTATTTACCACGACAGCGCCTTTGTCTACGACCCGGAGTACGAGTCGGACAACCCCGCCTGGCCGCGCCTCCGGCCCGTGACCCGCCGCGAGGCCTATCAGGCGGACATCATCTACGGCACCAACAGCGAGTTCGGCTTCGACTACCTTCGCGACAACATGGTGCTGGACACGGCCCAGTGCGTCCAGCGCCCCCTCAACTACGCCATTGTGGACGAGGTGGACAACATCCTCATTGACGAGGCCCGCACCCCGTTAATCATCAGCGGGCAGGCTGAGGAATCTGCCCAGCTCTACCAGACCTTCGCCCATCTGGCGCCCCGGCTGCGCCCGGAAGAGGACTATGCTCTGGACGAGAAGGTGCGGGCGGTCTCCCTCACCGAGGTAGGCATCGGCAAGATAGAGCGCTGGCTCAACATCTCCAACCTGTACGACCCGGACAACCACCACCTGGCGCACTACCTGGACAACGCGGTGAAGGCCCAGGTGCTGTACCAGCGAGACCGCGACTACGTGGTCAAGGACGGCCAGGTCATCATCGTGGACGAGTTCACCGGACGCCTGATGTGGGGCCGCCGCTACTCCGAGGGGCTGCACCAGGCCATTGAGGCCAAGGAAGGCGTACGGGTCCAGCGGGAGACCATAACCCTGGCCACCATCACCTTCCAGAACTATTTCCGCATATACAAGAAACTGGCGGGCATGACCGGCACCGCGGCCACCGAGGCGGAGGAGTTCGCCAAGATCTACAAGCTGGACGTGATGATCGTCCCCACCAACAAGCCCCTCATCCGAACCGAGTACGCCGACCGGGTGTACAAGACCGAAGACGCCAAGTTTCAGGCCGCTGCCAACGAGATCGAGGAGCTGTACAAGAGCCAGCGCCCGGCGCTGGTGGGCACGGTGACCATTGAGAAGTCGGAGCGCCTCAGCGCCCTCCTCCAGCGGCGGGGCATCCCCCACCAGGTGCTCAATGCCAAGCTCCACGAGAAGGAGGCGGGCATTGTGGCCCAGGCGGGCAGCCTGGGCGCGGTGACCATTGCCACCAACATGGCGGGCCGGGGCACCGACATCATCCTGGGGGGCAACCCGGAGGGCCGGGACCCCGCCGAATGGGAGAAGGCGCACCAGGCGGTAGTGGCCCTGGGCGGGCTGCACATCGTGGGCACGGAGCACCACGAGGCGCGGCGCATTGACAACCAGCTCCGGGGCCGTGCCGGCCGCCAGGGGGACCCGGGCTCCTCCCGCTTCTACGCCTCCCTTGAGGACGACCTGCTCAAACGGTTCGGCGGCGACCGGATCAAGGGCCTGCTGGACTGGGCCGGGCTCCCCGACAACGAGCCTATCGAGCACTCCTGGGTGACCAAAGCTCTGGGGAACTCCCAGGTGAAGTTCGAAGCCTACAACTTCGACATCCGGAAACACCTGGTCGAGTACGATGACGTGGTCAACACCCAGCGGGACGTCATCTACAGCGAGCGGCGCAAGATAATCGGCGGCGCCGACCTCAAGGCCAACATCTCAGATATGGTCCACCAGGCCCTGAACGGCATGGTGTCCACGTATGTCGCCGGCAAGGACCCCGAGGCCTGGGACCTGGAGGGACTGACCGCCGCCGTGGGCGCCATGTTCCCCGTACCGCAACGCTCCGGGGAGCTCGCCAAGCTCAGCCGGGACGAGATACAGGAGCAGCTCCACGCCTGGGCTGACGCCCTCTACGAGCAACGGGAGACGGAGTTCACCCCGGAAAACATGCGGGCCATTGAGCGGCTGGTCATGCTGCGGGTGCTGGACAACCTGTGGGTGCAGCACCTGACTGCTCTGGAGAGCATGCGGCACGGCATCGGGCTGCGCGCCATCGCCCAGCAGGACCCGCTGGTCTCCTTCAAGCGCGAGGCCAGCCTGATGTTCCAGGGCTTGCTGGACACATTGAAGCACGACATCGTGCACACCATCTACCACGTGGAGCTGGCCAAGAAGACCGAGGAGGCCCCCAAGAAGGCTCCCGTGGGCACCGCCACCCGGGCCATGGCTGCGGCCGCCGCCGCCGGCTCCCACGCCCGCCCCGCCCGGGCCAACGACAAGATCGGCCGCAATGACCCCTGCCCCTGCGGCAGCGGCAAGAAGTACAAGAAGTGCCACGGGAGGGCCGCGTGATGGGCTACATACGCGTGAAGGGCAAAGTCAGCGCGCGCCTGGTCCCCGACCGCTGGCAAGAGGTCGAGTTCATCGTGGATACTGGCGCCATGTGGTCCGTGATTCCTGCCCCAGTGCTGGATGGTCTCGGCATAAGACCCAAGGGTCAACGGAAGCTCCGGCTGGCCAATGGCCAGGCAGAGACCTTTGACCTAGGAGATGCCTACATCGAGGTACAGGGGATAGAAGTAGGGACCACTGTCATATTCGGCAAGAAAGGTGCCCCTGCCCTGCTTGGGGTGACCACGTTGGAACAGATGGGCCTGGAGGTTGATCCCGTATCCGGCAAGCTCAAGCCCATGGAGCTGTACCTCTTGTAGCGTACATTTCCCCGCAACGGGCACAACGCGGGAAGGGCAGCCACAAGGGCACGCCCCTACAGTATTGGCCGCCCTCGGCTACAATAGTGGGTGAGGTGGGGTGAGGCCATGAACAACCGGCAGGTGGCCGAGGTCTTCGAGAATATCGCCGACTTGCTGGAGGTAAAGGGGGAAATCTCCTTCAAGGTGCGGGCCTATCGTCGCGCCGCTCAGGCCATTGACCACTTGCCCCAGGACATCGCCCAGCTCTCCCGTGAGGACAAGCTCCGCACCGTGCCCGGCGTGGGCGAGGCCATCGCCAGGAAGATCCAGGAGCTGGTGGACACGGGCAGGCTGGAATACTACGAGAAGCTGCGCGCCGAGTTCCCCGATGGTGTGTTGAAGCTGATGGAGGTGCCCACCGTTGGGCCTCGAATCGCCGCCCGCCTTCACAAGGAGCTGGGCATTACCAGTGTGGATGCCCTGGAGCAGGCCATCCTGGCCGGCCAGGTGGCCGCCCTGCCACGGCTGGGTGAGAAGACGGCGGAGAAGATCCTGAAAAGCATCCAGTCGCTGCGGCGCAAGGACCAGCGCATCCCCCTGGGCCAGGCCCTGCCCGTGGTGGAGGGCATCATGGCCGCTCTCCGGGGGACGCCGGGCCTGTATACCCTGGCCCCTGCCGGCAGCCTGCGCCGCCTGGCGGAGACCGTGGGCGACGTTGACCTCATGGGCACCGCTGAGGACCCGGCCCGTGTGCTGGACGCCTTTGCCCGCCTGCCCCTGGTGCGCCAGGTCCTGGTCCAGGGCCCCAAGAAGGTCAGCGTGCTGGTGGACGGCGGCCTCCAGGTGGACCTGCGGCTGGTGGAGCCGGACAGTTTCGGCTCGCTGATCCAGTACTTCACCGGCAGCAAACAGCACAACATCATGCTCCGCGAATGGGCAAACCGGAAGGGGCTGAGTCTCAGCGAGTACGGCATCACCCACCTCGACACCCAGGAGCTGGAGAAGCTCGCCACCGAGGAGGCCTTTTACCAGCGCCTGGGCCTTCAGTACATACCTCCCGAGCTGAGGGAAGGCACCACCGAGGTGGAGCTGGCTGAGGCGGGGCGGCTACCCCGCCTGGTGGAGCTGGGCGACATCGCCGGCGACCTCCACGTCCACTCCAACTGGAGCGATGGCCACGCCAGCCTGGAGGAAATGGCCCTGGCCGCCCAGCGCCGGGGCTATCAGTACGTGGCCCTGACCGACCACTCGGCGGGCCGGGGTATCGCCCACGGGCTGAACGAGGAGCGCCGCCGCCAGCAACTGGCCGAGCTCCGGGCGCTGGACCAGCGGCTCCCGGGCATCCGCATCCTCTCCGGCATGGAGGTGGACATCCGGGCCGACGGCAGCCTGGACTGCCCCGACGAGCTTATGGCCCAGTCGGACGTGGTGGTGGCTGCGGTCCACTCCGCCATGGGCCAGGACCGGGACAGGATGACGGCGCGGGTCATGGCTGCCATGCGCAGCCCCCATGTGGACATCGTGGCCCACCCCACCTGCCGCCTGCTGGGCGAGCGCGACCCGGTGGACATTGACCTGGAAGCTGTCTTCCAGGCGGCCCTGGAGACGGGCACTGCCCTGGAGATCAACGCCATGCCCCCCAGGCTGGACCTCAAAGACGTGCACGCCCGCCGCGCCCGGGACCTGGGGGTCAAGCTGGTCATCTCCACCGACTCCCACAGCCCCGACCAGTTGGAGTTCATGAGCTACGGCGTGGGGGTGGCCCGGCGGGCCTGGTGTCGCCCCGAGGACATCCTGAACACCCGCCCCCTGCCCGAGTTCCTGGCCCGGCTACGCCTTTGAATGCTATGATGGAGGAGATGAGCACACGCTCAACGCCTCCAGTCCCCCAGCCCTCCCCCGAGGAGGCGGCTATCCGCCACCTTCGGGAGGCCGTGGCCTCGGGGCAGCACTGGTTCCCCGCCCTGCTGGGCTCCATGGGCATGTGGAGCCGGTGCGAGGAGGAGCTGGACGGCGCCCGCCAGCGCTACATGGTGGCCCAGGAGGCCTTCGACTGGCAGGCCCTGGGCGAGCGCCTGTGCGCCGCCGTGAACGGCCTGCTGCCGAAGTCGGAGGTCGAGGCCTTCCTGACTGTGGGCCTGCCCCCGGTGGACATTCCCACCGAGGAGATGAAGCAGCTCCTGGGCCTGGCCAAGTACCACGGGTATCTGAACTACCTGTACGGAGTGGTCATCGAGCGGTGTCTGGTGCTGGCCACTGCGGAAGAGGTGCAGAAGGAGTGGCACTCCCAGTGCCGTCGCGGGGCATCCCTCCCCGACGAGCTGTGCCGTCGCGTCTACGGCGCGGGCTACCGGGAGCTGCTCCACCGCTTCCACGAGGAGGCAGGGCGGGCGGGCCATACCGAACGCAAGGAGTTCACCTACTGGCTGTTCAAGCTCCGGGTACGCACCTCCGAGAAGGCCAGGCTGGCCAGCGATACCAAGAAGGGCCTGGACTACTGGCGCCAGCGGGGCCATTCCGTGATGGCCCGCCCGTACGGGTAACCCTTGTGGTTACCCCGCCCTGTCTTGACGCCTCTGCCCTCACCCCCTATAGTCCCCCTTATGAAGGGGGACACGGCCCCCAACCGTTCTCTACCCCTGCCCGCCGCAGGCGGCTGGCCGCGCATCTTCTACGGCTGGTGGGTGGTCCTGGGGGCCGGCCTGTCCAGCGTGCTGGACGGCGCCTTCTTCTACTACGGCTACGGCACCTTCTCCGCCCTGCTGGCCGCCGAGTTTGGCTGGAGCAAGACCGCCCTGGGCGGCGCCATCTCCCTGGCCCGCTCCTGGCAGAGCCTGGCCAACATCGGCGGCGGCTACCTGGCGGACCGCTTCGGCCCGCGCCTGCCCATGGCCGCGGGCAGCGCGGTCACCGCCCTGGGCTTCTTCTGGTTCAGCCGGACCAACAGCCTGCTCATGCTCTACGTGGTGCTGGTGGGGGTCATCGCTACCGGGCTGAGCATCGGCCACACCGTGACCCCCTTCACTGCCGTGGGCAACTGGTTCGTCCGCCGCCGCGGCCTGGCCACCGGCATCGCCATGTCCGGGGTGGGCCTGAGCGGCCTGGTAGTTCCCCTGCTGGGCTGGCTCATGGACGTCCACGGCTGGCGGGCGGGGGCGCTGGCCGGCGCCGTGGCCTTCCTGGCGGTGGGCCTGCCCGCCTCGGCCCTGATGCGCCACCGCCCCGAGCGCTACGGCGCCCTGCCCGATGGCGCCCCCCAGCCCCCCCCTCAATCCCCCGCCCAACCCGTGGCCGAGGCCACCGCCTCGGCGGGGCAGGCGCTGCACACCCCCACCTTCTGGCTCATGGCCCTGGCCTTCGCCTTCCGCAACATCGTGAGCACCGGCATCACCGTCCACCTGGTGCTGATGGCTACGGACCTCAAGATCGCCCTGGTGGCCGCCGCTGGTTTCCAGGCCTTCATGGGCATGGTCAGCGTCCCGGGGCGCCTGGCCTTCGGCTGGCTGGCCGACCATTTCGACAAGCGGCTGGTCACCGCGGCCTGCATGCTCCAGATGGCCACCGGCGTGCTGCTCCTGGCCCTGGCCCACCAGCCCTGGCACATCGCCCTGGCCCTGGTGGTCTATGCCCCCGCCTATGGCGGCGGGGCCACCGTGCTCTACGCCATACGCGGGGAGTACTTCGGCCGCAAGGCCTTTGGCACCATCGCCGGGGCCATGGGCGCCATCATCAGCCTGGGGGCGGCCACCGGCCCAGTGCTGGGCGGGTTCCTCCGGGACGCCACCGGGAGCTACCAGGCGACCCTGCTGCTCTTCGCCGGCTTCTGCCTGGCCAGCATGGCCCTGGTCCTCCCCCTCCACCGCGCCCCCCGTAGCCCGTAAGACGGGCTACGGGCTCGCGGTGGGTTCCGCTACGCGACACTCACCCTACGCGCTGATTCGGCCCTTGTAGCTTGGCGCAAAGTACACAAGCGACACAACCTTCCCGTCATTGTGAGTCTTATAGGTCCCGAGGCGTCGGGACCCAATGTAGAGTGATGAACCGGCTGGCAAGGGCAGGCTGCGGCCAATCAGCATGTCATGCTGAGTCCCGACGCTCAAGGGTGGCCGTCAGGTGCGCAGCTTGTCGGGACGAAGCATCTCAGGGTGGTGGTGGGCAGCACTCCCGAGGCGTTCTT
>JACPQM010000028.1 GCA_016190505.1 Chloroflexota bacterium | reverse complement strand
GTGTACACTGCCGGCGGCGCCGCCGCCGGATACGTGGGCCAGTCACTCCAGAGCCTGGGGCTGCTTTCGCGCTGGGTGCGGCCCCTGTCTATCGCCGCCGGTCTTGTCATCCTGTTACTGGCGGCGCGGGTAGCCTGGAATGCTCGGGCGCCGCTGGTATGTCGCTTGCCCTTGACGCGTGTCTTCGGGGAGCACAAACGCACGGGCATGCTGGGTTCGGCAGTCATGGGATTCACCTTTGCCGGTGGATGCCTCACCTGCTTCAGCGCCACGGTGCTGCCCGCATTGCTGTTGTACGCCGGCTCCACGGGCTCCATGGCCTTCGGAGCCGGGCTCATGCTGGCCTTCTCTCTGGGCATAAGTCTGCCTTGCCTGGCGCTGGCCTTCGGCGCCTCCCGTTTCCAGCCCGCGCTCCAGCGCTACTACCACCTGGCGCCCGCCCTGGGCCTGGCCGGAGCCCTGGTTATGGCCTTCTTCGGAGTACTTATGCTCTCCAACCAGTTCCACCTGGTCAGTGGTCTGGTTTACCGCCTTATGGGACTCAGCTAAGGGGAAGGGCATGGCGCTGTTCCAGCGATACGCAGCCGCCCGCCCCACCCAGGGCGCGCCGACCAGTCCTTGGCTCTCGCACCAGGGGCCCAGGCGCCTGGCAGGGGCGAGGTGGCTGCTGCTGGTTGGCCTGCTCGTAGCCACCGGCCTGGGGCTACGCCTGGCCGCCGGGCAGTCTTCACTGTCTGTGAGCGGCTGGCTCCCCTGGCTCCATACGCCCACGGTGACCCTCTACTTCCCCGGCAAAGACGGGCGCCTGCTGGTGCCGGTGGCCCGCCGCGTAGCCGCCGGGGAGGTTACTCCCCAGGGGGCGGTGGAACACCTGCTCCGGGGGCCCACGGACCGCGCTAGGCTGGCGCCAGCCCTCCCGCCGTCGGCGCGGCTGGCCCGGTTTGAGCTGCGGGACGGCAACGCCGTGGTGGAGGTGACAGGGGAGCTCTCGCCCACGGTCCAGACTGCCCTGCGGCGCACCCTACTGGAGTTCCCGCAAGTGAAGTCGGTGCGGGTGGTGTCTCCCGGTGCGGCGCCGGAAGGAGCGTTGCCAGGGCTGCAACCCGTTTACTACACGTACGGGTCCTATCTGGTGCCCGAGTGGAAAACGGCATCCGGTCCGGGAGGAGCCCTCCAACTCTATCTGGCGGGTCCGGGCGAGGGCCTTGGGCTCCAGGGCTTGCCCTCTGACGTCAGGCTGGTGGAATACCGGCTCGATGCGGCGCGGGGGCTGGCATACGTCAACTTCACCTACACGAGCTCGCTCCGCGAGCTTGCCATCGCTGAGCCGGCGAAGATGAGGCGCATCCTCATCGGTATCGTCGCTACCCTTACCGAGTTCCCGGAGGTAAAGGCAGTGAAGCTGGACTTCCAGGGACACACCGCCCTGGGCCTGGGCCAGTGCAGCGACCTGCTGCGAGCGCCCCAAGCCAGGCCCGCCATGCTCAACGACGAAGCCATTTTGGCCAGGAACTGACAGGAGGAGACACCGGTGACGAGGAGCCTATGTTATTTCGACAACGCCGCCACCTCTTGGCCCAAGCCCGCCAGAGTGGTGATGGAGGTGACCCTGGCCCTCGCCGGGCAGCTAGGGAATCCCGGGCGCTCGGGGCACCAGATGGCAGTGACCGCCGGCCGCCTGGTGCTGGAGGCTCGGGAGACCCTGGCTGCCCTGCTAGGCGTGGCCGACCCTGCCCAGATCGTGTTCACCAAGAACGCCACCGAGTCCCTCAACCTGGCCATCTTCGGCCTGGTCCGCCCCGGCGACCATGTCATCACCTCGAGCGTGGAGCATAACGCGGTGATGCGGCCCCTGCGCTATCTGGAGACCCAGGGGGTGGCCCTGACGGTGTTGCGCTGCTCGCCAGAGGGCCTGCTTGACCCAGCGGAGGTCCGGCGGACCATGCGGCCCGACACCAGGCTGGTGGTTACGGCCCATGCCTCCAACGTTCTGGGCACGCTGTTGCCGGTGGCGGAGATCGCCCGCATATGCCGCGAGGCGGAAGTGCCCTATCTGGTGGATGGCGCTCAAACGGCAGGAGCAGTGCCCATTGACGTGGAACAGATGGGCGTTGACCTCCTTGCCTTCACCGGCCACAAGGGACTGCTCGGACCCACCGGGACGGGCGGGCTCTACGTGCGGGAAGGACTGGAGTTGCAGCCGCTGGTGCTGGGAGGTACGGGCAGCCTCTCCGACCAGGAGATTCAGCCAGAGTTCCTCCCGGACCGCTACGAGAGCGGCACCTTGAACGTGGCGGGCCTGGCCGGGTTGAAGGCCGGGGTGAGCTACCTTCTGGAGGCCGGGGTGGACAAGGTGCGGGAGCACGAGACGGCCCTGGTGCGCGCCTTCGACTCACTGGCCGTCTGCGTCCCCGGATGCACCATATATGGGCCGCGGGACCCGAGTCTGCGGGTGGGCATGGCGTCTTTCAACCTGGAGGGCATTCCACCGTCTGAGGTGGGACGCCTGCTGGACACCGAGTTCGGGATCATGAGCCGCATTGGCTTGCATTGTGCCCCCAGCGCCCACCGGACCATGGGCACCTTCCCCGATGGTGCGGTACGGTTTAGCTGGGGCATGTTCAACACTGAAGACGAGATCTCCTACGCCGCCGAGGCTCTGGGGCGGCTCGCCTCCCTGGCCAGGGCTGGCGCCTACCGGAGCTGACGATGGCGGAAGTGCTGGACGGGTTGCTCACCTTCTACTCCTGGCACCACGCCTTGCGGGCAGAGAAGGTGCTTCGCGAGGGCGGCTTTCGCGTGGAGCTCATCCCGGCACCCCGGGAGCTCAGCTCCAACTGCGGCACCGCGCTGAGGCTGGAGCATGGCCGGCTTGACGAGGCCCTGGAGCTGCTGGCCGCCCGCCGGGTGCAGGTCGAGGCGGGCCATCGGTTCCTGCCCGCCGCAGAAGCCCGGGAGCCCGGACCTGTCGGGGCGGGAAAGCCCCGCCGGCGCTGGCTGGTGGGTGCCTGAGGGCGCGGTGGACAGGTGGGACGTTTGGAAGCATCGCGACAGGGCGGCACGAGCAGGGCAGAGGGCATCGCCCGCCCCGGCCTGTGGGGGCTGAGGGTCACTCCAGTCGCCTTCGGCGTCACCCTGGGGGTGATGGCCGTGGCGCTGGAGGTGCTGTTCACAGTGAGGCCGCCCAGCGCCTATGGTGTGTGCATCGCCTGCCACGGCCGGGACCTGCTAGGTTGGGTTACCAACCGCCTGGCGGGGACATCTCTAGAGCTGGCGGAGGTCTCCCTAACCTTCCCGCTGCTCACAGTGGTGGGTGTGTTGGTGGGTGCAGCCATAGCGGCGCTGAGGAACGGCGAGCTCCGTTGGCACCAGCCCGAACAGCCCCTTCCCAGCTTCCTGTGGGGCTTCCTGGCCATGAACTTTGCCTTGCTGGCTGCGGGCTGCTCCATCAGGCTACTGCTGCGCGCCGCCCACGGCGAGGCGCTCGGCCTGGCCGCCTTCGGGGCCATGGCCGGAGGGATCGGCGTGGCGACTACCCTGATGAAGTGGAGGGCACTGCGATGACCCTGGCGGCAGCGGCCACCCTGCTCGGAGGCATGCTCCTCGGCTACCTGGGGCAGCGGTCACGGATGTGTTTCGTGGGGGCCATACGCGACTGGCTGCTGGTGCGGGACGCTTCTCTGCTCAAGGGTCTGGTGGCATTCGGGTTGACCGCCTGGCTTGCTTATCCTGTGTTGTCTCTACTTGTTGGTGAGGGCGAGGGCCTACCGTTCCTCAGTTTGGGGGACCTGGCCTGGGGAACGGCATTGGTCGCTGTGATCGCCGGGATGGGACTGGGGGTTGTTTCGACGCTGGCCAACGGCTGCCCCTTCCGCCAGCATGTGCGGGCCGGCCAGGGGTCCACCAGCAGCCTGGCCTACCTGCTGGGGTTCTACCTGGGCGCCCTGGCCTTCTACCTGCTGTTGTACCCCGTTCTGGCCCGGCTGCTCTGAGCCAATTTGCGGCCGGCTTGACACACCTGGAGTGCCCGGATAGAATCATCCCCACAAGCTAAGTATGGCGGGACTCTGGGCCTGCCAGTGAGCTAGGAGGACGCCATGGGCTTGGTACAGGAACTGCTGGCAGCCATTTCGTCGCCTTCGCCTTTCCCTTCCAGCCAGTACCCATTCGCGGTGAACCAGTCCCTCTACGGCCGGTTCGACCTGTATGCCCTCTACATGCGGGCGCAGGCCGTAGACGAGGCCCGCATCACGGACCACCTGGAGACTGTGTTGGCCTTAGCCGAGGCGGTTGAGGCCTCCCAGCCGGACCGGGCGGACTATTTCCTCAGTGACCGCGAGGTGCGCGCCCGGCTTAACCGCCTCAACTCGTCCACGGGTTGGGCACTGGTCTGGGGCCAGCAGGATAGCCGGACGGAGGAACTGCTGCGCCGCCTGGATGATGCGGCTTTCCAGTCATACGTGGTAACGCCTGGAGCCGGCCGGCCTGCAACGGACCACGGCCGCCACGTCTACCTGGGCAGCCGGCCAACCTCGGCTATCTACTACGCCCAGGCCCTACTGCGCTATCCTCACATCTACGGGCGGGTCCCGCTGGGGGAGCATCACCAGGCCAGCCACTTTCTCGAGGAGCATGGCCCTGGTGTGATTCTGGTTGCCAAGGACGAGCTTTCTCCGCTGGAGCGGGCTATGGTGCTGGGCATCATGTCGCTGGGGGTGCCTGCGGTGGCACCGCCTTCGCTGGGAGTCAGCGGCAACGTGAGGACAGCCGATGGCCCCGAGGCAATGGTCGCCCAGGCCATGCTCTTCCCCAACCTCCGGGTAAGGGCTACTGTGGGCTTCCAGTTGAACTTGCCGGTGCGCTGGGACCCTGCCTTCGCCTCCCAGAAGGTGAGCGGCGGAGACGTCGTGGGAGGCAGCCCCATGAGCTCCTTCGTGGTGACCAATGAAGAGGCTGGGGATGGCGTGGATGTGGTGGGACAGCCCGGCCCGGACCTGGGCCTGGCCATTGCCGCCGGCGACCCTGCCGTGGACATAACCATGACCGAATACCTGGAGGAGGTGGCCGTCCAGGTGGTGAACTATCTGGACGGCGTGTCCTTGGAGGTGAAGGATGGCCGTCCCACCCTAACCTTGCGCTCCGGGCTGGCCCTGGACCCGAGACACCTGGCCCTCTTCCTCCACCGCTGGCTCAAAGCAGAGTTCACCATCGGCCAGATCAGGGTGCGTCTTTCCTTCCTCCCTCAGGATACCCAGGACATGGCCCAGGCGGCCGCGGCTTTCCGGGAGCGCCGCCGCCAGGCGCTGGCCACGGCCAGCGAGGAGACGGAGCTGTATTTCTATGGCTGTGTCCGTTGCCACTCCTTCGGGGTAGAACACTCTTGCACCGTCACGCCGGAGCGGCCGCCGCTTTGCGGCAAGACGTGGACCCATATCAAGACCCGGGCACTCCTCTCCCCCTACACGTCCGACGTGCAGTATGCCCGGCGGAACCTGGGCATGCCCGCCACTGCCGTGGCCAAAGGGGCCTGCCTCGACCCCCAGCGCGGCGAGTACGAGGGTGTGAATGACTCCGCCCGGCGGCGCAGCGGTGGCCGGGTGGAGCGGGTGTTCCTCCACAGCATCTTCAGCTACCCCCATACCTCCTGTAGCTGCTTCGGCTGCGTGGTTTTCCACATACCGGAGGTGGACGGTATCGGCGTGATGCAGCGTGGCTTTGCCGGGGCCTCTCCGGACGGGCGCACTTGGGATGCGCTGGCCAATACCGCTGCCGGCAAACAGGTGCCCGGCTGTGTGGGAGTGGGCACCCGCTACCTGGAGTCGGCCAAGTTCCTCCAGGGTGACGGGGGCTGGCAGCGAGTGGTGTGGCTCACCAGCCAGCTCAAGCAGCGCTTCGCCCCCAACCGGGATTGGATTGCCACCGAAAAGGACGTGGACAGCCCGCAGGGCTTGAAAGAGTTCGTGTCGCGGGCATCCCGAGGCCGCTGAACACCGGGAATACGCCTGGGCGGGAGCGCCTAAGGGGTCTAGCGCTATCCGGTTTGGTTCGAGACGATGCTGGCGCTCACTGGCGGGGCGGGCGAGTCCCTCGGTGGTCGCGATGTTCGGGTATAGCCGATCGAGTTAGTTCAAGATGATGGTTCCTTGCCGGAAGTCGATCTGCAACATTTGTCGTCGCAGAAAATCCAGTCCCAGAAGACCATCTATGCTTGCACTTGGGGGAAGAGTGTGAGCCAGAACAGGAAAGTCAAGGCGCTCCTGCCCAATGGACTTGATTCGAGTGACTCGGAGGAGAGGCGCATATTCAACCCCACTTCCTGTCGTGACTTGCACACGATCTGGGGCCAGAGACGGATCGTATCCGATTGCCGTAAGCGGCGCGACGTTGATCATTGTCGCGGTCGCACCTGTATCGAGCGCAAGACGCAACACGATGCTCCCGGACGGACCCCATACCTCAGTTTGGATGATAACGAGACCCCGTTGGGCATTGAACGAGTAGTTCACAGCACAACCGCAGTGTCGTCTGGAATCTCACCGGTGTAGACCACAGCAGATCTGTGGGGACGGAGAGCAACGCCTTTGCGGTAGACTTCGTCTCGGTCTTTGCTGTGATGGAGCACTTTGCCACCCAGAATCTGAAGCTCATCATCAGTCTCCGGGTCTTCAATCAGCACCCATTCAGAGTCAAACCTAGTCCTGATGTCCTCAATAGTCATTACTTCATCCACGATCCTGTCTCCTGTGCTCATGATGGGTATTAAACGGCACGCACTCTTTCTGCACGAGCCGAACAGTGTCTTTGTTGGTGCATTCCAATTCTACAGCATGTTACCACTTGTATCAGGACACATCAACGGGGATGGATACCCCGAGAAGCTTTCAATGACGGGAGGATGTTCCCTTCAAGGGCTTGTAAGTGCCGATGCGCTGGCACCTACAGGGTCAATCGCCGTTCTTGGGGATGCCCTGTCCCATGGGAGGTGGTGGATCAGTTGGGTTTCATCCACGAGGGTGCCGGCCGGGGCTTGAACTTGCCGTAGACGGCCTTCTCCCCGTAGATAAGCAGGCGGCGAAGGAAGGGGAAGCTTTCCCCCAGCTCCCGCACGGTGTTGTGGAACCAGTTGCTGGGATGGCTCCACGGGCAGACCGCCTGACAAATGCCGCAGGAGCCACCAATGCTGTCCCAGAACCGGCGGCACTTGTCGGCGTCAAATTGCCATCTCCTGACTCCCCGGACCACCTGCTTTCCGCCACTGGAGATAGCGCCTGACGGACAGGCCTCGGCGCATATCAGGCACTTCTCGCAGAAGTCCTGGAGCCCGAAGTCCACCGGCCTGTCCGTCTCCAGGGGCAGATTGGTGGCCACGGCGCCGGGCCGGAAAGTGTTGCCGAACTCCTTGGTCACCACGTGGCCACAGCGGCCCTGCTCGCCGATGCCGGCATCTACGAAGGTGGGCACCACCAGGTAGGGCGAGTTGCCCGGCGGCAGCGCCCGGGCCGGCCAGCCCAGGGAGCGTATGAAGTGGGCCATGGTGACCGAGATGAGGGCGCCCAGGGAATACTTCCATTGAGTCTCCGTGGACATGGCCATGCCAAAGCCGTTGGCTATCATGTCCTGGTCCTGGGGAATGGCCATGCAGACGACGTAATTGTAGTCCAGGCGTACAGGGGCGCCGGACTCTTCGTCCGGGATATATGGGTGGGCATAGGTGGTATACACCCAGTCGGGGTTCAGCCTGGTGATCCGGACCCGTCCGGCTCCCAGGTAGCGGCCGAAGGCTTTCAGCTTGCGGGACATCTCCGCGGGGTCCGCGTCCACCGGGTTTCCCAGAGGCGCTGAGGCCCCATCGCCTACGATAGCCCGGCTGGCCAGCAGCCGGCGGCCTAGGCCGGCCGCCTCGCTAAACCACTCGTTGACGGGGTCCTTCTTCCTGTGCAAGCTGATGGCCTGTGACCTGAGGCGGCGGTTCTCATCGTCCCACTCCCGGAGCTCGGGGTGTTGGGAGTAGTATTCCTCGTACTCCGCAATGCCCGGCTTCAGAAGAATGCGGGCGTTGGGGTGGTCCCGCTGGTCATAGCGCACGACGGGGCCCACAATGTCGTAGGTTGGCCTGTCTGCCTCCCTGGGTGGCCTCATGGCTGCCTCCTCATCTGGTCTAGTCCGGAGATGCTTCCGGTGGCGGGTGCCGACGGGATGAGCAGAATATACCGCTCGCCGACTCGAGCCGTCAATCGGTTAGTTGGGTATACTGAACGGGGGTGTTTTCGGCCTGGCAGACAATATGGGCATCGCGCACCAGAGCCTCATAGTTCACCCTTCTCGCCAAAACCCTCCAGTTCACCCAATGGGTAGGCTCGTTGAATCAGGCCCCACGGATCAAGGTCTCAAGGGTGCCTTGACTTTAGGTATTCTTGACTCGCAAGGCACCCTGGTCAGGCACAGGCCGCAGCCGGCATACGTCCCCCTAATATAGCCCGGCTTCTCCAACCAGTGTTTTTGAGTGACATAGAGCTCCTCCCGGCACCTGTTCTTGTCATGGCCCTGAGCGGTGATAGCACCAGCGGGACAGCGTTTGATGCAAGCTCCACAGGAGCCATCCACCAGGAAGGGACAGTTGGCCACATGACTGACGTAGCTCCTGGGGGTAGGCGGCAGCTCCAGGTCGGTAACCACGCTGTTGCACCACATGGCTATCCCCTTGGGGGTAATCAGGCCGTCGCTGAGGCTGAAGGTCCCCAGCCCGGCCGCGTAGGCGGCGTGCCGGAGAGAGAAGTTGGAGCAGCGTCCGTTGGGGAGGCTACGCACCTCGAAGAAAGGAGCCTTATCGGGGGCCACCGCCCGATATCCCCGTTCCTCCAGGCAGGAGACCACGTGCCGGGCCAGGCTGTCATTCAGGGGCTGGCCCAGCCAGCGGGCGTTGTTCCACTGCCGGGAGGGCCCTTCGGTCATCTTGCTGTTGGCAAGCCTCGTCTCCTTGCCGAACGGCAGCGTCCAGCAGATAACGCTGATCCCTTCAATCTGCGACTCCGCCTCGCCGAGGCTCTTGCTGAGGTGCCTCTCCAGCACCTCGCGTGGTGTCAGGTGGAAATCGCCGATGATCTGTTTGTAGTCATAGAATAGGCGGTCGTCTCCATCGGCGAAGCCCACCAGAGGCTCCTCGAAGATCGGGCTACCGTCAATGTCCTTGAGGGAGTTGTCGGGGTTCTCCAGAACAAAGGCCTTGATCTCCTCCTCAAGAAACCGGGCGGGGTTGGCCGCAAAGCTGACTCTGGTCTCAACCCTTGCCAATAGGGGTCTCCTTTCCTATCAAGAAGAGGCTTCCTTGACCTTCAGCCGCTTCCGGCGGTGGGCCAGTGGCTAAGCCACGATGCTGGCCCCGAGCTTCCGGCAGAGGTCTTTGCCAGCCTCTACCTCGTCCCTTTTCACAGTCACCCACTCGCCGTGCTTCGTCATCCCGTAGCGGTCCCCCATCTTGCCCAGGAACTCCAGAGTCCCAGAAGGGTCGCTGACGTGAGTCACAAAAACCCCCAGGGGTTTTCCCTTCCCTGCTTTCTCCCGTTCACGCCAGGTGCGCTCGAAGAATTTCTTGGTCTCCCCAGCAATGATGCCCAGGGGCTGCGGAGTGCCGATGATGACGGCATCGGCTGAGGCCAGGTCCTCAATGGTAGCCTCAGCGATGTCCTTCGTGGACGCCTCGGCGCCGGCGCTCTGGGCGCCCTCTGCTGCGGACTCGGCCAGCTCCTGGCATTTGCCAGTGAAAGAGTGGTACAGGACCAGGACTTGTGACATCTCGCCTCCTTAGACACTAACTTGGCTGGTCATGTTACAGAAGGTACTTCAGGCTGGGGCAACCCGGAGCACACTTCTGCGGAGCACATGTGGTGCAACGGCCCACGTACGCCAGCGCCTCCTCCACCTCTCTTTGAAGCTGGACCAGCTCGGCCATCTGCTGTCCCGTCTTCACCTTCTGGAGCTGCAGCAGCTCCAAAGTGCGCTCCACGCGCGGGCGGCGCCCCTGGGGCGGCTCCAGGCCCAGACTCAACCTTATCTCCTCTATGCTCATGCCCAGGGCCTTGAGCCGCCGGATAAAGCGGAGCCGGGTAACATCTCGCTGGCTATACAGTCGAATACCGCCAGAGGTCAAGCTCGCGGGCGGCAGCAGGCCTATCTCCTCGTAGTAGCGCACTGTGCGCAGGCTGACCCCCGCTCTCTTGGCCAATTCGCCTATCTGCAGTAGCTCGCTGGTGATAGCTCGACCCCCATCCCGTCAACTGAAAAAACGGTCAATCTCGCGCCGGGAGGAGCATATCATCCAGTTAGGTGATTGTCAAGCCATTACGTAAGGGCTGTGACGTAACTGGCAACCCCCGCACCGTGTTGCTTTGGCCGGCGCGGTGGTTTGTCGGCTGGCCGACGGTTCCTTTCTTTGAGACGAAGTATTCTGGGGATACGACGGTAACCCAGGTTACTGAAGAGAAGAGTTGCTAAGTAGTAGGCTATACCGTAGCAGTGGAGATAAGGGGGAGGGACATTTGGGGTAGCAAACGACCTGAGGAACAGGATGAATGAGGAGCAAGATATAAAGGAACAGGGAGAGACAAAATGAGAGGACAACTAACGCGACGCGAATTCCTGAAATACGGGGCCGTGGGTGTCGGGGGTCTGCTGCTACCCGTTGCGGCGGGGCGTCTGATCGAGACCGCACTCCACCCCACCGGGGCTTCGGCCGGCAGCGCCTATATTGAAAAGTATCCGACCAGCCCGCTAATACTCGATCCGTTCAACGAGCCGCTTCCCATACCGCAGGCGCTGGCCCCCGTGCCGCGTTCGGTATTCAGCGCCTGGAGCAGCCCGCCGGGGCCAGGCGTCGGCCAGCAGGACTCCGACGGAGGGATGCACCAGATCTGGACGAGCCAGCTCGGCCTGCCCGACCCCATCGTTTACCAGGTCAAGCTACAGGTAGCTGCCCATCGCTTCACCTCATCGAAGGTGCTCCCAATAGACCGCAACGGCCGGCCGGCAGTCTCGTGGGACGAACGGCGCAACCGGTTCCAGGCGGGGACGGAGCGAGACCTGCCCCCGAGCACCATCTACGGCTTCAACGGCACGTTCCCGGGACCCATGATCAATGCCGAGTACGGCCGGCCGGTCCTGGTGCGCTTCGAGAACCACCTGGACGAGAACCCGCTTAACCTTGACCGCCAGGACTTCGGGAGCCCTGATTGGGGGTCCCTCACCCACCAGCACAACGGCCATACGGCAGCGGAGAGTGACGGCAATCCCTTCTACAAGACCCCGGGCTACTACCCCGGGCAGTGGTCCGATAACCTCTATCTGGGCTACCCGGCTGGAGGCGATGACCGGCAGAAGCAGTCCTTCCTGTGGTACCACGACCATTTCATGGACCATACCTCGGCCAATGTCTACAAAGGCATGGTCGGTCTTTACCCCCTCTATGACCCTGCCGGGGATATGGACATGGGGGACGAGAGCAGAGGGCTCCGCCTGCCCGGGGCGCGGACGAACAACCCGGACGGCTCCTTCGATGTCGAGTACGACATCCCGCTCGCCTTCTACGACGTGGCGCTGGACGACGGGGTCACGCCCCACAAGGACTTCCATAGCGGAAGCGGCGAGACCCACCCGGAGTGGTGGGGCAAGACCTTCTTCCGCCACCTCATCAACAAAGGCTTCGTAGGCGACATCTTCACGGTGAATGGGGTGGCCTACCCGGTGCTTGAGGTCAAGCGGCGCAAGTACCGCCTGCGCTTCCTGGACGCCTCCATCTCCCGCATCTACGAGTTCAAGCTCATGAGCTCGACCGCCGGCCCGAAGGCGGCGGCGTCGCTGGGATACGGCGGGGAGGAGCTGCAGGGCCAGTACCGGCTGCCCGACGGGCAGCAGTCCATGAAGTTCCTCCAGATCGCCACCGACGGTGGCCTCATGCCCGCCCCCATCGCCCGCGATTCCTTCGAGCTGTGGCCGGCGAAGCGCCGGGAGGCCATCGTAGACTTCACCAGGTACATTGACGGCAGTCCGACCCGGAAAGGCGACGTGGTCTACCTGGTAAACGTCCTGAAGATGACAGACGGCCGCAAGCCGGACTCCGCTGACCCGGACTACAAGGTGCCGGTGATGAAGATCGTTATTGGGGACGACGCGCCGGACAACAGCCTTATCCCCCCCGCGCTGCGCGCTGTCCCCAGCTTCCCATCTCCCCAGGAGCTGAAGGAGTTGGTGGACAACAGGCGGGTGTTCGAGCTGAGCCGCGGCAGTGGCGGCCCGGAGGCCGAGTGGCTGATCAATGGTGAGCCTTTCGACCACACCAGGTCATACGCGTCCCCGAAGCGAGGCAGTTGGGAGGCGTGGGAGATCCGGAACGGTGGTGGCGGCTGGGTCCATCCGATACACATCCATGAAGAGGAGCACCGCGTGGTCATGCGGGATGGCAAGTCCGTCCCTGACACGCGCCACCCGGATGACGTTTCGAAGGAGGACGTGATCGCGCTGGACGAGGGCGAGTCGGTGGTGGTCGTCCGGCAGTTCAGGACCTTCGTGGGCAAGTATGTCTGCCACTGCCACAACCTGGCGCACGAGGACCACGCGATGATGTTCGGGTGGGACATCGTCCCGTAGGGGGTCCTTCAGGCGCCCCGGCGTCAGAGCGCCGGGGCGCCTGAACCCTCGCCGGAGCGGGGGGTCCCTCAGGCATGGCGGAGGTGGATGATGACGACTGGAACCGACACCTTAGGCGACGAGACCCGGCGGCGGAACACCGCCGGGGGCATCGCCCGCCGTCTTTTGGCCACGGCGCGGGCGCCGGCCAGGCCCCACGGCGAGGAGACCCCTGCCAGACGGCGGGATTCGCTGCGTCCGTTCGTCTACCTGGCCGCCGGCCTCTCTTTCGTGGCGGCCCAGGTCCATGGCTGGGCCATGCTGGAGCACCTGTCGGAGCAGCCGCTTGAAGGCCTCTTCTTCCTGGCGGTGGCCTTCTGGCAGGGGGCCTATGCCCCGGCCCTGCTGGACCGGCCCCGCTCGGTGCCGCTGCTTGTGGCCGGCCTTGGGGCCACCATTGGCCTCCTGCTTCTGCTGGTGGTGGCGCATACCGTGGGCCTGCCCCTGGCGGGACTGGACGGGCACGCCCACGTTCACGCCCAGGCCGAGACGTTCGATCGTACTGCCCTGGCCGCGCTCATCGTCGAGTCGGGACTGGCCCTGGCGCTGGCGGCGCAGCTCCGGGCCCAGGCCGCCGCCGGGAAGGTCTGGCGACGTTACCACGAAGAAATGCCTCGCCCATAGGGCTGCCCCGGCAAGCCAGGTTCCCGGCCCCGTAGGGGCGCAATGCATTGCGCCCTCTGCGTTTCGGTCCGGACGGCGCACAATCTTTTGCGCCCGGGCGATCCAACGAGTGCCCGCCCGCCCCCCCGGGGCGCGATCAATCGCGCCCCTACGATGCGGTCCGCCAAACCTGCGGGCTGCATTTCTTCACACCCTCTGAGCCACCTTTCCCGCCACCGCGGCGCCAGTCCCCTTTCCGGCCCACGTCTGTTGGGGCAAGGGCTTTGTCGGCTGGCCGACTTAAAGAGACTCTTGATGGGAAGTATCGTGGGAGAAGGGACGAGTGTGAAGGAGGAGGAAGGTATTATGAAGAGGCACCAGCCCACTCTGCGTCAAAGGAGTATTTCAACTTCAATGGCACAACCAGAAACGCTACGAACAAGGATATTGCTATTGATGGCAGCGCTTTTATTCCTCCTCGCTATGGCGCTGCCGAGCCTGGCGGTGGCGGCCGACATCGTGAGTATCACGAAGGCCCAGTACGACGCCGACAAGCAGGAGCTTCGCATCGAGGCCACCAGCACTGACGCCAGCGCGACCCTCACCGTCCACGTGACGGCGACGAACGAAACTATCGGGACGCTGACGAACAAGGGCGGAGGCAAGTCCAACGGCCAGTTCAAATGGCCGGTCAACCCGGGGCGGGTCACCGTGCGGAGCAGCTCCGGGGGTTCAGCAGGGTTCGAGTTTTCGTCTCCGCCGCCCGCTGCGACGCCTGACTTCCTGGTCAGCATCGGCCAGGGCGGCCTGGATGGGGGTTTCCTGGTCCGCGGCGGGTTCCCTGTCTGCCCAGACTACTATAGGTGTTTCGGCGGAATGCTCCTGGACCCGGGCCCGGGCTGGGAGCCCCGCACGCTGTTCAACCCTGAGATCGGCTTCGTCGGCTACTTCAGTAGCCAGGTCACGGTCATCTCCCGCAATGACTTCGCCGGCACCGTCGCCCTGGAAGTGCTCAACCTCCCGCCGGGGGTCACCTCTCAGACGGGCGTGAGCGTGACCGTCGCTCCCAACTCTGGCGCGTCTACGCCCTTCATGCTGCTGGCGGCGGACGACGCCCCCCTGGGGGACCACGTTGTGGCAGTGCGCGCTACCAGTGGCGCCCTGGTGAACGAGGGCTCGTTCACGATCAGGATCGTTGACCGCCTGCCCGCCCCACCGCCCGGGGTCTCCATGGACACCGGGCTGGCGACGCCCGTGGTCGGCGGCGGCCAGTACGGGGCCAGGGTGACAATCAGTGCTCCGGCACCCGAAGACCTTACTGTGTTCCTCTCCGTCGAGGGTGTTTCCCCGGGTGAGCCCGCGGTGGTGAACGTTCCGGCGAGCATCACTATCCCGTTGGGGGCCAGAAGCGCCTCCTTCGCCGTGACGACCCCCACCGTCACGACAACCGTGGGGCAGTCGGTCCGCGGGAAGATCGGCGCCGATGGTTGGCTCGGCGCGACGCCCCTCACGGTGGTCCCGTCTGCGGCGCTCAGCCAGGTCGTTTTGTCCCCCACGAGTGTGGTGGGCGGTGAAAGCTCGGCGGTCAACGTGCACCTGAGCGCAGCGGTGGCAGAGGCGACCGTGGTGAGCCTGTCCAGCAGCAATCCCGACGTGGCCACGCCGCCGGCCACTGTTACAGTCCCTGCGGGGTCTGCCAGCACCTTCGCGCCGGTCCCCACGCAGGCCGTGGCCACAGACACCAGCATCGGCATCTCGGCCACCTTTGGCGGTGTGACAAAAACGGCCTTCCTGGGAGTGACGGCAGAAGCGCCGCCGTCTCCTCCGCCAGGGGGCGCCATCACGGTCAAGAGCGCCCAGTACGACACTGGCAAGAATATCTTGCAGGTCGAGGTAAACGACTCCAGAGCCCTCGCGCAGATAATCACAGTGTTCGTGACCTCGACGAACGAGACCATCGGCACGCTGACCAGCACGTTCAAAGGCCAGTTTGCCTGGCCGGTGAACCCGCAGAAGATCACCATCGCGAGCAGCGCGGGGTGGTCAATGACAGGGGTGACCGTGCAAGCAAAGTAGGGACATGGCTGCCACCGCAGGGGCGAACGGGCCGTTCGCCCCTGCGGTGGCCAAGGGATTGACTATGAAGGAGGAGCGAGACATGAAGACGATACTCGGCTTGGCTGGCCCAACCGGGGTGGTGAAACGCAGGCTATTTTCCCTCCTGGTCATGCTGGGATTCCTGGCCTTGGGACTGGGGCTGGGCTCCCCGGCGAGGCCTGCCCTCGCGGCCAAGGCCAGCCCTGATTTCGCGCTCAGCGCGAACTTCGGATCGTCCTTCGTGGGTCACCTGGTCCGGGGTGGCCTCGCGGACTGTCCGGGGTGCGCCACCTCCATTGAGCCACGCTATCTCTTGACGTCGTTCGGCGAGTGTTTCTTCGACTCGAACACGCTCAGCGTGGTATCGCTTAACGACTTCCAGGGCACCGTGGCGCTCCAGGTCGTGGACCTGCCGCCGGGCGTGTCGTCGCAGACGGCCACTACCTTGAACGTGCCGCGGCGGGGCGCGGTGACCACGCCCTTCAAGCTGTTGGCCGCTACCGACGCGGCCTTGGGCGATGCCACCATCACAGTGCGGGCCACGAGCGGCGGCATCACGCATACCCTGGCCCTGCCTGTCTCGGTTAGCGACCAACTGCCGTTCTGCGACCGGCCCCCCAGTGTGCGGATCACTAGCCCGGCTAGCGGCGCCACAGTCAGCGGGACGGTTATTATCAGTGCCGACGCCTCCGATGATGCAGGGGTCACCGAGGTCCGCTTCCACGTGGACCAGACCCTGGTCGGCACCGACTCTACCGCGCCCTACTCGATAGCCTGGGACACCACTACTGTGGGTGACGGTAACCATGCCCTGAGCGCTACAGCCGTGGATACCGCGGGACAGGTGACCACTGCCGGCTTCGTGAACGTCACTGTGGGCAACTCCGGCATTCAGCCAGTCACCATCGAGGTCAGGCGCGCTGAATACGACTCGGCCAAGCAAGAGCTGCGCGTTGAAGCCACCAGCTCCGATGGCGGGGCCTCACTGACGGTCTTTGTCACCGCCACGAGGGAACTGATCGGCACGCTGGCCAACGAGGGTGCTGGCGTGTTCAAGGGCCAGTTTACCTGGCCGATAAACCCGCAGAGCATCACTATCAAGGGCAGCCAGGGTGGCTCGGCCACAGCCACCGTGACCGCCAAGTAGGGGCGAACGGCTGTTCGCCCTGGGCGAACGGGCCGTTCGTCCCTGCGGTGCTGAAGGCACGGCTTGTGGCGAACCTCAGCGGGACCGTAAGGACGCCGCCGCCAGCGGCTTGACCCCGGTGCCGGCTGACCACAAACGTTGTGCCAATGTCACTCCGCTGCGGCTGCCTGTCTGGCCCATTCCTCGAGACCAGCGGCATTGAGAATCTCGATCTGCCCCCGAGAGAGCCGAATAAGCCCGGCCTTTTCTAACTCCTCCAAGACGACGCTGACCTTGGGGCGACTGCTTGCGGCCCACCTGGCCAGGGCCTCATGGGTTACTCGCTCCAAGCGCGGTCCCTGGGTGAAATGCAGTCCCAACAAGGTGCCCGCTACACGGGAGCGCAGTCCGCTCAAAGCCAGTAGTTGCAGCCTCTCCTCGGTCTCACCTACGCGCCGGACCAACACTCCAATCAGATTCATTGCGGCACCAGGGAACTTTTCGCACAGCTCCTTCAGTCTGGGAAAGGACAGAAAACCTACGACGCTCTCCTCCAGGGCTTCAGCAAAGCAGCAATAACGCCCTTCTACGGAGGCCACCGCCAGGAATTTGCCTGGGCCACTCCGGTTTATAGGCAACTTGTTGCCATCCTCGGTCAACCGGAACTCTTCAACCAGTCCATTTTTCACCAGATATAGCCCGTGTTGCTCGTCCCCCGAGTTGAAGATGTAGGCCCCACCAGGATACGTCCGGTCTTCGGTCAACTTGAGAGCCGCATCAGCCTCCGTACTGGAAAGTCCGCGCAACACCTCCGCCAGGTCTACTCTGGGAAGCCGGCCTCTGTCGGTGACCGCCTGGGAGGAAGACTTTCGGCACAAGTCCCTGTGAGCCCGTTCCATATCAGGCCTCCCGTTTCATTTTGTTACCGCGGGGACAGACCACCATTGCGGACCTGGTGCATTATTGTAACAAAAGATGCGATGGATTAGGTGGGAAACAGGACCGGTGGGTCCGCAGGATGACCGCCAGCGAGGCTCACGCGGTCCTCTATCCCGTAGTGCTAAGCAGCAACTCAGGAGGTAGTTGACATGGCTCCATGGCCCTGGCCTCTTGCGCCAGTACTGCTGACCCTACTGGTATCCGCAGGGGCGCTGCTGGTGTACCTGGTGGACAAGCATGTGGTCCGGGGTGGTGAGGCAATGGCAACTAACGGCCCTGTTGAGGTTCCATCAGAGTCCGGGGTCGAAGAGACGCAGCTTCTTCCCAGGCGTCTATCCATCCTGGCAGGATTCACCAGAGAGATTCTGCCGGTCCTGATCTTGCTGTGGGCGGGCCTTATTGTGGCCTACCTGGTCTCCCAGCGGGACTACCTGTGGACCATTCTGCCCTGGGCCACGGTGACCACCATCATGCTGTGGCCCGTGGGCAGGCGCCTGAAGCGGAGCTACTTTTCCTACCGCAGCATCGGTTTTGTCATTGGGGTCATCAGCATGGCGTACATCCCCTTCGCCGGTTTTGGGTTGATGGCAGAAGGCCTCTCCTTTGGCGTCAAGTCGGCCATCTTCTTTGGGCTGGTGATAGACCTGACGGCCCTGGGAATCCTGCCCGGGCTTCGGTGGTTCATCGGAAGGCCCATGGGCATGTTCTTCCGGCCAGACCTTTTGTTTGGCGATGGGCGTGTCCTGGCCACAGGGACGCTGGCCCTGGTACTGGGCCTGCGGTACATCATCGGCAGCCCTGCAATGGGAGTCACCTGGCCTCTCCCCAAGTGGGACTGGTACGCCATCTTCTTCGCCATGGTTGTGGGCCTCATCCCGCTGATTGCCCTGCGAGGGATGACCAAGGTGCTGATGCGTATGCGGCGGATGCGAGACGTGAAATGGAACGGCTGGGGAGCCGTTATTATACGAGAAGGCCTGCTGGTCGTCACGGTGCTAAGCATCGGGTACGGGTTCCATAACGCCTTTATGGGGACAAGGCCCTTTGCGGATCCTATTCTGACGAGCGATCGCGACTTTGGGCCCGCCCTGGGCATTGTCCTTGGCGCAGCCGCCTTTCTGATACTGGTGCGAGGTGGCTATAAGAAGGCCATAGGTGACCCCTTCATCGTGGAGACCATTGTACAGAGCTTCATCAAGCAGGTGCTCTTGGTCATCGGTGTTGTCGGTCTGATGTACGGGTTCATGTCCATCCTCTCCATGAGCCCGATGCCGACCAAGATGGGTATCAATGGCCTGCGGACCTGGAGCAACTCAGCCAAGATCTGGGAGGTAGGCATTCCCATCGTGGCCTGGGGTCTGATCATGCTGATCCCAATCCGTGTGTGGATTCAGCACTACCAGCGTCACGCTATCGTGGCCCAGATGGCCGCCGTTATCGTCCCGAACCAGAGACCGGAGCACCGGAGGTGGCTGTTGACCGTGATGATGGCAGCGCTGCAGGACATGCCTACCGAGCGACGTGTCAGCTACCTGACTACCATGAACGCAGCCCTGGCAACCGCTGATGCTGGCGCCAGGGCTGCGGTGACTGAGGGCATGGTATCGCGTCTGGTGGAGCTGCCCCCTGGGCAGCGCAACGTCATGATGGAGGCCCAGGCAGCGGCGCTGGGCAAACTGAAGCCGGAGCACCGGGTTATGCGGATGGCCGACATGATGGGCGCTGTGTCGAACCTACCCGAGGAGAACCGACGCTTGATCATGGAGAAGATAGCCTCCATGCTGGTGTAAAGGAGCAGGCATGTGGCAGGAAATATTGGAGGCTCACTGCTGGCTGTGTGGAGCCCAGCTCAAAGAACCCCTGTCACCCGCAGCCAAGGAGGGTAAGTTGAGAGTGTCGGAGACGCCTCCTTCAGCGGAGGAAAACCAACGTTGCCCGCAGTGCCTGCAACCGTTTGACGAAACCCTCTGGGGGCCCTGTTGCTGATGTGGCCCCTTCGGTGAAGAAAGGAAAAGCATATGAACTGGGTGATTTGGGTTTTGCTCTTGATCCCTCTGGGTGTGCCGGTGGGCTCACTGACCCTGGACCGGATTTTCGGCATTCCAGCCCGACAGCAGTGGGTCATCTTGGGGATTCCCGGTCTGGGTGTACTTGTGGGCGCTCTTATCTATGCCCTGGCCGTGGGTGACCCCGTCGCCCAGCTTGTAGGCTGGGGGGCATTGGCAGGTGTTTTGGGAACAGCGCTTCTGGACGCCGTGCGGTTGACCGGGGTGCGGTTGGGCGCTTTCCCCGCCGACATGCCTCAGATTTTTGGGACCATAGCGCTGGGGCTGGCGCCCCGGTTCCAGCGAAACATGATGGCCGAGATGGTAGCTGCCACTTCGACCATGCCGCAGGAAGAGCGGCAAGTTGCCCTGGAGAAACGCCTAACAGCCGTGGCCCGAATGCCCGCGCCGCGGCGGCAGGCGGTGATGGCGGGCATGATGGCCGGGCTTGGCCGGCTCCCCGAGGACCGGCGGCAGGCGATGCTCCAGACCCAGATGGGCATCCTGACGCGCCTGCCCGAAGGGGACCGCAGGACCCTGATGATGACCATGGACGCGGTCATGGCTGAGATGGGAAACGGCACCGGGCACCTACCCTATGGCCAACCCCGGGGCATGCCCCAGATACCTATGGCTACTTTCCGGGCTTTCTCCAGTCGCGCCCTGCCCAGGACTTGGGAGGAGGCGCGTGTGTCTAAGGGCGTAGTCCTTGCTCTGGGGTACCTCTGGCACTTTGTTATCGGTAGCACTTTCGGCATTACCTATATGCTGGTTTTTGGCCAGGGCTCCTGGGGCATGGCCATCGGCTGGGGTGTCTTCGTCTGGCTGGCGATGATGATCGCCATGCCACCGATGATGCCCATCATCCGCTTTCCGCGCTGGTTTCCTGTGGTTCCCTTGATTGCGCATATCGCCATGGCGGTCCCTTTTGCTGTGATTGCTCTATACCTCGTGAGCGGTGACGCACACCTCCACAGCCTGCTTGGGGCACTCAGCTAACTACGGACAGAACGGTTGCGGCCTGGGAAAGGGAGCCAATAATGCTGGCTTTAGTGCGTAGCGGAAGAGACCGGCGTGCCCTGTTCGTGGTCTTCTACCTGTATTTCGTGTTCGGGCTGGCCTTCCAACTGTACCCGCCCCTCTTCGACTCTATCAGGGACGAGTTCGAAGTCAGCCAAGGAGCGGTCTCCACGCTGATGACGCTTTTTCTGGTACCGATGGTGATCCTCGCCATTCCGGGAGGTCTGGTGGCGGACCGCCTGGGTATTCACCGGGTCGCACCTACCTCCCTGGTTGTCGTCATGATGGGCCTCCTCATCAGCGCTGCGGCACCTTCTTTCTCCGTCCTGTTGCTGGGAAGGGTATTGGCCGGGTTCGGAAGCGCCTTCCTGGTGGTGGCGGCGATGAAGATTGTTGCCCTGAGTTTTCCAAGGGAAAGGCTTGGACTTGCCCTTAGCGTCTTCGCCGCCGGACTCCCCGCAGCAACGGGAGTGGCTTTCAACGGGCTAAGCCTGCTAGGCTGGCGGGGAGCCACCGTGGCGGGGGTTGCTGTCGCGGCCAGCGGACTATTTGTTTTTCAGCTACTGGCCAAGGAGGTCCGCTGGGTACCGATGATGGACGGCCCTCGGCTTGCATCCACCCTCGCCTTCCGCAACGGAGAGGTCTGGCGAGTGGCGGTGGTTGCCTTTTGGGGTTATATGGCCATTGTCTCCTTCACAACCTGGGTGCCCACCACTCTGGTAGACTACGCCGGCATAGCCTTATGGCTGGCCACACTCCTGGCCTCCATACTCCTGCTTATCGACATACCCCTTGGGCCGGTGTGGGGGAGGGTATCGGACAGGCTAGGAAGAAGGAAGCCCTTCGTGGTGGGTGGTTTTGTGGTGTACCTGGCGGGTTCCCTGGTAGTGCCCTATGTCGCCCTCCTGCCGCTGACGGTAGCGACGTTGGGGCTGCTGATAGCGATCACCTTCATGGGCACTGGGTGCGCGGCCTTCTTCCCCACTGCGTCAACGATACCGGCGCAAAGTGTGGGGCCCGAGCTGGCTGGCGCCGCCTTCGGCATCTTCGTGACCGCCCAGTTCCTGGGCATGGCCGTGGGTCCCGTAGTTGTCGGTCATGTCTTGGATACGACTTCAGCCTACCTGGGGTTCTTGGCCATAAGCCTCATTACCGGAGTGGGCGTGGTATCAGCGATGGCCCTGCGGAGCCGATAGGTGGCGCCTGGAGGAGCAGGAATAGCCCGCTCCGGTGCGACATGTAGCCAGCCACAGAAAGGAGGGGGCGTTTTGAAGGTATCTGTGTTACCTAGGGGACAGACTGACTAGAGGGGTTGTTGCATCATTGAAGCAAAGGAGGTCACTAACATGGCAATGGACATGAAGGACATGGTGAAAGCCCTGGCGGGCATGCCGGAGGGGCAGCGCAGGACCATGATGTCCGAGCGGCTGAAGATGTTCGCCGAGATGCCGGACGCGGACCGGGCCAAAGCGATGCAGGAGATGATGGAGGCAGTGGGGACCCTGCCCGAGGCCGAGGCCCGGAAGATGGTCAAGACGCGCACAGAGCTTCTGTGCGAGCTCCCAGACAAGACCCGCATGTCTCTGATGCAGACCCATATGGGCCTGCTCCAGAAGATGCCGCCAGAAAAGGCGATGATGGAGATGAAGACGATCCAGGCCATCACTCCTGAGCTCAGGCCCGAACACCAGCGGCAGGTCATGGAGATGATGAAGATGATGCCCATGCCCACCCCGGCTGAGGTGAGACCTGCTGCGGCGCCGGCCATGGGCATGGACGACATGGTGAAGGCCCTGGCCCAGATGCCGGAGACCCAGCGCAAGACCATGATGTCGGAGCGGCTGAAGATGTTCGTCGAGATGCCCGAAGGCGAGCGCCGGAAGGCCATGGGCATGATGATCAGCGCCGTACTCAAGGTGGACGAGGCTAGCCAGCGCAAGCTCATCAAGACCCGCACAGAGCTGCTGACGGAGCTACCCGAGGTCCAGCGTAAGACCCTGATGATGACCCACATGGACATTATGAGGACGACCTACCCGCAACAGACGATGGCGGAGATGCAACTGGTCCAGTCTATCATCCCCGAACTCCCGCCGTACCAGCGGCAGGTCATGGAAGAGGCCATGAAGATGATGCCCATGCCCGCCATGGCCGGGATGCGCGAGCCGGTGGGCGCTGGCGGGGGCCGCCGCGAGGCTCCGCGCAGGGCGCGCTGGTGGGAGTTCTGGAAGTGATAGGCGGAGGGCACTTGCAGGCCTGCAAGTGAGACGTCACAAACATGAGCCGCTGCATCGAGTAGACAAGGAGGAAAACGTGGCTGAGAAGACCGTAAGGCTAAACATCACAGGTATGACCTGCCAGGGATGCGCCGATACCATCTCCCGCTTGCTGAAGAAGGAGGGTGGCGTAGCCCGGGTCTCCATAGATTGGAACGCAGGCAGCGGGGTAGTGGTCATTGACCCGGAGGTGACCAGCGAGGAGGACATCCTGGGCAACAGGGTTTTCGGAGCGCATTACTCGGCCAGCCCGGCGGACTAGGCGGCTTGTGGCTATCAACCTTGGTGGCTGGTTTCTTGGGGTAACGGGCTTCATAGCCTGCCCCTGTCACTTCCCCATCACCTTGCCCCTGGCGGCTGGGCTGTTGGGTGGCTCCACCGCCGGGGCCTTCCTGGCCGGCCACATAGGGTGGGTCTACGCTTTGGGCGGGCTGTACTTTCTAGGTGCCCTGCTCTTGGGGTTCCTGTTGCTGAGCAAAGAGGAGCCTCGTCGGAAGCGCAGTTACGGGAACGCGAAGCGCTAGGCAGCGTCAGGACGGCAGCCTCTGCGATCCGGCGAAGCTATGCAAGAGATAAGAGTCAAGACTCCCCTGAGAGGCAAGTGGCGGGCCATAGTGCTCGGGGTGATCCTGTTGATGGCCAGTTGTTCCCCCGAAGGCCAACCCGCCCCGGACTTCACGGTGACGACCCTGGACGGTTCAGACTTTACTCTGTCTGAGTATAGGGGCAAGGTGGTCATCATGTACGCTATGGCGGCATGGTGTCCTAGCTGTATCCCTGAGGCCAAGGCCCTGGCCCGCATCTTTCGGGAATATCGAGGTAGAGGGGTGGAGGTGCTTGTCCTGGACGTGGATACCCGTGAAACGGGACAGCACCTCCGCCAGTTCAAGGATTTCGTCCAGGGTGGGGAGCATTACTGGGCCCTGGACGAAGGAAACCGCTGGGCCTTGGCCTATGAGATAAAGGCACTGGATTCCACCATTATAGTAGACCAACAAGGCCGGATCGCCTACCGGGACGAGGTTTCCACATCCTATGAGAGGCTGAAGGAAGAGATCCAGTCCCTCTTAGGAGAGCCAAACTGAAAGAGTTGACCCTGGACCACCTGGATGGATACATAAGGTTCCCGGCCAGTTCGCATGGCAACGACGCGGCTTCCCAAGAGCAGCCTAATGACTACGGTAAGCAGATGGACGGCTTCTACTGTGCCGCACTGTGGGGCGCGAAGTCAGGCCCGGGGCTTGACATTACATCCAACTGGAAGGTATATAATTCTATCAAAGTGCCACACGGAGGGGAGCACAAGTTGAAGATCGGGGAGCTAGCCCGGGCGACCGGGTTCACGCCCAAGACCATCAGGTACTACGAAGGGGAGAGTCTGCTACCGGACCCCGGCCGCACCGACTCCGGGTACCGGGTCTACGACCGGGCCGACGTAGAGCGCCTGGAGTTCATCCGCAAGGCTAAACGCCTCGGCCTGTCTCTGGAAGAGATCAAGAGTATCCTGCGCCTCCACGACAGGAGAGAGCCAACCTGCACGCATGTACGCGTGCTGCTGGAGACAAAACTGGGGCAGGTAGACGCCCTTCTCCAGGATCTCCGTGAGTTCCGCGAGGAGCTATGCCGGCTTCGGGACCGGGCGGGAGACCTTGCGGACTGCGGACCAACCGGGGGGCGTATCTGCGGTATCATCGAGGCCAGCGGTCCCGGCATTGGCGCCGGGGTGCTGGCCTGGGTGCGCGGCGGCGCCAAGACCCACGGCAAGTATGGTCCGAAGTCCGAGTAGGAGGGCAACGATGCGAAAGTACGACCTCATTATCGTTGGCGGCGGGGCGGCAGCTTTCGCCGCGGCCACCAAGGCTGCTGACCTGGGCAAGACGGCCCTGATGATCAACGCGGGTCTGCCCCTCGGGGGCACCTGCGTCAACGTGGGGTGCATGCCCAGCAAGCATTTGCTGGCCCTGGGAGACGATCTGTACTACCCCCAGCATCCCCGCTTCCAGGCACTTGGCCCCGTGAGTCCGGATGCCTTCGAGTTTGGCCGCGCCATTCGGGACAAGGAGGAGTTGGTTACCCGGGCACGCCAGAGCAACTACGCTAACGTCCTCAACGGCCTGGACGGGGTGGACTTCCTGGAAGCGCGGGCCCGCTTCGTCGGGCCAGCCCAGGTAGAGGCCAATGGCCAGGTCTACGAGGGGGAAAGGGTGCTCATCGCCACGGGCGCCTCGACCAGGCCCCTGCCAGTGCCGGGGATGGACCAGGTGCCCTGGCTGAGCAATGTGACCGCCATGCATCTCACTGAGCTTCCCGAGTCCTTGGCGATAGTCGGGGCCGGACCCGAGGGCCTGGAGTTCGCCCAGATGTTCGCTCATTTCGGGACTCGGGTCACCGTGGTGGTGGCCAAGGGTCACAGAGTCTTGCGCAGGCATGAGCCGGAGATAGCAGAAGAGATAGTGCGTTGCCTGGAAGAAGAGGGCATCGCGTTCTTGACGGAGGTGACAATCAGCCAGGTGTCTCTGCGGGCCGGCAAGACCGTGGTCAACGTTCAAGGAGAGGGTGGTGACCGGGAGCTGGTGGCCGACAGGCTGCTTCTGGCCAACGGCATCCGCGCCAATACAGAGAACCTGGGCCTGGACAAGGCCGGGGTGATAGTGAACGATCGTGGCTTTGTCCAGGTGGACCAGTTCTACCGGACAGCCAACCCCATCGTCTATGCTGCCGGAGACTGCATCGGTAAGATGGCCCTGGAGACGGTGGCCGCCAAGGAGGGCGCTCTGGCGGCGGAGAACGCTTTCACCGTCCCCGTTCGAACGCTCAACTATGACCACATCCCGCACGCCGTGTTCACCAATCCGCAGGTGGCCTCGGTGGGCCTGACGGAAGAGGAGGAGATGCGACGCTTCGGTGCCTGTGCCTGCCGGACCATCGCCATGGACGCCGTGCCCAAGGCCCTGGCGGTCAATGAAGACCGCGGCCTGTTCAAGATGGTGATCCACCCCCGGAGCAACAAGGTCCTGGGGGTGCACATCGTATCTCCCCATGCGGCCGACCTTATCCACGCCGCTACCTTGGCCGTCAAATTCGGACTGACGGTGGACGACGTGATTGATACGATCTTCGTGTTTCCAACGCTGAGTGAGGGGATCAAGCGCGTGGCCCAGGCCTTCACCCGGGACGTGTCACAGATGAGCTGCTGTGTGGAATAGCTTTCGGCGCCAAGCGCCTACTGCCATGATCGCTGCGGTGCTCATACTGGCGAGCATCGCGGTGTCACTGGGTTGTGGACGGCCTGCCCCCCCCGGTGACGAGGCGGGCCGCCGCAGCAGTGGCGCTGGTCCAGGTCTCGCTCAGTTTGTCCTGGAGGTCCCCACCATGTTCTGAACCGGTTGTTGGCCTCGGGTCGAGGCCAGCGCCAGGAGCGTACTTGGGGTGACAGAAGTCACATTCGACGAGCAAAGGATCACGCTGGTAACCGTCATCTACGAACCTTCCCAGGCAGACCCGGAAGCCATAGTCCAGGCTATCGAGATGCGCGGTGACAAGGTGTCCAAAATGATACAAGGAGGGGGCGATTGATGAACGGAGCCACGACAGCCGCGACCTACGTTCCCGCGCGGTGGAAGAACAGGCTGTCCTTCCTGGCGACGCAATGGCGGGCTGGCCTCGGGCTTTTTGGCCTTCGGGGATGGGTTGTGGCTGCCATTGCCGCCGTACTTGCTCTTGTCCTTGTCGGCATACCAACGGGGATGATTGACAATCCGTTCTTTGCCCGGCAGACTGCGGTCCGGATACAGGACTATGTCATCTGGACAACCACGGCGCTCCTGATGGGGCTGGTCGGTGGCAGTTTCGCGGTGCGCCGTGCCAAGGGAGGTGAGGGTAGGGGCGCTTCAGGAGGCCTGCTTTCCTATTTTGCTACGGGTTGCCCCATCTGCAACAAGCTTGTGGTGTCGGTGCTGGGCGTCAGTGGGGCGCTTACCTACTTTGCCCCGGTGCAGCTCTATCTCGGGATTGCCTCGATAGCGCTGCTCCTCTGGTCCCTGCACCTGCGGCTGTCGGCCATGACCCGGAGCTGCTGTGTCGTCCCGGCCCCCGTGGAAGCCAGGGCCAAGGGTTAGAGGGGCCATGAAATCCAGGAAGAGGAGCGAACGAGATGGCCAAGATAGAGCAAGTGGAACTGATGGTTCAGGATAGGGCAATGCACTGCGCCGGCTGCGAAAGCCGCGTTGAGACTATCGCGAAGAGACTTCCGGGAGTGGTCAAGGTCAAGGCGGACCATAAGACCCAGAAGGTCACTATTACCCTGGACATCGAGAGGACCCCTGCCGTCGAGGTGAGGCAGAAACTGGAGCTTGCCGGATATCGCACTGCGTAACTGGACTCTAGTCTGAGGGGAAGGAAGTGGCGATGCACGAGGTGGCGGAGCGGGGCCAAGTGGGGCCGGCAAAGTGCCAGATTAAGATTGGCGGGATGCAGTGCTCCTTCTGCGTGGATAGCATACGGAAGGCCTACTCACGCATGGACGGCGTCCTGGACGTGGGCGTCAGCCTATCCCATGAGGAAGCGCTGGTACAGTATGACCCGGGCAGAGTGAGCGCTGCCCAGCTTCAGGAGACCCTACGGAGCCTGGGCTACGCGGTGCGAGATCCCAGGAAGCTGCGCTCCTTTGAAGAAGAAGACGCCGAACTCCACGAGCACCGCAACCGGCTCTTCGTAGCCGCCGGGTTTACCGTCACTTCGCTAGCCCTCATGAGCGCCGTCTGGCTCGGCCAGATGCAGCCCTGGTTCAAATGGGCGATGCTGGGCCTCACCCTGAGCGTGATTTTCGGCGTGGGGTGGCCTATCCTCAAGATGGCATGGGCGTCGCTAGGCCGGGGCATCCTGAACCAGCACGTACTCATGGAGTTCGCCGCCTTTGGGGGCCTGGCGGGCGGGCTCATCGGGTTCTTCAAGCAACCCTGGCCCATGGCCGACTTCATGGGCGCCGCCGTCTTCGTCACCGCGTACCACGTCCTTTCCGGCTACGTTTCCTTGCTGGTCCGCACCAGGAGCTCCCAGGCCATCAGAAAGCTGATGGCGCTCCAGCCCGAAACTGCGCGGGTACTCAGGAATGGCGTTGAGCAAGAAGTCTCTGTCGAGGAGGTGCGCCCAGGCGATCTGGTGCGGGTCCGGCCAGGCGAGGGCATCCCAGTGGATGGAGTGGTGGAGGATGGCCTGTCCGGGGTGAACCAGAGCCTGGTGACTGGTGAGCCCATCCCGGTGGAGAAAGGTCCCGGCGACGAGGTTATCGGCGGCGCAGTGAACCAGACAGGCACGCTCCTTGTCCGCGTCACCAAAGTAGGGGAAGAGAGCTTCTTGCAGCAGGTCGCTCGCTCCATCCAGGAGGCACGGGCCCTCAAACCAGGCATCATGCAAGTGGTGGAGCACGTCCTCCACTGGTTCGTGCCGGGAGTGCTGGTGGCAGCCGCGGCAGCCTTTGTCATCTGGACCCTGGGGGCCTGGCTGGTGACCGGGGAGCCCAACGTCGAGCGGGCCATCTTCGCCACTCTCGCCGTCCTGGTTATGGGGTACCCCTGCGCCCTGGGCATGGCCACGCCCCTGGCTATGATCCGGGGCGGAGGCATGGCGGCCCAGAAAGGCATCCTCATGCGCTCCGGCGAGGCCTTCCAGGTGTTCAAGGATGTCCGCAAGGTGGTGCTGGACAAGACCGGGACCATTACCAAAGGCGAGCCAACGGTAGTCGAGGTCGTTGCGTCGGGGAACTACTCGCCGGACCAGGTGATTGGGTTGGCCGCGGCCGCCGAGGCGGTCTCGGAGCACCCGTTGGCCAGGGCCATCATGGAGCGGGCCGAGGGACTGAGTTTGCCCGCCACCAGGGACTTCGAGGCTGTCCCGGGACGTGGGGTACGGGCGACTATGGAGGACCGCGAGGTACTGGTGGGCAATCCGAGCTTCCTGGCCGCCGAAGGCGTAGACCTGAGCGCCGTCCGTGAACGCCTGGACCTTTTGGAGCAGCAGGGCCGGACCGTGGTGGCCGTGGCCGAGGAAGGCCGGGTGGCCGGCCTCATCGCCATCTCCGACACCTTGAAAGGCGACGCCGCAGAGGCCGTCGCTGGCATAAAGGCCGCTGGCCTGCAACCTGTGATGATCACCGGTGACAACTGGCGGACCGCCCAGGCCGTGGCCGCCCAGGTGGGCATAGAAGTAGTTCTGGCCGAAGTGTTGCCCCAGGACAAGGCCAACGAGGTCCGCCGCCTCCAGCAGCAGGGGTCCCGGGTGGCCATGGTGGGCGATGGCATCAACGATGCGCCTGCCCTGATGCAGGCCGACGTGGGCATTGCCATCGGCGCGGGCACTGACATCGCCATCGAGTCGGCAGACGTGGTCCTGGTGGGAGACCGGCTCGGCGCCGTAGTGGATGCCTACAGCATTGGCAAGAGCAGCTTCGCCAAGACGGTCCAGAACGTTTCCCTCGCCTTTGCCTTCAACGGCATAGGCATCCCCGCAGCGATGACGGGCCTGGTGCACCCGGTCTGGGCCATGATCGCCATGGCCGCCAGTGTGACCACGGTGCTGCTAAACTCCCTGGGTGGGACCTTGCTGTCCCGGAGGCACGGCTAAGCCGGGATTGGCCACTTCTCGCGGCATCGCAGGCAGCCGAATAAGGCACTTAGGGGCGGTCCCATTGGGGGAGAAGCAGAGAGGATTATCGTGATAGCAGGAGCCCAGGTCACCACGATTGCTCGGTCGGTTTCACCGAGCGATGCACGTCGGGGCAAAAGGAGCCATCATGAGCAAGTTTCGAGGCCAAAGGACCGCCTTTGGAGAACCGGGCATCGAGCCACGCTGGACCAGGGGCAACAAAGATGGCGTGGGCACCGCCTACAGCACGTCAAGCAGGCTCTGGTTTACCCTGTGGAACGGCGTGGTCACCGAGGTCTACTACCCTACTGTGGACCGGCCTCATTTGAGGGACCTGCAATTCCTCATAACTGATGGGGAGAGTTTTTTTCACGAAGAGAAACGCGACCTGCGCACGCGGGTGAACCGGCCCAACCATCACGTGTTGGGCTACACTGTGATCAAGTCCGACCCCGCGGGGCGGTACTCTATAGCTAAACAGATCATTACCGACCCTCATCTCCCATGTGTACTCCAACACGTTCAGCTTGAAGGTGAAGAGCGCTTTCTGAAAAAAGTGCGGTTGTACGTGTTGTGCGCCCCTCACATTGCCGTTGGCGGATGGGGAAACAACGCTTACGTGGCGGAGGTCGCCGGACGAGAGCTGCTGGTAGCGGAGCGCAAAGGCACCTGGCTGGCCCTAGCGGCCACGTGCCCATTCAGCCGGCTATCGTGCGGCTACGTGGGCCGCAGCGATGGCTGGACCGATCTGGCGGGGAATCTGAACATGGACTGGGAGTTCGACCAGGCCCTGGAAGGCAACGTGGCCCTCACCGGCGAGCTGGACCTGACTGTTAGCCGCGAGTTTACCCTGGGTCTAGCGCTGGGCGAGAGCCTTCATAGTGCCGTCACCACGTTGTTTCAGTCTCTGGGACTCCCCTTCAAGGAGCATAGCCAGCGGTACGGTGCCCAATGGGCCCGGTCCTGCCGCGGACTGCTCCCCCTCGAGACGGTCAGCGGAGACGAGGGCGATTTGTACCACGGTAGCTGTAGCCTGTTGCTGGCGCACGAGGACAAGTCATACCCTGGCGCTTTGATTGCCTCTATGTCCATTCCCTGGGGAGAGGCGAGAGGTGATGAGGACATGGGGGGCTACCATCTGGTCTGGACTCGGGACATGGTCAACAGCGCCTCTGGGCTACTGGCAGCGGGTAACACCGCCACCGGGCTGAAGGCTCTGATCTACCTGGCCACCAGCCAGCGGCCGGATGGCGGCTTCCCACAGAATTTCTGGATTGATGGCACCCCATACTGGCAGGGCGTGCAGCTTGACGAAGTCGCGTTCCCGATATTGCTGGCTTGGCGACTGCGCAGGGCGGGCTTGAGCAAGATGTTTGATGCCTGTCCCATGGTCCTCAGGGCTGCCAGCTACCTAATCCGCAATGGTCCAGCCACGCAGCAGGAGCGGTGGGAGGAGGCCAGCGGCTATTCACCGTCTACTTTGGCATCCAATATCGCGGCGCTGATATGCGCCGCTTCATATGCTCGAGAGCGGGGAGATGAACGTACGGCGCGCTTCCTGGAAGAATACGCCGATTTCCTGGAGTGCCACCTGGAGAGGTGGACGGTCACCACCCAGGGGACCCTCGTCCCCGGCATTTCACGGCACTACATCCGCATCCTTCCCGTGGACGTCAAAGACTACCGGCCTGAAGAAGACCCCAACAACGGCCTTCTGGCTTTAGCCAATCGCCCGCCGGGGACGCAGTGGCAGTTCCCAGCCAGTGAGGTGGTGGACGCGGGCTTTCTAGAGCTCGTCAGATATGGGATACGCAAAGCGGGTGACCCCGTTATTGAAGACTCGTTGCGGGTCGTGGACTCGGTGCTGCGGGTGGACACGCCCGCTGGCCCGTGCTGGCGCCGCTACAATCATGACGGTTATGGCCAGAAGGATGACGGCGGGCCGTACGCCGGCTGGGGGAAGGGACGCGCCTGGCCCTTGCTGACTGGGGAACGCGGGCACTACGAGTTGGCCAAAGGGGCGGACCCCCAACCCTATATCCGAGCGATGGAGTGCTTTGCTTCCTCCGCCGGTCTGCTCCCGGAGCAGATATGGGACGAACCGGATAGGCCGGCGTCACACATGTATCTGGGGAAGCCCACAGGTTCGGCGATGCCTCTAATGTGGGCACACGCCGAGTATATCCGCTTGTTGCGTTCGGCTTCCGATGGTCAGGTCTTCGACATCATCCCTGAGGTGGTTGCCCGGTACTGCGTGAGCGACAGACAGTGCAAACTCCTGGAGGTCTGGAAACCCAACCGTCAGTGCCACTCGGTAGCCAGGGGCATGACACTGAGAATCCAGGCGCCTGCCCGGTTCCGTCTTCGCTGGACCCACGACGAGTGGCGGACTATCGAAGATACGCCGTCAGCGAGCACGGCCCTCGGCATTGATTTCGTGGACATCCCCATTGTTGCCGATCAACGGGCGCCGGTCCAGTTCACCTTCTTGTGGACAGGCTCGGGGCAATGGGAAGGCCGCGACTATGCCGTGCACGTGGCACCCTAGCTATGCCGAGGCACGTGACCCGACAAGTAGGGGCGAAGCATCGGGCGTGGCAGGGCGTGGCACCAGTCCCAGACAATGGCCCGATGCTTCGCTCTACGGGGTGGGGTCCATCCCGAGCTCCCGGGCCGCCAGGATGAGGCCGATGTGGGTGAAAGCCTGGGGGAAGTTGCCCAGGAACTGGCCAGTCGTGGGGTCCACCATCTCGGAGAACAGGCCCACGTGGTTAGAGTAGTTTAGAAGCTCCTCAAAGAGTTGGCGCGCCTCGTCCGCCCTGCCCATGCGGGCCAACACCCGGACCAGCCAGAAGCTGCATAGGGTGAAGGCGCCCTCCGAGCCAGCGAGACCGTCACTGGTCTCTTCCGTGAGATAGCGGCGCAAGAACGGCCCGTGCCCCAACTCGCGCCGAATGCGGTCCACAGTCGAGACCACGCGGGGGTCGTCGAAGGGAAGAAACCCCGTCAGCGGGATGAGCAGGTTCGAGGCATCCATGGCTTCGGTGTCGTAGTGTTGTTTGAAAGCGCCTTTGCTCGGGCTCCAACCCCGATCGAGCACGCTGGCCCTTATGGTTTCCGCGGTGCGCCTCCAGCCCTCGCTCTCGGGGACGGACCGGCCCAGGTCCTCGGCCAGGGTAGCGGCCGTGGTAAGGGCCGACCAGCACATAACTTTGGGGTAGACGAAATGGTAAGGGCCGCCCCGCACCTCCCAGATGCCCTGGCCCGCCAGTTTCCACCGGCTGGCTGCCAGATTGGCCAGAGTGCGCATGACACCCCACTGGCCGTCGGTGAGGGCCGTTCCACCCAGAGCCATGTGATGGGCGGCAGTCAGAAGCTCTCCATAGATATCCAGTTGGGTCTGATTGTAGGCCCCGTTGCCGATGCGCACCGGCCGCGATCCCTGGTACCCTTCAAGGTGAACAAGCACCTCCTCTTCCAGGTGCATCTCTCCATCCACCCGGTACATGATTTGGAAATCCTCCCGGGGGCCGTAGCACACCTGGTCACAAATCCTGGCCAGCCACGCGAAGAACGAGTGGGCATCGTCTTCGTGGCCCAGCGACAGCAGAGCCTCGATGGTGAAGGCGGCGTCGCGAAGCCATGTGTAGCGGTAGTCCCAGTTGCGGACCCCGCCCAACTCCTCCGGTAACGAGGTTGTGGGCGCGGCCACAATACCGCCCGTGGGCAGGTAAGACAAGAGGTGAAGCGCCAGATACGATCGCAGAACGGCCTCTCGCCACGGCCCCTGGTAGTTCAGCTCGGCCGACCGCTGGCGCCAGAACGTCTCAGTGGCTCGGACCCTCTGGCTGGGGGTCAGAGTATCCTGAGGCTCCCTGGTTGTGGGGTCCCGATAGGAGAGCACAAAGGCCGCCTCCTCCCCGGCCTCAACATGGAGCAACCCACAGGCCTGGCCGTCGCCGCTTCTCAGGGACGCCGGCGAAACCAGGCTAATCTCAGTAGCGCCTTCTCGCCAGAGCAACGCCTGGCCACGGACCTCCAACGTGGTCCCGCTCCGGGCGTAGTTGGGCCGTGGTTGACAGCATACCTCGAAGTCCATGGCGCCTTCCAGGCAGCGGACCACCCGGATGATCTGGTGTAGCTCCGCAGCCTCGCCGCCCCTGGAATCGTACAGCGGCATGGCATCGGTAAGAATGGACGAGCCAGTACCGGTAGTGAAGGTGGTCTCCAATACATTAGTAGCGTCTATGTAACGCTGGGTGGAGGTGTGGACGGCCTGGGGCGCCAGGTAGAAATACCCGCCCTTCTCCTGGTCCAGGATAGCCGCAAAGATGCTGGGCGAGTCAAACCGTGGGAAGCAGCACCAGTCAATGGATCCGTCGGTCCCTACCAGCGCGGCCGAACGGCAGTTGCCGATAAGGCCGTAGTCCCGAATAGGCTTGTAGCCGGGATTTCTGGACATGGTTCCCCCACAATTCCTTTCATCCCAACCGGTCAACCAGGTGGTCTCCCACCCGCAATGCGTTAGCCATGATGGTCAGCGCCGGGTTGACGGCCCCGCTGGAGGGGAAGAAGCTCCCGTCAACGACATAGAGGTTGTCCAAGTCGTGGGCCTTGCAGTTGATATCGAGCACAGTGGTCTGAGGGTCCTCGCCGAACCGGCACGTGCCCACCTGATGGGCAACGCCCTGCAAGGGGATCTTCTTTCTAAAGTAAAAAGAGCAGGGAACGATGCGCTCGCCGCAGCCGATGGATTTCAACACCTCGGTCCAGTGCTTGACCAGGCGGTCGTAGGCCTCCACGTTGTTGTCCCTGTAGCGCAGGGTAATCCGGTCATTGACTACCTCAACACGGTTTTCCGGGTCGGGCAGGTCTTCGGCGGTCAGCCACCAATCAACAGAGTGCTTGGACATCTGGGCCAGGGCCATGCCGGGGGCAAAGGCGGGCGCATCCATGGCCAGCATGTCCTTGTTTACCTTGCCCATCAGTTGCACGTGGCCCATGGGGTACTGGAAGTCCTTGTCTCCCCAGTAGAAATCGTTGATCGCCAGGGTCTTCTGGAAAACGGAGGGGTTCGGCTTCCTCGCTACTGACACCAGGGCTCCGTTCTGGTGCTTCATGAAGTTCCGGCCCACCTGGCCCGAGCTGTTGGCCAGTCCGTCGGGATGGCGTTCATTTGCCGATCTGAGCAGCAATGCCGCTGAGTTGATGGCGCCGCAAGAGACAACCACCACGTCCGCCGAGAAGACATAGCTGAGGCCGCCGGCCTGGACTTCCACCCCCGTAACTTCGTGGCCCGAAGGGCTGGTGTGGAGCCGGGACACCTTCGCTTCCGTCATCAATGTTACATTGGAAGCAGCCGATGCGGGGCGAACGCAGTTGACGTCGGCATCCGCCTTGGCGTGGACGAGGCAGGGAAACCCGTCACAGGTGTCGCAGCGAATGCAGGCGCTGTTGGGGCGGTCCGCTTCATTGAGCTTGATACCCAGGGGCATAAAGAAAGGATGCAAGTCCTTCCGCCGCAGGTCGTCGTGGATTTCTTGAATGCGGGCCTCGTGACTCACGGCAGGGAAGGGGTATTCCTCCGCCATCTCCGGTTCCGTGGGGTCTAGGGAGCGCTTCCCGTGGACGTTGTAAAGCCGCTCGGCCTGTGTATAGTAGGGGGCAAAGTCCCGGTACTTCAAGGGCCATTCTGGAGAGATCCCTCCCCGGTGAACAACTGTTTCAAAGTCGCCTTCGCGCAGCCGGAACAGGGCGGCGCCATACACCTTTGTGTTGCCGCCGACCCAGTACCCGATCCCTGGCCGCAACTGGGTGTTGCCATTGCCGGACCAGATTTCATCGGTATGGTAGCGGTCTTTCTGGAACACCTGCACTGTGTCCCAGTTGGCCTTCTCGCGCGGCAAGAACCTCCCCCGTTCCAACACCAGAATTCGCTTGCCGCTGGCGGCAAGCCTGTGGGCCAGCGTGCCACCGCCCGCGCCGGTCCCGATTATGATTATGTCGAAATGGTCCTCTGTGGACACGGTGCCCTCCTCTTCGATTCCTGAACTGCGCCCGCGGTGGCCGGGCCGGCTAGACGATGGCTACGGGAGCGACCCATGCGCCCGTGGCGCCGCGCAATCTGGCATGAGTCAGCACAAACATGAACTCGTAGACCCCGTCCCGCGCCAGCTCTGACGTTACCAGGTTCTCCGCGATGAACATCCCGTGCCGCACATTCAGCGTTTGCGGCACGGCGAACCGCGCCGCCGGGTCCTCCGGGGGGACCGGGCCATAGCTCCAGGTATCGCAGCCCGTCAGGGCGACCCCTTGCTCCACCAGCCACAATGCCACCTCCATGCCCGGCCCCGGCTCTCCGGAGAGGTAAGCCTCGTTGTCCTGCATCCACAGGTCGCCCCAGCCGGTATGGAGCAGCAGGGCGTCCCCGCGGGCGACCCGCATCGCTTGTCTGTCCAGCGCGGATTCAACATCCGCCACAGTGATCACACGGCCTGCGTCCAGGCGCCTGACGCCTTTCAGGGTGGCCACGTCCACCAGCACCCCTCTGGTGGCGATCTGAGGGACTTCATCAATCCCAAGCTTGTTGGTGCCATACTCCTCGACGATGTCGGCCAGCCTGTAGCCATTGTAGGTGCGATCGCCGATCTGGAGGTGGTTCAAGCCGTCCAGGTGCGTGCCGAGCTGGGAGGTGCCCGATAGCTCGTCAATAATCCAGTTGACATTGTTCTCACCCCAGCCCTCCGTGCCCGCATCCGGTCTCCGCCTGTTAACCTGGTGTGCTGCTGTCAACAGGCGTTGGTGAAAGCTGCGCCCGGGAAAGGCGGGCACATGCTCATCGAGGACGTGGCCCAGGTCGTATGTTTTCCCCAGCTTGACCAACTGGGCCGCCTGCACCAGCTTCTCGGGTGTGATCTCGTTCAGGGTCCCTTTCTGGTCTGCCTGGCCGTACCGGGACGGCCACCATGGTTTGCTCATGCCCGCTCCTTCGGTCTGGGTCTAGCGATGAGGTATGCGGCGATCATGGCCATAGCTGCTGCGTAGATACTGGAAAGTCTGAGAATCAGCGGCAAGCCCAGGGAGTCTCTTATGAGACCGACAACATTAGAGCTCACGCCCGTACCCAGCATTATGGCTGCCACTAAAGCGCCGGAAATTGCTGGGGCAAGACGCGGGTTCTCTGAAGATGCCAGGCTGATGGAATATGGGAAGAAGAACGACAGCCCCAGTCCTCCGGCTGCCAGCGCCGCCATACTCGGCGCAGCACCCTGAACCGAGGGCAATGCCATGAGGGCAGCGCCGACAACCAAGGGGGACACGACGTACAGCAACCTGGTATTTACGCGCATGGCGACCGTGGCAAACAGGACACGGCCGGCGGTCACGGCAGCCCAGAAGAGCGATAGGGCTCGGGCTGAATCTGTCATGGACAGTCCGGCATCGTTCTCCAGGTAAATAGGGCTCCAGTTTCCGAAGGTTGCTTCACACACGCCATAAAGGAAGACCACCGCGGCAAATAGCCAGACACGCCCCGGCAAGCGGGGTGAAGCGCGCGCTTTGCCAACGGCTACACCTTCAGATCGGAGGAGTAAAGGGAGGCCAAGCTGGAAGGTGATCATCAACACCAGTCCGGCCCCGATGGCCATCGGGGCGCCCCACCAGAAGCCCAATCCAGTGAACAGTCCCAGCGCCTGAGGCGCGCCTACCTGCCCCAAACCGGTAAGCACATGCAAGCCCATCACCGCGGCATCCTCCCGGGCCGGAAACAGCTCGAACGCATAAGCGTTGAGCGCAGTTATGGTAAAGCCAAAACCCAAGCCGACTGCCCCAGTCGCTCCCAGCAGCGCGAGGAATGTGGCGTTCCCGGGGCCTATGAGCAGATGGCTGGCTGCGAATAAGAGCATGGCCAGCAGGTCACACCCCAGTCCTGCCAGCAGGACCCGCTTCATGCCGAAGCGCAAGGCCAACCGTGCCGCCAGCGACGAAGCGGCAATAGCGCCGATGATCAGCGGCGTGAACAAGGCGCCGAACCGAGCGCTACTCAGATTGTGCAGCGCTGGATCGGTAAGTAACGGACCGGCCGCCGGGAACAAGATCAGCGATATTCCCTGCAACAAGCCGCCCAGGTAGACTGCCACCACGGTCTTGTTGCGCACAGCCAACCTGTCAACCTCCGGTTTCGAATCCGGGGTACAGGGTCATCCCCCCATCTACGAAAAGAGTGATGCCATTGACATAATCGGAAGCATCCGATGCCAACCATACAGCCGCTCTCCCGATTTCATCGGGCTCGCCGATCCTCCTGTAGGGAATCAGTTTGTACAGCTCCTTTAGGGCCTCCGGCGTGCTCCAGGCATCCTTGTTGATCGGCGTTCTGATGGCCCCCGGCGCGATGCTGTTCACCCTTATCCGGTAGGGCGCCACCTCTTGAGCGATACTTTTGGTCATCATCATGACTCCGCCCTTGGAGGCTGCATAGTTGACATGTCCTGCCCACGGGATGACCTCGTGGACAGAGCTCATGGAAATGATCTTGCCCGCCGCGCAGGAGACTTCCCGGACGACGCCGCGACGTTTGAATTCTCGGACAGCTTCGCGGGCGCAAAGGAACTGTCCCGTGAGGTTCACGTTCAGAACGAGCTGCCAGTCCGCCAGGGTCATCTCGTCGAACGGGGCGTCCTTTTGCAGCCCGGCATTATTGACCAGGATGTCTATCGTTCCGAACTCTGTGAACATTCTCTGGAACATGGCGTGGACCTGGTCTTCCTGGCTCACATCCGCCTGATGCGCAAGGACCCTGCGGCCCAAGCCTCTGATCTCGGCGGCGACCTCTTCAGCGGCTTCTGGGCTGGAAGAGTAGTTGATGACCACATCCGCCCCGGCCCGTGCCAAAGCGAGCGCGACAGCCCTGCCAATGCCGGAGCTGGCCCCAGTGACCAAGGCCTTTTGCCCCACCAGCACCTCCCTGGTTTCGCAAGAGGGCATCACGGCTTCAGGAAACTCGCCGGATGTCATTTCATTAGCGGCGGCCATAGACAGCCTCCTTTCGTTCGAATGTTTAATCCAGGCGGTGGGGATGCCGGGAACCAAGAAAGCGCGCCAGTCGCTAAAGGCGAGACTCAGCCTCTTCGGCAGGTCCGGCGGATGACTAGCGCCTCTCAACTGCGTCGGCTGCCCCTATTCTAGCACCGCTTGTGCCATTGCCAACACCCGTACGTGAGGCCCATAATCCGTGGATTAGGAATCACGTTCCGTCATTGCGAGCGTAGCGAAGTCCCGACCCGTCGGGACCGCTGGCACCGTCTGTGGATTGCTTCGTCGTCCTTCCTTTTGGGAAGGACTCCTCGCAACGACGCCCCAAAACCATTCATCCACCCAATAGGTGGGCCGTTTGAAGCTGGAC
>JACPQM010000036.1 GCA_016190505.1 Chloroflexota bacterium | reverse complement strand
GATGGTGACCCCCCGGCCGTGAATGGCGCGGACGAGGGCGATCAGCCGGCCCGTCTCGGTGGGGTTGAGGCCCGCCATGACCTCGTCCAGCAGGAGGACCCGCGGCCCCGTGGCCAGCGCCCGGGCCAGTTCCAGCCGCTTCCGATCCGGGAGGGTCAGGCTGTGGCCCATGCTGCCGGCCCTGCCCGCCAGACCCGTCAGCTCCAGCATCTCCTCGGCGATGGCGACGGCCTCGCGGCGGTGGGCCACCCGTTCCAGGGCACCCACCACCACGTTCTCCAGGACGGTCAGGCGCAGGAAGGGCCGGGCGATCTGGAAGGTCCGGACCATGCCGCGCTGGCAGACGTCGTGGGGACGGAGGCCCACCAGGGACTCCCCGGCATAGGTGACGATCCCCTCGTCGGGTCTGAGGAATCCCGAGACCAGATGAAACAGTGTGGTCTTCCCGGCGCCGTTGGGACCGATGAGACCCAGCATCTCCCCCTCGGCGAGGTCGAAGCTGACCCGGTGCACCGCCCGCAGGCCGCCGAAGGCTTTGCTCACCCCGGTGACCCGAAGCAGGCTCACGTCGCCCCCCCAGGGCGCCGCCGCCGCATCAGGTGCGCCAGCGTGGGGTATACGCCCCGCGGCAGGAACAGCACCACGATGATCAGCAGGACGCCGTAGATCACGACGCTCAAGCCGGCCATCCCGCCCGCGAAATAGGTCCGGGAGAATTCCCCCAGCAGTTCCAAGAGGAACGAGCCCAGCACGGGACCCAGGATCGTGCCGGCCCCCCCGACGATCGGTCGGATCATGATGTCCACGGAGTGGTTGATGTGCAGCACCGTGTTCGGCTGCAGGTAGTACTGGTAATAGGCGTAGAAGGTGCCGCCCAGCGCTGTCAGGGCCGCGCTCAGCGCGTAGGCGATCATCTTGTACCGGAAGGTGTCCACCCCCAGCGCCTCGGATGCATCTTCATCTTCCCGGATCGCCACCAGGTAGGCCCCCAGCTTCGACCGCTGGATCAACCAGACGATCCCCGAGCCCGCCGCCAGGAACCCCAGGGCGATGAAGTAGTACGGGATCTTCCCCTGGAACTGGAACTGCCACGGGTTCGGGGTGAAGTTGATGAAGAGACCGGTGTATCCCCCCAGGAGGGGGAGATGCAGGGCGATCAGGCGGCAGATCTCCGCGGCCGCCAGGGTGAGGAGGATGAAGTAGAACCCGCGCAGGCCGAAGCGGAATCCCAGGTACCCGATCCCCAGGCTGAGGAGGGCCGCCAGCGCCGCCCCTGCGAACATCCCCAGCCAGGGGGAGATGGCGTACTGGCTCGCCAGAACCGCCGAGGTGTACGCGCCGATGGCGAAGAAGGCCGCATGCCCCAGGGAAAGCTGGCCGGCGTAGCCCCCCAGGATGTTCCAGGCCTGGCCCAGATAGGCGTAGTAGAAGGTGGTGATGAGCAGGTTCTGCCACGTGGAGGGCACCCAGAACGGCAGGAAGACGAGAACCGCCCCGGCCGCGGCGAGAAGACCCAACCGCAACGTCACCGGCCGCTCCCCAGGAGACCCTGCGGGCGGAACAGGAGGATGAGGACCAGCAAGACGAAGCTGACGATCTCCTTCAGCGAGGGCACCAGGATCACTGCTCCCAAGGACTCGCTCATCCCCACCAGCAGGCCCCCGACGAAGGCTCCCAGGAAGCTCCCCATCCCGCCGATGATGACGATGTTGAACGAGGTGACCGTGAAGAAGAGGCCCGTGCTGGGCGAGAAGGGAAGGAAGGGGGTCATGAGACTCCCGGCGGCTCCCACGCAGGCCGCCCCGATGCCGAAGGCCAGCGTGAAGACCTTCAGGATGTCCGTCCCCACCAAGAGGGCCCCGATCTGGTTGTCGGAGGCGGCGCGGATCATTCGGCCCAGGTCGGTCTTCTTCAGAAACAGGTAGAGACCCAGGGCCAGGGCCAGGGCCAGGCCGAAGGTCGCCACCTTGGGCAGGTCGAAGACGATGGGGCCCAGCCAGAACGTGCTGAGGGCATACGTGGTGCTCACCCGGCGCGGGTCCGGACCCCAGACCATCAGCGCCACGTTCTCCAGGACCAGGGCCACACCCAGCATCAGCAGGATCTGCATTTCGTGCGGCGCGTCCAGGATCCGGTTGACCAGCCCCTTCTGTACCGCCGCCCCGAGAAGGAAGACCGCCGACCCGGTCACCAGGATGGACAGGTAGGGGTCCACCCCCGCCGTCACGAACAGCCAGTAGGACAGGTACATCCCCCAGACCATCATGTCGCCGTGGGCGAAGTTGATGACCCGCATGACCCCGAAGATGAGCGAGAGGCCCAGGGCCATGAGGCTGTACACCCCGCCCACCAGGAAGCCGTTGACGATGGCCTGCACGTAGAGCGACATGGAGGTCCCCAAAAAAGAAATCAGAAGACAGGAGTCAGAGGGGCTCCCGCCTCCCCCTGACTCCTACCTTCTGACCTCCTGTGCTTCGACCCCTGACCCCTGGTCCCCGTCTGCTTCGATTTCGAATTTCGGATGTCGGATTTCGGATTTCCCCTGGCCCCGGTCTTCTGATCTCGAAGCTTCAATCCCAGATCACTACTGAATCTCGAAGCATACCTTCGCTGTTGTGCCCCTTCTCGGCACTCGGCTCTTGGCTCTCGGCTCTCGGCTCTCCTACCCCCGCTCCCACAGCTTGGGCACCGGGTACACCAGTTGGGTTTCGGCCGTCTCCTTGGGCAGGACGACCCGGGCGCGCCCATCGCGGATCTGGATCATGGCGGTCGAGGCTCCGATGTTGTCCCCATTCTCGCTGAACTGGATGTTCCCGCCGGAGGTGACGTGGTCCTTGATATTGGTCTTGCGACCGGCCTCCACGAACTTGTCCGGGTCGGTGGAGCCGGCCCGCTCCAGGATGTCGGCGACGACCATGACCCCCTGATAGGCCCAGCCCGAATCGGTGGTGAGCTGCTCGCCGAAGCGCTTCTCGTAATCCGCGGCGACCTTCTGGGTGAGCGCGGACTTCGGATTGTACCAGGGTACGTTGTCCAGGGTGTACTCGGCCAGCTTCCCCAACGTCTTGGAGAAGTTCGGGTGATAGAACCCGGGATTGCCGGGCCCCATGATCGCCTGCACCTCCACCCGCTGCTTGTACATCTCCTGCACCAGCAGGATGGCATCGTTCAGCCGCGTGACCGCCAGGAGCAGGTCCGGCTTGGCCGCCTTGGCCTTGGCCACCTCGGTGGACAGGTCCTGGGTCGTGGTCGGGTACGCGATGATCTCCACGAACTCGAAGGGCGCATTGAGCTTCTTGTGCCACTCCAGCGTCCGATCCTTCTGCACCTGGCCGAACAGGTCGGTCACGTGGAGCAGCACGGCCCGCTTGGGCGTGACCCCGCTGATCTTGAACATCTCCAGCATGTACTCGATGCCCTTCCGCCCCAGCGTCTGGGTCGTCACGAAGGACCGGAAGACGTACTTGCTCCCCTGCTGCGTCAACTGGTCGGCCGCCCCGATGTCAATCATCAGGGGGATGGGTTTGGTGGCCTGCTTGATGGCCTGGATCATGGCGTTGATGGTGCCGCTGTCGAACGCCCCGACCAGGACGTGGGCCCCCTCGCGCATGAGGCGCTCGGTCTCGGCCCGGGCCACCTCCGGCTTGTACTGGGTGTCGCCCGGAACCAGGGTGAGCTTGGCACCGCCCATGGACTTGATCCCACCGGCGGCGTTGACGTGGTCCACCGCCAGTTGGTTCCCCTGCCGCGTGGTCTTCCCGATGGCGGCCAGGGGGCCCGTCATCGGCTGGATGGACCCGATCTTGATCTCCTTCACCTGGGCCCGGAGGACGGCCGGGAAGCCGAGGACGCCCACCGCCCCCGCCGCGCCCATCCCTTTCAGCACTGTTCGCCGATCCACGCCCGCCCGCTTCACCCGCGATGCCATGATCATCCCTCCATTATCGCGATCGTTAGCTCGACTTCGCCCCCCCATCATCCAAAACGGCGCTGAGCCTATCGAATGCCCTTGAAAGTGTCAAGCTCACGGCCCCTCGAGTTTCAGTCAAGCAACCGAACTCGCAGCTCTCCGCTTCCACGCACCTTCACCTGCACGCGGCCCCGCGGATCCCGCCACCAGCCCTGCGGGTTGTGATCGAAGGCCTTCTTGTCCGCCCGCCGGGGCAGGGGCCTGCTGTTGACCGATACCCGGCGAGGGGTCTTGGTGCGGTGAGGCGTGATGATATACGTCCGCTCCGGCCCCACGATCGTGATCAGGGTCACTCCAGGCCGCCTGACGGCCGTGACACGGGTT
>JACPQM010000025.1 GCA_016190505.1 Chloroflexota bacterium | reverse complement strand
GGACGACGTATCAGAGTCGTGCCCCTGGCACCGGGCATGCCCCGTCATTGCGAGCGCAGCGAAGCAATCTTCTGCCCATGTCACCGTCAGTAGATTGCTTCGTCGTTACGCTCCTCGCAACGACGGAATGCGCACGCCGCGAGCCGGTTCATGGCTCTACATTGGGTCCCGACGCCTCGGGACCTGTTGAACTCGCAATGACGCACGAAAACCCAATTCACCCAGTAGGTAGCCCGTTGAAGCTGTAGCCACGGATTAGCTACCAGTGCCGCTGCCCTGAGTACTGGCCTACCCCTTGGTTACCGGCAGCCGCACCTCGGTAAGCAGTTCTTCCGGCGCGACCTGGCGCGGGTCGTTGAGATAGACCTCTTCGGCGGGGCCGCAGACGTGATAGCCATTCTTGGCAATCCACAAGCCCAGGACCTGGTAGGTCTTGCCCACTTGATCATATGGTCCCTTGTGGATTGTCGCCGCCACCTGCTCCGCGTCCACCCGGCTGACGCCGATGCCACGCCGGTTCTCATGCTGATGGGGAAACGTGCCAAAGATGGGCAGGCGTAGCTCCCAGTCCAGCTCCGCATCGGGCACCTCCTGGGGGCTGTTGTAGTATACGCCGTGGAGCGGCGGTTGCGGCGTCAGCGCTCGCCGGGCGGCGGAGGCGAACAGCGCCCGCACCGCCTTGCCCATCTGCTGGTAGCTGCCCTTCTTGCGGATGAAGATGTAGGAGTAGGACTCCGTCCTCTTGATGGTGACTTCGCCAACCTCTGCCATAGTGCCTCCCTTCGGGACTTTGACACTGCTGGACCTCAGACCCGGTCCGGTCAGTCCGATCCGACTAGCGCTGTCTCCGATGCGGGGAGAACATTGTCTGGCTCTAATACCTCTGGAAGAGCTTGCCCCAGTCGGTTTTCATAGCTGCCGCCACCCGGCGGCGGCCAATGAGCGGATACCACAGACCGTTGTAGTACAGGTTGGAGGCAAAGTAGGCCCAGGGGGCGATCCAGGAGCGCAGCAGCAGCTTCTCCATGGGCTTGAGGGGTCCCCAGTAGATCAGCTTCTGGCCCCGGCTGGCGAAGGTGTTCTCCGTACCGGAGAAGTGGTAGTTGACTCCCGAGATGTCCTCGCCTACCACCTCGATGTGGGCGGGGTCGGCGCAGCCCAGGCCGGCCTCGTGGGCCAATCGCAGGAAGCGCAGCGACATCGGGTCGAAGCCCATCATGCGAGCGGCGGTGGCGTCCAGGGCCACCGGGTCAGCGGAGGCCAGCAGCACGTTCTTGACCTGGAAGCGCATGGCCCGGGGACCCGGGCCGTCGCCGGCCAGGGTGCCGTCCATGACCGCGAAAAGCCCGGGATGGATCTCCCGCTGGATTCGCAGCAGGTCAACCAGAGTGTCGTGGATAACGGAGTGGGTCCAGTGCCGGTTGTAGTGGAGCAGCCCGCCGAAAGCGTTCTTCATGGCCCCGGTCATGGTGGTGAAGACGTGGGTCTTCATGGTGGGCAGGTGGACCACGTTCTTGCCCATCATCACGTCGGGGATGTGAATTCCGTGGGGATAGACCTTGTCCAGCACCAGCATGGGCGACCTGGGCTCGTACTTTACCCAGCGCACCGGCGGGTCCTCCAGGCAGACGCTGCTCAGACCGTATTTCTCCAGGACGGGCCGTTGCCTGTTGCGCACTTCGCCCTCGTGGGCGTCCACAACCACGGTCCCGTTTTGCATGGGGACCAGGTCCTTGTAGCCGTCTGCCTTCAGGGTGCGAATCACACCTTCGAGCTGCCACGGAGTGGTGGAGCAAGCGGGATAGTAGCGTTGCCAGGAGATGTTGATCTTGAGGACGGTGGGCACGCCGTGGGGGAGATAGTGCTGGTAGTCGGCCAGGCGCATGAGGCGGGCGACGTCATCCAGCACCGTGGCGGGTGTGGTATGGACCACTGCCACCTTCGACGTCCGCACGACGAGGGCAGCACCGGCCGGCGCCACACCACCTTTGGCCAAGCCTACCTCCCGCGGGGCGCCTTTCGCTGAAGTACGGAGCGCACGGCCTGGGCGATGTCCGTGGAGGTGAGGCCGTAGTGGCGGAATAGCTCTCCCGCGCTGGCCGACTTGGCGTAGGTGTCCTTGATGGCCACCATAGCCATGGGCACGGGGTGGGTCTCGGCGACGGCCTGGGCCACCAGACTGCCCAAGCCACCGTGGAGCAGGTGCTCCTCGGCGGTGACGATGGCCCCCGTCTCGGCGGCGGCGCCGGCCACCGCCTCACGGTCCAGGGGCTTCAACGTGCTCATGTTGAGAACGCGGCCGGCCACACCCTCACCGGCCAGGGCCGCCGCTGCCTCCAGCGCAGCCGGGACCATCAGGCCGGTAGCGATGATGGTAACGTCATCCCCTTGGCGTAGCAGCTCGGCCACGCCAAGCTGGAAACGGCACTCTGCTGGGTGCACCACGTCGCTGGCAGGCCGGCACAGCCGGATATAGAACGGACCGGGCGTGGAGGCCGCCACCATCACCGCTTGGGCCGTCTCGGCTGCGTCGGCGGGCACCACCACACTGAACCCCGGGAGCGAGCAAGCGAGCCCGAGGTCCTCGATGGAATGGTGGGAGGCACCGTCCTCGCCCACACTGATGCCGCCGTGGGTGCACACGATCTTGACGTTGAGGCCTGGCTGGGCCACGCTCATGCGCAACTGGTCGAAGGTGCGTCCGGGCACGAAAACCGCGAACGTAGAGGCAAACGGTATCTTGCCCGAAGCCGCCAACCCGGCGGCGATGCCCACCATGTTCTGCTCCCCCAGGCCGCAATCGAAGAACCGGTCAGGGAACTGCTCGGCGAAGTAGCGAGTCATGGTGGACTTGGAGAGGTCCGCGTCCAGGACGACGATGTTGGGATCCCTCTTCCCCAGCTCCACCAGGGTCCGGCCATAGGCCTCTCGAATTGAAGCTGTCTGGGCCATGGAGCTACGCCAACTCCCGGAGGGCCTTGTCCAGCTCGTCCCGGGAAGGCGCCCGGCCGTGGAAGTCCACGTTGTTCTCCATGAAACTGACGCCTTTGCCCTTTATGGTGCGGGCAATGATGACGGCCGGCCGGCCGGAAACGCCTTTCGCCTGGCGGAAAGCGTCCAGTAGCCGGGCGAGGTTATGGCCATCCACCTCGAGGACGTGCCAGCCAAAGGCGCGCCACTTGTCAGCCAGCGGCTCCAGGTCCATTATCCGCGAGGTCCAGCCGTCAAGCTGGAGCTGGTTGCGGTCCACAATAGCGGTCAGGTTGTCCAGGTGGAAGTGACTGGCTGCCATGGCGGCCTCCCACACTTGGCCCTCATCGCATTCCCCATCTCCCAACAGCGTGTAGATGTGGTAGCCGCTCCTGTCCAGGCGGGCTGCCAGGGCCATGCCTATGCTGAAGGACAGACCCTGCCCCAGGGATCCCGCGCTCATCTCGACGCCGGGCGTGCGGTTGACGTCGGTGTGGCCCTGAAGGCGGCTGCCCCACTGCCGCAGCGTGCTCAGCTCGTCTACTGGGAAGTAGCCAGCCTCTGCCAGCACGGCGTACAGAGCTGGGGCGGCATGCCCCTTGCTGAGGATGAACCGGTCCCGGTCTGGCCAGTGTGGGTCTCGGGGATTGTGTTGTAGCACCGCGAAGTATAGGGCCACCAGAATATCGGTGGCGGAAAGGGACCCTCCCGGATGGCCGCTGCCGACATGCCCTATCATGCGGATGACGTGGCGCCGCACCGCGCGGGCTTTTTCGATCAGGGCCGCAGGGTGTACCGGCGGCTCGGTTGAGGCGGCCTCCTCTGATGATGGGGTTGCAGATGTTTCTCCGCGATCTGGGACGTCCACAGTGAGCCTTCGAACTGCCAATCTAGTCTCCTAATAGAGTAAAGCTATTATAGACATTGTAGCGGCGAGTTTCAAACTGGTTGCCGAGCATTGGTCAAGAGGGCTAGGCGTCCTTTTGTTCCCGGCCGGCCCGGCTGTCCAGGAGCACTGTGACCGGGCCGTCGTTGTGGATTTCCACCAGCATGTGGGCCCGGAACACCCCGGTGGCCACGGGCAGCCCGCTCTCCCGCAAACGGGACACCAGTTGGTCAATGAGAGGTTCCGCTACTTCAGGGGGTGCAGCCTGGTCGAAGCTGGGACGACGCCCCTTGCGGGTATCTGCCATGAGGGTGAACTGGCTGACTACGAGCAACCCGCCACCCACGTCGGCGGCGGAGAGGTTGAACTTGCTGGTCTGGTCCGAGAAAATACGGAGATTGGGTATCTTCTCAGCTAGATACTGCACGTCTTTGTCTGCATCGTCCTTGGCCACTCCCACCAGCACCGCCAGCCCACGCCCAATCTTCCCAACGACCTCCCCTTCAACGGAGACTGAACCCCGGGCTACCCTCTGGACCAGGGCACGCACTAACCTTCCTTGGCAGCCGTGGCCGCTGTCTTGCTCCCCTCACTGCTGGCAGCCGGCGCCTTGCTGCCGTCGCCGCCGGTTGGCGACGGCTTTTTTCCTTCGTCACTGGCGCCATTGCCCTCCGCCGCTTTGGGGGACCCCAAGTTCGACTGTCCCGTCTTGGGGTAGTCAGTCACGTAGAACCCCGACCCCTTGAAGATGATGGGAACGGCACTGAGGAGCCGCTGGCCATGCCCCTTACACCGGGGGCATAGGGCCACCCGGTCTTCGTGAAACCCGCGCCGCTCTTCGAAGCGAGCGCCACAGCACGAGCACTCATACTCGTAAATTGGCATCCATGATCCTCCAATGGAAAGGCCGAGGGGACTCGGCCTTGGATTAGCGCTTCCGTCGTTGAAGTGCTAACACACTAAGGTACATCCTAGCCACCGCTTTGGGCCTTGTCAAGATGGGATCCCTTGACACGGCGCGACGATAGGTGCTATAAGCAAGGCATTCCCATTAGGAGGTGTACTGTGAGGCCGTGGCAGCAGATTGTTCCCCCCGAGGACCGAGCCATCTTCGAGAAGGCTGGCTTTGGCCACCCGCGCCCGTTCGGTCAACACCCGGCGCTGCTCGTTGTGGACGTAGTCCGCACCTTCGTGGGCTCCCGGCCCATGCCTGTCCTCGAGGCCATCGAGGAGTACCGGACCTCATGCGGCATTTATGCCTGGGAGGCCTTGCCCCACATTCGACGCCTGCTGGGTGCCGCCCGCCGCCTGGGCCTGCCCGTGGCCTACACGTACGGCAAGCGGGGCAGCGGCACCACCAAGCGCAAGGCGGAGGACTCCGCCCAGCACGAGGCCGCCCTTGGCGGCGCCGATCAAGAGTTCCCTCCCGAGATTGTTCCCCTGCCCGGCGAGCGCATCGTGGCCAAGCCCATGGCCAGCGCCTTCTTCCAGACCGGCCTGGCTGAGGAGCTGAGGGCCCAGGGCGTGGACTGCATTCTGGCGACCGGCGACAGCACCTCGGGCTGTGTTCGAGCCTCCGTGGTGGACGGCCATTCTCACGGGTTCGCCATGTTCGTGGTCGAAGAGGGTTGCTTCGACCGCTCGCGTTTCTTCCACCTCGCTAGCCTCTTCGACATGCACCAGAAGTATGCCACAGTGATCACCGTTGAGGAGGCGCTGAGCCACCTCTCCCGGCTGGGGGTCACGGCCGGCACCGGCGGTTAACCGCATCCTGCCCGGAGGCGCCAGGAGTACGGATTCTTCACTCGTCCTTTACCGGAAGGACTCGTTCAGAATGACAGTTAGCGGGACCGGGCAAATAATGGACCATCGCTCAGCCGCTATCCTGGGGTCTGGGTGCAGAATTGCTTGGCTAGCGGCCGTCTGCTAGTATTCACCTGTCGTGCTCTTCCTGCTGCCCGTGCTGTCCTCCATGGCCTTCGGGGTCAATATGAACCTGGCCCGCCGGGGCACCCTGCTGACCAGTCCCTCCGTGGGTGTGCTGATCACGGTGCTGGTGGCCCCGCCCTTCTTTCTATTGCTGGCCCTGGCCAACGGCGACCTGGGCCGGGTGGGCCAGTTGGCGCCCGCCACCTGGTTGTTACTGGCCGGGGCAGGTATCCTGCATTTCTCCGTGGGCCGCTCCTTCAACTTCCATGCTATCCGGCTGATTGGGGCCTCCCGGGCGGTCACACTCTCGGGGACATCGCCGCTAATCACCATGGTCTTCGCCATCGCCGTTTTCGGGGAGCGGGTTACCCCGGGGATCGTGGCCGGTTCGGGGCTGATAGTATTGGGGGCCGGGCTGATGGCGCGCACCAGTGGCAACCCGGGTGGCGTGCCCACTTTGGCCGATCCATCCCTGGTGCGCCGAGGCTTCGCCCTGGGGCTGGTGGCCGCCCTTTGCTGGGCGATAACTCCCCTGCTGGTCAAGGGCGCCATGATGCAAACGAACGCGCCGGTGCTGGGCAGCCTGGTGTCATACACCGCAGCGGCCCTGGTACTGGGGTCATCCCTGGCCAGCGCCGGCCCCAGGCACAATCTCCTGAACAGCCCGCCGCGGGCGGTACAGTGGTTCCTGGGCGCCGGCGTGGCCAGCAGCGTGGCCCAACTCCTGCGCTACTGGGCGCTGGCGGTGATCCCGGTGACTATTGTCGAGCCCCTTAACCGGACCACACCCCTGTTCACCCTGGGGCTGGGATTCCTCATCAACCGCAAGGTGGAGTCGTTCGACCGCAACACCATTATGGGGGTGATGCTGGTGGTGGTTGGGGCGGTCACTCTATTCCTCTAGCCTGAAGCTGTGGGCACTGCTTCTGCCAGGCGTCCGTGGTCCAGGTGGACCGTGCGCTGGGCCAGTCCCGCCACCTCGGGGTCGTGGGTGACCATGACGACAGTGTGGCCCTGTTCGTGAAGTCGCTTGAACAGCCCCAGCACCAGGTCCTCGTTGGCCCGGTCCAGGTTGCCGGTGGGCTCGTCGGCCAGGACCAGCTTGGGCTCGTTGATCAGGGCGCGGGCTATGCACACCCGCTGCTGCTCGCCGCCGGAGAGCTGAGAGGGCAGATGGCGCAGACGCCCGCCCAGCCCTACCTCATCCAGGGCCTGCCTGGCCTCGGCCTCGTCGGCTATGCTGTGGAAGTACTGGGCCAGCATTACATTCTCCAGGGCGGTGAGGTAGGGGACGAGATAGAACTGCTGGAACACCAGGCCCACCGTCTCCCGGCGGAACCGCGTGAGGTCCTTGCCGCTGAGGCGCGACACCTCGGTGCCAGCCACCAGAAGCTTTCCTTCAGAGGGCAGGTCCAGGCAGCCGATAAGGTTGAGCAGCGTGGTCTTGCCCGAGCCGGAGGGTCCCATAATGGCCAGCCACTCGCCGGGGGCGACTGTCAGGTCCACCCTGTCCAGGGCGGTGGTCCCGTTGTAGCGCTTGGTCAGGGCGTGGGCTGTGATGATGGGTTCCATGGTCTATTCTCCCCTCAGGATGCGGGCGGCTTCGATGCGCACCGCGCGACGTATGGGCCACAGGCTGGCCAGCAGGGCCACTGCCAGAGCGACGGCGATGGTCGCCGGCAGCGCCCAGAGGGATGCGGGCAGGTAGGAGCCAAAGACGCTCTTGCCGATGGCCTGGGCCACGGCCAGGCCCAACGCGAACCCCGTCAGGCCACCCGCGGCGCCGATGGCCGTTGCCTCCAGAGTGAACATGAGGCCGATGCGGTTGGGGCTGGCCCCCAGCGCCTTCATCAGCCCTACCTCAGGGGTGCGCTCCAGTACGGTGGTAGCCATGGTGCTGAACACCGCCAGGCTGGCGGCTACCAGCACCAGCATGGCCACCAGGGCCATCAAGCCCTGGACCTTGGCCACCACCGAGCTCTCGGCGGAGGCTACCTGGCGGACCACTCGGGCCTGGGAGCCCGGAATGGCCGCTTCCAGTCCGCGGGCGGTAGCCTCCAGGGCTGGCTGCCTACCCTGGGCGCGGAGCTGGACCAGGTCCACCCCCTGGCGCCCCAGTAGCGACTGGGCCGGCGCCAGGTCCATGACGATCTGGCTGTCCTCGGAGCCGCCGGTGCTGAGCACGCCGGACACTCGCCACGAAGACTGGCCCCCAGGCCCCGACAGCGCTATCTCCTGGCCGATGGCTACTCCCAGCTTCTGCGAGATGTCCGTGCCCACCAGGGCTTGCCGGGGGCCTGTCGGAGGGAGCGTGGCGGGCCAGGCGCCTGCTACCTGCCACCAGGGGCTGAGGGCTTGCGCTTGGGCCAGGTTGGTGCCCGACACCACCACGTCGGCTGACTGCGACCCGTCGCCCAGCCTGGCCAGTCCGTATACGAAAGGCGCATAGGCGATCACGTCTGTGGGTGGGGAGCTCGCCAACTGTTCCAGAGTCGCCGGGGGCAGCTCGGCGGCCTCGGCCACCGTGCCCATGCCCAGGGCGCCTAACCCTACCGGCGCACTGACCGACTGGGGCACCAGCAACAGGTTAGCCCCGTAGGCCCGTAGCTCCTGGCGGGCCTGCTGGGCCACGCTCAGGGAGAGCACCGCGAGGGACGATACCAGAAGCGACCCCAGGGCCACTGCCAGGGCAGCCACCGCCACCCGCAAGCGGCGCCGGGCCAGGGACTTGAGTACTACACGTAGCAACATGCTAAGTCACCCTCACCCCTTCGCTCTGCTCAGGGCAAGCTCTAGCCCTCTCCCAGAGGGGGAGGGGGAAACATCTGATGTCTCATTAGTTGCCTCTCAAGGCGTAGACGGGTGGGGTGCCGATGGCCTGGCGCAGTGGGCCCAGGCTGCCCAGGAGGGCCACCGCCAGGGAGAGCAGCAGCACCAGGGGCAAGAGATCGAGCCCCACGGGCAGGGCATGCCCGAACACCCAAACTCCGAGTAGCCGGGCCAGGGCCAGGCCCAGGCCGTAGCCGGCCAGGCCACCCAGCAGCCCCAGGGCGCCCGCCTCCGTCAGGAAAAGGACTGCGACCTGCGCGTCGTCGGCGCCGATGGCCTTCATGATGGCGATCTCCCGGCGCCGCTCCAGGACCAGTGTGGTCATGGTGGTCATCACCGCCAGGGCTGAAGCCCCCAGGGCCACCAGGGTGATGATGAGGGCCATGAGTTGGATCCGGCTGGCGAAGGAGGCCTCCGCCTGTGATACCTGGAGGATGGGGCGGGCCTGCACCCCGGGCAAGGCCTCTTCAATCTGGCGGAGCACCGAGCCCATGACCGGGCTACAGTACCAGACCTCGTATTGCTCGGGAGTCATCTCGTCCGGGGACTTGCCCCTCAGCTCGCCGACCAGCTTGTCCTCGGGCAGGACCAGGGCGCTCACCAGCACCCGCGAGCTGCCCTGGGCCACCCCGGCGAGCTCCTGGGCCGTGGCCAGGGGCACGAAGACCTGCTGCTCCTCCAGCCCGCCGGTGGAAAGGATGCCCGTCACCTCAACGGTCCGCGAACGCCCGGCGTACTGCATGTTGATGGTGTCGCCGGGCTGGACTCCGAGCTTGTTAGCCAGGGTCGAGCCTATGAGACCTTCATTGCCCATTCCGTCCCCGGGACCAGCCGGCCAGCGCCCCTGGACCCGCCACCATGGGGAGAGGCCTTTCACCCCGGCGACGTACTCCTGGGTGGCCCTGGCGGCTGCCTCTAGGCCCACGTTGGTGGTGAGACGGGTGCCCCGGGCGAGAGTGAACCGGTGCTCGAACCAGGTGCCCGTGACCACCACGGGCTCGCCATTGACCGAGGCTACCAGGCTGAGGAAGGGGGCAAATCCACGGATGTTGTTCCGCCAGAAGATGGTCTTGAGCTTGTGAAGGTCTGTTTCATCCAGCAGCGGTTGCTGGGTGGGCGGGGTGTAGCTGATGTCGCCGATCTCCAGGCGTACCGCCTCGGAGCGAGGGGTGACCAGGATGTTGGCGCCATAGGCGCGCAGCTCCTGGCTCATGCGTTCCAACACGCTGGTGGACAGGCCGAGCAGGGCGGTGCTCAGGGAGGCCGCCAGCAGGATGGCCAGGAAGGCCAGGGCTACCCGGCGGCGGCGCCGGCCCAGGGCCTCCCTCAGTATGCGCAGCAGCATCTCTTATTTGAACAGTCTGGCGGCCGCAATCAGGTCCGCCTCCTGGACCACCAGGTCGCCTCTATCCAGTGTCGAAGCCAGGGGGAGGGGATTGCAGCCACCGCCCTCGCCCAGGGTGGGCATGTAGATAGGGGCATTGCAGCGCTTGCACACGGCGTGGTCGCCGTCCTGCATATAGCCCATGGCCCCGCAGATGGCGCAGGCGTCCAGCCCGGTGGGGATGGAGCCATCCTCCAGGCGCGCGGCCAGGAAGCGCACGGTAGTACCATCGGAAGCCGTGTAGGCGAACTTGTGCAGCCGGCCCACTTCCAGCGAGGCAACAGGGATGTGGACGTGGCCGTCAGAGGCGGTGACCGCCTCTGACGGCGGGTCGTAGGCCCCTCGGGCCAGGGCGGCGGAGCCCATGGCAACGAGCACCACCAGTGCCACCACGGAGAGCGCGACGCGCCAGGCCAGCTCGTGGCGCTGGGCGGCGAGCTGCTTCCGGCGCTCGGGGCCGGAAGCAGCCTCTTTCGGCTGCGGAGCCCTGGCGCCCCAGTCCCACAGCACCAGCAGCAGGGGCAGGACCAGCAACCCCATCAGGATGATGGTCGAGGTATTGTCGCGCACGAAGTAACCCAATACCTGCATGACGCCAGCCGACATGGGCAGCGCCCCGACCTCGGCGAACTCGTGGATGCCACCAGCCAGCAGCTTGGCGGCCAGCACCAACAACACCACCGTGGTCACGGTGAAGAAACGCCCGAAGTTAATGCGCAGGCTGCCCCGGATGAGGGACCATCCGAAGAGCACCGCCACAGCCAGGCCCAACACGCCACCGGTGAGGCCCAGCAGGTTGAAGCGCCCTACGGTGGCTGCCATGAGGAACAGCACCGTCTCGGCGCCTTCCCGGAAGACCATGAAGAAGGTGAACAGGAACAGGCCCAGGCCGGGCCCGCGGCCACCGCCGCCGGCAACCAGCGCCTCCAGGCGCGACTCCATGCGCTTGCGGATGTCCCGGGCGGTGCGCCACACCCACACCACCATGCTGGCCACGAACAGGCCGCCCACGGTGAGTAAGGCCCCCTCGAGGTACTCGTTCTCGGGGTCAATGCCCATCACCTGGAATACGGCGGCCAGGGCCAGGCTGGCCACGACGGCGGCGCCCAGGCCCTGGTAGACATAACGGCGCAGGTCCGTTCTGCCGGTCCTGGCCAGGTAGGCCAGGATGACGCCCACGACTAGGGCAGCCTCGATACCTTCTCTCAGAGTGATGACCAGCGCTTCTCCCACGGCTCTCCTTTCAAGCAGCTACGCAAATAGCACGCTTATGCAGCAGTCCCACCTTGCCCGCCCATAGATAGCTTTGTCCGAGTGTGCACAAGTTCATGCGAACCAGTTGCAATTGTAGGCCCGTTTCCAGCCGGTGTCAAGGGGTCGAGAGGGCACCTGGCAGAACACGTCCCCTACGTTTTTGGCGTAGCGCTTCTGGCGTAGAAGGGGGTTGTTGTTGCAAACACACTGCAAAAGGCGCCGGGGAGGACGGCAGACCCAGATACATCGCCACCCCATTTCCTGCCAATGACGGCTTGGGGAGGGCCGAATGGTTAGAAACCAGTTATAAACCTCTGCCGGGGCTGGCAAAATGATAGGTTTTACTATTTGCGACCCGTATACTGATTACAGGTTAACATTTCAGCCAGCCTGATGAGAGGAGGCATAGCATGAAGCTGCAATGGGCTCTAGGCCAGTTGACCAGGGTGCTCGGTGTTGTGTCCCGGCGGGCCATGTGGGTGGTGGTGGCGGTGCTGACTGTGGCGGCGGCGTCCGGGGTGGTCGCGGAGGTGGGGCATCTCAGGGCTAACGCCGCAATGGACAGGACGACTACCTATAAGTATGACCCAGTAGCTGAGCGGTGGGTAAGGTCGGAGGAGACGGTGCGGTTGCCGCCGAACCAGGACGGTACGCAGCCACAAGGTTCCAACACCATTGTCATCGAGCTACGGGCCAACGACCCTGTCAAAGAGATCACCATAGACGAGGCTCTGATTATCGGGGGGACCCAACCACTGTTGGAGATAGCCGGCCAGTCGGGCCAGTTTGGTTCGGGGAAGCTCAGAATCTGTACTTTGACTTTTGACACTGTGGAAGCTGAGAGGCTGGACATTGATGCCGACGTGGTGCGGGTGAAAATAGAGAACGTGGTGGCCGAAGACAATGAGCTGGACCTCGACCTGGAGGTGGTCAATGTGGTACGTTGCGGCCGGGGTGCTGCCAGCGTGCTCAAGCTTGGGGTAGTCCATACCCTGGATGACAAAGATAGCAATAACAACGGTAACGGGGATGGGCCTCGCGTGAGTAAACGTGGCCGGGAGACGGGGCTGCGGGTAGACAGGATACGTATCCTGGGTCCGCAGAGCAGTGTTGGCTTTGTGGAAAACCTGACAGTGATACGCTCCAGCGTCTTTGGGCGAATCGAGGTCAGGGATGTGGAGATTCAGGAACTGGTGCTGAAGAACGTATCGCTGGATGACAGCCCGTAGCGGTGCCCAGGGGAAAGAAAAAGGGCAGCCCAAATAAGCTACCCCTTTTCTTGAGATCTTGATGTCTAACGAGCGCTGGTAGAGCGCATGCGAGAGAAGCAATCGCTACAGTACACCGGCCGTCCCTGTCTGGGTTGGAATGGGACCTGGGTCTGAGCGCCGCACGACGCGCATGTCGCGGGGTACATTTCCCGCTCCCGGCCACCGGAGCTTGAGCCACCGCGGCTACCGAAGCGCTGGCTCCTGCGGGCCTCGCGGCACGTGGGACAGCGCTTGGGCTCGTTTACATAGCCCCGGGAGGCGAAGAACTCCTGCTCGCTTGCGGTGAAAACGAAGCTAGCGCCACACTCGGCGCAAGCCAACGTTCTGTCCGCTGGACTCATGGATGACCTCCTTATTGGTACTACTCGGTTACGATTGGGTCATCCAGAGCCCGGGACAGGTTCCGAGACCGCCGGTCGTGATGCGCCCAAAGTTAGCCGATTGATCGACCACCCTGGATGATAGCCTTCCCTAGGTGAGTTGTCAAGCCCTTCACGCGCTCTTTGAATCTGCGGGCGGGGACGGGACGCGCTGCGGCCGTCTGGGCTAGGCCGTCTGGGCCAGGCCGGCCAGGGCACTGGCCACGGCGGCCTGGGTGGCCTCGATGTCGGTCTCAGTGTGGGCGCCAGAGAGGAACCACGCCTCGAACTGGGAGGGGGGTGGATAGACGCCCGCTTCCAGCAGGCGGTGGAGGAACGCGGCGTAGCGGTGGGTGCTGGCGGCTTGAGCGGTGGCGTAGTTGAACACGGGGCCGGGGGTGAAGAACGGGGTGAACATGGAGCCCAGCCGGTTGACGGTGAGGGGCACCCCGGCCTCCACGGCCGCCTCCCGGACGCCCGCTACCAGCCAGGCCGCCCTCTCCTCCAGGCGGGGATAGACGCCGGGCTCCTTCAAGAACCGCAGAGTGGAGATGCCCGCGGTCATGGCCAGCGGATTGCCCGAGAGGGTGCCCGCCTGGTACACCGGCCCCAGCGGGGCCACCAGGCCCATGATCTCCCGGCTGCCGCCGTAGGCGCCCACGGGCAGCCCCCCGCCAATGATCTTGCCCAGGCAGGTGATATCGGGCTCTACGTGGAACAGCGTCTGGGCCCCGCCGTAGGCTACCCGGAAGCCGGTGACCACCTCGTCGAAAATCAGCAGAGCATCGAACTCCCGCGTGATCTGGCGCAGGCCGGCCAGGAAGCCCGGCTCGGGGGGCACCACCCCCATGTTGGCCGCCACCGGCTCGACGATGACCGCCGCAATCTCGGCGGGCTGTGCCTCGAACAGGCGCTGGACCGCCTCCAAATCGTTGTAGGCGGCCACCAGGGTGGCCTGGGCCAGGGCGGCGGGCACGCCGGCGCTGGTGGGCACCCCCAGGGTGGCCGCCCCCGAGCCAGCTTTGACCAGCAGGGCGTCCACGTGCCCGTGGTAGCAGCCCTCGAACTTGATGACCTTCTCTCGCCCGGTGAAGGCCCGGGCCAGCCGGAGCGCGCTCATGGTGGCCTCCGTCCCCGAGCTGACGAAGCGCACCATCTCGACCGACGGTAGGGCCTCGGTAATGATCTGGGCCAGAATGGTCTCGGTCTCCGTAGGCGCCCCGAAGCTGGTGCCCCGCTGCAGGACGCTCATCAGCGCCTGGACCACGTGAGGGTGGGCATGTCCCAAGATCAGGGGGCCCCACGACCCCACGTAGTCTGTGTAGATGTTGCCGTCCTCGTCCCACACCTTGGAGAAACGGCCCCGGCGGATGAAGGGCGGGGTGCCGCCCACGGCGGTGAAGGAGCGGACGGGGCTGTCCACGCCGCCCGGGAGGAACTCCTGGGCCTGCTGGAACAGCCGCTGGGACCGATCCATTTTCGACATTGCGCTACCGGGCACAAGTCTAGCACAGGGGCCAACGTCCGGTAAATGGGCACAGGCCCAGGGGTGCCTGTCCTTGGTTATCAGCAGGTGGTAGGGGCGCAAGGCTTGCGCCCCACGATGTGCACCAACACCGACAGGACGCTGCCCCCAGCGGACGCAGTGGTAGGGGCGCAAGGCTTGCGCCCCACGATGTGCACCAACACCGACGTTCGTCGGTTTGACCGCCCCTGCATGTGGCGGGCGTGGACGGTGGTGAAGGTATGACATGCGGAGGACACGTGTGTGAGGGCGAACGGCAGGACCACCATGCGTTGGGCCGGTGGTTGGACATAGCCGGTCGCGCGCGGGTGGGCGAACCGGGGCCGGGGGGGCGCAAGCCTTGCGCCCCTACAGGGGGTCTCAATCCCGTTTCCAGGATAGTGTCTCTTACCAGATAGGGATAGAGACGGGGAGATAGAGAGGGGGAGGGAGATAAAAGGGGCTGAGAGCAATGGGTACTACCTCTTCATGAGGCCACTGAGCATCATGGCGATCTCGTCGCATTGTTTGTAGAGGGCGTCGTACTCGTTGGGCTGCAACAAGCCCCTTTGCCGAAGCACATACAACAAGCTGACCACCTCGTAGACTGATCCCTTGCCGATGTTGAAGAAGTACCTGGCTTCCCTGACGCCGTCCCTTCCGGCTCCTTCGGCTATGTTCGCGGACACCGACAGCGACGCCCGCCTCAACTGTTCGCCCAGGGACCCCTGGTCTCTTGGTCCTATGGCCTCACAAGACTCAAGCACCTCCTGATAGAGCTGTACGGACTTCTTCCATACCTCAAGCTTTTCAAACTTGAACACATCCGTCTCCCGTCTCTATCTCCCGTCTCTATCTCTATCTTGGCGCGTCTCAATCCCGTTTCCAGGGCGGAGACAGAGACTGGAGACAGAGTTAGAGATTTGGGGCCTTCGGGGTCTGATCTGGGCCTCCGTCGTCCGCCTGCAGTCTCCCGTCTCTATCTCCCGTCTCTATCTCTATCTTGGCGCGTCTCAATCCCGTTTCCAGGATAGTGTCTCTTCACCCCCAACATATCTGCCAGGCCTATCTGTTTGCGAGCACCCCCCCGTCCAGGCCTCCCGGGCCACGCCCGGACTGCGGCCCTGCTTCTATCTGCACCACCTCCTTTTTGAATCTGTTGCGAGCACCCCCAAGCTGGGCCTTCCGAAACCGGGTGCTCGCAAGCCCCCTGGGCATGCCGCCAGATTCCATTCCCTGGTTTCCACCGCCGCGAGCAGCGGATGTGCATGGTTTACCACATCTCCCCGACTGTTGTCAATGGTTTCCGTGGCCCGCGCTCACACCACGAAGTCCTTCGGCGGACTGGTCTCCAGCAGTTGTGTACCGTCCGCTTCCGTCCGCTCCTGGCAGCGGGCGCAGAGCTGGTAGTAGCGGATGCTCTCGCCAGGCTTGCGGGCATAGCGGCGTGCCCTGGCCCGAAGCTTCTGGAGCTGGCCGCCGGTGAGGGAGCACTCGAAGACACTTTTCTGCACCGGGTTACCATAGCCCAGCAGCAGCTCATGGAGCCTGGCCCGGCGCCGGTTGTCCGATATGTCGTAGCACACGACGATGTACATGGCATCCCCCCTCACCGCGTGCGGAACGGCTCATAGGCCGGCCGGCGGCCCTCGATGGCGGCGGCCAGTGCTCGCGCCTGCACCTCCAGCAGGCGGTGGTAGGTGGTCCGGCGCCCCAGGCGGGGGATGGTGACCGGGGTACGCAGCCGCTCGCCAAAGGTGCGCAGCACCGTTTTGTAGCCGTCGGGATGGAGTATGACGGGTAAGGGCGGACGGCCGTCCGCCCCTACGGGAGGCCCGGGGCGGAAGTCCCGGGGCGTCAGCAACCGTTTGTTCACCAGCGTCACCACCACGGAGTCGGCAATCAGCGGGCGGAACTCCTCCATCAGGTCCAGCACCAGGGCCGGCCTTCCCGGTCGCTCGACGTGGTAGAAGCCGCAGTATGGGTCCAGCCCCGCGATGATCGTGGCCGAGTAGACCGCTTCGGTGAGGAGAGTGTAGGTGGCGCTGAGCAGCACATTGATGGGGTCCGGGGGCGGGCGCCTCTGCCGGCTGGGGAACTCCCACCCCGGGTGAAGCTGGCTGCGCATGGCGGCAAAGTAGGCCCGGCCGGCCTGGGCCTCCAGGAAACGCACCTCGGCAACGGTGGCTGTGCTGGCGAACCTGGGCAGCAGTGCTCCGAGCTTGGCTCCAGCCTGGCGGGCCGTGCCGTTGTCCGCAGCGGCGGCGATACGCAGGCAGCGGACTCTACAGTTCCACACCTTGCCCCACGCCACGGCGCGGGCCACCCCGAGGCAGAACTCGGGCTCGTCGGCCCGCCGGTACTGGGCGCGCCTGAGGGCGGTGTTGCTGGCGCGGTCGCCGCTCAGCCGGCCCAGGAACTCCCCCAGGCGGCTGACCAGCACCACGCCGATGTCCCGCTCCAGGAGCATCTGGAGGGCCGGCGTGGTCACACCAATGCGGCCCACCAGTACAACCTCGTTCACCTTGATGGCGGGCACATCCAGGAGCACCGCGGCATCCTTGACCACCAGCAGGCGGTCGTACTCCCGCTCCAGGCGGGCACCTTGCTCAGTGACGTACAGGTTGGGCATCGGCTCCCGACCTCTCTTCCCGCCTCTCCCCGACGCGGGGAGAGGAATTGCCTACTACCTACGCGCCAGGGCGGACAGCCGTCCGCCCCTACAGGTACCCTGTCTCTATCTCTATCTCTATCTCTATCTCTATCTCTATCCCTGTCTCTGTCTCTGTCTCTCCGTCGCGTCTGCTACTGGTAGCCGTCTATCTCCAGGGGGAAGGTGTCACCCCTGTCGCTGGCGGCCACCTTGACGCCGTTGCGGCGGTACCAGTACCCCTTGCCCTGGAAGGTGACGCCCAGGAAGGTGAACCCCTGTTTGAAGGTGCGGAGCCAGGTCTTCTCGGTGTTCAGCTCGAGACGCAACGGCTCCAGGCAGCACCGTACTGTCTCCAGGGCATGGTCGCGCGCCTCCTCGGTGGGGCACAGCACCACGAAGTCGTCGGCGTAGCGGACGGCCTCCAGGCGGGCGCGCGCCAGGGCCAGGTCCAGCTCGTGGAGATACACGTTGCACAGCAGGGGCGAGGTGACCGCGCCCAGGGAGATGCCCTGGGGCCGGTGGGAGCGGCGGACGGCCCGGGACCGCCCGTAGGGCAGCCACAGGGCGAGGAGGTCCAGCAGGTCCTGGTCCATCACCCGCCGCCTGAGCAGGGACAGGAGCAGCTCGTGGTCCAGGCTGGGGAAGCAGTCGCGGATGTCGGCGTCCAGCACCCAGGTGCAGCCCTGGTCACGCAGTTGGAGCACCCGCCGGACGGCGTCTCCCACGCACCGCCGGCGCCGGTAGCCGAAGCTGGTGGGCAGGAACCTTCGCTCGAAGATAGGCTCCACGACTTGAAGAACGGCCCGCTGGAGGACCCGGTCGGCGATGCACCAGACCGCTATGTCCCGGTGCTTTCCGCCGGCGTGGATGCTGGTCAGGCGGACGCGGCCGGGCTGGTAGGAGCCAACCTCGACGCGCTCGGCCAGGTGCAGCAGGTTGAGCTCCAGGCGCTGCTCGAAGCGCCACAGGCTGATGCGGTCGCCGCCGGCGGCGCCGCGGTTGTGCCGCACCTCGTCCCAGGCGGCATAGAGGTTGTCCAGGTCGAGGACCCGGGGCATCAGCTCTTTGGTGGCCACGTTCCCCCCGCCAGTCCAGCCGATGGCTACGGGCTGACTATTCGCTTCCGGTGAGGACGCGTCGCGGCAACTCGACCGGGGCGGGCACAGTGCCCGTCCCGGGAGACATCAGACCAGGCCCTTCCAGCCTCTTCGCCTGGCCCATGCCCATGGTAGTCTTGGCGCCGACGCCGGCATAGAGCGCGAAAGCGCCCAGGGCCTGTACCACCCGGACCTGGTCCGGCGACATGCCTTCCCCTAGGGAGTACGTGGCCTGGCCGCAAAAGCCCTGCTCCTGGTAGCTACCGAAGTCCAGCATCCGGGTGGATAGCCTGTACGCCGCGAGCCGCACTCCGGCGACAGCGGATTCCCCAACAGGCAAGGCCAGAGCACGCCCTGAGCCGAGCGAAGGGTCGGCGGGCGCGTAGGCGTTCCAGCGCGAGAGTAAGCTGCCGAGCACCCGCGAGGGCTCGGGGAATAGAGTGTTCCGCTCCCCCTTGGTCCGGAAGGTGGTGGGCGAAAGGAAAGCCAGCGCCAGCTTGCGCTCCTCACTGGCGCCGGCGACAAGCTCCTGGAAGGTGGTGAAGGCTGCTCGGGGGCTCTGGAGCGGCGTGGTGCCCAGGCCCTGGCAGGCCACCCAAACCCCGCCCAAAGGCAGGTTTTGCCCCGCAGGCAGACGCCACACGCTATCTGCCAGCGAAGCAAACACATCTTCCTGCAAGAGGGTCACCCGGATGTGGAGCCTGGCGCCTTCCCTCAGCACCACCCGGCGCTCCCCGGCGTCGGAGGGTGAAAGAGGTGAAAGTGTGAAAGGCTTGGGGCCGCCCTCCTCGTGCAGCCTGGCCGACAGCACAGGATTCGCCAGCTCGATGAGGTGCAGGAAGAAGGCGTAAACGTGGTAGCCGGTGACGGTACTAGCCTCGCCCTCCTGAGCCACCTTGAGCCTCAGTTCAACGGAGTAGAGCATGCTATCTCTCTCCGGAGGGCGCTCGGTCCTGCCACACCGACCTATCCTCCATGTTGCTCCAAAACGCCTTCTCTTGCTCATCAGGTATCCCGCACGGGTTGTCCCGGTCAACGGCCCATCGCTCTGGATTAGTCTGAATGTAGTGACGAATCCGTTCGAGATCGGCTTCGCTCCGCACGATGTGCTCATAGAAGTTGCGCTGCCAGACGGGAAGTCCGCGTGCGCACAGGAGGGCGTTGGCGTCTCGGGTCACGGCAGACTTGTATCCGCGCACAAAGGCGCCTAGAGACCGGGGCAACACATGTGGGCCCGCTCGTGGGGGCGCAAGGCCTTGCGCCCCAAGGCCGTGTGCCCCTACATTGGTGATCCACACGATGCCATGGACGTGATTGGGCATGACTACGAAGGAGTCCAGGCTGACCTCCGCGCGTATGCTGGCGGACAGCGCCCATTGCTGCTCGGCAACGGCTCTCAGGACGTGGTCATCGAACAGCATCTCCCGGTTATGGGTGCAGATGGTGATGAAATAGGCGCCCGCCGTTCGGTAGTCATAGCCCTGGAGACGTATTGTGCGCCGGTGATATTGCCCTTCATGCGCCCGCAAGGCAGACACCTCCGTTCCACCGCCTATTGTAGCTGTAGGGGCGCAAGCCTTGTGCCCCCAGGCGAGGATTTGCGCCGAGAACGTGGACGGGCAATGGGTCGGTTGGCCGTCCGCGTGGCGGTGGTAATGGCGTAGGGGCGCAAGGCTTGCGCCCCCAGACGAGGATTTGCGCCGAGAACGTGGACGGGCAATGGGTCGGTTGGCCGTCCGCGTGGCGGTGGTAATGGCGTAGGGGCGCAAGGCTTGCGCCCCTACGATGTGCCGTACGACCGGCGTCCGTTGGAGTTGCCCGTGTGTGGCGCAATGTATGATGCCCCAGGTGCGACATTGCCAGGGGCACGGTTGCCCCCTGTGTGGCGGCGGGCGCCAGGGCCATCGCCGCCGGTATTTGCACATAGACGGCCGTGCGCGTGGCCGGACCGGGGGGGGGCGCAAGCCTTGCGCCCCTACGCACGTTCCAACCCCCTTTCGAGGACCACGGCCTTTCCACACAGTCAGCTTTGAGTTTCGTATCTGACTTGCGAGTGCCTCCTTTCTCCGGCCTGCTGCGCCGGGGCCTTCCGCAGGGGCGCAAGGCCTGGCACACCTACTTTGACCGCTCTCCCCGTTTGCGAGCGCCCCATATCTGGACCCTATCATACACCGGCGCTCGCCAAACTAGAGCCAGGGGAACTGGAGGGCCTGGCAGCTTCCCTCGAATTGCAGGGTGGCAACCGCCGCCAGGCGGCGGACCTCGCCGAACAACGCCTCGCAGTCCTCGCCGCTTACCGGCGTGAAGCCGTGGGCCAAGATGCTGTTGTTGCGCTTCTTCAGGATGGCGCGCAGGCGCTTGGCTGCCCAGAAGTCCTTACCCACGAGGTCGCCCAGCGCGTCCAGCAGCCCCATGCTCTCTTCCAGCCCTATCTTGATGGCGCCGTCAGCGCGGTCCCTGCGGCTTTCCAGTCTCTGTATCTGCTGCGCCGGCACCCGAGAGGCAAGGCCAGCCAACAAGTCCACGTTGCCGGTACTAATGCCGTGGCGCTCTAGCAGCGCCCACTGCGCCAGGGCCTCTACCATGCGGTACAGGCGGGCCACAGCATCGTCGTAGCGGCCTTCCATTTTTCTTCGCTCGGCGTTGTTGAACAGGTCTGCCAGCACGTCGGGCGACGCCCGCCCGTCCTCCAGGGATTTCGCCATAGAGACCAGGCGTCCCAACACCGCCTTGTCCTTTAGCTTGAATGCCGCGAGCTCGGTCTTGTCCCAACGGACCGCTCCGTATTCCCCACAGAAGAACTTGTGGTTGAACAAGTCCCAGGACCTGTAGGCAGACACCAGGTGCGCCAGGCTGCCTCTTAGCTCGTGGTCGTATTGGCTGAGCAACCCTTCAGGGATGCCGTCGAGCACCTGTGCGGCGGCGTCGAACCTGAGCTTTCGCGCCAGCTCTGTGGCCGCTTGTACCTGGCTCACGGCCAGGATGCCGGCGGGAGGTATAGACAGGAATTGCTCCGTGCCGGGCAGGACGATGCCATTGCGCCGCTCTCCTGTAATGTACTTTAGCGTGGCGCAGCGGAAGGCCGCCCCCGCTAGGGCGACGCCCGCCGTCATGGCCTTGGTGCCGCTGGTGTAGTCCACCACCACCTGCTGGGGCTGGTAGCCCTTGCCCACGAGCATTCTCATTGCATCCAAAGACCCCTGGAAAGTCTTTTTGACGTCGTCCGGGAAGCGGAGCACGCGCACCTCGTGCTTGTCCGGCCCAAATCCGACGGCGACGGCGACTTTTGCCGCGTTGTCACGGCTGGCCTCTGAGACCAGCATGACCAGGAAGTCCGGGTCCGTGTCTTTCACCGTTTTGACCAGTGGGCGTACAATGTCGGCCCCCGCTGTACCGGTGCCCACAGTAATGACCATGGCCTTAGCCATGTTGCCTATCCTCCTTCCGCCACCACGGTGGCCGGCAGTTTCAGGGGCACGGGCAGGGCCAGGGCGTACTGCACCACCTCGGGGTGCTCCAGGCTTACGTCGGCGACCATGCGCCCGTAGGACTCCCTCACCGGGCTGTCGGCGAACACCGAGCCTGGAGCGAGCATCAGGATGGGGCGCTTGAAGGGCTGGCCACCTATGGCGAAGTCCTCACCCAACCGGCCCCGCTTCAGCCGGGTGCGCCAGCGCCCCTCCGTAGGGTCGCCAGCCGCCGGCACAAACGGCGAGAGGCTAACGAAGCCGTTGGCGCCAGCAGGCGCGGGAAAGCCGTCGAAACGCCGGAAGTCCAGCCCGCCTATGGCGCCATAGCCCACGGACTTGCGCTTGCCGTAGCCGGTCTCAGCCAGCCACTCGAACATCTCCTTCACCTCGCCCTCAAAGCCAACCTCTATCTTCAGATAGATGGTGACCTGGGGTATCCAGTATTCCGTGAAGGGGAACAGGTTGCCTTCCTCCCCTGTAGTCCCGGTGAGGCGGCTGATCTGGTTCTTGAGGGTGGCCCTCGTCGTGCCGGTGTCCTCTACGCGCTCCGGGATAAACGGCTCGCCGGCCAGGGCGCGGCGGAAGTCGCTCATGGTGAGATATGTCTGCTTGCGGGCATCTCTGCCTTCACGGAAGGCTTCCCTGGTCTCGGCTCGAGGTGGGCTGAGGCTGAGCGGGCGCGGCAGCAGGTCACCCGGGAAGCCGTCGGAGAGGAGGAAAGGCGGCATTCCCTCCCGGTACCAGTCTAACAGCTCCCCGAGGGCAGGCTCGCTGCGGCGGTGGCGCAGCGCCCAGCACAGGTGGCCAAAGATGGTATCGGCCTGCCAGGGCGTGCCCGTAGGCCTCCGGAGGGTGAGGCGAACGGTATACCAGTTCATGCGCAGCTACCCCGCCCTGAAGGGCGGGGCTGGGGCGTGTGGTGGACCGAGCACCGGTTCATGCGTCGCTAACTTTTAGGTCTTCTATTTTGACCCAGCCGTAGCCCCGCGTGCCGGACCCGCCCAGGGTGTCTTTCTCCAAGACGGAGAGAGCTTCCTTGATCCAACCAGTGAGTTGATCGGCGTTATCACCACGGAAGACGCGCACGGACATGTTCAATTCGAACTTGATGGGGTTATCTGCGGGGCCTGGAGGCACGCGCTCCTGGCTCCGTGGGCCTCCCCGCTGGGCAGCGGTGCCCGTACGGCGGTCTATGATGTTCTCCGACTTGACTTCGACCATGGCCAGGCCTTCATCCTTGAGTTTGGAAAGGGCCAGGCGAGACTCGGGGGTGAGTGGAAGGTCCCTCACGATGAGGCGGGAGGGGCCCAGGGTGTGGTTGGGGACGAAGTGCGGGCCAAAAAGGGTGCAGACCGGACAGCCGGGCTGAGCGCAGCCGCAGGGTCGCCCTTCCTGGCCTTGTTTCCCATACTTGTATTCCAGGAGAGTGCGCAGCTTGCCCTTAAGTGAGGAGCCGGGGATGTATGGATCCTTGGTAAGCGGGTTGCGGATGACCGGATTGTCCATGCCGCCTATCTCTAGCTCCTCCTTCGACCCCCCAATTTTGGTGCCGCTGAGGAGCAGCAGCTTGGCCGAGATTGCCAGGTGTTTTTCGAGGAATAGCGGGAACGATGGCATTGCTCACCTCCTGTAAATATAGGTAAAGAAGGCTACCACACTCTGGAAGTGCACGAGAAAACCTTGCCGGAAGTGCTTCTCGTCTTTCGCTGCCAGCGCCACATTGCGGTCAATGAATTCTTTGAAGACATCGGCTGCATTGCCCCTGGCTACGGTGTTGGCCGCGATGGGCTGGAGCGTAAGAATCTCTGCACGCACACCATTGAAGCTCTGGCCGGAATCCAGCTTCTGCTCAATGTTCTTGGCCTTGCCATAGAAGCGACGCAGTTGGCTCGCCTTGAGTTCGGCCTGGCCTTGCTTCTGACCGATTTCGCGCGCCTTGGATATGGCCTCTTCTACCACTAGTTGGGGCCACAGATGCCCTTCCGCGTCGAAATACCCCTTGGCCAGGTATTCGCGTGGCAGCCCGCTACCGCCCGGTGCCTGTGGGGGCACCGGAGTGTGTGAGGGCGGGCCGGGCGGCCGCCCTAGGGGGCCACTACCTCCGGGACGGCCTCCAGGCGACTGGCGATATTGGTTCATGCCTTGCCTCCTTTGCAAAGGACAAGCAATTGGGCTAGCAGGCCCAGGTTGTCCAGGACAAGCTCCTTTTCCTTCTCAACCGGGCGGTAGTCCACCAGCCCCTTTGCCCACTGGTGTAAGGCCGGGGTTTTCCTGGGGTCCACGTTGCGGCCCAGGTTGTAGGCCAACATCGGTTGGAACCGCAGGCCCAGGACGTTGCCGTTCTGATGGTAGTCCCGCCACATCCGGCCATACTCCAGCAGGCTGTACAGGAAGGCGCTGGTGGTGTCCTCGCGCTGGAGCTTTTGCCAGTCGGCGCTGATGGTATTCCAGTCCCTCCAGGTCAGGGTGTGGCCCAGCAGGGTGATGCGGTCCCGGCCTTTGTCCTTTGCCTCGTCCACGGCGTGCTCGGCGTCGTCCGCCGCCTGGCCGATGGGGTAGCTGTCCGGCCCGACCACCACCCCTGCCGAAATGGTGAGGCGCGGATTGCCCGTCCACCGGGCGAAGTCGTCGTGGATACGGCCGGCCATCTCCAGGACTCGGTCCCAGGGACCCACTAGAAACAGGTCGTCCCCGCCGGAGAAGACGGGATAGCAGTCGGGGAAGTCCTTGCAGAGCAGGTGCTGCACCCAGCCGGTGAAAAAGAGATCAAGCTGGCGGCTCAACGTGGCCAGCTGGGACACGGTGTCCAGGCTGGCTTCGGGCGTTTCCCGCTTCAGCCCGAAGGCAAACACCTCCCCGAGGCGGTCCACATCGGCCTTGAGGAAGCCCAGGTAATGCCTTCCGGCGCTCTTCGCGGCGATCTTCTTGAAGTCCAACACCTCCCCGTTGTCGGTGGGTAGCCTGGTGAGTAGGTAGCGGTACGATGTGGGGTATTGGGCAGCCTCCAGGGTGTCGGGGTTGTTCAATCGTATCAGGGTGGCTTGCTTGTCTGATAACTCGGCCAGTCCTGCGCGCAGGCTTACGCCGACGCCGGCCATTTCCCGGTCCGCGCCCGACGCACCTGGGGAGATAATCACATAGTGCTGATGGTGTAGTCGCTCGCCCCACTCCCTGTCCACCCCGCACTGGAGACACAGCGTCTCTCCATCTTTGGGCACCGGGAAGCTGTCGCAGGATGGGCAGGCCCGCTGGTCGGCTCCGAACGGAGGGAAGACAAAGACATCCTTGTCCCAGGCGCTGTTGACCAGTAGCGCCTGACGGAAGCGCCGGTCTTTGCGCTCGGCCAGGCGGTCCATGGACTGGGCCATGACCTGCCCGAACCGCCGGAAGCCCGCTTCTCCGAAGGCGACCCAGGCCAGGTTAAGGGCCAGGGCGCCTCTCAGACCAGTGAGGGACCATTGGTCTACGTGGCGCTGGATGGCCTCCAGCTTCTTCTTCGTGTCCTCGGTGTTGGGCAGCAGGACATAGAACTTGCCGCCGGAAGCCATGAGCACATTGGCTGGAGGCAGCCCAAACTTCCGCAGTATGTGGAGGGGTGCTGCCTCGCTAATAGTCTGCACGAACAAGGAACGAGCCCGTAGCCGTTTGGCGGTGCCGCCGCCGGCGCTGGCAATATGGAAGATGTACTCCTGAATGCCGGAGACGTCCCCCACCGCCAGGCAGAAGGGCTCTCCCGGCGGGTCTGGAAGGGCAGCCTCGTCCCACGTGTTGTGCGCCTCGTAGTACCGGTAAAGGCAGGCGGCAATGGCTGCCGTGGTCCGCAGGTGGTCGTACAGGGAGACATCGGGGACTTCCTCCTGGGTATCGGCCGGGATTGCCCAAGTGTGTGTTGCCAGTAGGGCGAGCAAGTGGCTGAATTGGACATCGAAGCTGGGGGCGAGCGCCCGCAACAGGGGCCTGGCCTGATCGCCAAACTGCCGGAGGGCAACCTCGAGCTCGCCGGGTGCGTAGTCCCGGAATATGTCCGGGAAGTGGCCCTTGCCCATTTCCTCGGGGCTTGTCAGGGCGCTCGGGTGGTAGCGGAGGTCGTAGGACTGGTGCTGTGCCGGAAATACCCTCTGGAACACGCAGGCCAGAGGGGTGGTCTTGTAGTCCTGCCATTGGGCGGCGTGCTGGCCCCTCTCTGACGCCGAAAGGCCATCGGCCTTGTTGACCAGGAAGGCCAGGAGGCGTTGCCGGGGGTCCCCGATGTCGTCGGCCCGCAGGTTGACAAAGCCCTGGCCGCGGTGGTGGCGGAGGACCAGAGTCTTGAGCAACTCCACGTCCACCGCTTGGCCAAAGGTGCCGGCAAATGCCCCCACGAACTCCGCCGAGACCTGGGGATGAGGCCCCTTTATCTCAAAGTCGCGGCTACGGTGCAGGAGCTTGCTAATGTCATGCAGCAGACCGGCCAGGACGACGGTGTGGAATTCCGTCTGGTCCATTTCCACCCCCCGGTGGAGTCTAGCTACCGGCGAATATCGCCGCGGAAGGCGATTCCTTTAGACAGGGGTGATTATGCAACGTCTGTCACAAGAATGCAACAAGCGAACTGCGCCAATTGACCCCCTGAGTCCCCCTTGCGAAGGGGGACTCAGGGGGTATTGCCCGTAGGCCGAAGCGCACCTTGCGCTTGAATTCTGCGTTGCGCAGTGCTACACTCGGGGCGTTGGCTTAACAATCAAGGAGAAGCGAGGGTGCCCCTGGGCGACCAGGGGCTTAAAGAGGCTGCAAGCCGGTGCAAGCCCGGCGCAGTCCCGCTGCTGTAATCCCGATACGTCGGGAGAGCCAGAACGCCCGCCCCGCCTGCCCGTCTGACCTCCGCGAGAGAGGGGGATGGAACCATGAAGGAAACCTGACCACCCTGGCTCTGCGGCCAGGGTTTTTTGTTCCCCTGGCCCCCCTGGCAATCTGTGCCCGGTAGCCTGAATGAATAGAGCCACATTACCTGTCATGCTCAGAATGACAGGTTGAAAGCGGGTCCAATAAGGAGGTTGTTCCGTGTCCGTTGTCGTAGGGGCTGTTGCCCTTATCACCCTGCTCCTTGCAGCCTGTGGCCCGGCGGCCACACCTATTGTAGCGCCTACGGCTACTCCCCAGCCGGTCACCGTGACCGACGACCTGGGCCGTACTGTCCAGGTCGCGCCCAACCCCCAGCGCATCGCATCGCTGGCCCCAAGCATCACCGAGATACTCTTCGCCCTGGGGCTGGGCGACCGCGTTGTGGCCACCGACGACTACTCGGACTACCCGGAGGCGGCCAGGTCCAAGCCCAGGGTAGGGGCGCCATTCCCCGCCTTCAATATGGAGAAGCTCATCGCCCAGGAGCCCCAGGTGGTCCTGTCCGTAAAGGGCAAGTACGTGGACGATTTCCTGGCCCGGGGACTTATGGTGGTGGTGCTTACACCCTCTGACCTGGACGGGGTGTTCCGGAACATCGAGGTGGTGGGGGAGATCGCGGGTGCGAGGTCCCAGGCCTCCCAACTGGTCGCCTCGCTGAAGCAGCGGCGCGACGCCGTGGCTGCCAGGACAGCTTCTCTGCCCCCGCGCCGGGTGTTCTACGAGATAGACGCCACCGAGCCGGCCAAGCCCTGGACCGCCGGGCCCGGCTCTTTTGTCCAGGCGCTCATCGAGCTGGCTGGCGGCAAGAATATCGGGGCGTCTGGCGCGTCGGACTACTTTCAGATGAGCGCTGAGGAGGTCATCAAGGCTGACCCCGAGCTGATACTGCTGGCCGATGCGGCCTATGGCGTCACCGTGGAATCGGTGAAGGGACGCCCGGGCTGGTCAGCCATCAGCGCGGTCAAGAACAGCTCCATATACGCCGCCGACCCCGACCTGACCAGCCGCCCGGGGCCCAGGCTGATAGACGGGCTGGAAGCTATGGCCAGGACCATCCACCCGGAGGCTTTCCGGTGAACGGCTCAGTTCACCGCCGCCAGTGGCGGCTGCTGGACGAGGGATAAAGGTGGCCAGGCGCTACCGGCTGGCGGCGGTGCTGGTCACGTTGCTGTTGTTCCTGGCCGTGGCCATGCTGCTGGCGGCAGCCATTGGGGCGGTGGCCATCCCGCCGGCCAGGATCCTGGGCATCGTGGCCCACCGGCTGGCGCCCTCCGCCCTGAGCATTTCCTGGAGCCCCAGCGAGGAGGCCATCATCATGGACGTGCGCCTGGTACGGGTGGTGGGTGCGGTAGTGGTGGGCTCGTCTCTGGCGGTGGCCGGCGTGCTGTTCCAGGGGCTGCTGCGCAACCCCATGGCGGACCCCTACATCATCGGCACCTCGGCGGGCGCCGCCCTGGGGGCGACCCTGGCCTTGCTGCTGCCCGCTGGGGTCGCTGTTCTGGGGTTCGGGCTGGTCCCGGTGGGGGCGTTCTGGGGCGCCCTGGCTGCGGTGCTCCTGGTGTACAACCTGGCCCGGGTGGGGGGGAGGACGCCGGTGGTCAGCATGCTGCTGGCTGGCTTCGCCGTGTCCTCAGTGCTGGCGGCCATCATGTCTTTTCTTCTCGCCGTGAATGGCCAACTCCAGGAGAAGCTGCCCTCGGTGTTTAACTTCCTGCTGGGGGGGATCGCCGTCAGCCGGTGGAGCCAGCTTGCCCTGGTGCTGCCCCTGGGCGTGGCGGGCGTTGCCCTGGCCCGCTACTTCAGCTACCATCTCAATGCCTTCTCTCTGGGCGAGGAAGGCGCCGCCTATCTGGGCATAAACGTGGAGCGGGAGAAGCTGCTGGTGCTGGGCGTGGGCTCGCTGCTCACCGCCGCGGCGGTGTCCATCAGCGGGCTGGTCGGCTTTGTAGGCTTGGTGGTCCCCCACGCCCTGCGCCTGGTGCTGGGCCCGGACCACCGGATGCTGGTGCCCGCCGCGGCGCTGGCGGGAGGCGGGTTCCTGGCCCTGGCCGACCTGCTGGCCCGCACTCTGCTCTCCCCGACGGAGCTGCCGGTGGGGGTGCTTACCGCGCTGCTGGGAGGGCCGTTCTTCATCTACCTCATACGGCGGACGCGCCGGGAGTATGCCTTTTGAACAGGACCTCGTTGGAGCACCCCCATCCTGACCTTCCCCCGTCCAGGGGGAAGGGAATGCCCGTGGGGACGGGCGTACGCATTTGCGGCGTCTCTTTCGCCTACCCGCCTCAGGCGCGCCGGGCCGTGCTTGAAGACGTTTCCCTGGACGTTGGGCCTGGGGAAATGGTGGCCTTGCTCGGGCCCAACGGCTCGGGGAAGACCACGCTGCTCAGGGTCATCCTCGGCCTGCTCCGGCCACAGCAGGGCGAGGTATTCCTGGATAGCCATCGGGTGGCCGCAGTGCCTCGGCGGCGAATTGCCCAGCAGGTGGCCGTGGTGCCACAACAGTTCCACATGCCCTTCGCCTTCACCGTCGAGGAGGTTGTCATGCTGGGGCGGACGCCCCACCTGCGCCCCCTGGTCGAAGAAGGCCCCGCGGACAGGGATGCGGTGCGGGCGGCCCTTGATCTGGCTGGCCTGGCGCCCCTGGCCGGGCGGCCCTTCAATGAGCTGAGCGGGGGGGAGCGGCAGCGGGTCATCGTGGCCCTGGCCCTGGCCCAGGAGCCGAGAGTGCTGCTCCTGGACGAGCCGGTGGCCCATCTCGACATACACCAGCAGGTGGAGGTGCTGGAGTTGGTCAGCCGACTTAACCGGGAGAGGGGGGTGACGGTAGTGGCCGCCATGCACGACCTGAACCTGGCTTCGCTCTACTTCCGGCGCCTGTTGCTGCTTCGCCGGGGCCGGGTATTCGCCGACGGCGAGCCTGGGCAGGTGATAACCGCCGACAATCTCGAACAGGTGTTCGGAGCGCGGGTGGAGGTGGTCCCCCATCCCACGGCGGGAGTGCCCTACGTGGTCATGATGCCCCGCAATGGGACGCCCGGCTGGGGTGATGGGTTGGCACCGGGTCGTCAGAATACTGCTCCCGTGGGATAGGAGGTGGCTTCTGCCACTTGGCGGCTGGCCCCTGGTCCCTTCGGGGTCTGGGTCATGTACAGGACCCAGGTCTGTGGCACGCCGCCGGACCGCTTCCCCATGATGTTATGGTAGACCCACTCCTCGTATGGTTCGCCTGGAGGGATTCTCGTGGGGATGGGGCCGAAGACGGCAATTGTCCTGAGGACTCCCCGGTCGTCCCGCTCCAGAGCCAGGCCCGGCTCGGCAGAGGCCCAGAACCTCCCCCGCCTCTTCTCGTGGGGCACCCCCAGCGCCTCCAGCACCCGGCGGTCCGTCCATCCCTCCACGTCCGATAAGGCGATTTCCACCGTCCGTAGCGGGTAGCGGTCAGCCGGTGGTGGAGGAAGAGGGGCCGGAGGCATCGTTACGAAAACATCACTGGCCATTGCCGTGGGCACAGGGCAACACGGGGCTAGGGATGGCTCAACCAGAACCCGTACCCACCCAGGCGCGGGCCCTTGAGGTTGCATTCACCCCAGTGGCAGTTGCGGCTACGGAACGATATCTCCCCGAAGAACTTCTTGTCCAACAACCCCTCTCCCACTGCCCCCTCGGCCAAGAAGGTCCAGTTCTCGGTGCCCTGGTACTGCCAGTCGGCGAGCCCTCCCTTGAACAGCAGAGGCGCCTTCCCGAAGTGTTGTGTCTCGTCAACACATGAGTGCAGCCGGGGAGCTTCCACGTTGCGGTCCCGCTTGACCGTGAGGGTCCCTTCCCTGGTAAGCAGGATCCACGCTTTGAACCGGCCTCCCTTCATTTCAGAGACCACGCCCGTCCAGGTGTAAGTCCAGTCGTAGACCGCCCGGCAGTAGACCTTCCCGTTGTAGGTTTGCGGCTGTTCTTCCTTGTTCTGGCTAGTCGCGCTCACCGTGCCACCTGGCCTCAGCTCTACGGTCAGGGTGACCGGGCCAAAGACAGATTCCTGGGCGAGCTGGGGGTTGCCGGAGAAGGTTACTGAGCTGGGGACTGCCACGGTGGGCGCGGCAACGGCCGGCGCCACTGGATTCGAGTCCGGGCTCTCGAGGTCATGTTTGTCAATGAGCCGCACCACCAGCCTGCTACCACGGACCTTGTCGGCGGAGATGTCCACCCGGGTCGCGCTGGGGCCAGCCGTGGCCAGGGGTTGGCTGGCCCCAGCCACGTAAATGCCGTACCCCCGCAGCAGCTCCGCAGGTAGCTGGGATGCATCCCACGAGATGCGCACGGACTTATCTCCCACCGGCTCGCTGCGTACGTTCTGCGGCGCCTCCAGGAAGTAAGCTTCCAGGTCTATGTCGAACTGTTGGTTTGACTGCGTGTTGACCACGAGAAGATGCACCTGGGAGACGCGGGCGTCAGTCCGCGGCCCTCCGAAGCCGGTGACCGGGACCGGGGCGGTGGGGCTGCGGCCCCGCTGGAAGGCCGTGGTCTCCAGGTCCACCCCTAAGCGCTGGTTACCGCTGGACAGGCCGGCCAGGACGAGGATGCGCAGGGCGTCGGAGGGGTCCGCCTGTCGCAAGCGGACCACGAGCGTCCCCTTCTGAAGGTCCCCGGACGCGGCTACCAGCGAGATGAGCCTCCCCGAGAGGGAGGGGACTGATTCCTGGAACCGTTGATAGAAGCCTTGCTTGACTTGCGCGTAAGGGGCTGAGAGGTCCGTATAAAAGGCCGTCCCACCGAAGCCCCACAGGTCTTTCATATTGGCGTGTATGTCGTGGTGGTAGTAGTAGGCGGCCATATAGTCCAGGAAGACCGGGGACAAGCCACCCGTCCCGTAGCGGTCATGCAGGAGCCGGTTGAAGGTGGCATGCCACGGCTCGGAGAGGCGCAGGCCATTAGCCTGGTCAAAAGTGGCCATAATGAACCCCGGGAACCGGGCCTCCAGGTAGAAGGCCAGCGAGCCTGCCGCGTAGAACTCCCCTTTGTCCCGGCTTTGGATGTCCGCCAAGCCCCGCAGGGGGGGATTCGGCCGGAGCGCCCGGATCCTTTCGTAGTAATGCTCCAGCTCCGGATACACCTGGTTCATGGCCCAGGTGGATGTGGCCTCCAGCCACCAGAAATGCTTGTTCCCCGTCAGGATGGGCAGGGTGGACCACTGCCAGTAGTGGAAAAGCTCATGGGCCGCGGTGTTCCGGAGCTGGCCGTCATTGAGCTTGTTATCAATGCGGATATGTGTGGTAACGTTATACACGTCGCCCGCCACGCCAGCGCCGGTGGCTGGGTTGTAGCCAAGGTCAAGGACAAAGACGTGGATTGCTCCGCTGACAGGCAGACGCATCTTTCCAAATACGCCTCCCCCTTCAAAGACTTTCCGCGAATGCGCTAACGCTTCGCCCAAAGTCTCGACGTAGTCGGGCACGCCGTTGCGGTTATCATCCTTCTGAGGAGGCCGCTCATCCAGGACTTCAACTTTTGGGTTGATATTGAGGCGAGTGCCCACCCCTGTTGAGGTTCTTGGCTTTGTCTGGTAATGGATGGTGAACACGTCTGACAAGTGTTCAGCATCGTAAGCGCCGCCTCTGATGGCCCCCGTGGCATCATAGACAAGGTCCTCGAACCTGGACCAGTACACGCCGAAGCCGGTGAAGTGCTGTACTTTGGCGGAGACGGTGTGGTCCTTGACATTGACGGTGCTCGGCATCTCTTGCCAGGCCTGGCCATCCCACCAGGCCATCCTCAGGGCGTGGGGCTGGGTGCCCTCCGGGACCTTCTCCGTATCGTAGGGAAGGGTCAGCGTGACAGGGCCCCGTAAATCGGCCGGGGCATCTTGAAAGGAGATGTCATACACCTTCGAGACAAGGACACCGGTAGCGCTCTGTTCAGCAAAGTCCTGCGATGCTCGGGACCGGGCCACGAGCGTTGTTGCGCGGTCAAAGGCCCCGGCAGGCGCTGACAGGCGGGCACCCGGGGCAAACTCAAGCTCTGCCGGTTTGTCCGGCGACACCCGGACCACCCTGGGCTGGGACGGACCGTCGCCGGCCCCGGCCCGGCCTGGGGCCGGGGACGTGGGGGTTGCTGCCGGCCCGAAGGACCACCCCATTTGCGTGAAGTCTGGAAGCCTTGCGGGGGTCCCCGTCACGGTGGGTGGCAGCCCAGCCGGCGTACTGGTGGCCGTTGCTGCTGGCTTTGAGGAACGACATGAGGTCGCTATCAGAGCGAGCGCCAGCCCCAGGCTAGCGCCCAAGAATGCTCGCCGCCTCATCTATGACCTCTCCTGAGGAATTATGTGCCCCAGTCTAGGGGCTGTTGCCCGGCGTGTCAAGGAATTGAATCAGCCGGAATCCACCACCAATCTGAGCCTGTTACCGGAGCTTTGGTGGTGGACAGCCGCGGGGGAACGGGCTAGAATCGAGACTGGCGCCGCCGAATTCGGGCACGGTGGCCAGCCCTGTCCGGGTAGAGTATCCTGGTCCATCGGGATATGTTGAAAGGGAGGTAGAGGGAATTGAGCCGGTTGGCAGAGCAGCTAGCCGCAGGCAAGTTCGTAGTATCGGCGGAGGTCCAGCCGCCTAAAGGGGTAGACCTGGGCCAGGCCTTGGAAGAGGCCCAGCACCTCAAAGGGCATGTGGTGGCGGTCAACGTCACCGACCAGCAGAGCTCGGTGATGAGGCTGGGCTCCCTGGCCCTGAGCCACCGGCTCACCGACCTGGGCATCGAGCCCATCTTCCAGGTCACTTGCCGGGACCGTAACCGTATCGCCCTTCAGTCTGACCTGCTGAGCGCCTATGCCCTGGGCATCGAGAACGTGCTCTGCCTCACCGGCGACTACGTATCCCTGGGTGACCATCCGCAGGCCAAGCCTGTGTTCGACCTGGACTCCATCACCCTGCTCCAGGTGGCCAAGACCCTGGAGGGTGGGAAGGACATGGTGGGCAAGGACCTCAAGGGCAAGCCCAAGTTCTTCCTGGGCGCGGTGGTCAGTCCCGGGTCCAACCCCGTCGAGCTCCAGATAATGAAGATGGAGAAGAAGGTCAAGGCCGGCGCCCAGTTCTTCCAGACCCAGGCAGTTTACGAGCCAGAGGCCTTCGAGGCCTTCATGAAGTCCGTGCGTCACCTGAACGTGCCGGTGCTGGTGGGGATTATCCCCCTCAAGTCGCCGGGGCAGGCCCGTTTCATGAACAAGAACATTGCCGGCATCCACGTGCCGGACAACCTCATTCTGGAGATGGAGCAGGCCAAGGACCGCACCCAGAAGGGCCTGGAGATCGCCGCCCGGCTGATCAAGGATATGAAGGGTATGTGCCAGGGCGTGCACATCATGCCCCTGGGCTGGGAGAAGCACCTCGCAACTCTGCTCCAGATGGCGGGCCTGGCGTAGCCAGCGGCGGTTTGTTCCTCCCCCGTTGGAGAGGGTCAAAGTCTCCCTCCTGCGCGCACCCGCAGACCGGACTTCGGTGCTTTGCACTGAGAGAGCAACTCTGGGGATGCGAACTAGCGATGCCCCTGGCTCGTGGTCAGCCTGGGATATCCGTTTCAATTGGGCTCACGGTCAAATAGCTCAGTCAAGAAACGAAGGGTGGAAAGTAACCTTGGTATTGTCCATCCCTTGGCGAGCTACGTGCGTGGTACGGCAGATAGCGCCGTTCCGACCGGCGCTACCACGCTACGGTTCTCTGTCCCGGTGAATCTCGGTGTGGTTGCCTCAGTTAGGGGGTCACTCCAATGAAAGAGGTATGCCGTAAGAGGCTTTCGGACTGCAAGCACCTTACCGGAGGTGTATTTCGACAGTTTCAGGGCTGTCTCCTGATCAAAAATGGTCTCACCACAATCAAGGCATTGGAAGCAAGGGACTCCCTTCACCACATACACAGCCGTATCTTTAGCGACTGTGAAAGTCGTGATAGATCGCTTCATCTCCCTGCCGCAGGAACGGCACTTTTCACTTTCCATTTGTTGATGCCCTCTCCCAAGGATTTGACCACCACGGCATCTTCGGTTCATAAACGGTGATCAAGAGTAGTCTAGCATACGCCACAATAGCGTGTATGGCTCTCCCCTTCGCATCCCATCCGAGAATCAGACAACTTGGGCTTGGGTCATTTCCTATTAATTGAGCCTTCTCCGAATTCAAGGCTACATATACGTCCTCTGCTGGAATATCGCGCTCCAGACTTCTCTTCAACGCCTCATGGGTCCAGCGCAGGCCGTTCTGGTGCTTCGCAACCCTGATGGTGGCAAGGGGATTTTCCATCATTCTTTTCGCCAGAACTTCTCCCAATCCTCTGGAGCGATTTTGAGTTCATTGAGGACCCTATAAGATGCAGGGAAAGAAACGCCCAACTGCTCTTCCGCACCTTCTATCTGCTTCTTTAGCATGTAAACCATGGTCTTTAGATGCTCCCCGCTCATCCTGATGACTGCGACTTCGGTGGACTGCGGGGCACTTCCTGGTGGGCTGGGTTTGCTAGGGGTCCGCAAGAAAGTGATCGTCGCTCCATATACGCCAATCGAGCTGTAGAACTGGTCCACGTATAGATCAAACAATTCCGCCATGGGTGCGCCTCCCCCTCAGGAACATTTGATGCCACAGTATACTACGCAAGCCCACGCAGCGTCATCTTTGCCCGTCCTCCCCGGCACTGGCGAACCGTCGCTCTCTCCTGGGCGTGGGCAACGTTTTGTGCCCTCGGCTGCGCTTGTCTCTGGGTGCGCGCATGGGCTAGAATTAGCTTGAGCGACCATGCGCACTATTGAAGAGATCGTGGGGCAGGCCAAGACCATCGCCGTGGTTGGCTTGTCTCCGAACCCGGAGCGGGCCAGCTACGAGGTGGCCAGCTACCTCAAGGGCCAGGGCTATCGCATTATCCCAGTGAACCCCACCGTGCCGGAGGTGCTCGGCGAGGTGTCCTACCCTGACCTCGTGAGCATCCCCACGCCCGTGGATGTGGTGGACATCTTCCGCCGCCCGGAGGACATCCCCCCCATTGTGGAGCAGGCCATCGCCATCGGCGCCAGGGCGGTCTGGATGCAGTTGGGCATCGCAAATGAGGAGGCGGCTCGCCGGGCCCGCGAGGCCGGGCTGGACGTGGTCATGGACCGGTGCCTGATGGTGGAGCACCGCAGGCTCCATGGCGGGGAGTAAGCGGCCCGCCGGGGAGCGCACGGCCATGGCCAGGCTACACCACGAGCACACGGGCGTCCGCACTCCGGCGAGGGAGAAGCTGCGGATCTCTATCTTCTTGACTGCGGCGATCCTGGCTGCCGAAGTGTCGGGAGGACTGTTCGCCAACAGCCTGGCGCTGCTTAGCGACGCCGGCCATGTCTTCACTGACCTGGTCGCCTTCTCTTTGAGCTGGTTCGCCCTGAAGCAGGAGGAGAAGCCCGCCGGCGGCAGGATGACCTTTGGCTATCACCGGGTGGGCGTGGCGGTGGCTTTCATCAATGCAGCCCTGGTTGTGCTCATGGCGGGGGCCATCCTGTTTGAGGCATATCGCCGCCTTCAGTCCCCGGAGCCGGTGGAGGGCGGGATCATGCTGGGGGTGGCCACTGTAGGCCTGGCCGCGAACCTCTTTGTGGCCTACTGGCTGCGGGCCGAAGCCGCGACCAGCATCAACGTCCGTAGCGCGCGATGGCATGCCTGGGGGGACGCCCTGGCCTCGGTGGGGGTGATAGTGGGTGGTGTCATCATCCTGTTCACCGGCCGCTTTTGGGTGGACCCGGCGATCAGCGTGCTGGTAGCTGCCATAATCGCGGTTGCCGCCTGGCGCATATTCCGGGAGGCCACCGAGATATTCCTGGAAGCGGCCCCGACCCACATGGACCTGGTCGCTATGGCCCAGGCCATCATTGGCGTCCAGGGCGTGCGCAACGTCCATGACCTACATGCCTGGACGGTCTCGCCCCGCATGCATGCCCTGAGCTGCCATGTGCTGGTAGACGACGTACGGTTGAGCGAAGCTGAAGCCATCCGCCACAGCGTCGAGGACCTGCTGGCTGCTCGGTTCGATATCGAGCACAGCACCATCCAGGTGGAGTGTGTGGCCTGCCCCGACCACGCCCTGGAGGTCTATTGCACCACGCCATTGGAGCACGAGGCCCATGTGTCCCACAGACACTAGCGGCCTGACGGCGGGCGCCCCGACGCGTGGGGGCCCGGTGGTGGTGTTGCCCACCTACAACGAGGGTGCTACCTTGCCGGTGGTGGTGGAGGCGCTACGCCGCCTGGCGGTGCCCGGTCTGCGCATGCTGGTGATAGACGATAACTCCCCCGACGGCACCGGTCGAGTGGCTGAGGGGCTGGCCGGGCGCTACCCAGACCAGGTGTGGGTACACCACCGCCCAGCCAAGATGGGGCTGGCCAGCGCCTATCTCTGCGGCTTTCGCCTGGCGCTGGGTGCCGGGGCCACGGCTATTGTGGAGATGGACTCCGACCTGTCCCATCCCCCAGCTATGGTCCCCCAGTTGCTGGATGCCCTGGTGCGCAACGATGTGGCGGTGGGCTCGCGCTACGTCCAGGGGGGTGGGGCAGAGCCGGGATGGGCGTGGCACCGGCGGCTGCTGAGCCGCTCCGGCAACCTTTACGCGCGCTGGGCGCTGGGGCTGCCGGTGTCCGATGTTACCTCAGGGTTCAAGGCCTTTCGCCGGGAGGTGCTGACCTCCCTGGACCTGGACAGAGTGCGCAGCCAGGGCTTCAGTTTCCAGGTGGAGATGGCCTACGCGTGCCACCGCCAGGGGTTCCGGGTGGTGGAACTCCCCATCCTGTTCGCCGAGCGGCGGGCGGGCCACTCCAAGATGTCGTTGAGCGTGGTGGGCGAAGCCTTGTGGCGGGTGTGGCAGATCCGCGCCCGGTACTAGACCCCCCTGTTGTCCCCCTTAACAAGGGGGACAACAGGGGGGTCAACGCTAGGCGCCCGGGCCTGCGCCGCCCGAGGGGGCTGCCGCCGGAGCTAGCGCGGGGTGGCGATGGTGGGGCAGGGCCAGGGCCGCCGGCAGGGCTACGAAACCGACCGCCGCCGCCAGCACGATGGACCACTGGTACGCCCCGCTGAGGTCGAACAGCCAGCCACCCAGGAACCCGCCCAGCCCCATGCCCAGGCTAGCCCCGACCATCTCGAAGGAGTAGATGGAGCCCAGGGGCGCACGGGCGCCGAACATCTGCCGGTTTATGATGGGGAAGCCCACCATCTCGCCACCGTAGCCCAGGCCAAAGACCACGGCGAAGGTGTAGAACGCCCAGGCGTCGTGGGCACGGAGGAGCAGCAGGATGGGCGCGCTCTGGCAGACCAGGGCGATGGTCAGCAGCCGCCGTCCCCCCAGCCGTTCGGTGAGCATCGAGAAGATGAACCGGCTGGCTATGGAAGTGCCCGAGATAGTGCTCAGGATGCCCGCCGCGGTAACGCCGGAGACCCCTTGGAAGGTGGCCATGGACACTACGTGGGCCAGGATAACGGCGTGCCCTACGCAGCCCAGGTGGTGGCAGGCCGTCAGGTACCACACTGTCGGCATGGCTGCCACCGACCGCAGGCCCTGTCGCGGGCCCGCCGCGGCGGCACGCGCCGGCTGTGCCCTGGGGCTCGCTTCCGCAGCGCCGTAGGCGGCCAGCCCTTTCTCCTCAGGGCGGCCCCGGATGAGCAGGGAGAACAGGAGCAGAATGCCGCCCAGTATGACGCCCATGGTGAAGAAGGTCCAGCGCCAGCCCTGGGTCTCGATGAGCCAGCGGAACAAGGGGGCGAAGATCACCGGCCCCAGGCCCAACGAAGCCCAGTAGAGGCCCGTGGCAAGGCCCAGCCAGCTATGGAACCACCGGGTTATGGTTACCGGCAGTAGCACCGTAAAAGCAGCGTGACCCAGAGATCCCACGAACAGGCTGTAGAAGACGTAAAGCTGCCAGAGCTGGCCGATGGTGCCCATGAGCACGGTGCCCACGGCGATAACTCCCGTGGCCACCAGCATGAGGCGCTGCTCCCCGTAGCGGTCTCCCAGCCAGCCCGCCGCCATCACGGCAGGCAGGCCCGCTACGAAGGCCAGGGAGTAGGCCAGGGAGACCTGCCCCCTGGTCCAGCCATGGAGTTGGACCAGGGGGTCTATGAAAACGCCGAAGGAGGCCGAGTCGGCCCGGCTGACTATGTTGAGGACCCCCGCAGCCAGCAGGACAACCCAAGCGTAATGGAGCTTGTACTTTCTGACGGATTTACCCGCCTGGTCCATACCCGGCACGGTTCACCATTATACGCCAACGGTCCGTGGGGCGTCAGTCGAGGCGCACGACCCTCCGTAGGGGCGACCGACCGGTCGCCCCTACGGTTGGCTGGTCCCCGGTCCCGAAGATAGGGCCCGCAGGCGGGCCTGGAGCTGCTGGGCGATGTTCTCGCGCGGGAGGTAGTCGCGCTGGCCGTCCCGGCGGGACTGTACCTCCACCACCCCCTGGCGCAGGGTGCGGGGGCTGACGGTAAGGCGCAGTGGCATGCCCAGCAGGTCGGCGTCGTTGAACTTGACCCCTGGAGATTCGGAACGGTCGTCGTAGAGGACCTCCGCCCCGTTGGTGGTGAGCTCCTGGTAAAGGGACTCGGCGGCCTCGCGCACCGGAGGCTGGTCCAGGTTCAGCGGGCACAGGTAGATGTGGTAGGGGGCGATGCTCACCGGCCAGATGATACCCTTGTCGTCGTGCTGAGCCTCAATGGCCGAGGCCAGCAGCCGGCCCACGCCAATGCCGTAGCAGCCCATGATAACAGGCCGCTGCGTCCCCTCCCGGTCCAGGAACAGGGCGCCAAGGCGTTCGCTGAAGAAAGTGCCCAGCTTGAAAACGTGCCCCACCTCGATGCCCCGGGTCCCCCGCAAGTCGCCGCCGCAGCGCGGGCAGGGGTGTCCAGGTTGGGCAATGGCTATGTCCAGAATCTGGTCCACGGAGAAGTCGCGGGGGTAGTTGGCGTTACGCAGGTGGGTATCGGGCCGGTTAGCTCCCACCACGAAGTTGCTCCCCAACTGGATGGAGTCGTCGGCGATGACTCGCACCCCTTTGAGGCCGATGGGGGAGGCGAAGCCAGCCACCAGGCCGGCGGCCGCTACCTCCGGGTCGGTGGCCAGGCGCAGGTCGAAGCAGTGCAGGGCGTTCTTGAGCTTGACCTCGTTGACCTCCAGATCGCCCCGTATGACCACGAAGACCAGGTTGCCGTCGGCCATGTAGAAGACCGCCTTGAGCGTCCGGCTGCGGGGTATGCCCAGGAAGCCCGCTACCTCGCTAATGGTTTTCATGCCGGGCGTGGACACTGGCTCCAGGGGCAGCGGAGTCTCCACGGGCAAGGGCGGCTTGACGCTCTGGGCGCGCTCCACGTTGGCGGCATAGTCGCAACTGCCACAGAAGATGACGTCATTCTCCCCGCTCTCGGCCACCACCATGTACTCGTGGGACTCCTTGCCGCCGATGGCTCCGCTATCTGCCTCTACGGCGATGGCCTGTAGTCCGCAACGCTGGAATATGCGGTAGTAGGCGGCCATCATCGCCTGGTAGCTGTCCTCGAGGCCGGCCTCGTCGGCGTCGAAGCTGTAGAGGTCCTTCATGGCAAACTCGCGGGCGCGCATCAGACCGCCCCGGGGGCGGGGCTCGTCCCGGAACTTGTTCTGGATCTGGTAGATGCGTAGGGGCAGGTCCCGGTAGCTCTGGACGTGGCGTCGCACCAGGTGGGTGACCACCTCCTCATGGGTGGGCCCCAGACACAGCACGTGGTCCTTGCGGTCCGTGACCGTGAACAGGATGGGGCCGAAGGCGCGCCGCCGGTCCGTCTCCTCCCACATCTCGATCGGTTGTAGCACCGGCATCATGACTTCCTGGCCGCCAGCGGCGTCCATCTCCTCGCGGATGATCTGCTCGATTTTGCGCAGGGACCGCCAGGCCAGGGGCAGATAGCTGTAGACGCCGGCTGCCACCTGCTGGACCAGGCCGGCCTTGAGCATCAGGCGGTGGCTGGGGGTCTCCGCCTCCCCGGGTTCCTGGCGGAGGGTGCGGCCTAGCAACCGCGAGACGCGCATGTCACAGGGACTCGATGACCAGGTATGTCCGGGTGGCCCGGACCTGGGGATGCTTCTGAATGTCTTCCATGACCAGTCTATCCAGGGCCTTGTCGTCGGCGACCTGGACGCGGGTCACGATATCGTGCTCCCCGTAGATAGCCCAGGCCTCCGCTACCCCGGGCAGGCCCCGCAGCCAGGTCACCACCGGCCCGGACTGCTTGGCGGGGACGTCTATCAGGATAATAGCTTGCACACGCACCTCCACATGCCACACTTGGCGGCTGTCTGCCTGTTATTCAGCAGGTGCCGTTCCTAGGTATAATAATGTACCCGTGGTCGGGAACACCAGCCCCCTTGCCGGGCCCAATCGGGGTAATGTAGGGGCGAAGCATCGGGCGAGGCAGGCCTCAGCACCCAGTCCCGATGTCTGCCCGATGCTTCGCCCCTACGATTGCACAGGGCAACCTAGGCCCGCAAGATCGGTCCGCGAACCGCTCCTACCCTGCCATGGAGAACGCGTCTTGCCCCAGCAACCGGGTCAATGCCGCATCCAGATCAGGGCAGTACGTCACAGATGGTCCTTGGAGGGCTGTTTCGTTGCCGTCTCTGCGGATGGTAAGACGGGTGGCCGTGTCACCCGGGTAGCTTCGCAGCAGAGCAAACAGGTCCCTCACCCGCAGGATGTCGCCATCAGGGTCGCTCGTCTCAGTCAGGCGGATGGTGAGCCGCCGGGGGTGTGGCGCTGGTGAGGGCTGTTCGGCACCCGGCCTGAAGGCCGGGGCTATGTCCTGCGGCGCCGGCTGGATGCTAGGTTGCTCGGTAGGTGGAGTGGGTTGTCTACCCGCCGATGTGGGTTGTTCAGTACCCGGCCTGAAGGCCGGGGCTGTGTCTCGTTCCGGCTCAGACCCTCCGTCTTGGCCGTCCCCTTCCGCCAGGGGGTAGGACTTGACGTTGTCGCACACCACCTGCAGGCGCTCCTGGCGCTTCTTGACCTTGCCCCAGACCAGCAGGGGCGCGCCCTGCTGCCACAGCTCGCGGGTCCTTTCGTAGACCTCGGGCCAGGCGGTTACCTCGATCTCCTTCTGGGCCAGGTCCACCAGCGTGGCGGTAAGGAAAGCCCGGTGGTCGCGGTTGGTGAAGCGCTCCTGGGCGGAGCTTACCTCACCGGCCAGCACCACTGGTTGGCCCTCCATGTCCTCGCTGATGTCGCCCCAGATTAGTGTGATGTCGTTCCCGGCGCGGTGGGCCAGGTCTGCCAGCGGGCTGTGGGACAGGGGCACCCCCAGAAGGTCCCTCTCCCACTGTCTGGCCTCGGCGGGGGAAGAGTCCTGGGCCACGATCTCCAGCGCCGGCAGAGGCACGGGGACGGTGTCGCCGAAAAGGTCGAACATGGTGGTCTGACCCGTCTCGCGGCGGCGCTGCTCCTGCTGGGCCAGGGACAGGATGCGCTCCGCCGACGCCAGCAGGCCAGCCCTGTGCCCCAGGCAATCGAAGGCGCCCGCTTTAATCAGGCTCTCCAGGGCGGGCCGCTTGAGGCTGCCCAGGTCGGCCCGGCGGCAGAGGTCCTCGATGGACTTGAATGGCCCGCCCTTCTCCCGTGCCTGCACGATGGGGGCCACCGCCTGCTCGCTCACGTTCTTGACGTTGGCCAGGCCGAAGCGGATAGCGTTGCCGTTGCTCGCATCTCCGATCAGGGAGAAAGCGACCTGGCTACTATTGATGTCCGGGAGCAGCACGTCAATGCTAAGGCGGTGGCACTCGGCCACGGCGGAGGCGACCTTCTCCTCACGCTCGGCGTACAGGGACAGCAGGGCGGTCATGTACTCGCCCGGGTAGCGCGCCTTGAGGTAGGCCGTCCAGCAGGCGATGACAGCATAGCTGACGCTGTGGGCCTTGTTGAAGGCGTAGCCGGCGAATGGCTCAATCAGGTCGAAGACCCTGGTGGCGAGCTCCGCTGAGAAGCCCTTGGCTTGTGCACCGGCCAGGAACCGCTCCCGCTCCTGTCTCATTATCTCGGGGACCTTCTTGCCCATGGCCTTGCGCACGATGTCCGCCTGGCCCAGGGTGTATCCGGCGAAGGTCTGGGCGATGAGCAACACCTGGTCCTGGTAGACGATGATGCCGTAGGTCTCTTGGAGTATCTGTTCCAGGGCCGGGTGCGGGTAGGTCACCTCCCGTCTGCCGTGCTTTGAATCTATGAACTCGGGCAGGTGCTGCATGGGACCCGGACGGTAGAGGGCGATCATGGCCGCTACGTCGCTGAAGGACGACGGCTTGAGCTGTTTGATGTAGCGGCGCATGCCCACGCCTTCGAGCTGGAACACTCCTGTGGTCTCTCCCGACGACAGCAGCTCAAAGGTGGCCGGGTCGTCCAGAGGGATCCTGTCCAGCTCCAGGGTAATGTCGCGGTGGCGGGATACCAGCTCCTGGACCTTGCGCAGCAGGGTCAGGTTGATCAGGCCCAGGAAGTCCATCTTCAGCAGGCCGATCTTGGCGATGGGGTCCATGGGGTACTGGGTCATGGCGATGGCTGTGGCATCGTCTTTGCTGGCCCGCTGAAGGGGGATGACGCTGGTCAGAGGCTCCCGGGAGATCACCACGCCGGCGGCGTGGGTGCTGGCGTGGCGCGTGATGCCCTCCAGGGCGCGGGAGTCATCTATGAGCTGGCGCAGGATGTTGTCCTGGGTGTAGAGGGACATCAGCTCGGGGACAGCCTCCAGCGCCTCCGACAGGTTCCTGGCGCCGAAGGGGATGAGGCGGGCCACCCGGTCCACCTCGCCATAGGGAAGCCCTTGCGCCCGGCCCACGTCGCGGATGGCGGCCCGGGCGCCCAGGGTGCCGAAGGTGATTATCTGGGCAACCTGCTCCGGCCCGTAGCGCTGCGACGCCCAGGCGATAACCTCCCCCCGCCGGTCATCCTGGAAGTCCATGTCAATATCGGGCATCTCGTGTCGTTCGACGTTCAGGAAGCGCTCGAAGACCAGCCGGTTGGAAATGGGGTCTACCAGGGTTACGCCCAGGCAATACAACACGAGACTGGCGGCAGCGCTCCCCCGGACGTTGAACAGGATGTCCCGCTCATGTACAAAGGCGGAAATCTCCCGCACGACCAGGAAGTAGTTGGCGAACTTCGTCTGCTGGATGACATCCAGCTCGTAGGCCAGGCGCCTTTCCATTTCTTCGCTGACCTCGGGGTAGTGCCGGCGGAGGCCCTCGCGGGCAAGCTGCGCCAGGTAATCGTCGGCGCTGAGTCCCGGGGGCATGTGGGCCTCGGGCATAAGCGTTCGCCCGAACTCCAGTTGTAGGGAGCAAGCGTCGGCGATGCGCTGGGTGTTGGCCATGGCCTCGGGCAGCTCCGGGAAGAGGCGGGCCATCTCTGCCTCGCTCTTCAGGTAGAAGGAGTCGTCGGACATCCTGTGGCGCTTCGCATCCTTGATGTTGGTGTTGGTCTGGATACACAGCAGCAGGTCGTGGAGGCGGGAATCCTGCTGGTTGACATAATGCACGTCGTTGGTAAGCACCAGGGGCAGCCCCATTTCCCGCCCTAGCTCTGTCATCTGGGGATTGACCTGGTGCAGCTCGGGTATGTTGTGGTCCTGCACTTCGAGGTAGAAGTCGTCGAAGACGTCTTTGTACCACTTCGCGGTCTGGCGGGCCTCGTCGTGCCGGCCCTGGGACAGCAGCCGGGGCACCTCGCCCTGGAGGCAACCGGTGAGCGCCACCAGCCCCTGGCTGTGCTTGGAGAGGAGCTCTTTGTCCACCCGTGGCTTGTAGTAGAAACCCTCCATGTGGGCGGCCGTGGAGAGCTGGATCAGGTTGCGGTAGCCCTGGCTGTCTTTGGCCAACAGGACGAGGTGATAATAGGTCTTGTCCCCCTGGTCGCGGGAGTGGCGGCTGCCCTGGGCGACGTACACTTCGCAGCCCAGAATGGGCTTGATGCCCGCCTCTTTGGCGGCGAAGTAGAACTCGATGAGGCCGTAGAGGGCGCCGTGGTCGGTGACGGCCAGGCTGTCCATTCCCAGGTCTCTGGCCCGCTGCGCCACCGTCTGGCTGCGGCACAGGCCATCGAGCAGGCTGTACTCCGTGTGGACGTGAAGGTGGGTGAACATGGCTGCCCGCATTCTACCACCGGCGCCCGGCGGGCCAGAAGGTGGGGGCTTATGTAAATTGGCAAGGACCCCCAAACTGCAGTTGCGAGCACTGTGACGCCCCGATACATCGGAGCCCTGTGCCCCAGCATGACATGCAGTAGACACCTCTTGACCGTCATTGAAAGTATCATAGGTCCCGAGGCGTCGGGACCCAATGTAGAGCCATGAACCGAGATGGCACGTTTCGTTGAAAGGAGCAGAGCTACGAAGCCATATTTCGTCATTGCGAGGAGTCCTTCCGGCGAAGGACGACGAAGCAACCTTCTGATGCGCACACAGGTTG
>JACPQM010000026.1 GCA_016190505.1 Chloroflexota bacterium | reverse complement strand
TGGCTATTCTAGGCATGGCTCAGCTACCGCCCTTGCGGGGGCGCCCGTCCTACAGCCGGGGCGAGCCCCGACTCTGTCGGGACCGGAAAAGCATGGACACCGGGACCGACGAGTCGGGATCGTCAATGTCGGTGCCCCCGATGTTGTCGAACAGCTCCTGGAGCACGTTCAGGACCTTGTTCCCTTTGCCGGTCAGTTGGTAGAAGCCTTCTTGCACCATGATGAGCTGCACCCGCTCCATGTAGCCCACCCACCGGCCCACGTGGGAGCCGTTGAGCGCGGCACGGAATCCAATATCCGTTTTGTGCAAGCCGGGCTCGTCCTTGAGGCTGCGAAGCACAAGGTAGAGGATCTCGGTGGGCCACCGTTTTTTCCTGCCCATGTACTCCTCGGCCTCGACGGACGCGCCCCGTGTGGCCGCTAGCCCTTGACTCATGACAGCCGCTATTGTGCGAGAATGACAGTAGAATTGTAAAGTCACATTGATAAGTCGCTCTGTTACGTCACATTGTTAGGTCACATTGTTATGTCAGGGCGCAGGCGTTAACGAGGTCCGGCGCCAAAGCCTCCTCAGAACCACCCCAGCCCATAGTCTTCCAAGATGTGCGAGAGCACACCCCCCGACAATGCCAGCAGCCACACCCAGGGGTATGTGCGCTGCTCGGGAACCGCCAAGTAGCGGGAGATGGTCAAGGTCAACTCCCGACGAGTCGGGACCAGGCCACCGAGAAGCCCAAGATAAAGTGAGGAACGGAGTACCACCACACTAGGGCCCCCTTTCGTCCCGACAGGTCGAGATTGGGAACACAGGGCCAGAGGCTACCTTGGCCAGCAGCAGGCCCATGAAGGCTCGGTACTTGCCCCGGTAGTCGTCACCCAGGGCCTTGAAGTCGGCGCTGTCCGACATGGAGGCCCAGGCGCCATCCCACTTGTCCCAGGCTGCCATCATATCCTCATAGCTGTGCGTCAAGCCGTCATCTCCCAGGGCAACCAGGGCCTGCTCGGTTTGCCGCCGGCCCTCTCGCGCCACCGCAGTGTCCTGGCTCCAGTAGTAGGTGTGGAATAGCTCCAGAGTGCCTAGCGTCTGACTGTAGCGCTCAATAGCTTCCAGGCGAGCCTCCTGGCGGGGCATCCAACACAGGCCATCGTCAGTGTTCCCGGAGACCCGAATCCCGAGTGTGGGGACTGCCCAACCAAGGACAAACACACCCAGGGCTGCGATTCCCAGGCGAAGCGCTCGGCACCGCTGTAACACCAGGACGTCACCATCCCCCTCGCTCGTATTGTGGGTTATTGTGGGCAAAACTCAGTACACTTGTAAAGTCACAATGGTAAGTCGCTCTGTTATGTCACTTTGTGCCCTCCTTATGTCACTTACGTAAGTGACTTTACAGCGTAACCCGGCTGTGGCACATTTGCCTGGCTTCCCACCCGCGTGGTGGGGCAGGGGCAAAGCGTATGGAACTGCAAGAGGAAGCCTGAAGCCCGACCGGCCATGAGGCGCTGGTACGACGTCGTCCTGGTCGCTGGCCTGTGGGGGGCCACAGTGGGCCTGTTTTACGTGCTCGTTATCGGCGCGTTCGGGGGCGGTCAGGTGTACGTGAACACCAACAGGTACAACGAGCAGTGGGTAGAGTTGCCCCTGTTTGTCCTGCTCATTGTTGCAGGCGCCTGGCGCATATGGGTCAACTCAGGACCGCGGTAGCGCCCCGGAGCCTGAAGCCTGCTCGGTCAGACCAGTGTTTGATATAGACAGATTCCGGGGGCTACCGGGGGTTCTGGCGGCGCCGCCTGACGGCCACCAGGACCACGCCTACAGCCGCGGCCAGGACAACGAAGGTGACGGCGGCGATGGCGCTGACTGAGGGCCCCCTGGCGGGCTGAACGCCGGTCACGGTAAACGTACCGGTCTCCCGGTCCACCCGTACCTCGTAGCTGCCCTCCGCCTGGCGTGCTACCACGAGCTTCAGGGCGCCCTTCGCCCCTGCCCCCAGGGTGATGACCTGGCTGGCCTCGGCCTCCGAATTCACCCACAGAGGCACCATGAAGGTCTCCTCCCGGGATGACAGATTGCTTATGGTGGCCGTGACGGTCACCTTTTCGCTTGAAGCCGCCTGAGCCGGGCTTATCCGCAGGTTGCTTGCCGACATCAACCGCCGTGGCGCTTCGGTCAGACCAGCTACCGCAAACGTGGAGAAGCCAGGCAGCACGGCCGAGTAGTACACATACTCGGCGTCCTCGTTCACCCGCTTGCTCGGCACCGGCACCCACACCTTCTTGCTCTCGTCATAGCGATGAAGCTGCACCGACCACTTCTGTATCCCGTTCTCCGCCAGCCACGTCTTCCCCACCTTGAAGGTGAGGTGCGCCACCTGCACATCTGTGGCTTTGGCCCCGGCCACCCCTATGGTGAAATACTTGCCCGCCTGGATGCCCGGCACGTCACTGGGTATCCCCGCAGGCCGGGCAGGCAGCTCCTCGGCAGTTGTCTCTACGTTCTCCAGGCCAACCCGGAACTTGGCCATTATCCTGGCGATGGGGTAGGGACTCCCCATGAGCAAAGCCCATTCCCCACCGGTAGTCTTGATCGCCAGGTACTTCGCGCCCGTGTCACTGGTAAACAGCACCACAGGCCGGGGGTCACCGGGCGGAGGCGTGGGTGTCTTCTCACCCGTGAATGCCTCAGTGGGAACGGTGGGCAGGGCGGCAAACAGCGTCTCTCGAGGTATGTCATTCAGCTTCTCAGGGGTAAGCTCGGGAAGGCGGTGGACCAGGGCCGTCTCCGACATGCTGGCCACCACCGATGCCAGCTTGGGCGTGGGGATCTCCTGCATCACCGCCCCAGCCTTCTTGGCCGACATCTGCTCCAGCACCTGGGCGGCCTTCTGGGTGCTCGTCCTGTCCAGGACCGCGGCCGCCTTCACCGACGCCATCTCCTCGACCACTTTCGCCGCCCTGGTGGCATCCAACTGCTCCATCACCCCGGCGGCCTTGTCCGAGGCCATCTCCTGGACCACCTTCGCCGCCTGGGCGGTGTCCAACTGCGCCACCACCTCAGCCGCCTTCTGGGCGTTGGCCTCCGCCATCTTCTCGACGATCTTTGCCGCAGCCTCAATTCCGGCCGCATCGCCGGCCATTTCCTTGAGGACCGCAGCCGCCTTGGCAGCACTCACGCCCACCTGCTGCAGGCTCTGGGCCGCCTGCTCCGGAGGCGCTTCCCTGAGCTTCTTCGCTACCTCCTCGGCCGGCCTCTCGTTCACCTCCGCTGGCTTCAACACCGGTACAGGCGTCGGTGTGGGCGTGGGCCCGGCTGTGGGCGCCGGCGTAGGCCGGGGTGTCGGGGTGGGCGTGGGCTGCGGCGTCGGGGTGGGCGCCGCCGTGGGCGTAGGCGTGGGCTGCGGTGTCGGGGTGGGCGCCGCCGTGGGCGTGGGCGTGGGCTGCGGTGTCGGGGTGGGCGCCGCCGTGGGCGTGGGCGCAGGCCCGGCCGTCGGCGTGGCTGTCGGCCCGGCCGCAGGCGTAGGTGTCGGTCCGGCCGTGGCCGTCGGCGTGGGCTGAGGTGTCGGGGTGGGCGCCGGCGTTGCCGTCGCCGTAGGCGTGGGCGTAGGCGAAGGCGTGGCCGTTGGCAAAGCCCCACCCCCACCACCGATGCCACCCCCACCGACGGCGGTGATGGTGATGGTGAAGGTCTGGGCCGCCGACGTGTCCACCCCACCGTTAGCCGTGCCCCCGTCATCATGGAGCTGAACGGTCACCGTGGCCGTCCCCGCGGCCGCCGGGGTGTAGGTCAGCGTGCCGTTCGCGGCGATAGACGGCTGGACCGAGAACAGCCCGTTGTTGTCGTTGCTCACGATGAAGTCCACGGCCTGGGCGCTTTCGTCAGCCGGGCCGGGGGAGATACTCGTGGCCCAGCCACTGACCGTCTGGGCACCGGCATTCGCGGCGACTGTCTGGTTGGCCCCTTTGACGAAGCTGGGGGCGTCGTTGACCGGAGCAACGGTGATGGTGAAGGTCTGCGCCGCCGAGGTGTCCACGCCACCGCCGGCGGTGCCGCCATCGTCATGGAGCTGCACGGTCACCATGGCCGAGCCGTTGGCGTTGGCCACCGGCGTGAAAGTCAAGGTGCCGCTGGCATCAATGGCTGGCTGGGAGGAGAACAGCCCGTTGTTGTCGTTGCTAACGATGAAGTCAACGGCCTGGGCGCTTTCGCTGGCGGGGCCGGGGGAGATGGCGGTGGCCCAACCAACAACGGTCTGAGCGCCCGCGTCCTCGTTGACCGTCTGGTCACTCCCCCTGGTGAAGCTGGGGGCGTCGTTGACCGCGGTTACGGTGATGGTCACAGTGGCAGAGGTACTGGTCGCCGTGCCATCGTTCACCGTGTAGGTGAAGCTATCGGTCCCAAAGAAGTTGGCGTTCGGGGTATAGGTCACCCTCTTGCTGTCCTGGTTGGGGGTGCCGGCCACACAGGCAAGGTCCTCTGGAGCACTGAGCACACCCTGTGCGGGCAACCCAAAACTGAAGGTGAGCTGACACGTCTCCACGTCGGAGCCAGTAAGTGTAATGACCAGTTGGGTGTCCTCAGGGGTGGCCACAGTCTGGGACTGGGCCGTGGGAGCAACGTTCCCTTCCGTCACTTGTACGGTGACGGTTCCCTGGGCCGACTTGGGGTCAGGGGCTCCGTTGGTGGTGCCGTTGTCCGTCACCGTGTAGGTGAAGGTGTCCACGCCGGTGAAGTTGGTCGCCGGGGTGTAGGTGACAGTGCCGGCGGCGAGGCTGGCTGTGCCGCCCTGGGTGCTGGCGGTGCTCACCCCGGTCACGGTGAGCGTCTGGCCGCTTTCATTGGCCGGGCCAGGGCTGTCATTGGCTGTCAGCTCACCGGCCGGGAACTCCAGTGGCCTGTTGCTGAGCATAGACTTGTTGTCACCAGTAGCCAGCGGCGGGTCGTTGACCTCGGTAACGGTGATGGTGAAGGTCTGCGCCGGCGAGGTGTCCGCGCCACCGTTGGCGGCGCCGCCATCGTCATGGAGCTGCACAGTCACGGTGGCCGAGCCGTTGGCGTCTGTCGCCGGGGTGTAGGTCAGGGTGCCGTTGGCGGCGATGGCTGGCTGGGAGGAGAACAGGCCGTTGTTGTCATTGCTGACAATGAAATTGACTGTCTGGCCGGCCTCATTGGGGGGGCCGGGGGAGATGCTGGTAGCCCAGTTGGGCACGGTCTGAGCGCCGATATCCTCCGGGACGCTCTGGTTGGCCCCTTTGACGAAGCTAGGGGCGTCGTTGACCGCGGTCACGGCGATGGTGAAGGTCTGGGCCGCCGAGGTATCCACGCCACCGTTGGCGATGCCCCCGCTGTCCCGGACTTGCACCGTCACGGTGGCCGAGCCGTTGGCACCGGGTCCTGTGGTATAAGCCAGGGTGCCGTCAGCAGTAACCGACGGCGGGGCGGAGAACAGCGCGTTGTTGTTGTTGCCGACGACGAAGCTGACAGTCTGGGAGCTCTCATTCGCCGGGCCAGGGGAGATACTGGTGGCCCAGTTGGGCACACTCTGAGCGCCGGCATCCTCCAGGACGCTCTGGTCAGCCCCCTTGACGAAGCTGGGGACATCGTTGACAGCGGTCACCGTGATGGTGAAGGTCTGCGCCGCCGAGGTGTCCACGCCACCGTTGGCGGTGCCGCCATCATCATGGGCCTGCACGGTCACCATGGCCGAGCCGTTGGCATTGGCTGCCGGGGTGTAGGTCAGGGTGCCGTTGGGGGCGATGGCGGGCTGGGAGGAGAACAGGCCGTTGTTGTCGTTGCTGACGATGAAGTCAATGGCCTGGGCGCTTTCGTCAGACGGGCCAGGGGACATGTTCGTGGCCCAGGCCACTACAGTTTGGGCGCCCGAGTCCTCCAGCACAGCCTGGTTGGCACCCCCGGTGAAGCTGGGGGCATCGTTCACCGCGGTCACGGTGATGGTAACCGTAGCCGGAGCGCTGTCTATGGTACCATCGTTCACCGTGTAGGTGAAGCTATCGGCGCCGTTGAAGTTGGCGCCGGGAGTATAGGTTACCGTAGCGCTGTCGCGGTTTGGTGCGCCCGGGGTGCAGGCCAGGCCAGTCAGGGTGCCCAGGCTGCCGGTAGTGGGCGGTGAAACGATGCCAAAGGTAAGCTGGCAGGTCTCGGCATCTGAGCCAGTCAGGGTAATGCCCAAGGCGGTGTCCTCGGGTGTGGTTACGGTCTTGGCGTCGGCCACGGGGCGTGCCGGGGCAGACAGGTGGACCTCTATGCTGCTGCCGCTAGTGAAGGTAACGGATGAGAGCGGCTGGCCGGTGGCCCCGTCAGTCAGGGTGGCTTGCAGGCCGTCTACAAAGAGGAGAACGCTGTCTCCGTTGCTGCCGCCCTCCTTTGTGGTGGTGGTGTCGGGATCGTCACCTCTAATCTGGAACTGGGTAACCAGGCCGTAGGCGGCGCCACTCGTGGTGCCGCTGCCGAACACAGTACCGCCGGTCCTGGCCTGAACAACCAGGCCATTGGCGGCAGGCTGCCCGCCAACGAGAACGTTCCCCCGCAGGATCATGGGTGGCAAAGGGGCTGCCCGGGTTATCTGCCAATAGGAGACACCCCAGGCAACCAGCAGGGCTACCAGTACTGCTGCCCGAACAACTCTACTACGCAAGCTTCACCGCCAGGCAATGACATTTTTTGGCCTTCGATTCCCGTTCACAACTGGAAACCCTCCCTCGGCAGCGGTCTGCCGCCGAGGGAGGGCCCTTCGTCAGGCGCTTGCCTGCGCCTCTGCCCGATTATCCATGCCGACTAGCTACTGGGCATCCTACCGTTTCCAATGACATTGCGCTACTCGAGGACCGACACCAGGTTGCCCGTCTCGACCATGTAGAGCCAGAAGCCGTCGCCTGGGGCCACAGTGTCACCATCGAACTTGCCCTTGAAAGCGCCCAGGAACACCTTCAGCTCGCCCTCCGCCTGGGGGTCCGTAGGCGGCGTGAAGGTTACCGAGTTGACGTAGCTCAGCAGCGAAGCCCACCTCTTCTGGGGCACGGAGACGCCGGCCAGGAACCGCTCCACCCTGGAGGCGTTCTCGGTGTGGGCCGCCACGGTGTTCCAGCCGCCGACCACGGCCCTGACCGGAGGCACGTCGCCGGGCAGGAGGACGGAGCCGCTGAAGGTCAGCTTGATGGGTGCCGGGGTGGGCGGGAAGCCCACGGCGATTGCGTCAGACTCCTTGAATGCCCCTGCCTTGGTCTTCACCAGGTAGCCGACAAGCACTTCCAGCTTGGTGAGGGTGTCAGCCGCCGGGTCGGTGGTGTAGACCAGGAACTCGCCCGTGGCCGCCGTGCCGCCGGTGAAGGTCGAGATAGTCTCGATGACGTCCTTCAGCCTGACCGGCGTGTTGGGATTGCCGTCCGGGTCAAAGTTGGGATTGGCGTTGGGCACCACCTGCTCGAGCAGCGCCTCGATGTCGAAGGAAGGCGTGCCGTCGTTGCTGCACACCCCACCCTGGCTGACCTTGCTGCCGGTGCACTGGAGCGGCGTGGAGATGAAGTTGAAGCCCGGCATCAGGTAGCGGTTGAACTGCTCCAGGGTGGAGACCACGGTGATCTGGCCGGCCACAGGATCGCCCGTATTGCCGGCCTGGTCAACCGCCTTCACCGTGAAGCTCCACAGGCCTGGCGGCGTGCCGGCAGGCACCGTGCCGAAGCCTACGAAGTCGCCGGCAACCTGCCACAAGTCCCTGACTACGCCCGGGAGCTCTGCGGCGGGTATGAGTGGGACGCCCTGAGTGTCGCCAGGCATGAACATCAGCACCTGCCCCACACCGCTGCCCGTGCCATCGCTGGCGGAGATGTCCATGATGACCTGGTCGCCGGGCCGGGCCTTGGTCTCGCCCACCGGGATGATTACCCTAACATTGCTTACCGTGGGCTTGGTGGTGTCCGCCTTAGTCCTCAATTCAGTTGTGGTAGTCAGTCCGGAGCCGTCGGAGGCCACGCCAGTGAAGACGTTTTCGCCCTCGACGAGGCTCACCGGCACCGTGAAGGGCTGGTTCTGGGGCAACTGGTTCAGGGTGTAGATGACGCGTTCGCCGAAGACATCCTTCTGCCTGATCTCCAACGTCTGGAAGGTCATGTCACTGACGTTGCCCTTCAGGGTGTGGAGTAGAGAGTTGGTCACGGGCGGTATGCCGAACAGGCTCAATTGCGGGGCCTGCCTGTCCTGGAAGCCACTGACGGTGGCCTCACCCTGCAGGAACGGTGCATAGGGTTGCACGGCCTTGACCCTGACCGTGACCTGGCCGTCGGCCAGGGTAATCGGGGTGTCGAACTGGCCGAAGTAGGTATCGCCATTGATGGACAACGGCTGGCTCAAGGCGGTTACGCTGGCCTCGCTCCGCTCTACGCCTGCGCCTGTGATCCGAATATCGTCCACATACCAGCCGTTACCGCTGTTGCCGAAGCCGTCCACACTGTCAAAGTGGAAGCGCACCTTGATCCGCTTCCCTGCGAACGGGGACAGGTCAAGGAACACGTCGAAGAAAGAGGCCACAGGCCCCTGCTGACCAGGTATGAACTTGGCCGGGTCCACCTCGATGTACCTGAAGCCGGGGGCGGCATTGGACGGCGGGGCGCCACCGCCAAACCCACGGCCCACGATCCTGGCCAACGGCTTGTACTCGCCCACCACATCGTTGCCCGCCAGGTCCTGGGTCACCTCCGCCACCGCGACGGTCTTCTTGTCCCTGTCGGGTGGAGGCTCGGTGTCGTACCAGGTGGAGAACGCCAAGCCGGTGCCGGGGCCTACTGTAAATATGCCCTGTGCAGTGAGATTACCTTGAGTCTGGCCGCCGGTATCGAAGTCAGATTGCCCCTGCCTGCCGTAACGCCAGGCACACTGGGGGCTCTTGACCTTGCCCCCGTTGGGGTCGCCCTGGCAGGAAATGTACCATAGCCCGCTCGGCGACCAGAGCTGATTGGACCCAGAGTTCACCACAGTATCCTCAAACAGAGTCGTGGAGGGCAACTCCACATCCACGGTCACCCTGTTAAACGGTGCAACAGTGAGCGCGGGGTCATTAACGTAACCTCTCAGGGTCACCTGCGCCGCGGAGGTCTTGAAGTTGGCCACTGGCTCCGTGATCCGCACTTTCACCTCGGGGTTCTTGATAATGCGGAACGGCGCCAGGGGGCTCTCCACAAAGCTGTTGTACTGGGCGACAAGCTTGCCCTGGTAGTTGTCGCCAATGACGGTCTTCTCCGGCGTATTCTCCGGCATTATGGTCTTGATGATCCGGTCGCCCAGGGCGTCAGCCATGTAGAAGGTAATGCCGATGTAGGCCGAGCCCGTCACATCCACGTCGCCCAGCACCGGGTCGTACAGGTTGAACTGGTCCACCATCGCGCCATTGCTCTTATTGAACCGGGCGATGACGTTGGCCGGCCCCCCCATGCCGGTGTTGCCGCTGGCCACCAGCTTGCCCAGGACTACGGCCCCGGACTGGAGGTCCCACAGGTAGGGGAGTATGCCGGCGAACTGGGTAATGCGCTGCGAAGGCGCCTGCAGGTCATTGGGGTTCACTTTCAGGAAGTTCCCATCAACGAGGGCCGCGTACAGGAAGGCGCCATCGCTGGCCAGGCCGCCCGTGGAGCGGTCGTAAAGGTACTCAGGGCCAGACGGCATTCTGATACCAGTGGGGTTGCCGATCTCCCCGCCCGTGGCCGCGTCTAGCTTGTGCAGACGAGGCTGCACCGACGGCTGCCCAGGGACTGGAGGGGCCGGGTCGTGGCTCAAGGCATACAGGAAACCATTGTGCCACGCCAGCCCCACAGTCTCGTTGCTGGGGGCGTTGAAGCTCCCCAGCAGTTGACCGGTGAGGCTCAGCTTGAGCACTTTGTCCCAGGGGCTGGCCTCCACCGCCACATAGAGGTCAGTGCCATCGCTAGTCATGGCCTTGGGCATGCTGCTGATGTCAACGGGGGGCTGGGGTATGCCCGCCGCCTGGATGGTATACCCCTCGGCCGCCTCCGCCTCTGCGAGGTAGAGTTCGTTGCCCACAAAGGCCGCACCCATGACCTTGTCCACCCCAACGGTGCTGATGAGCCAGTCCTGGACCTTGAGCCCGTTCGCGTCTACCCGGAGAATAGACTTCCCCTTCGCCAGGAAGAAGTGCTTCGAGGAGGCGAGGTAGGCGAGGGACTGCCACAGATCCACCTGGAAGTCGAAGAAGTACTGGCGGCTGACCTGCATCCCGTCGGAGGGGTCCAGGAAGGCGACATAGTTGCCCCCCTCCAGTCCGACGAGGAGGTTGGTCCCATCGGTGTCCAGGCCGGTTACCGCCCAGCCTCCCTCAGAGCCAAAGCCGAACTGGGCGAACTCTCCCCCGTCCTGGGGATTGAGCTTTCTGATGCTCTGGTTGCAGCACGGCTCCGTCTGGTTCACGGAGACATAGAGGGTGCTCCCGATGTACGCTATGCCACCGGTCTCCTTGTGGGGGGCAGGGAAGTTCCGCAACACCGCACCGGTGGTCGGATTCACCACCAGAATGTGGTCCTTGACCTTGCCCTCCACCAGGATGTAAAGCTCGCTGTTCGTGGCATCGTAGGCCAGGCCCACTGGCTTGTTGGTAATCTCTGACGGCGCCACCGCCGTGGATACCTTGCCGCTCCCCGTGTGGGCGATGTAGAGCGTATCCTCCACGAACACCATGCCCTGAATGCCCGGCTGAGTGCCCTGGAGGATGGTAGTGAAGCTTTCCATGAACTGGAAGTTGCTTCCGCCACGGCCCAGTTGGAGCACCTTCGTGCTCTTGCCAGCGAACAACTGGTCTTTCGAGCTGCGGTAGGCAACGCCCCGGGCGCCACCCAGCGACTGGTCCCACGGGAGTGGGATGTTCCACTCCTCCACCTTCTCGAAGTTGCTATTGATGACCCACGCCCGGTCGTTCCCCAGGGCGTAGGCAATCAGGTTTGTCCCGTCGTTGGTGAGGTCACCCAGGTCCTCGTACACGTACCCGCCGGGCCAGCGGCTGAGGTCCTCTGAAGCCGCCGTTGCCCCAGTGCTTGGGTTCACCTTGTACATCTTCCGCCCATTGGCCTCGTTAGCGACTATCCACAGGAAGTTGCCCAGGAAGGTAATACCCTCTGTCTTATCGTTGGGAGCATCGAAGCTCGTCAGAAGCTGTTCAGTATCCGGGTCCACCTTTAGCACCCGGTCCTTGGGGTTGCCGTCCACCAGTATCCACAAGGCGCGCCCCGGGGTAGCAGTAGCCGGGCTGTAGGCGATGCCGCGAGGGTCTGTGGTCACCGTAGTCCGCAGGGCGCCCACGCCAATTTTGCCAGTGCCACCGGCGATAGCGCGCGCAGTGTACAGCGCATCGCCATCAAAGGCCAGGCCCTGAAGGCCAGTGACGTTGGCCCCGTCCAACTGCAGTTGCGAGTCGCTGATGTAGTTGAACTCGGAGTCCACCACACCAAGCTTCCCACCGCTGCCGATGTAGAACTGCTGGCGCCCACTGTGGTAGGCCAGGCCCCTGGCCCCAGTGAAGTTCTGGAAATAGGGCCACTTCTCCGCCATCTTCTCCCCGGCGGTGTTGATGACGTAGGCACGGTTCTCAGATGTGCTGTATACAATCAGGTTAGTGCCGTCGGTGGTCAGATCGCCCTGGTCCTGCCACGCGTAGCTGTTGATGTCAATAGGGTCGCCAGCAACGGACCCGTCATTGGGCTTCACCTTGTACAGCTTCTTGCCGGACGCGTCATTGGAGACAATCCACAGGAAGTCGTTGACGCCGACCTTGAGGTATACGATGCCCTCCGTTTTGTCGGTGGGGGCATCCACAGCACCGGTGCCGCCGCCGAACACCGTGTCCAACTGGCCGGTATCGGGGTTCACCTTGAGCAGCTTGTCCTTCGGGTCACCGTCCACCAGGACCCACAGCGCCCTGCCGCCACCCGCCGTGGTCGGGGTAAACGCAATGCCCCGCGGGTCTGTAGTGACCGTGGTGAACAGCCCCCCCTTGGTTACCTTGCCGCTGCGGACGGTGTACAGCACGTTCTCGTCGAAGACGAGCCCTTGCACTCCGCTCATGGCCTCCTGTGCCACCGTCAGGTTCTTCTCCGTGCCGACAATATTGGTGAAGGTCCTGTCCCACACGACCAGCTTCCCGCCATTGGCAGCGTAGTACTGCTGCCTCCCGGCATGATAAGCCAGGCCCCTGGCGCCCGTGAGAGTCGGGCAGCAAGTCCACTTGTCCTCCACCTTTTGGCCGGTGGTATCTATGACTACTTCACGGTTCTCCGATGCGGCGTACACGACCAGGTTGGTGCCGTCGGTGGTGATGTCGCCCATGTCCTGCCACACAAAGCTCGATATGTCGTAGGTTACCAGCGTTTTCCCGGTGCTCGGGTTCACTTTGTATATCTTCCGCCCTGAGGTCTCGTTGGCCAGAATCCACAAGGCATCCGCGTTGCTCACGCGGAGGAAAGCGATACCTTCCGTCCTGTTGGTAGGCGCGTCGAAGCTGGTCAACAGGTCTCCCGTGTCGGGGTTCACCTTGAGTACCTTGTCTTTAGGGTTTCCGTCCACCAGGATCCAGAGGGCGCGCCCCGCGGTCGCCGTGGAAGTGCTGAGAGCAACGCCGCGCGGGTCGGTGCTCACCGTGGTTACCAACCCGCCCCTGGTCACCTTGCCCGTGCCCCCCGTCACCTTGCGGGCAACATAGAGGAGATCGCCGTCGAAAGCCACACCTTCCACGCCGCTAGTGCTCGTCTGGTCAACAGTGAGGCCCCCCTCCACGATGAAGCCCCACGTGCTGTCGAACCTGGCCAGCCTGCTGCTGCTGGCAACAAAGTACTGCTCGCGCCCGCTGTGGTAGGCCAGGCCACGTGCCCCCGTGATGGTCAGCCCCTGGGGGCAGCAGGTGCCCTTGCTTTCTTCGCGCGTGATGCTGTTGTTCTGCGAATCGTAGCTAATGATGTGGATCCAGTTGTTGCTCTTCTCATACAACTGTAGCTTGGTGCCGTCGGTAGTAATGTCGCCAATGTCACCCCACACCTGGACCGTGCCCAGATCGAACTCAGCTTGCGTATTGCCGTTCGACGGGTTCACCTTGTACAGCTTGCGGGTGCCGCCCTCGTTGGTCACAATCCACAGAGAGGTGCCGAGAAGGGCGATGCCCTCCGTGGAAGCGCTGGGCGCGTCCACGGCGCCGTTGCTGCCGAACCCCGCGAACAGTTGGCCGTAGGTGGGAGACCCTGAGGTGATGTCTATCTTCAGCAGCTTGTCCTTAGGGTCACCGTCCACCAGGACCCAGAGGAACTTGTCGCTACCCGACGTCTGGAGCACCATGCCCCTCGGGTCAGTGGTCGGCGTCTGCGCAATGAAGGACCGGTAGACATTCTTGTCGCTGCTTACGAAGTAGAGCACGCTGTCCCTCAAAGCCATCCCCTGGATGCCGGACCGCGCCGGGCTGGTGGTGATGTCCCTGACTTTCGCGCCATTGGTGCTCCACTGGCTAATCTTGTTGCCACTGCTGGTGTAAAGGGAACCGTTGTAAAAGGCCACGCCGTTTTTGGCTAAAGTTTGGTCGCTCCATGCCGCCCCCAACTCGTCGCCATTCTGGTCCACGTTGAACAGCCGGCCCCCGTCCTTGCGCACCAGCCACAGTGTGCCGGAGGTGCCACTACCCTCGACGGTGATGCCGCCCATCTCAGACCAGCGCTCCGAGGCACTGAACTGCGTTAGATTTGCCCAGTCCGGGGTGTTCTCCTGGTCCGTGCTAGGGTTGGGGAGCTTGTAGACGATGTGGATGTTCCCATACACGTCCGTGTTCTGTGAGTTACCCAGGACCCAGAGGGAGCCGTTCAGATATACCAGGTCCCTGAGGCCTGAGGGCGCGCGGTTAGCGTCGGGCCCCAGGATGGCACTGCCTACCTGCTGCCCCGAGGTATTGACCTTGATGATGCGGTCCGGCGTACCGCCGACCAGCATCCAGAAGTTCGTTCCGTCCCAGGTGATGCCCTTAGGCGTCGGCGTAGGCGAACCCGGCGTGGTAAATGCCAGGGCCGAGTTGTCACCGCTGGACGCGGTCAGGCTGGGCTCATCATTCGGTGCAGTGGGGGCGGGCCAGAGAGGTATGTCAAAGGTCGCTGCAGTGTCAGGCAGCTCCGGCACCCCCGTCGGCAGGCTGCTGCCGGCGACCGTGGGTATGTCAAAGGCCGCCACAGTGTCGGGCAAACCGTCACCCACACCTGTAGGGTTACCAGACACAGTCACTGTGGGAACATCAAAAGCGGACGTGGTGTTCGGCAGGTTGGGCACTGACTCGGGAACACCGGAGGTGACAGTAACCTGAGGTATGTCAAAGGCCAGGTCGGTGTTGGGTAGGGCCGTGCCCTGGGCAGCACCTACGCTCGGTATGTCAAACTTCTTGGCCGTGTTGGGCAGTACTGAGGCGGGGTCGGGCGGCGAGGGCGCCTCCAACTGGGGAATGGTGAAGCCTGGCTCGTACGCTGGGACCTGGGTGAAGATGGGTGGAGGGTACTTGAAGATGGGCGGGACCCACTTGATGTGGTATTTGAGCTTGCCGCCGTTCGGCCCACCCTGGTAGTACCCGTAGCCGTAGCCGTAGCCGAAGCCATCCACAAGGATGTTGTCCAGGACCACGTCAACGAACAACTGGCCAATGGGGTTGCCTTGCTGGTCCTTGGGTAAGAGGGCCGTCAGGTCCTGGTTGAGTCCGGGCAAGAGGGGAAGATCCACGCTCAGGGGTTGGGGACCCTGAACGCTGTAGGTCACCTTGACTATGTTCCTGACCTCACCCTCGACCAGGGTCACCTCACCGTCCGACTCCACAGCTTCGCCCAGCTTGTGGGACGGGGGCTCCTGGCCTACAGGCGGCTTGGTAGTAGCCAGGCTGGCATCCAGGCCGAACACAGTGGGGGCAGGCACCAGGATCAGTCCCAAGACCACAACAGCGACAAGAAACGACAATAAGAACCGGGACCTTTTCTTGTTCATTCCTAACTCCTGAACTACATGTCCTGTTCCTACACTCCTCGGGCCTGACCTACACGGCTCGGGCCGCCAATCTGGAGCCCAATGTAAGTCGCGATGTGGCGGGCTCGCCAAGAGTACTTAGAGGATGCGAACACAAGAACTATTGTGCCTATCACTTACTTCCTATACAAAAAGCACTCTTCTTTTATCACCAGTTGTCTTTCCTGTCAAGTAGTTGTACCCCTCAGTTCACGCCGAATTCTCACGACGCTCCCCAGTAATCGGGGCTATTACTCTTAATGGGCCATTGCCCCGGCGCCACAGCACGGGGGGCTAGACTGCGGGCCGAACTTCTATTAGTATGGCAAGGCCATGCCTAAACCCGCTTCGACAATCGCCGGCGTGCCCGCCCCAGCCCTTCCCTGGACGGGTCCGACGCCCCAGGCATAGCCGGCAGGGGCGCGGGGCGAGTGGACCTCCTCCTGGTGGGCCTGTCCGTTCTGCTGTTTGTCTCTTCCTTGTCCGTTGTTCCCGTGGAAGCCTTGCGGGTAGCCCTTGGAGTGCCTTTCGTGCTATTCCTTCCTGGGTATGCTCTGCAGGCAGCCTTCTTGCCCAGGACAGGCGGGCTGGACGGGGTCGAGCGAGCCGCCCTCAGCTTCGGCCTCAGCCTGGCTCTGGTGCCGCTCGTCGGGCTGGCCCTGCACTTCAGCCCGTGGGGCATCCGCCCCACACCCATCGTGGCTGCCCTGGCCTCCTTGACCCTTGTCATGGCCGGAGTCGCCTACCTGCGCCGGCGCCTTGCCTCATCCCAGAACCGGGCTGCAGGGAGTTCGGTCCCCGGGCTGCAACCACTGCTCCGGTGGTGGATGACCGGGGGGCCCGGGGACAAGGCCTTTGCTGCCGCGGTCATAGTCGTTGTTATCGGCGTCTGGGGAGGGCTGATATATGCCGTGTCCAGGCCGCCACCCAGCGAAGCCTTCACCGAGTTCTACATCCTGGGGCCAACAGGCAAGACCGAGGGCTACCCCTCCCAGCTCCGGGCGGGCACTCCTGCCGAACTACGGGTGGGCATGGTGAACCGTGAGCGCCGCCCGGGCACCTACCATGCCGAGCTCTATCTGGGTGAGGAAAAAGTAGGAGAAACGCTACCCCAGGCGCTCCAAGCAGGGGAGAAGTGGGAGGGGGCCGTTACGCTGGTACCAAAACACGTCAGCGACAAACAGAAGCTGCAGGTACTCCTTTATAAGGAACCTGCGACCCAGCCCGAGAGCGAGCTCTACCTGTGGGTCACCGTCCACCCTGCCGATTGAACAACGGTCTGTTGTCTGGATACCCGCCCTGAAGGGCGGGGCTAGCACCCGAACACCCTGCGTCACCGCACGATCGTTGCGACATGAAAGTGCAGCACTGTGACGGGTCCCAGTCCCGTACCACGCACCCTGAACGGCCTCAGTGCCAACTTGCGGCAATCAGCGCAGGATACTGGCCGCGGCGGTGGCCCGTAACACCCCCTGTAGTCCCCTTTGCCAAGGGGGACCACAGGGGGTCATTTCAAGGTGGAAAGCCTCAGGTCCAGTATCAGGCTAGGAAACCCTGGCGCAGGCGAATATACTGCCTGAGAGACCATGATCAAGGGCACATCATGAACCATTGTGAAACGGAGCCTGTCATCCAGCGACTGCTCCACCAGGCTCGCGACGACCCACAGGTGCTCGCCGTCATGCTGTTTGGCAGTCGCGCCCGGGGTGAACAACGTCCCGACTCAGATGTGGACGTTTGTCTCGTTCTCCAGCCCGGGCCGTATGAGCGGCCATTCCTGACGGAAAAGCGGCTCGACTACCTGGCGCATCACCCTGTGGACGTGCAGGTGTTCCAGGACCTGCCGTTGTATGTGCGCCGACGGGTCCTCAAAGATGGCCGGCTGCTGTTCTGCCGCGACGAGGACACCCTCTACGAGACCGCTCTTCGCACTGCCAGGGCATTCGAGGACTTCAGACCGCTCTATCAAGCTTACCTGGCCGAGGTCGCGCGTGCTGGACGGTGAGCAGGTCCTCGCCCGAGTAGACCGGCTGCAGGGCTATCTGAGAGAGCTCCGGCAGACCGTCCCCTCCAGCTTTGAAGCGTACCAAAGGGAGCTGGAGAAGCGACGGGCCTGCGAGCGGCTCATCCAACTGGCCATAGAGGCAGCCACGGATGTCTGTGGGCTATTGGTAGCAGGTCTGCGGTTGGGGCTGCCCGGGGACGAGGCAGACCTCTTCACCAAACTCGCTGACGCGGGCGTCCTTTCGCCTGCTACGGTGGAAACCCTCAGGCGTATGCGGGGCTTTCGGAACATTCTGGTCCACGAATACACCCGGATAGACGACCGCGTTGTGTACACCCTGGTATCACAACACCTCGGCGACTTTGACGTCTTCATCCGGCAGGTGCTGGAGCACATTCGCTAATAGCGCCCGCAATACGTGTCCCCGCCCTGAAGGGCGGGGCTAGCTATTGTTCCGAATGCAGCCCGGTATTTGCAAAAAGGCGGGACTGTGCTATTCTAGTGACTATTCAGGACCGTGTGGCGCTTTGGTCCTTATTTAAGCCTGTAACAGGGTTTGCTTAGTGTTTATCGTCACACGGGCTGTGGGCGAGATTGGCACCAGGGGTGTAACATGACGAGGCCGGCTGTAGCCCCTCCCCAACACGAAGACGTGTGGGTCCCCACCGTCTGCAACAACTGCTATAACTTTTGCCCCGTCAAGGTGCGGCGCATTGACGGCGTGGCGGTCAAGATCGAGGGGAATCCCACCGCCTTCCATACCCAGGGGCGCATTTGTGGCAAAGGCAACTCGGGCATAATGACGCTTTATGACCCCTACCGCCTCAAGGCGCCCCTCAAACGCACCAACCCGGAGAAGGGCCTGGACCTGGACCCCGGCTGGGTCGAGATAACCTGGGACGAGGCCTACCACATCATCGTCGAGAAGCTCAAGCGTATCCGGGAGGAGGACCCCAACGGCCTGTGCGTCTCCTCCTGGAACTACCCCACATCTACCTACGAGCGGCTCTTCGCTCCTGCCTTCGGCACCCGGCACGTAGGCCACCTGTTTACCGGCTCCCGGGGTATGTGTGGCGAGGCCAACCATACCCTGAGCATGATTACCCATTGCGCGTTCTCGGACCATGCCGACATCGAGTACTGCAACTATCTCGTCATCGCCGGCAGCGGTCTGTTCGAGGCCTGGATGGCGGCGGTGGCCAGCTCCCGCATCATCGGCGAGCGGCGCGAGAAGAAGGGTATGAAGCTGGTGGTGGTGGACCCCAAGGGGACCGGTGCCGCGGCCAAGGCCGACGACTGGCTGCCCATTCGCCCGGGGACAGACGGGGCGCTCTTCCTGGCCTGGATCCATGTCCTCCTGAGCGAGGCCAACATCTACGACGCCGAGTACCTGAAAAAAGCCACCAATGCCGCCTATCTGGTGGGGCAGGACAGGCACCTGGTGCGGGACGGGGCCACCGGCAAGCCCCTGGTCTGGGATGCCGTAGATGGCCGGGCCAAGCCCTACGACGATGCCACGCTCAAGGACCTCGCCCTGGAGGGCAAGTACGAAGCTGAGGGGAAGGCCGCCCGGCCCGCCTTCGATATATTCAGGGAACACGTCCGCCAGTACACCCCGGAGTGGGCCGCGGAGATAACCACCATCCCCGCCAGCACCATTAGGCGCATCGCCCGGGAGATGGGGGAGGCGGCGCAGATCGGCAGCAAGATCGTTATCGAGGGCAAGGAGTACCCCCACCGTCCGGTCTGTGTAGTGGGCTACCGCGGGCTGAACAACCACACCAACGCCTGGACCAACATCATGTCCATGGAGACCCTGAACATGGTGCTGGGCGCCCTCCGCACCCCGGGTGGACTCCAGGGCATGGACACGCCCGCGGCGCTCACGGGATGGCGCATCCGCGACCGGCTGCCCCCAGGCCCCGATGGACTGGTCATGCCCCAGGTCATGCCCACCCCCTTCCACTTCCCGCCGGAGCACATTGCTCTAGGAGAGTTCTGGCCGCTAAGCTGGGGGACCCACGTCTCCTGCCTCGTCCAGAACGATCCTCAAAGGTTCAATATGGAGGGCAAGACGGCCAAGGCCCTGATCATCTCCTGCAACAACCCCATGATGAACGGGCAAGACCCCAAGGTGGTGGCCGAGTCTTTGAGCAAGATACCGTTCATCGTGGACATCACTATCCAGGCAGACGAGACAGCTCAGTTTGCCGACATCCTTCTGCCCGACAACACCTACCTGGAACGGTGGAATGTGCTCAACATGACCCTTCTTGGCGAGGGTATGATGCTCACCCAGCCCGTGGTGCAACCCATACACAACACCCGTGACGCCATGCAGGTAATGATAGATGTCGCCGATCGTCTGGGTATCCTCACCGGGCCTCAGGGCTTGCTATTCTGGCTCAACGGCCTCACCGGCCGGGAAGCCCTCAACATCAACCGCAAGTATACCTGGAAGGAGATTGTCGCCCAGTGGTGCAAGGCCGCCTGGGACAGGCCCATCGAGTGGTTCATGGAGCACGGGCATAACCTACACCCGGTCCCGCCGGAGAAGAAGTATCTTATCTGGAAAGACCGGCGCCTGCCCTTCTATCACCACTGGTTCATGGAGCACGGCGAGGCGCTACGGCGGAACATGGAGGCGGCGCACACCAAAGAGCTCATGGGGCTGGACCCCGAAGAGTTCGCCAGCGCCTATTGGCCTCTGCCCACCTGGGAGCCCGCGGTGGTCCACCGCGATGACCCGGAGTACGACCTCTACGCCATAAGCTTCAAACACCCCATCACCCGGTTCACCACCCTCCCGGCAACCAACCCCTGGCTCATGGAGGTCGCCGAGCGCGACCCCTACGTCCTGCGGGTATTTATGAATGCGCACACGGGAAGAACGAAGGGGATCAGCGACGGGGACTGGGTGTGGGTGGAGTCAAGGGTGGGCAAAGTCAAAGCGCAGGTGCGGCTCACCGAGCTCATGCACTCGCAGACCCTCGGATTCGCCGGCACCTTCGGGCACCAGCGGTTTGGCAACCCGGTGGGAGATGGGGTAGGGGCCCACTTCAACTCGCTGCTACCCCTGGACCTGGAACATACGGGGCGCAACTGCGGCGCCATGGAAGGCACCGCGCAAGTGAAAGTATACAAAACGTAGGGGCAAGGCGCGCCTTGCCCCTACTGGAGGGTAGGCAATGGCTAAACGATACGGCATGGTAATAGACCTCAGGAAATGCGTGGGCTGCCGCGCTTGCCAGGTAGCCTGCAAGGTGGAGAACTTCGTGCCGCCGGGGGTATTCTTCAACCGCGTGCTGCTACAGGAGCGGGGGAAGTACCCCAACGCCAGGCTCGAGTTCGTCCCCGTCCAGTGCAACCACTGTGCCAATGCTGCCTGCGTCAAGGTTTGCCCCACGGGCGCCACCTCCCAGCGGGCCGAGGACGGCATCGTGACGGTAGACTCCAAGAAGTGCATCGGCTGCCGCTACTGCATGATGGCCTGCCCCTACCGGCAACGCTTCTATCTCCAGTACAATCCGCCCAAGAAGACATACTTCCCAGCGGGGCCCACGCCCTACGAGCTCATGGGCCAGAGGCTGAGGCCATACATTGCAGGCACGGTGGTCAAGTGCGACTTCTGCGTGGCCGCGGGCCGTCTGGACAAGGGGCTGGAGCCCGCCTGTGTGGCCACCTGCACGGCCAAGGCCCGGACCTTCGGCGACCTGAACGACGCGGCCAGCGAGGTCTCCCGCCTGATCGTGGCCAAGGGCGCCTTCCAACTGTTGGCCGAAAAAGGAACTGACCCTTCGATATACTACATTAGGTAGGCATTGAGTCGGATGAAACCACGTTTCCTCTCTCCCCTGGCGGGAGAGAGTGAGAGTGAGGGGGAGGCTGGACGTGGTCACGGGCGTACCTCACCCTCACCTTAGTCCTCTCCCGTCGAGGGAGAGGGGGGAACTCCTCACCCTCTTTTCAGGGTGATGACACGAATGCGTAAGGAGAGTGCCATGCCCTATTCCTATAGCACCATAGATGAGTTCCGGGTAGGTTTCGATTTCCAGCGCGAGTGGGTCCACGGCCGGGGGCTGCTGCTGCTACTAGCCTTCTATCTCGGCGGAGTGGGAGGGGGGCTATACCTCGCCTCCCTGCTGGCGGGCTGGGATGCCGGCCTGCTCATCGGCATGGGCATCGTCGCCCTGGGGAAGGGCAGCGCCCACCTCCTCTTCCTGGGACACCCGGAGAGGTTCTGGAGGGCCATGATGCGGCCCCAGAGCTCCTGGATAAGCCGGGGAATACTGTTCCTGGGCTTCTTCCTCCTGTTCGGCCTGGCCTACTACCTGTTTGGGGGCACGCCGTTCCTGGTCCTGTCGGCCTTCTTCGCCTTTTGCCTGATCACCTACACCGGGTTCGTGATGGCAGCCTCCCCAGCCATCTCCTTCTGGAATAACCCTCTCCTGCCTCTGGTGTTCATCACCGCCGCCCTGTGGAGCGGCGGCAGCGTGGCCGAGGTATTTCACAGCCTGGCCTCGGTGGAGATGGACGTGGACAGCCTTCAGGTGCTGTCTCTGGTGGCGGGCAGCGCCGCCGTGGTGGTGCTGTTCTGCTACCTGGTGGTCAACTACTACTCCACCATTGCGGCCAAGGAGGCTGTGCTGTTCCTGGCCCTGGGCCGGCTGGCCTGGCTGTTCTACGCCGGGGTGGTCGCCCTGGGCCTGGTGGTCCCGCTGGCAGTCCTGGTGCCAGCGTATCTCTGGGGCGTGCCGGCGCTGGCCCTGGCGGTGGCCGGCCTCTCGGAGCTCGTGGGAAGCCTCTTTCTGCGCTACGCCCTGCTCCGGGCGGGCATCTTCGCGCCCGTGCTGTAAACGGCCTGGGGGGCTGGCCGGTCGGCTGCCAGTTTCGGGTCGAAAGCTCACTGTGCCAGCCTCTCGGCTTGACCCTGCGCTAGCGGGCCTCTATAATCCAGCCATCAATGAGGCCAAACTCACCCTTACCCTCCCAAATCAAGCCCTCGAAGGCCTAAGCCGATGGGGACCTACCTGGGAGTGGACGTCGGCGGCACCTTCACCGATGCAGTGGTGGTGGATGAGAAGGGGCGTGTCTCCGTGTTCAAGACGCCCACCACTCCGGCAAACCCCTCCCTGGGGTTCATAGAAGGCATTCGGAAGTGCGCCGCCGCCTTTGGCCTGGAGGTGCCCCAGTTCCTGGCCAGCCTGGAGAAGCTTACCTATGGCACGACCATCGCCACCAACCTTCTCCTCCAGGGCAAAGGGGCACGCACCGGACTCATCACCACCCGGGGCTTCCGGGACACCCTGCCCATGGCGCGCATCGGGCGAGAGTACCTGGGCATAGACCTCCAATGCGACCCACCCCCCCTGCTCATGGAGCCGGGCCTCATCATGGAGGTATCCGAGAGGGTAGACTACGCCGGCCGGGAAGTAATACCCCTGAGCACCCCCGATGTGGAGGCAGCCATAGAGGCCCTGCGGGCCAAGGGTGTAGACGGTGTCGCCGTATGCCTGCTCTGGTCTTTCATGGACCCTTCCCATGAGCGGCGCATAGGCGGCATGGTACGCCACGCCCTGCCCCACACCTATGTCTCCCTGTCCTCGGAAGTGGCCCCGGTTATCGGGGAGTATGAGCGGACCGCCACTACGGTCATGAACGCCAGCCTCGGCCCGCCCATCCAGCGCCACCTGGAAGAGCTGACAACCAGGCTAGCCGAGTCCGGCCTCCGTGTCCCCTTGCTCATAATGCAGTCCACGGGCGGGGTTACGCCCGCTGAGCAAGCGGGGATGACGCCGGTCAACCTCATCAACTCGGGCCCGGCGGGAGGCCTGATCGCCAGCAGGTTTCTGGCCCGCCATTTGGGTCTGGCGAATGCCATCTGCGTGGACATGGGGGGCACCAGCTTCGATGTCAGCCTCGTTACGGATGGGGAGTTCACCGCCAGCCAGGTCTCCCGGGCGCTGGGCCATAACATATTCGTCCCCATGCTGGACATCAGCTCCATAGGCGCTGGTGGGGGCAGCATCGCCTGGCTCGACATGGGGACTCGCCTGAAGGTCGGCCCCCAGAGCGCAGGGGCTGATCCGGGGCCCGCCTGCTATGGCCGGGGCGGGACCGAGCCCACGGTGACCGATGCCGACGTAGTCCTGGGCCGGCTCAACCCTGGGTACTTCCTGGGCGGAGAGATGGCCCTGGATGCCGACAAGGCGGCCCGGTCCATTGAAGGCCAGATAGCCAGACCCCTGGGCATAGATCTGGTCAAAGCCGCCTCGGGCATCTGTCAGATCGTGGACAACAACATGGCCAACGCCATCAGGGTCCTGACCATAGAGAAGGGGTATGACCCCAGAGACTTCGCCCTCATCGCTTTCGGGGGCGCGGGACCCTGCCACGCCACATCGCTGGCCCGGGAGTTGGGCATAGGGAAGGTGGTCATTCCCGCCGTGGCCACGGGACAGTCCGCCTTCGGCATCGTAACTTGCGACATAGCCCACACCCTCGCCTTCGGCGCCATCACGGGCCTGGACGATCTGGGCGCCATCAACCAGCGTCTCGCCCAGCTCCGGCAACGTGGGGCCGAGGTCCTGCACCAGGATGGCATCTCCCGCGAGCGGCAAGAGCTCCGGTCCTACGTTGAGATACGCTACCGGGGACAGGCCCACGAGTTGAGCATACCCGTCCCCAACGGGCAACTTACCACCGCAGACCTGGAGAAGCTCATGGCCGCTTTCGAGGAACGTTATCAGGCAACCTATGGGACAGGGACTGCCTTCCGCATGGCCGGCTACGAGATCGTCACCTTCAAGGTGGAGGCCATCGGCCACACCCCCAAACCGGCTATGGTTGCCCACCCCGACGAAGGCAAGGACCCAGCCGCGGCCCGCCGGGTCTCCCGCCCAGTCCACTTCGACTCAGGATTTGTGGACACCGCCATCTACGATGGCGCCCGCCTGAGGGCAAGCAACGTCGTCCCCGGCCCGGCGGTGGTGGAGTACCCGGGGACCACGGCCGTCATCCACCCAGACCAGGTGGCCAGCGTGGACGCATATCTCAACGTGGTGGTCACGGCCAGATGAGTAGTGGCGGGCTTCCCTCTAGCTCCATTTCGGTGCCATAATGGCGGTGAAGGAGGGACGCATGGCCAAGAGCCTTTCTATCAAGGGTGTCCCCGATGAACTGCTGAAGCGGCTGCGGGAGCGTGCCGAGGGTCACCACCGCTCGCTCCAGGGTGAGCTGTTGAGCATACTGGAGGAGTCACTGGGTCCCCGCAAGATTACCATACAAGAGCTGCGCGAGAGCGCTCGCGCCCTGGGCTTGCGCACCCCTGACGAGGCCACCAAGTGGATAAGGGAGGACCGCGATCATGGCCACTAAAGTGGCCGACGCAAGTGTGATCGCTGCGCTAGCTTTTGAAGAGCCTGCGGCAAATGAGGCGGAGAAACTGGTGGACGGAGCCGATATCTGGGCACCAACGTTGTTGGCATATGAGTTGACCAGCACCGCGTGGAAAAAGGCGAGGGTTCATCCACAGAAATCAGCGGCAATTGGGCAGCAGCTACTTAAAGCGCTGTGGCTGGACATCCACTGGGCTGAGGTGGACCACAGCGCCGTTTTCCGTTTGGCCATAGAGACCGGGCTGAGCACCTACGACGCCAGCTACCTTCACCTCGCCCGTTCCCTGGGAGTCCCGTTGGTCACGTTCGACCAGCAGTTGCAGTCTGTATTGCAGGCACGTGGGGACTGAAGGGCTGACATGGAAGCTGCCGGGCCTGAAGGTCAGGAGGCTGCCATGACTGAAATAGACCCCGTTCTGGTCGAGATCATCCAGAACCGCTTGACCGAGATCGGCCGAGAGGCGGGCACGGCCATGGTGCGCACCGCCGCTTCGCCGGTCGTCATCGAGTCCAAGGACTTCGGGTTCAACATCTGCGACCACCTGGGCCGCACTGTGGTCTATTCCCTGTGGATGCCCCGGCACGGGACCACGCTGACCTTCATGCTACAGTCGTCCCTGAAGAGGTTTGGCGCCGGCGGCATCCATCCCGGCGACATGGTCCTGGTAAACAACCCGTACGATGGCGCCCTCCACGTCCTCGACCTGGCGGTCATCTCCCCTGTGCACAAGGATGGCGAGCTGGTCGCCTGGACAGCCTGCGCCACTCACCACCTGGACATGCGCGCCATGAGGCCAGGCCTGTGCTCCGAGGCCACCGACTGGTATCAGGAGGGGATCGTGTTCCGCCCCATAAAGCTGGTGGAGCGGGGCCAACTCCGGGAAGACCTTTTCGACCTGATAATGGACAATGTGAGAGTGCCCCTCTACACAGGGCTGGACCTGAAGTCCCAGATTGCGGCCAACAACGTCGCCGGCCGCCGCATCCTGGAGGTAGTGGACAGGTACGGCCTGGAGGCGGTGAGGGCCTGCTACGACCAGATCATTGAGTTCTCGGAAGCCAAGGCCCGGGAGCGCATTCGCCTCCTGCCACCAGGCGACTACGAAGCCGATGACTACATAGACTACGACAAACGGGTCCACCGCGTGCACTGCAATCTCAAGGTGCAGGACGATACCCTGACCTTCGATTTCACCGGCACCGACCCCCAGGCCCCAACTTATGTCAATTCGGTACTGGCCTGCTCCGTGGCCAACGTCCACAACATCCTGGCCTGCATGCTGTACCCGGACATGGCCGTCAACGAAGGTGTCTTCCGGCCAGTCAAGATAACCATCCCGGAGGGCACGGTGCTCAACTGCCGGCCCCCTGCCCCCTGCTCGGGGGCCTCGACCATCGGCGGCTGGAAGGCGCAGGCACTGGCCGTCAGCACCCTGGCCCAGGCACTGCACCGCTCCCCACTGTCCTGGCGGGTCACCGCAGGCTGGGGGTCCGGCATAGTTGTTCCCACCATCTCCGGCCTGGGACGTGACCAGCGGCCTTACGTGTGCATGCTCATAGACGGCTGTATGCAGGGGGGCGGCGCCCGAGCGACCAAAGATGGGCTGAACACCAGCAACATTGCCGGCTCTACCAACACCTCCGTGCCCAACGTCGAGACCATGGAGCAGCGCTTCCCAGTCCTGTACCTCAAGCGGGGCTACGTCACGGACTCGGCGGGGGCCGGCAAATACCGGGGGGGCCTGGCCGGGGAGTTTGTCATGAAGCCTCACGGCGTCGAGCGCGCCCAGTGCATTTCGGGCTACGTGGGCAGGGTGGCGCCGCCCCAGGGCTTCGCGGGCGGCCAGCCCGGCGTGACCAGCCGTTTCCTCCTCAAACGCCAGACCGATGTGGCTGCCCGGTTCAAGGCCTCCGCTCCCACCTGGGAGGGACTGGCCGGCGATGCGGAAGACGTGCCCCAACTCTGCCCTCCCTTCGACCTGGGACCCGAGGATGTATGGTACGTCCGCTGCCAGGGTGGCGGTGGCTATGGGGACCCGCTGGAGCGGGAACCAACCCTGGTCCACCTTGATGTGGTGCGGGGATACGTTTCCCTCCAGGCAGCGCGCGAGGTCTACGGGGTGGTCGTCAAGCCCAGCTCCCTGGAGTTGGACCCGGAGGGAACTCGGACCCTCCGCGAGGGCCGCCGCTCCCAGGGGGCCAGGGCCACGTCAAAGTCGGCTAGTTGAAGGCAAAGGGCATCGGCACGCGCCTTGACACTGGCGGAGCTATCACCTTATACTGAATCGGCTTTAGAAGACCGGATGGTATGTTGTGAAGTTCAACGTGGCCCAGTTGCTTAAGGACGATATTGGCTCTGCACGGGAATACCCTCTCAGCGAGCCCCTGGAAGTCCCCGGAGAGGAACCGCAGCCGGTATCGGGCAAGGTGCGCATGCTGCGCACGAACCGCTGCATACTCGTCCGTGGGCGGATTATCACCTGGGTCCGCTCCAATTGTAGCCGGTGTCTCACCCCCTTCTCTCAGGAAGTCCAGGTAGAGCTCGAGGAGGAGTTCTTCCCCGTCATTGATGTAAACAGTGGCGTACCGGTGCCTGTGCCATCCGATGCCTCTGAGCCTTTTACTATTGATGAACACCACATCCTCGAGCTCACAGAAGTCCTGCGACAGGACTCCCAACTGGCCCTGCCCATGAAGCCGCTGTGCCGCCCGGACTGCCCGGGCCTGTGCCCCAGGTGCGGGCACAACCTTAATCTGGGGCCGTGCCAGTGCGACGAGACCAGCCCCGACAAGTCGGGGCTGGAGTTGCAGCGCGGGCGAGTGGGCGCTGGTGGCTCCGCCTAACATCGAGAAAGAGGCTAATCAACATGGGTGCACTACCAAAGCGAAAGTTGACCTCTACCCGCCGCGGCATGCGCCGTGCCCACTGGCGGCTGGTCGTGCCCAGCCTGGTGCCCTGCCCACGCTGCCGGGCCATCCACATGTCCCACCGGGTGTGCCCCTCTTGCGGCACCTATTCCGGCAGGGAAGTCATCGAGATCAAGACCAAGAAGAAGGAAAAGTAGGGTCGAACCGGCGGCTCGCCCCTACGGGGCTTCCACTCCTGCATGGAGCAAGAACAATTGATCAGCACTCCTCTTTGTAGTCTTTTGGGCATTAGGTACCCCATTATCCAGGGGGGAATGGCCTGGGCGGCCACCGCCGAGCTGGCGGCGGCCGTGTCCAATGCGGGTGGCCTGGGCATCGTGGGCGCCGGCAACGCCCCCGCGGACTGGGTGCGCGAGCAGATACACCTGACCCGCCAATGGACCGATAGGCCCTTTGGCGTCAACATCATGCTCATGTCCCCCTTCGCCAAGGATGTCGTGGAGGTGGTCCTCCAGGAGCGGGTGCCAGTGGTGAGCACTGGCGGGGGCAATCCGGCGGTAATTCTGCCCAGGTTCAAGCAGGCGGGCATCATCGCCATGCCTGTGGTCTCTGCGGTGGCCCTGGCCAAACGCCTGGAGCGGGCCGGGGCCGACGCCATCGTGGCCGAGGGCATGGAGTCGGGCGGGCACGTCGGGGAGACCTGCACCCTGCCCCTGGTGCCCCAGGTGGTGGACGCCGTGCGCGTGCCGGTGGTGGCCGCCGGCGGCTTCGCCGATGGCCGCGGCCTGGTGGCAGCCCTGGCCCTGGGGGCGCAAGGGGTCCAGATGGGGACCCGCTTCGTCTGCAGCACTGAGTGCATCGCCCACGCCAGATTCAAGGACAAGATCGTGGCCGCCCGGGACCGGGACACCACTGTGTCCGGCTACACCACGGGGCACCCCGTCCGCACCCTGGAGAACAGGATGACCCGCCAGTTCCAGGCCAGGGAGAAGGATGGGGCGACTGTGGAGGAACTGGAGCGCCTCGGGGAGGGCAAGCTCCGCCTGGCCGTGATCGAGGGCGATACGGAGAACGGCTCCCTGATGGCGGGACAGATCGCGGGGCTGGTCTGCGACATCAAGCCCGCCCACGACCTTATCATGCATATCATGGCTGAGGCCGAAGCCATAATCGCTCGCCTCCCCCAGTATGTGCAGGGCGCTGGGGTGGCCCATGGCTGAGCGCCAGGCATACGTTTTCCCCGGCCAGGGGTCCCAGTCCGTGGGCATGGGCCGGGACCTCCTCGAGGCCTCCCCCGCTGCTCGGGCCGTCTTCCAGGAGGCGGATGATGCCCTGGGCTTCCCGCTCTCCCGCCTCTGCTTCGAAGGCCCCGAAGGAGACCTTAAACAGACGGTGAATGCCCAGCCCGCCATCATGGCAGTGAGCTGGGCCTGCTTCAAGGCGGCGTCCCGACAAGTCGGGGTCCCGGCTCCATCCCTGGTGGCCGGCCACAGCCTGGGGGAGTACACCGCCCTGGTGGCGGCCGGCGTCCTGGACTTCGGTCAAGGCATACGGCTGGTCCGGGAGCGGGGCCGCCTGATGCAGGAGGCTGGGGACAGCAACCCGGGCGGCATGGCCGCTCTATTGGCTGTGGACCTGCCTACCGCCGAGGCTCTGTGCCGCGACAGCGGTTGCCAGATTGCCAACCTGAACTGCCCGGGACAGGTGGTTATCGCCGGGGGCCGCGAGGCGCTGGACAAGGCGCGGGCCCTGGCCCAGACCCGGGGCATCAAGCGATTCATGCCTCTGGACGTGTCCGGGGCGTTCCACACACCCCTGATGGCGCCGGCCGCCGCCGGTATGTCGCTGGTCCTCGAAGGCGTGGCCTTCCGCGAGCCCCAGGTGCCCGTGGTGGCCAACAGCACCGGCCTGCCGCTGACCACTGGGCAGGCCGTCAAGGAGGAGCTAATGGCCCAGCTTACCCACTGCGTCCAATGGCAGAGCTCAGTGGAGCACATGGCCGGCAACGGTGTCAGCACTTTCGTCGAGGTGGGGCCCGGGCGTGTGCTGACCGGCCTCATCAAGCGCATTGTGCCCGGCGCCCGCCTGGTCAACTGGGGCGACTGGGCTTCCGTCAGTTCCCGGGCGGCTTGAACATGGCACTGGAAGGAAGGGTAGCCCTGGTTACCGGCAGCGGCCGGGGAATCGGCCGGGCCATAGCCCTGCGTCTGGCCCGAGAGGGTGCCCGCCTGGTGATTAACGACGTAGGCGATGCCGCGCCTGCCCAGGGGGTGGTAGCGGAGCTCCAGGCCCTGGGCACGCAGGCAGTGGCCGTGCTGGCTGACATAAGCCAGCCGGCGGAGGCGAGCCAGTTGGTGGAAGCGGCTGTCCAGGAGTTCGGGCAGGTGGACATACTGGTGAACAATGCCGGAATCGCTCGAGACAACCTGATATTGCGCATGTCCGACGCCGAATGGGACCAGGTGCTCAACATCAACCTCAAGGGCGCTTTTCTATGCACCCGAGCGGTGCTAAAGTATATGCTCAGACAGAGATGGGGACGCATTATCAGTATCTCTAGTGTTGTGGGCGTCATGGGTAATGCCGGACAGGCAAACTACGCGGCCGCCAAGGCGGGCCTTATCGGCCTTACCCGCTCTGTAGCCAAGGAGGTCGCCAGCAGGGGCATCACTGCCAACGCCATCGCCCCCGGCTTCATAGATACGGCGATGACCCGGGCGCTCCCCCAGAAGGTCCAGGAGCAGGTGTTGACCCAGGTGCCGGTGGGGCGGTTTGGGTCTCCTGAGGATGTGGCCCATGCTGTGGCCTTCCTGGCCTCTCCCGACTCGGCCTACGTCACCGGGCAGGTGCTCCAGGTGAACGGTGGGCTGGTGATGGGGTGATGGATGACAGGAAGACGCGCCGCTCGTCGCGTGGCCCTGCAAGCGCTCTATGAGATCGAGGCTGTGGGCCATGCACGGCAGTCTGCCCTCCAGTGGCTTGCCTTGGAGGAGGGTCTGGACGCATCTCAGACCGAGTTCGCCACGGGCCTGGTCAACGGGGTTGTGGAACAGCGGCGCCGAATTGACCCCGTTATCCGGGCATGCGCGCCGGCCTGGCCTCTGGAGCAAATGCCCCTGGTGGACCGGGTCATCCTTCAGATCGCCATCTTCGAGCTTCTTTTTGGACCCGACACGCCACCGAAGGTGGCTGTCAACGAGGCCGTGGAGTTGGCCAAGACTTTCGGCAGCGACAGCTCTCCCCGCTTCGTCAACGGGGTCCTGGGTACTGTAGTTGCCCGTTATCTGAATCAAGGAGGTGACACCCGTGCAGACAGTGTACCAACGGGTCAAGAAGGTAGTCGTTGATCAGCTTGGGGTAGATGAAGACCAGGTAAGCCCTCAGGCGTCCTTCGTGGACGATCTGAATGCGGATTCCCTTGACCTGGTGGAGTTGATCATGGCCCTGGAGGAAGAGTTCTCCAACGGGGACCGCAAGCTGGAGATCTCTGACGAAGAGGCCGAGGCTATTGCCACCGTTCAGGATGCAGTAAACTATCTCAAGGACAAGGGCGTAGAGGACGCTTAACGGTACTCTGTCTCGCACCGAGATGTATTGCCGACCCTTCCTCCAGTGTGGTGGGGCCGCCGGGTGTCTAGAGGGTAAACATGGATTTTCTGGGCATGGGCCCCCTGGAGTTGCTGGTCATCCTGGTGGTGGCCCTCATCTTCCTGGGGCCACAGCGCATGGTGCAGGCGGCCACCCGGCTGGGGAAGGTGGTCCGCGAGTTCCGCAAGGCGAGTAGTCAGCTTACCGAAGAGATCACCCGAGAGCTCGCGATTGACGAGCCCAAGAAGCTCCTTGCCAAGCCGGCTCCGTCCGCGTCCGTAGCGCGGACTCCGACCCCTCGTTCGGAGAGCGAACCTCAGAAGACCCTGAGCCGCAAGCAAGCTGCTGTCCCCGCGCCTCCCCCCGAGCCAAAGGCACCGTCCGAGGCCAAGCGCTAGCCACCTGCGTTTCATGGGAAGTGACCGGCAAACTACCATAAGGGAGCACCTGCTCGAGCTCCGTGGCCGTCTGACCGTCAGCGCCATTGCGGTGGCCGTGGCCACCGCCGCGGGCTTTTTCCTCACCGACTACGTGTTCAGAGCCCTCAAGGCCCTGGCACCGGATGTCGAGCTAATCTTCATCGAGCTCCCCGAATACATAGCCACGTACTTCAAGGTCAGCCTGCTCATTGGCCTGGGCCTGGCCTTGCCTGTAGTAGTGTACGAGATGATCATGTTCGTGGCGCCGGCACTGACGCCCAGAGAGCGGCGACTGGTCCTTATCACGCTGCCTGCGGTGTTCCTATCCTTCATCGCCGGAGCCGCCTTCGCCTACTTCGTGCTGCTGCCGCCGGCGCTACGTTTCCTGCTGACCTTCGGCAGCGACATCGTCAAACCCCAGATCAGGATAGGCAACTACGTGAACGTGGTGTCCACCCTTATCTTCTGGGTGGGGTTGGTATTTGAGATGCCCCTGGTGGTGGCCCTGCTGGCCCGCCTGGGGATCGTGAGCCACCGGTTCCTGTGGCGGCAGCAGCGGTGGGCACTGGTCGCCGCTTTCGTGCTGGGGGCATTCATCACCCCCACTATTGACCCGGTGAACCAGACCCTGGTGGCCGGTCCGGTTATCATCCTCTACCAGCTCAGCATCCTCCTGGCCTGGCTGGTACGGAAGCGCCCACACCCCGAGTCCGCCCCCACCCCCGTGGCCGAAGGCACGCCCTAGGGGCGCCCCTGTGTGTGCGCCCTGGCGGGGGGCCGGGGCAGACACGCCGGTCTGCCCCTACGATTGGACTGCCCTGAGGGCCGCCAGGGCTTCGGCAACCTCGCGGCCCTTGGCCTCGATAACAGCGAACAACTCTTCCGGCGTGCGTGTGTCCCCTGTCGCCTTCCGGTTGGGGTTCACGACCTTCAGGTCGTAGCCCCGAGATCGCAGGTCCTCGATGTGCACCCACCAGCTTCGCTCTCCCTCACGGCCTGGGTCGTCCGGCGGCAGGGCAACGCGCTGGAAGAAGTCATCAAAGCGGTCCAGGGTCAGCGGGTTCCTCTTGGTGACCTTCACATCGGACAGGTCATAGTACCAGATGCGCTCCGTGGGGCGCCCCTTGCGGAAGAACAGCAGGTTGGTCTTGGAGGCCGCGCCCGCATTGATGAATACGCCCGCCGGTAGGCTGACGATGCAGAACAGGTCGCAGTCCTCCAGGAGCTTGCGCTTGGTCTGCACGAAGGCGTTCTCGTTGGTGCGGAACAGCACCCCTTCGTCCATCACAATGCCGCAGGCGCCGCCCTCGGCCAGGGCCTCGATAACGTGCTGGAGAAAGAGCACCTGGGTGGCGCCCGTCTTGTAAGCGAACCTGGTCTGGGCGTCCTTGTTTTCCTTGCCGCCGAAGGGCGGATTGGTGAGCACCACATCGAACTGGGCGGGGGCATCGGCGAAAAGGGCGTTGTGGAAGACCATATCGGTCAACGCGTTGCCGTGCCAGATGTGGGGGAAGTCAATGCCGTGGAGCACCAGGTTGGCCAGGGCAATAGGGTATACCTGGTTTTCCTTCTCACGGCCCCAGAAGGTCTCGGTCTTCAGGCGCTCCAGGTCGGCGGCGGTGGACGCCTGGCCGTGCATGTGCTCAAAGGCCTGGGCCAGGAACCCGCCAGTGCCGCAGCAGGGGTCGTACACCGTCTGACCGACCCTGGGGTCCACCACGCGGACCATGGCCCGGATGACCTCTCTGGGGGTGAAGAACTGGCCGCCATCGTTGTTCTTCTCGCCCATCTTCAGCAGCAGGCCCTCGTAGACCTGGGACAGGGGGAACATGTGGGTGTCGTCCACGCCTTCGGCGGAGAGCTGGTCTATCCGGTCCAGGACCTCCAGCAGGTTATACTCCGTGTCAATGCGGGTGCGCTCCACAGTGGAGAAGACCTGGCTGATGACAAGCTGGCGCTGGGTCGCCCCGGGGCGGACGCCCAGGGAGCGCAGATGGGGCAGCAGCTCACCGTTGGCAAAAGGCATGAACCGGCCCATGACGCCTTGCTGGAGCTCCTGCCGCTTGGCCCCCTGCGGTGAGGCCCAGTCGCGCCAGCAGTAGGGGGAAGCCAGCGATGGGGTGAACTTGACGCCCAGGGCTGCCGCCTCCTCTGCTTCCCGCTCCTCGTGTTCATCCAGGATGCGCAGGAAGAGCATCCACGTTAGCTCGGGGACGTACTGGAGGGCGCCGGCGCAGTTGGAGCGGCGCATGATGTCACAGATGGACTTCACGTAGGCGTTGAGGCTGGCCTGGGAGCCCAGGCGGCGGCCATTGCCGCCATTGTTGGTGTTGGTGTGCTTTGGGGACATCGGCTGGACCTCTCATGCAGGCGGCTCGAAGCCGCCGAAGACCTGTTCCAACAAGGCGCCAGGGAGGGCTGCGATGGCGTCAAGTTGGGCTTGGGCGGCCGTTTGGGCCTTCTCGGCATGCGCCAGACGAGCGTCCAGTTGGTCAGCCAACTTGTCCTGCGTGCTCAGGGGCGGAACTGGAAGGACGATGTTCGCCAAGAGTTCCGCGTTCATATTGGGTTGTGCCCCACCGCGCCTGCCTGCGGCAACTTGTTGCCAGTATTGCGGCGTTTGGAAGAACAGGTAGGCAAACTTGGGACGTATATCCGGTCGCGCCCGTAGGCGGATCAAGTAGGATGCGAAAACGGCTTGGATCTCGTCTTCAAGAAGAAAGCTCTTGCCGGTGGTAGCTCCTGTTCTTGCGAATAGAATATCGCCAGGCACGAGGAAGTACTTCCCGCGCTCGGATACCGGGCAATCGCAGTACGGAACCTTATCCCAATCCACTTGGCCGTTTTGTATGTCTGTTATTTGTTGTAGTTCTGTCAATATGTCACCAAAACGGTTCAGTGATTTTGTCACCATCAAACTGGTCGGAAAGGGCACTCAGGTCGTGCCTGCGGCGACCAGTTCAGCGGGTCCCCCGGATGCTGGTGGCGCGACGCCAGCGAT
>JACPQM010000027.1 GCA_016190505.1 Chloroflexota bacterium | reverse complement strand
TGGGTGAGGGTGAGGCTGGCCCCTGACCGCGTCCAATCTCCCCCTCACTCTCGCTCTCTCCCTCCAGGGGAGAGAGGGGGCTTTCGTCTCCTTTGGTGCTCTTGGTTCGGCAACAAGGACGCGTAATGACGTGCGAGGTCGCTTCGTCGCTGCGCTCCTCGCGATGACGGAAAGGGCGTCATTCAAAGTCCCGACGCATCGGGACCAAGCAGCCCATGTCTCCACGTATGACCGGGGGGTCCCGACGAGTCGGGACTTCGGCCCTGGCGGGCGCTCGCAACGACAAACTGACCGGGTTGACCGGGTCACCGCCATGAGTTACATTGAAACGTACTGGAGGGTGTTATGGCAAAAGTAAAGGCGATATCTATCACCGAGGCCCGGCCCCGGCTGACCCACCTGGTCAATGAGGTCGCTGAGGGCGGCGAGCCTTACTTCATTGTGTCCAACAGCCAGGTCAAGGCTGTAATCATGGGACTGGACGAGTACAACCACCTCATGGACCGTCTGGAGGACCTGGAGGACACAGTGGAGCTGCTGAATGCAGAGCTGGAGAATGAGCCGACCATTCCATTTGAGGACTATCTGAAGGAGCGAGCTGAGAGGCAGAAGGCCGATGTACCGGCTGCACATTGAGCGTACAGCCAAGAAGGATCTTGACCGGCTCGCCGAAGACGAATTCCAGCGAGTATCCAGGGCGATGGAGTCGCTGCTCCAAAACCCAAGACCGAAGGGGTCCATCAAGCTCACTGGCAGAGAGGGCTACCGGCTGAGGGTGGGCGACTACCGGGTACTCTACCGGATTAATGACAAGGACCAGACAGTGGTGGTCAGGGGCATCAAGCACCGGCGGGAGGCATACCGGTAGCCGTCCGGCCCAGCCGTTTCAGGGCTTCCTGCTGAGAGACGTATAATGTGATAACCCAGGGAGGTGAGGCAATTGGGCACGTTTAGCCACCCGATAACACTTTTCGATGCCTCGGGCCGTCGCAGTGAGACCCTGGAGGCACTGGTAGACACCGGCGCGACATTCAGCAGCTTCCCGGCGCCGCTTCTGGAGCGCTTGGGAGTACAGCCTCGGGACACCATCAGAGTGCGCCTGGCAAATGGCACAGAGGAGGACTGGCGCCTCGGCCAAGTGGAGGCGGCCCTTGATGGCACCCGCCGCCCCATTCTGTGTTTCTTTGGCTCTCCTGCTGCCCCGCCCCTGATAGGGGCCCATGCCCTAGAAGCATTTCTCCTCACTGTGGACCCGGTGGCGCGGCGCCTGGTGCCCAAAGAAGCGTATTTGCTCTAGAGGGAAAGGGGGCAGCGGCCCTTGGTCTTGTTTGTTCGGTGGCTTCTGATATCATCATGGAGCGTGACATGATCCAGCAGTTACTTGACGAGTGGGGTAGTGCCAAGAGCGCACTAGGCGTTAAGAGCAACAAGTTCGTCGGTGCCGTGACCGTCGAGGTGTTAAGGCGACAGCTCGCGACCGAAGGTGTTCCCACATCACAGCGAGACGTTTTCATTCATGGGCTTGAGTTGGAGATTGACCTGCTTGTGTTGAAACGGGAAGTGCAGCCGCGGTACGGTGTGCTCTTCCAGCCGGAAGATGTGCTCGCTGTCATTGAGATCAAGAGCAATGGGTCGTACGGCCAAGGTTCTATAACGCGGCTCCTGAATGATTATCGCAAGGTTGATGGGCTCGGCCAAGGCATCTATTTCGCGTACGTAACGTTCACTGAGGGCCTCGACTACAAGTGGCGTGTGACCGAGGAAACCCCTGGCGTACGTTTTCCTGCCTACACACTGTCGTGGCACCACGGCTCAGGGGCTAACTACAGCCAAGAGCCAACGGACGACTGGCAGAAGCTTCTCAATGATGTGCGCCAGTGGACGCGACATGCCGGATTCGGGTCTTGACTCTAGCCTCAACAACGGAGGTGAACACTCTATGGCAACGGGCCTTTCAAACCAGTGTACAAAGCAAGTCGGCGAGCACCTTGTAGCAGCCGAGTTGGCTCGGCAGGGTTTCCTTGTAGCTACGTTTGCTGGCAACGTCCCCGAGTTCGACATCGTAGCCGTGAAGGATTCCAAGAGAGCCGTGATTCAAGTCAAGACAGCGGCAAAAGAGGCGCCCAATTGGCTGCTAAACCCCCGGAAGTTCCTCAAGATCGGGTTTGATGGAGAAGCCCAGCATCTCGAAGGCCTCCAGGAGAAGCCGCCCTATGATGACATCATCTACGTCTTCGTCAAGTTGGGGGACGTCCGCGGTCAGGACGAGTTGTACATGCTTCGTTGGGGCGAACTTCAGGAAGTAGTAAGGGGTGCGTACTTCCACGAGGGTCCCGTTAGGAGACGCCCGGAAAAGCCTGGCTCGTTTCACTTTGCAGTGTGGCCCAAACAGTTGACAGCCTATTTGGTGGACCCAAAGAGCGAGTTGCCTGTATAGCCGCCATGCCCCCCTTCCGCATCGTCTCCGACTTCAAGCCCACGGGGGACCAGCCCCAGGCGGTCGAGCAGCTCGTGGAGGGGCTGAACAAGGGCTACCGGTATCAGACGCTCCTGGGCGTCACCGGCTCGGGCAAGACCTTCACCATGGCCAACGTCATCGAGCGGGTGCAGCGTCCCACCCTGGTGCTGGCCCACAACAAGACCCTGGCCGCCCAGCTCGCTACCGAGTTTAAGGACTTCTTCCCCGACAACGCCGTCGAGTACTTCGTCTCCTACTACGACTACTACCAGCCGGAGGCCTACATCCCGCGCACCGACACCTACATCGAGAAGGACGCCGACATCAACGAGGAGATAGACCGCCTGCGCCACGCCGCCACCCGCGCCCTGCTGACCCGGCGCGATGTGGTCATCGTAGCCTCGGTGTCCTGCATCTATGGCCTGGGCTCGCCGGAGGAGTACCAGTCCTTCGTGCTGTACGTGAAGAAGGGGGAGCGGCGCAACCGAGACAGGCTGGTACGCCAGCTCGTGGACATGCAGTACGAGCGCAACGACATGGACTTCGTCCGGGGCCGGTTCCGCATCCGGGGCGACACCCTGGAAATCATGCCCGCCTATGAGGAGATTGCCCTGCGCATCGAGTTCTGGGGCGACGAGGTGGAGCGCATCGTGACCATTGACCCCCTCACCGGCGAGCGCCTGGCCGAGCTTTCGGACATCGAGATATTCCCCGCCAAGCACTTCGTCACCTCCAAAGACAAGCTCATGGCCGCCATTGAAGACATCAAGGTGGAGCTCAGGGAGCGCCTGGCCGAGCTCAAGGCCCAGGGCAAGCTCCTGGAGGCCGCCCGCCTGGAGCAGCGCACCAACTACGACATCGAGATGCTGGTGGAGACCGGCTACTGCCACGGGGTGGAGAACTACTCCCGCCACCTGGCCCGCCGGGCGCCGGGGAGCACCCCCTACACGCTGCTGGACTACTTCCCCGACGACTTCCTGCTCGTGGTGGATGAGTCGCACATATCGCTGCCCCAGGTGCGCGGCATGTTCCACGGCGACATCTCCCGCAAGCAGACCCTGGTAGACTATGGCTTCCGCCTGCCCTCGGCCCTGGACAACCGGCCCCTGACCTTCGAGGAGTTCGAGCAGCGCACCGTCCAGGTGGTGTTCACCTCGGCCACGCCAGCGCCATACGAGTACGAGGTCAGCCAGCAGGTGGCGGAGCAGCTCATCCGGCCCACCGGCCTGCTCGACCCCTCGGTGGAGGTGCGCCCCACCAGGGGCCAGATAGATGACCTCATCCACGAGATAAAGGCCCGGGTGGACAAGGGCCAGCGTGCCCTGGTCACCACCCTCACCAAGCGTACCGCCGAGGAGTTAGCCGACTACCTGGTGGAGATGGGCGTCAAGACCCATTATCTGCATTCCGAGATCGAGACCCTGGAGCGGGTGGAGATACTGCGCGACCTGCGCCTGGGCGTGTATGACGTGGTGGTGGGCATCAACCTCCTCCGGGAGGGGCTCGACCTGCCCGAGGTGAGCCTGGTGGCCATCCTGGACGCCGACAAGGAGGGCTTCCTGCGCTCCGACGTCTCCCTCGTCCAAGTCATGGGCCGGGCCGCCCGCCACGAGGAGGGCCACGTCATCATGTATGCCGACACCATGACCGGCTCCATGCAGGTGGCCATAGACGAGACCGTTCGCCGCCGCGCCATCCAGGAGGCGCACAACGCGGCGCATGGCATCACGCCCCAGGGCATCAAGAAGGCAGTCAAGGACATCACCGAGCGGGTGCGCATGGTGGCCGAGGAGAAGGCCCCCTACTTCGTGGCCAGGGAGCTGGGCAAGGAAGACCTGGTGCGCATTGTCAAGGACCTGGAGACGCAGATGAAGCAGGCCGCCCGCAATCTGGAGTTCGAGAAGGCGGCCCTGCTCCGGGACCGGATTATCGAGCTACGCAAGGAGCTGGTGTCCCAGGAGCAGCAGGCCATCGCCGCCGCCGGGATACGCGTGGGGGGAAGAAGGGCGAGGGAATAGCTGGCGTGAGGGCCGTATGCCTGCTGACAGACAAACCTTCCGTGGACATGCCATCAGGCGCATGTTCAAGCGCGGGATCAGTGTAGACGACGTCCGCCATGTGTTAGCCACAGGAGAGGTGATTGAGGACTACCCTGATGACTCAAGATTGACACCCCCCATATGCGTAGAATAGACTGCCCATAGTGCCATAGACCACAAGAGGGGTGTCAGCATGCCCAGCACCAGCAAGCGAGAGTGGGAGCAGAAGGTCCTGGACCCCACTCTCAAGAAGTTCCCCCCGCGCCAGGACCGTTTCGAGACCAGCTCCGGAATCGAAATAGACACCCTCTATACGCCCGAGGACGTCGCCGACCTGGACTACTCACGCGACCTGGGCTACCCAGGCGAGTTCCCTTTTACCCGGGGAGTCCAGCCCAATATGTACCGGGGGCGGCTGTGGACCATGCGCCAGTACTCCGGCTTCGCCTCCGCGGAGGAGACCAACCGCCGCTTCCATTATCTGTTGGACCACGGCGAGACGGGCCTGAGCATCGCCTTCGACCTGCCCACCCAGATTGGCTACGACTCCGACAACTCCATTTGCCGGGGTGAGGTGGGGAAGGTGGGTGTCCCCATCAACTCCTTAAGGGACATGGAGGTCCTCTTCGAGCGCATACCCTTGAACCAGGTCACCACCTCCATGACCATCAACTCCACCGCGCCCATCCTGCTGGCCACGTACATGGCGCTGGCCAAGAAGCAGGGTGCCGACCTGACCAGGCTGGGCGGCACCATCCAGAACGATCTGTTGAAGGAGTACATCGCCCGGGGGACCTACATTTTCCCGCCCAAGCCATCGCTGCGGTTGGTGTGCGACATCTTCCAGTTCTGTGGCCAGCACTTGCCCTCCTGGAACACCATCAGCGTCAGCGGCTACCACATGCGCGAGGCGGGGGCCACTGCCGCCCAGGAGCTGGCTTTCACCCTGGCCAACGGCATCGCTTACGTCCAAGCGGCCATTGACTCCGGGCTGGCGGTGGACTCGTTCGGACCGCGGCTATCGTTCTTCTTCGCCTCTCACAACAACTTTTTCGAGGAGGCGGCCAAGTTCCGGGCGGCGCGTCCCCTGTGGGCACATATCATGAAGGAGCGGTTTGAAGCCAGGGACTCCCGTTCCTGGATGCTCCGCTTCCACACCCAGACGGCAGGTGTTACGCTCACGGCACAGCAGCCGGAGAACAACGTCATCCGGGTCACCGTCCAGGCGCTGGCCGCCGTGCTGGGGGGTACCCAGTCGCTGCACACCAACTCCCGGGACGAGGCGCTGGCCCTGCCCAGCGAGAACTCGGTGAACATCGCCCTGCGCACGCAACAGATCCTGGCCCACGAGAGCGAGGCCGGGAACACGGTGGACCCCCTGGCCGGCTCATACTACGTGGAGAAGCTGACCAGGGAGCTTTACGATCGGGCCTCGGCCTACATTGCCGAGATAGACCGGCGGGGTGGCGCCGTGGCCGCCATCGAGCAGGGCTACCAGCAACGAGAGATCCAGGAGAGCGCTTACCGCTTCCAGAAAGAAGTGGACAGCAAGCAGAGGTTCATCGTGGGCGTGAACTCCTTTGTCACCGAGTATCCCCCTATCCCAGGCCTGCTCCGGGTCAGTCCCGAGGAGGAGAAGCGGGTGAAGGCCCGCCTTGTGCAGACCAGGGCGGAGCGGGACCTGGACCGGGTGCAACACGCTCTGAACCATCTGGAGGCGGTGGCCAAGGGGACAGAAAACACCATGCCCACTATCCTGGAGTGCGTCGAGGCCTACGCCACCACCGGCGAGATCTGCGACGTGCTGCGCAAGGTCTTCGGCACCCAGAAAGAGTTCCTGGTGTTCTAGGCTGGACTAGCAAGTGAAGAGAAACGGGGGTTTGGGGGTGTCCCCCAATATCTCTTCCCCCTCTCCGTTTCGGAGAGGGGGACCTCGGAGAGGGGGACCGAGGGGGTGAGGTCGGGTGGGGCCGGGCAGCGCTGGACGCCTACGGCGCCGGTATGCCGAGGCCCAGCGCACGCAAGGAAGGGATGAGGGTAGCTAACGTATGGACTTTACACTAACCGAAGGCCAGGAGATGCTCCGGCAGGTAGAATGTGGATGAGTGGGAGGCATGCGTTGAAAGTCCAAGACATGACTGTTGAAGAGTTCAAGGCGTTGATCCAGGAGGTGATGGAAGAGAAGCTGGAGGAGCTGCTGGGGGACCCGGATGAAGGGCTAGAGCTTCGTCCGGAAATTCGGGAGCGCCTCAGGCTTTCTCTTGCCGCGGTCAAGCGTGGACAACGGGGCATTCCCATTGAGAAGGTGGCCGAGGAACTGGGTCTGGAGTGGTAGGTGCCTTATCGTGTGGAGCTACTTCCCAAGGCCCTGGATGACTTGCATCACCTAGACAAGGCTGTGGCGCAGCGAGTGTTGCGACGGTTACAGTGGCTTTCGGACAATGTGGACACTATAGCGGCCGAGACCCTGGCAGGCGAATTTGAAGGTCTCCGCAAGTTGCGTGTGGGCAGCTACCGCGTGCTCTACACCGTGACACGGGCGGAACGTGTGATTATAGTCCACCAGTTGGGTGACCGCAAAGACATATACAAGAGACGATAGGAAGCTAGATGGACCTTAGACTAACCGAAGACCAGGAGATGCTCCGGCGCACCGTGCGCGAGTTCGCCCAGCGCGAGCTTGCCCCAGTGGCGGCCCGCTACGACGAGTCCGAGGAGTTCCCTGAGGAGAGCATCCGCAAGATCGCCGCCCTCGGCCTGTGCGGCCTGACCATTGACCCCAAGTACGGCGGCTCGGGCGGAGACTACATCCAGCTTGCCATCGCCATGGAGGAGTTGGCGCACGCCGATGCTGCCGTCGCCGTCTCCTGGGGGGCGGGCCTCTCCCTGGGCACCAACGCCATCTATCGCTTCGGCACCGAGGCCCAGAAGCGCCGCTTCATCCCACCCCTGGCCCGGGGGGAGAGACTGGCCGCCTTCGGCCTCACCGAGCCCAACGCCGGCTCCGATACCGCCGCCCTGGAGACCACCGCCCGCCGCGGCGACGGCTACTACACCCTCGACGGCACCAAAGTGCTCATCACCAACGGGGACGTGGCGGGCACCGTGGTGGTCTTCGCCACCGTGGACCGCTCCCTGGGCTCCAAGGGCATCACCGCCTTCGTCGTGGAGAAGGGTACGCCCGGCTTCACCTCCCCCAAGCGCGAGCACAAGCTGGGGATAAGGGCCTCGCCCACGGCCCAGCTCGTCTTCGACAATTGCCGCGTGCCCGCTGACCAGCGCCTGGGAGAGGAGGGCCAGGGCCTGAAGATTGCCCTGTCCATCATAGACTCCAGCCGCATCGTCATTGCCGCCCAGGCGGTGGGCATCGCCCAGGCGGCCCTGGACGCTTCGGTAGCCTACGCCCAGCAGCGGAAACAGTTCGGCCAGTACATCGGCAGCTTCCAGGCCATCCAGTGGATGCTGGCCGACATGGCCACCCGCATCGAGGCCTCCCGCCTGCTCACCTACCAGACCGCTGACCTCAAGGAGCGGGGCCAGCCCTTCTCCAAGCACTCGGCCATGGCCAAGCTCTTCGCCTCGGAGTCGGCCATGTGGGTGACCACCAAGGCCATACAGATACACGGCGGCTACGGCTACCTGAAGGACTACCCGGTGGAGCGCTATTTCCGCGACGCCAAGATCACGGAGATCTACGAGGGCACCAGTGAGATTCAGCGCCTGGTCATTGCCCGCAACCTGCTGGGGCAGCTTGGATGAACCGAGGCCGTTGCTTTACAATGGAGTCTCCAGGGGAGTCTGCCGGTTTGGAGGCGTAGGATGTCGAGGATCGTTAAAGAGATCGCCATAGGCGGTTGGCGCGTGAATGCGCTCTTCGACAGTGGGTCGCTTCGCTCTTACATCCGGAACGAGTTCCGCCCCCCCGGGCACGAGGGAAGTGAGTCCCATTACTGTTGGGCTTGGAGGGACTACTCGACGCCTGGACGAGCGCTGTGACCTTACCGCGCGGATAGACGGCCTGGAATTCGACATGACTGCCTACGTGCTGCCGGAGTTGGGGGAGACGGAGCATGGACGCCTGGACGCCATCATCGGCGCCTTGACTATGGAGGAGTGGTACATCAAGCTGGACCCCCAGAAAGGGGACCTGGACCTTACGGGCCTGCGCAAGAGGGAGTTCACGGAGTACGTGGGCGCGGCTGTTGGCGGCAGCCTCCCAGGACGGATGGTATGAGGAATCGGGAGACCCAATTCGCCATGTCATTCTGAGGGAGCGCGGCGACCGAAGAATCCGTCTCCCACCGTGTGTAGCGGTGCCTCGGCCTTGTCATGCCTGACCTGCGCTGGGGGGGGGACGGGTTCTTCGCTGCGCTCAGAATGACAGGACAGCGTGACGGAGGGCAAATGATAAAGCGGTTAGACCACGTGGCCATCGCGGTGAAAAGCATGGGGCCGGTGCTGGAGACCTACCGGCGGCTCCTGGGCTTCAGCGATGTCCACATCGAGGACGTGCCCCAGCAGGGCGTCAAGGCGGCCATGCTGCCTGTGCCCGGAGCGGAGATCGAGCTGCTGGAGCCGATTGACCCGCAGGGGGCTGTGGCCCGGTTCCTGGAGCGGAGGGGCGAGGGCCTCCATCACATCTGCCTCGAGGTGGACGACATCGCCGACGAGCTGGCGCGCCTGAAAGCGACAAACGTGCCTCTGGTGGACCAGCAGGCCCGGCCCGGCCTGGCCGGGAACGTCGCCTTCCTGCACCCACGGGCAAGCCACGGAACGCTGGTCGAGCTGGCCCAGAAAACGGGGCGCGAGCCTAAGCCGGGCAAGCCGCCGCCAGGGATAACCGGCCTGGGGCATGCGGCGGTCGTGGTCAAGGACATGGCCCAGGCCTTCCGGACCTTCGCCACCATCCTGGGTGTCCCCGTGGACGGCAAGGCGCTGGAGCGCCCCGCCGTCAAGTTGGGCTTTATCAAGCTGGGCAACAGCGATCTGGAGCTGCTGGAGCCTGTAGACCCCAATGGCGACCAGGCCCGCTTCCTCGCCGAGCGCGGGGAGGGCCTGTACCACTTCTGTTTGTACGTGGCTGACCTGCCGCAGAAGGTGGCCGCCCTCCAGAAGGCAGGGGTAAAGCTGGACAGGGTACGCCCCCCGGAAAGGCCCGACATGGCCTTCATCCATCAGGACGAGCTCCACGGGGTGCCCGTGGAGCTAATGCAGGCGGGATGGCACCCCCGGTGATGCCTCCTATTCACTCAGTCCGATCTGTCGGACCGGTCAGATCTGTCGGACGGCCTATCGGGGGCAGGCGCAATACCTGCTGGAAGGAGACACCATGATCAAACGCTTACACCACGTCATGATCGCTGTGAGGGACCTGGATGAGTCGCTTGCCCTGTATCGCAAGCTCTTCGGGTTGGAGCCTGCGGGGCCACGCCGACAAGCCCGGGATGGCTCCTGGATTGTGCGTCTGCCCGTGGGCGACACTTCCGTGATGTTTGTCGCCCCGGGCAAGCCCGGCGACGTTGTAGACCGTTTCATCGAGAAGCGTGGCGAAGGCCTGTACTCCATCGGCCTGGAGGCAGACGACAAGCCCGGGCTGAGGGAGTCGTTGAAGGCCAAGGGCGTGCAGATGATTGGGGACAACTTCATTCATCCCAAATCGGCGAGAGGCGTGCTCACCGAGATCCTGGCGCCAGGGGAGGACTAGTATGCTACGCAGTATCCATCACGTGGCCATTGCCGTACGGGACATTGACAAGGCGATCGAGCTTTACTCCAAGACCCTGGGCCTTCAGGTCACCGATACCATCGAGCAGCCCGATCAGAAGGTCAAGAACGTGTTCATGAAGCTGGGTGACGCCTCGGTGGAGCTTATCGCCGGTCTGGGCCCGGACAACCCCGTGGACAAGTTCATCGAGAGGAAGGGGGAGGGCCTCTACTGCCTGTCCATCCAGGTGGACGACCTGGACAGGACGGCCATGGAGCTGGAGCAGAAGGGTATGAGGATAGTGGACGCGTCACCGCTGCCTGTCAGGTTCCTCACTCCCAGAGAGACCTACGGGGTGATGATCGAGCTACTGGGGCCGGACTGGTCACCCGGTAGGCGCGTGTCGGCCAAGGGGTCTGCTGCCAAGCCCAAGGCGACGTCCTGAGCTTGTCGAAGGAGAGCATAGCATGGCCCAGTCCAGAAAGATCAGGGTGCTCATGGCCAAGCCCGGCCTCGACGGTCACGACCGGGGGGCCAAGGTGGTGGCCCGCGCCCTGCGCGACGCCGGTATGGAGGTCATCTACACCGGCATACGCCAGTCACCAGAGATGGTGGTGCAAGCCGCGGTCCAAGAGGATGTGGACGTGGTGGGGCTGAGCATACTGTCCGGCGCGCACATGGAGCTTTTCCCGGCCATCGTACAGGGTCTCAAAGAGGCCGGACTTAACGATGTTGTCCTGGTGGCGGGGGGCATTATCCCCGAAGAGGACCGAGCGGCATTGAAGCAGCTTGGCATCGAAGGCACCTTCGGCCCAGGCGCCAACACCAGGGACATCGTGGAGTACATCCAGAAGGCGGCCGCGGCCCGGCGCCAGGGGTAGACCCTCACCCTCCCCTCTCCCAAAGGGCTGAACCTAGCACACACTTGACACAATGGGTGTTGGGGTGGCTACAAGCCGGGACGCCTGCGCAAACGGATATCGGGGCGGCGCTGCAACCCACCGACGTCCCCGCAGGGGACCCAAGACGTAGGGGAGTCCCGACGCG
>JACPQM010000023.1 GCA_016190505.1 Chloroflexota bacterium | reverse complement strand
GTACATCTCCCGCAGCTCGGGCTGGTTGGCATAGGATGACCCCGGGCGCAGCTTGAACTTCGAGGTCAGCATCTCCAGAGGGTACTTCCGGGCCAGCTCGGGGCTGCCCTCCGGGCTCTCCACCGGGGGCACATGGACCGGCAACGGCTCCAGGCCCAGGTCCAGCATGCTCTCGATATAGAGCTCGATGCGGCCCGAGGGTGTGGGCATGTCCCACGAGATCTCGGGCACAGACGGCTCCACGTCCACAACGCCCTCGCGCTTGAGCCGGTCCATGGTCACTTCCCGCAGCCAGGGGTACCGGGGGTCCTCGTGGGCCTTCTCCAGGATGTCGCTGATCCACTCCTCGGCGTCGCGCCAGGGGTAGTGCTGACCCAGGCCGAGCTTCTGTGCCAGCAGCCGGGTGATCTCGAAGTCGTCCTTGCTCTCCCCCAGCGGCTCGACGGCTTTGTCGTTGTAGAAGATCTGCCGGGGCTGGTCGTAATAGATCCACCAGTAGGGTATGCCCACCGGCGAGCTTTCCCGGATGGAGCTTCTCTCCAGGTAGGCGCACACCGGTAGCACGATGTCCGCATAGCGGGCGGTGGCCGACATGAACGGGTCGGACACCACCACCAGGTCCAGCTTCTTCAGGGCCTCGATGGTCTTATTGGCGTTGGGGTGCTGGCTCACGGGATTAGAGCGGTAGCAGTAGAGGGCTTTGATGTTGGTGCCGTAGCGGTTGGGGTTGAGGATGGCCTCCCCCAGGTGGGCGATGGGTACCTTCTTGCTCACCGGGTTGGGCACGCCAAGGAGCTCGTTGGTCTTCAGGTGGAAGCCGGCGTCCACGTGGGCATAGGGGGTCTCGGTGATGCCCAGGTGACCCAGGATGCCGCCCTTGATAAGATTGACGGTCTCCACAGCTACAGAGGCGTACTCGCCGTTGGAGGCGGTATTGAACCGGGGCACAGGGAAGAACTGTATCTTCGCCGTCTTCGCCCGGCCGAACTCCCGGGCCAGCTTGCCGATGGACTCCGCCATGAGCCCGGTGGCCTCCGCGGCCCGGGCCTCGGTCCAGGGCTCCACCGCCTCGATCAGGCGCTGCCACACCGGCTTGACGGGTATGCCGTGCGCTGTGAAGCTGCCGGTAAGCGCCGGCTCGACACCAGGCGCATCGAAGGGCCTCGCCTGGCGGCTGTGGCCGTCCCAGACCATGAACCTGTCCGAGGCGCCACCCACATCCTTGTCACGCAGCAGTCTGCCATTGTCGCTGCGTACCAGGAAAGGTGCGTTGGTGTGCTCCATCACCGTCTTGCGGTCCCACATGCCCTCGGCGATGAGGATGCGGAGCATGGCCAGGGCCAGAGCGCCGTCCGTCCCCGGCTTGATGGGCAGGTACTCGTCCGCCAGCATGGCCGCCGTTTCGGTGAACTGAGGGTCTATGACCCACACCTTGAGGCCGCGCTTCTCCTTGGCCTCCATGACCATGCGGGGCGTAGCCCGCCGGCTGGTGGCCACGGGGTTGGACGACCAGATGACCATGACATCGCAGTCCTGGAGCAGGGGCCGGGCAAAAAGCATGGTCCCGGCGAAGCGGCGCATGGCTGCCCAGTAGGCGGCCACACACAGGTTGCCGCGGTCATAGAGGTTGATGCAGCCGCCCCACAGGTTGAACAGGCGGAGTGGGGTGATGTTGCGGTCGGCGGCGCCGCCGGGCGCCCCGTGGTGCGCCACGTAGGAGTAGAGTACGATAGCCTCGTTGCCGTACCTCTGCTTGACCTCGGTGAGCCCCTTGGCCACGTAGTCCAGGGCCTCGTCCCAGGAGATGCGCTGCCACTTGCCCTCGCCGCGCTCGCCCACCCGCTTGAGCGGGTAGAGCAGCCGGTCCGGGTGGTAGATGCGCCGGGCGTTGGTCCAGCCGATGGCGCAGGGCGGGTTCACCGTCTTGGGGTGAAGCTGCATCTTCTCGACGCGGCCCTCCTTCACCAGGGCCTGGAACTCACACACGTAGGCCCCACAATGGGGCCCGCAAAAGACGTTCACAACGCGCTCACCAGCCAAGGTCTTGCTCCTTCCTAATCAACGTGCGGCGCCGTACAGAAGCACGGGCGTGATGCGGCGATTATACCATAGGCAACCAACAAAGGCGGCTGTCAGCGGTCCCGGCCTAGCCCAGTTGTATCATAAAGTCTGATTATCCTATAACATGGTGGCACACCACCATAGGCAGGGGGAAAAGATGGAGACCAAGATCACTGCCACCGAACTGGCCAAGTCGCTTTCCGACATACTGAACCGGGTGCGCTACCGAGGGGAGCGGTTCCTCGTGGAGCGCAACGGAGAGCCCGTGGCCATCCTGGAGCCCGCCAGGCCCGCACAAGGCATAACACTTGGTGAACTGCTCGACCGCCTCCCACACATGCCGTGGCCCGACGAAGATTTCGCGGACGACCTGGAAGCGATCCAGCAATCTCAGGGCAAGGTGCCGCCTCCGTCATGGCCCTCTTGATTGACACCAGCGTCTTGTTTACCCTGGAGCGACGAGGTAGGGATCCCGGCGACTTAGCGACTGTCGTCCACGGTGAGTCCACAGCCCTGGCCGCCATTACGGCCTCCGAGCTCCTGGCCGGCGTCCACAGGACCGGTTCGATAGAGCGGAGGACGAGGCGTGAGGCCTTTGTCGAATCTTTGCTAGAACAGTTGACAATTGTCGGCTTCGACCTGGTCGCCGCCCGGGTGCATGCCCGGATCTGGGCGGAGCTCTCGGCTTCCGGCCGGAACATCGGCCCTCACGACCTGATCATTGCGTCTACCGCCATCGCCTACGGCTACTCGGTACTCACCGACAATCTGCGAGAGTTCCACCGCGTTCCCGGCCTGGAAGTGCACCAACCTCGCTGGTAGGCTGACGGTTTCGAAGACGTACAATGTAGAGATTATGTCCGCCCACGTCTTCGAGAGGGTCCGCGCCAGGGAAAAGGGCACCATCATCAAGCCCTGGGGCGGGCGTGTGCCGGTGGCCCTGGTGTACCCCAACTCCTATTACCTGGGCATGTCCAACCTGGGCGTGCACACCATCTACGGCCTGCTCAACTCCTTCCCGCAGATGGTATGCGAGAGGGTGTTCCTTCCCCAGGACGAGAGACCCGCGATGAGTATCGAATCGGGCCGCCCCCTGGATGATTTCGCCGTCATCGCTTTCTCCATCTCCTACGAGCTGGACTACTTCGCCATTGCCCCGCTCCTGGAGGCCGCTGGCGTTCCACCCTTCTCGGCACAACGGGACGAGTCCCACCCCCTGGTGATCGCTGGCGGGCCGTGCGTCATGGCCAACCCCATGCCCATCGCCCCGTTCTTCGACGCCCTGGCCATCGGCGAGGGGGAGGTCCTGGTGCCGCCGCTGGTCCAGGCCCTTACCAGAGGGACGCCTCTCTATCGGGAAGCAGTCATGAACGAGCTGGCCCTGGCGCCGGGGTGGCTGGTCCCTTCGGCGCCGCGAGAGGCGCCGGTGGTCCGGCAGATGGCCCGGGACCTGGACTCTTTCGCCACCACCTCGGTGGTGCTGACGCCGGACACCGAGTTCGCCGACACCTTTTTGATGGAAGTGGCCCGCGGCTGCGCCCGGGGCTGCCGTTTCTGCCTGGCCGGGTTCCTGTTCCGTCCTTACCGCCGCCGTTCCCTGGATGTCTTGAAGGCCCAGGCGGAGGCGGGACTGGCCCACACCCGGCGTATCGGCCTGATGGGCGCCGCCGTGGCCGACCACCCGCAGTTGGAGGCGCTGGTCACCTGGCTGCGCCAGCAAGGGGCCAGGGTCAGCATCTCGTCACTGAGGCTCGACGCCCTGACTGACGAATTGGTCTCAGCACTGGTGGCCAGTGGCGGCCACTCCATCACCCTGGCCCCCGAGGCCGGCTCGGAGCGTCTGCGCCGGGCCATCCACAAGTCCATCACCGACGCCCAGATCGCCGCCGCCACCGAGATGCTGGCTCGCCACCGGGTCCCCCAGGTCAAGCTCTACTTCATGATTGGCCTGCCTACCGAGACGGAGGAGGACATGCAGGGCATCGTACGGCTGGTCCAGGAGATACGCGGCAAACTGCCCAAAGCCCGCATCAACCTCCAGCTCAGCCCCTTTGTGCCCAAGGCCGGGACGCCCTTCGAGCGCTGGCCCATAGCGCCGATGGCCCTGTTCCAGGCCAGGCAGGCTGCCATCTCCCACGCGCTGCGGCCGCTGGGTATCTCGGTGCAGAAGGAAAGCCCCGAGTGGTCTGCGGTCCAGGGCGTGCTGGCCCGGGGAGATGAGCGCCTGGCCCGGGTGCTCGCCCGCACTGGGGCTAAGCCCACGCTGGCTACCTGGCAGCGTGCCCTGGAGGCGGAGGGGGTAGACCCTGGCATGTACCTGCGGGGAGAATGGCCCGGGGGCCAGCCGCCCTGGCGGGCTGTGGACACCGGCGTCAGCCCCGACTTCCTGGCCCGCGAGGCGGCCCGGGCCGTCGAGTGGCAAGAAGTTCCAGATGTGGCAGAACCGTGACCAATGTGGCATAATCTCAGGTGAAATGGCACAACGCGCCACCACTGAAGTGAGGATCGGTCCCCAAGGTCGGGTAGTCATCCCAGCGCAACTTCGGCTGGCCCTGTCCCTGCACACTGGAGACACCCTCATAGCCAGGGCTGAGGACGGGCGGCTGGTCCTGGAAACGCGTGAGCACATACTCGCCCGAATCAGAGCCCGCTTTGCACACGTGCCGCCCGGCGTCAGCCTGGCCGATGAGTTGATTGCGGAGAGACGCGCCGAAGCACGACGTGAAGAAGAGGAATGGCGGAAGCCCTCCAGCTAGTCCTGGACGCTTCCGCTCTCCTCGCTGTCATCCAACAGGAGCCTGGCGCTCAATGGGTGGAGCAGCATTTGCGGCGGGCGGCCATATCCACGGTGAACTGGGCGGAGGTCTGGCAACGTGGACTTGCCCGTGGCACACGAATGGAGGGGCTCCGGGAGGAGTTTGAGGCCTGGGGTCTGACAATCGCCCAGTTCACTGTCGAGGACGCTGAAGCTTGCGCCGCCCTCTGGTCCAGCACGCGGAGGTTGGGCCTGTCGCTAGGTGACCGGGCATGCCTGGCCCTGGGCCGCCGCCTGGGATTGCCGGTGGCTACCACCGACCGCGCCTGGGGCCGATTGGACATCGGTGTAGAAGTGCACCTGGTGCGCTGAATCTGCTATTATCGTCGCAGCCGGAGCAGCACCACGAGGAGAAGCAGTGCCCACCATCGCTGAAAACCTGGCTCTGGTGAAGCAGCGCGTGGCCCAGGCCGCCCAGCGCGCCGGCCACGTCCCCGCGTCTGTCACCATCGTTGGCGTGTCCAAGACCTTCCCTCCGGAAGTCATTGCTGAGGCCCATCGCGCCGGGCTGCGCCATATCGGCGAAAACCGGGTGCAGGAGGCCCAGGCCAAGCGACCGGACCTTGCTTCGCTAACAGGCGTCACCTGGCACCTGGTGGGCCACCTACAGACCAACAAGGCAAAGAGCGCCCTCCAACTTTTCGATGTCATCCAGAGCCTGGACTCCCTGAAGCTGGCCCAGGCCCTCAGCCGACACGCCGAGAGAGATGTACCCGTTCTGCTGGAAGTCAACGTGGCCGGCGAGGCCAGCAAGTTCGGCGTATCGCCGGAGGCAGTCCCCGCCCTGGTCGAAGCCATCGCCCGGCTGCCCAACATACAGGTGCGAGGGCTGATGACCGTCGCCCCCCTGGTATCAGACCCCAACGAGGTGCGCCCGGTATTCCGCCGGCTGCGCGAACTGGCTCAGTCCCTGGGCCTGACGGAGCTATCCATGGGCATGACCGACGACTTCGAGGTGGCGGTGGAGGAGGGTTCCACCACGGTGCGCATCGGCCGGGCCATATTTGGTGTCCGCCCCACCGGCTGATATACTGGCAGGGGAGGTGCTGTCATGTTGACCTCTTGGAATGTGGAAATCGAGGATGCCCGTCAACTAATAGAGGGCCTGGCCAAGAGAATAGACCCCGGCATCCGGGTCGAAGCCGACGGGAGTGCCCGTGACGGTTACTTTGATTTGGCTTTGCGGAAAGGGAGGAAGGTAAGGAGGATTCGCGTTACCGAGGAGGAAGTACTCAACGCGAGGAGAGATCCCCGGGACGTGATGGACCTCTTGTGGGAAGCCTGGCAGGCCAAGCATGAGTACGCCTCAGACCTCGGCTGAGAACTTCCTACGGGAGGCGTCGAAGCTAAGCGACGAAGCCGAGGCATTCCTTCGGAATCTTGAGCATTATCGCGCGTTGGAGTTCAGCCAAAGGTCAGTTGAGTTCTCTATCAAGTCCGTCTTGTTGCGTTACGGTGTCACCTTTCAGTACACTCACCACCCAGCTCCAGATTTGAGAAAAGTTGTGGGCTTGCCAGAATGGTTCAAGAGGAAAGTGCCACAGGTTGAGTTGTATTCTCGGCTCCTCAGCGCTGCCCGCAGCTACGCAACGTACGGCGATGTGGAGTTGGCAGTGCCTCCTGGCGAGATCATTGACCAGAAGCTGGCTCAATTCGCCGTGGCCGCGGCCTGGAGCACTTACTCGGACTGCTCTAGACTGTCCAACGAAGTTACTAAGACCTCCTAGTCTGAGGCACAGGAGCACAGGAGCACACGACCATGAACATCGCTTTTATTGGCGGCGGGGCCATGGGCGAGGCCATGACCGCCGGCATCCTGAAGAACAACGTGGCCCGCCCAGCAGACATTACGGTCAGCGACGTCAGCACAGTCCGTCAAAAGGCTGTACACGACAAATACGGGGTGTCGGTCACCGCCAGCAACTTGGCAGCGATAGCCAGCGCCGACCTTGTGGTGCTGGCGGTCAAGCCCCAGACGCTGCCCGAGGTCCTGGCCGAGATGTCGGGACACTTGAGGCCACAGCAGGCGGTTGTGTCCATCGTGGCTGGGGCGCGGGTCAGCACGCTGACCCAGGGGCTGAAACACCGGAGCGTGGTCCGGGTAATGCCCAACACGCCCGCCCAGATCGGGGAGGGCATGAGCGTATGGACGGCGACCGCCGACGTATCCCCGGAGCACCGGGACGCAGTCAAGGCCATCCTTAAGGCGCTGGGCCAGGAGATCTACGTTCCCGACGAGCAGTACATTGACATGGCCACGGCCCTCAGCGCCAGCGGACCAGGCTACGTGTTCCTGTTCATCGAGAGCCTGATAGACGCCGGCGTGCACATCGGGCTGCCCCGGGATATGGCATCCACCATGGCGGTACAGACAGTGCTGGGATCGGCGCGCCTGGCCCAGGCCAGTGGCCGTCACCCCGCCGAGCTCCGCAACATGGTGACCTCACCCGGGGGGACCACCGCCGAGGGTTTGCTCCAGTTGGAGGCCGGTGCCCTGCGGGCGCTGGTGACCAACGCCGTGCTGGCCGCCTACGAGAAGGCTCAGGAGCTGAGTGGTGACCATAGCCACTAGGCCCTGTATAATGTAGACACAACAGCCTGCTTCGGAGGGAGGCAACGGTGGTTGAAGTGGGCGTTCGGGAACTGAAACAGCGTACCAGCGAGGTGCTGCGACGGGTGGGGGATAACAAGGAGACCATAGCCATCACACACCGTGGACGGGTGGTTGCCCGTCTGGTGCCCGTGCCGGACGCGGACAGAGCCACATACGACGTGGAGGCCCTGTTGGCTGAGGCCGACGAACTGGCTGAGGAGATAGGGAAGCACTGGCAGCCCAAGAGCATGTCCGCCGCAGATGCGGTGAAGGAACAGCGGCGGGAACTCTAGGGTGTTCGTGGTTGATGCCAGCCTTACCTCTGGCAACCTGGAACCAAGAACAGAAGCAAAGAGGCAGCCATGTTATCGCAGTACTCACACCACAAGAGACAACGAAGGGGTAGAGCCGTTGGAATTCATCTTCAGCTTCATCAACCTGTTTGCCCAGGTCCTCACCATAGCCATCTTCGGGCGGGCCATTCTGTCCTGGTTCCCCATCAGCCCGGACAATCCCCTGGTGGTCATCATGCACCAGATCACCGAGCCCATCCTGGCCCCGCTACGCCGGGTTATCCCTCGCCTGGGCATGATAGATATCACACCCTTCATAGCAATCTTGCTGCTTCAGGGGCTGAGCGTAACGGTGCAGAGCCTGTAGGGGCAGGCCCCGTGGTTACCCCGGAGCGCGGGAAACTGGAGGTGTAGAGGCGTGGCGCACCATGCGCCTATTTGCCCCCGCGAGGGTCCGGGGCACCAGAGTCCATTTCCTGGGGGAAGCGAAGGCGGGCCTCGTAGTCGGCCAGGACCTCCCGAAGGTCCTCCAGGGTGAGGCGCTGGGTGCGGACGTAGACCGGGCGCCGCCCGACCTCCGCGCGGCCGTGGGCGTCGGAGCCCTGGATGCAAGCGTACTTCTTCGGGTAGTTGGGGACCTTCCCCTGGTTCCACACCGCCTTGTCCATGGGAGTCGTGATCTCCAGGGCACTGAGATGGGGCGAGTTGTGGATGCGGACCTTCACCGAAAGCGCCTCCTCCGAGGCGGCGAAGCCCCTGGGGCGCCGGTCCACGTGGGCAGCGATGGCCAGCCCCCCCATCTCAGCCACCCGGGCGGCGACCTCGTCCAGCCAGAGCTCGGTCTGGTAGTAGCCGTCGCCCTCCTCCTCTGGCTTGAACCCCAGGGTGCGCAACCAGGCGCTCAGGTCGGCCAGGGGCATGTCCGTATCGAAGATAGCGAGCAGATGGCCCCCTCTGGTGGTCACCTCTACTCCCGGCCACACCACCAGACCATTGCCTCGCGCCGTGGCCTGTATGCCGGCCACGCCCTTGACCGTATTGTGGTCGGTGATGGCGATGGCATCGAGGCCCGCCACGCGGGCGGCGGACACCAGGTCTTCGGGAGAAGTGCGCAGGTTCAGCTCGGGCACCACGTGGTCCTCGTAGCAGCCCGAACCAGGGGTGTGCACATGCAGGTCTATCTTCTTGAGCTCGCCTTGTTGACCCATAGCGTAGATAGCGGAACGAGGCCATTATAGCATTGGCCTTCGCTACGCGGCAACTTTCTTGCCTCGGGCCGAACGGCCAGCTATAATGCCCCAGAGATTATAGGTTGCTGAATCGCAGACGATTGTGGCTGGGGCTGGCCGTCAGCCTGGTCTTCCTTGGCCTTTTGCTCTACCGGCTGGACCTGGGCAAGATGTTGCGAGCCCTGGTCCAGGCTAACTATGCCTATCTGTTCCCCGCGCTGGCCGTCTACTTCGTCGGCTTCTACCTGCGGGCTGTGCGCTGGCGCCTACTGCTGGCACCCATGCGCCACGTCGCCTCGGGGCGCCTGTTTCCAGTGCTGACCATCGGCTACATGGCCAACAACATCCTGCCCCTGCGCCTGGGAGAGCTCGTGCGGGCCTACTTCCTGGGCGAGCAGGAGCGGGTAAGCAAGGCAGGGGCATTGGGCACCATCGCCGCCGAGCGCATTTTCGACGGCCTGAGCCTGCTGCTATTCCTCGTGGTGCTGGCCGCAGTGTCACCGCCCGCACCCTGGGTGCGCAGCATCGAGGGCGTAATGGCGCTGCTCTTCGGGGGAGCGCTGGTAGTTGTGCTGCTGGCCCTGGCCAAGCCACACACTCTGGAGAGGCTGGTCTCAGCTTTCGAGAAAAGGCTGCCCGCCCGGTTCCACGGCCGCTTTGCGGGCCTGGCCACGCGCTTCCTGGGCGGCCTGGAGTCCCTGCGCCAGCCTGGGCAAGCGCTGAAGGTGATGGCAGTATCGCTCACCATCTGGGTATGCGAGTCCCTCATGGCCTACGTCCTGGCCCGCTCCTTCAGCCTGGGCCTCGGAGTGGCGCCCTACATGATGGCCACCGCGGCGGCCAACCTGGCCATCAGCCTGCCCTCGTCCTCCGGAGGCATCGGGCCTTTCGAGTTCTTCGCCGCCAAGAGCCTGCAGATCTTCGGGACAGACCCCGAGGCAGCCACCGCCTTCAGCATCGCCCTGCACGCGGCCCTGCTGGTGCCGGTGACCCTGCTGGGGCTGGCATTCCTGTGGTGGCGCAATCTGTCCCTGAGCGAGGCCTTGCGCCGCCCGGCGGGCGAGGCACTGGCCAATCCATCGGGGGGTGAACGCCATTGAGGGTGGGCATTGTGGGCGGAGGGCTGACCGGACTGTGCGCGGCCTACACCCTGGCCCAACGCGGCCACCAGGTCACCGTGCTCGAGCGCGGGGGCGAGCTGGGCGGGCAGATGAGCACCTTCAACACCCCGGGCGAGCCCCTGGAGCGCTTCTACCACCATATCTTCACATCAGATACCCAGTTCATTGCCCTGGTCCAGGAGCTAGGGCTGGGGCCGCGCCTGGTGTGGCTGGACTCCAAAGTAGGCTTCTTCCACGGGGGCAAGATATACAAATTCGTGACCCCCGGCGATTTGCTCCGCTTCTCGCCCATCGGCCTGACCGACCGGGTGCGCCTGGGGCTGCTGGGCATGTACCTGCGGCGGGCCAAGGACTGGCGCCGCTGGGAGGGGGTCACCGCCCGGGAGTGGATCATCCGCAATGCGGGCCGGCGCAACTTCGACGTGGTATGGGGCCCGCTGCTCCGCGGCAAGTTCGGGGCCAGCGCCGACGAGATTGGCATGCCCTGGTTCTGGGGCAAGATCCACCTGCGCTTCGCCTCCCGCAAGGGCCTGGGCCAGCGAGAGAGCCTGGGCTACATGATGGGCGGCTTCGCCCAGGTCGCCGATGCCCTGGCCCAGCGCATCCGCCAGGCAGGAGGCGAGGTGCACACCGGCCAGGAGGTGCGACGTGTGACCGTGGCCGGCGGCCGCGCCACTGGCGTCGAGGTGGCCGGGCGCCTGGGCGAGCGCCACCTGGACTTCGACGCCGTCATCGCCACGGTCCCCTCCTTCGTGGCGCTGCGAATCGCGCCCGAGCTGTCTGGTGACTACGCCCTGAAGCTAAGCCAGGGCCGGTATCAGGCCGCGGTGTGCCTGGTGCTCCTGCTGCGGCAGCGCCTCACGCCTATCTACTGGCTAAACATCTCCGACGCTACTGTTCCTTTTGTGGCCGCCATCGAGCACACCAACTTCGTGGGACCGGAGCACTACGGCGGCAGGCACGTATTATATCTCTCCAACTACCTGGCCCCCACAGAGCCTCTGGCCCAGGCCAGCCGCGAGGAACTGCTGGAGGCGTACCTGCCCCACCTGTCCCGGCTCAACCCTGGCTTCCGCCCGGACTGGGTCGAGGCCACCTACCTGTTCAATGACCCCTCCGGCCAGCCCATAATCACCACGCACTACTCCAGGCTGGTCCCTGACCTCCGAACCCCTATTCCGGGCCTTTTCCTGGCCAACACCACCCAGATCTACCCCGAGGACCGCGGGCTCAACCAGAGCGTGGGCCTCGCCCGCCAGGTGGCCTCGCTGGTATGATTCGGGCTCCGGGCTCCGGGCTTCAGGCTTCGGGGAGATGTAGAGCCGTAGGGGCATGGCGCGCCATGCCCCTACGCTTGCGGCAGCCCCGATCGGGGCTGGCCATGCAGCCGTAGGGGCGCCCCGATGGATCAGGGCGCCCCTACGCCCTTCGTACCCACCTGGCCCATGTGCAGCCCGCAGCCCGTAGGGGCGCATGGCGTGCGCCCTACCACCCGTAGCCCGTAGCCCGCCTTGAAGCGCCCCTTGGTGTGTGATATATTTCCCTACGAATGCCAGGGATAGCGCGTTGCCCCTATGCCCCAACGTGTCGGGGCCACAACGAGGAGGAGCTATGTCCCCCCGAGGTCTTGAGCCCATTACCGCCAAAGATGTGCCCGAGACTGGCCTGGAGGCGCAGATAAGGGAGGTCCTGAAACCCTTCGCCGGACAGCGCGACCAGGTCATTCCCGCTCTGCAGCGGATACAGGAGCGCTTGGGTTACGTGCCCGAAGCCGCCGCCCGCGAGGTGTCCCGGTTGCTGGGCGTGTCCCCCAACTTCGTCTACGGGGTGGTCAGCTTCTACGGCGACCTCCGGGCCAAGCCTCACGGGCAGCACGCCGTCCGTGTGTGCACGGGCCCCGCCTGCCACGTCCGCGGGGCGCTGCGCCTGCTGAGGGCTGTGGAAGGGCACCTGGGCGTGCCAGTGGGGGGCACCACGCCCGACGGCCAGTACTTCCTGGAGACCGTCTCCTGCCTGGGGACCTGCGCCAATGCGCCGGCCCTGGCGGTGGATACGGAGCCGGTGGGCCTGGTAGCTCCAGAACAGGTAGACCAGGCCCTGGCCCGGGGACGCCCGGAGACCGCCCCGATGCATCGGGGCGGTCGAAGCGAGGGATAGACCAATGGCAGACCTGCGCGCTCTCCAGGAGACAGCCAAAGCCAAGTGGGAGGCCCTGGAACAGGCGCCCCGTATCCTGGTGGGGGATGCCGATTGCGGCCGTGCCCAGGGCTCCCAGGGGGTGCTCTCCGCCTTCCGCCAGGAGATCGAGCGGCGCCACCTCTCGGCCACGGTTATGCCCGTGGGCTGTCTGGGATTGTGCTCCTCCGAGGTCCTGGTCCGCGTTATCAGGCCGGGCAAGCCGCCAATAGTATATGGGTCGGTGACGCCGACCAGAGTACCCGCCGTCGTTGAGGACGCCCTGACCAGCGACCGTCCCCGGGACATGGCCCTGGGCACCTGGGGCGACTCCAACGGCTGGGGCCTGCCTAACCTGCTGGAGGACCCGGGGCTGCGCCTCCAGACCCGGATCGCCACCCAGGACTGCGGCTCTATAGACCCGTGGGACATAGACCACTACATCGCCAACGGAGGCTACACGGGACTCGGTCGCGCGCTGGGCATGACTCCACAGCAAGTACTGGACGAAGTAAAGAACTCCGGACTGCGGGGCCGGGGTGGCGCCGCTTTTCCCGTGGGCCGCAAGTGGGAGTTCCTGGCCACCGCACCCGGCCCGGTGAAATACGTTGCCTGCAACGCGGAAGAGGGCGACCCCGGCGCCTATAACGACCGCCGTCTCATGGAGAGCAACCCCCATCTGGTGCTCGAGGGCGTGACCATTTGCGGCTACGCCACTGGAGCCGTCAAGGGCTTTATCCACGTGCGCACAGAGTCCGCGCTGTCGGTGGCCCGGCTGCGTCGCGCCCTGGAGCAGATGTACGCCAACAACCTGCTGGGCCAGAACATCCTGGGCAGCAGTTTTTCTTACGACATCGAGATCAAAGAGACGGGTGAGGCCTACGAGTGCGGCGAGGAGACCGCCCTCATGGAGTCAGTGGAGGGCAAGCGTGGATTCCCTCGCGCCCGCCCGCCGTTCCCGGCCCAGGTGGGCATCTTCGGCAAGCCCACCAACGTGAACAACGTCAAGAGCTATGCCTTCGCGCCCATCATCATGGCCCGGGGCGCCCAGTGGTACGCCAGCTACGGCACCGAGAAGAGCAAGGGGACCATCCTGCTGTGCCTCTCGGGTAACATCGTCCGGCCCGGCCTCAGCGAGGTGCCCATGGGCATCACCCTGCGCCAGGCTATCGAAGTGGTGGGCGGAGGTATCCCCAACGGCAAGGCCCTCAAGGCCATGCAGCTTGGTGGCCCGCTGGGCGGGTTCCTGCCACCTTCCGCCCTGGATATGGTGTTGGACTTCGACTCCCTGGCGGGGACCGGGGCCATGCTTGGCTCCGGGGGGAATGTGGTGCTGGACCAGGACCAGTGCATCGTGCAGTTCACCCGTCTGCTCACCGCCTTCAACCAGAAGGAGTCCTGTGGCAAGTGCATACCATGCCGGGTGGGCACCAAGCGGGTACTGGAGATCTACGACGCCATTGTCCACGGCCAGGGCCGGCCTGAGCACCTGGACCGCATCCTGGAGCTGGCACAGACCATGACCTCCGGCTCTCTATGCGGACTGGGCCAGCTCGCCGGTACCCCCTTGCGGGCCAGCCTGCGCTACTTCAAGGAAGAATACGAGGCCCACGTCAAGGACAAGCGCTGCCCCACCGGCCAGTGCGACATGGGCAAAGAATAGCGCAAGGAGGCCCCGATGCCTGGGACAAGCAGAATCATCAAAGCCGCCGCTAATGAAAGAACGATCGAGGTCAGGATTCGCTTTTTCACTGGTGGGATGTCTGGCGCCAGCGCGAAAGGGGATATCCTACCCAAACACGCCTGGACAAACGGCATCGTATATATCACGAAGCATGCATCGCATGGAATTCCGTCGCAAGGGCGCGGAGCACACTTTGGCTCGTTGATGGACATTCCCGCTGCGATAGAGAAAGTGCTCAAACGAAACGAGATAAAGCTGCACACAGGAAGAATGGGTGATTATCTTGTGTAGGGGCGGGACTCCGTGCCCGCCCCGGCGGGGAGGACCGCACTGCCTCAACATCTTTCATACTTGAAACAGCTTCGACAGCGGGAGGAAGTATCTCCTCTCTCCCCTGGCGGGAGAGAGCGAGAGTGAGGGGGAGGTTGGACGTGGTCACCGGCGGACCTCACCCTCACCTTAATCCTCTCCCGTCGAGGGAGAGGGGGAGTCTCCGCACCCCTCCTGTCAGGGGCAATGACATCCCGAACGTCAACCTTTTTGCTTCCTACCTGACACGCAAGGTTGCCGTAGGCCCTAGCCATATCTCCGGCAAAGGCATCATAGCCGTACAGGCAATCGCCAGTGGCGAGCTGGTCGCCGTCTGGGGCGGCCACCTTATCACCAGGGAAGACATGCAGCAACTGCCCCCGGAAGTGCGGGAGCACCCGGTCCAGGTCTGGCATGACCTCTTTGTCGGGCCAAGGACGGCCGCAGAGATGGAGCCTGTGGACTACATGAACCACTCCTGCGAGCCCTCTTGCGGCGTGAAAGGCCAGATCATTGTGTTGGCCCGCCGGGACATCGCGCCAGGTGAGGAGCTGACCTTCGACTACGCCACCACGGACACCATCGGCCTCGACGTCGAGTGCCACTGCGGTGCGCCCTCATGCCGGGGCCGGGTGACCAGCGATGATTGGAAGGACCCCGCGTTCCAGGCGCGTAACGCTGGCTACATGTCTTTGTACATCCAAGAGATGATTGACGAATACCAGACGATGATTGCATCCCCTCTCTCCCCTAGCGGGAGAGAGCGAGAGTGAGGGGGAGGCTGAACGTGTTCATGGGCATGCCTCACCCTCACCTTAGTCCTCTCCCGTCGAGGGAGAGGGGGACCCCACATCACCCCCAGTCTCAGAGCACGACAGCGGAGGAGGCCCGCCTATGGCCGACGGCATAAACCTTACCATCAACGAAAAGCCAGTGGTCGCCCAGCGCGGGATGACCGTGCTAGAGGCTGCCCGGGCCAACGGCATCTACATCCCCACGCTGTGCTGGCATCGCGACATGAAGCCCTTCGGCGCCTGCCGCATCTGCCTGGTGCAGATCGAGAAGATGCCCGGCTTCCCCGCCTCGTGCACCACCCCCGTATCCGAGGGCATGATCGTGCGCACCGAGACCCCCGAGGTCCAGCAGCTCCGCCGCCAGATCCTGGCCTTGCTGATCACCGAGCACCCCAACGTCTGTCTCACCTGCTGGCGACTATACCACTGCGACCCCACCATGGTCTGCCTGCGGAGTGCCGGCGTCACCCCGCGTTGCGTGCTGTGCCCCAAGAACAAGCGCTGCGAGCTTCAAGAGGTCTCGCATTATGTAAACCTGCATGGCTCGGAGCTGCCCTTCTACCCCAAGGGCTACCCGGTCAACCAGCAGGATCCGTACTACGACCGGGAGTACAACTACTGCATCGTGTGCGCCCGCTGCGTTCGCATGTGCGACGAGGTCCGCAACGTGCAGGCCATCTCCATGACCAGCCGGGGCAACCCTACCGTGCCCGGCACCCTGTACAACGTCCCGCTCGTAAACTCCCGGTGCATCTTCTGCGGCGCCTGCGTGGACGCCTGCCCCTGCGCCGCGCTGCTGGAGCGCTCCGGGCGCTGGGACGGCTTCACCGAGCGGACAGTGACCACTACCTGCCCCTATTGCGGCGTGGGCTGCGTCCTCGACCTAGCCATCAAGAACGACAAGATCGTCCGTTGCACCCCCAACCGGGACGCGCCCGCTAACCGGGGCCAGGCCTGCGTCCGGGGCAGGTTCTCCCTGGATTTCGCCCAGAGCCCCCAGCGCCTGACCACCCCCCTGATTAGGCGGGACGGCAAGCTGGAGCCGGCCTCCTGGGACGAGGCCCTCAACCTTGTCGCCAGCAAGCTGGCCGAGCACAAGGGCGATTCCTTCGCCATGCTCACCTCGGCCAAGGCCACCAACGAGGACAACTACGTGGCCATGAAGTTCGCCCGGGCGGTGATGCAGACCAACAACGTGGACCACTGCGCCAGGCTGTGCCACGCCACCACCGTGGCCGGCCTGACCACAGCGCTCGGCATAGGCGCCATGTCCAACTCCATGGACGACATCGCCCAGGCCAAATGCATCCTGGCCGTAGGCACCAACACCACGGCCAACCACTCAGTCCTGGAGCTCAGCTACACCCGCGCCCGGAACAAAGGGGCCAAGCTCATCGTCATCAACCCCCGCTGGATTGACATCTGCAAGGATGCCACCTTGTTCCTCCAGGTACGCCCAGGCACCGACATCGCCCTCGTCGGCGCCATGATGAAACTGATTGTGGACGAGGGCCTGGAGGACAGGAAGTTTATCGAGGAACGCTGCGAGAACTACGAGGAATTCAAGAACTCCCTCCAGGCCTTCGACCTGGAAACGGTGTCCAGGACAACCGGCGTCCCCGCCGACAGAATAGCGCAGGCCGCCCGCACCTTCGCCGCGTCGAAGCCAGCGGTGATCACCTGGGCCACGGGCATAACCCAGCACGAGCACGGCACGGAGAACGTGCTGGCCCTGGCCGACCTGGCATTACTGACCGGCAACCTGGGCATGCCCGGTTCGGGGGTGAGCCCCCTGTGGGGCCACAACAACCTCCAGGGCGCCACGGACATGGGCGCTATCCCAAGCAGTCTGACCGGCGGCCAGCACCTGGACAACACGGCAGTCCGCGACAAGTTCGAAAAGACCTGGGCCTGCTCCCTTCCCGCTGGCCGTGGCCTGACCTCCACCGAGGTCTTGCCCCATGCTGTGGAGCAGAGTAAGGTCAGGGCCATGCTCATCATGGGCGAACGGGTGGCCCAGACCCACCCCGACGCCACCAGGGTGAGCGCCGCCCTCAAGAGGCTGGACTTCCTGGTGGTCCAGGACCTTTTCCTTACCGAGGAAGCCCAGCTCGCCGATGTGGTGCTCCCGGCTTGCTCCTTCGCCGAGAAGGACGGCACCTTCACCAATACCGAGCGCCGGGTGCAGCGGGTACGCCAGTGCTTCGAGCCCAAGGGTGAGTCAAAGGCAGACTGGTGGACCATCAGCCAGCTCGCCCAGCGCATGGGCGCCCAGGGCTTCGGCTACACCCACCCCTCGCAGGTCATGGACGAGATCGCGCGCCTTACCCCAGACTGGGCCGGCATCTCTTATGAGCGGCTGGACAAGGCGGGCGTGGCTGGCATCCAGTGGCCTTGCCCCACCGCCGACCATCCTGGCACGCGGTCCCTTCACGCCGAGGGCGTTGCCAGGGGCAAGGGCCTGTTCACGCCGCTGGCCGAGCGCCACTGCCAGGAGCCGCCCACCAGCGACTTCCCCCTGACCCTGACTACGGGGCGCTCCTACTGGCACTTCGACACTGATAACCTGATGGACAAGTCGCCTGGGTTTGCGGCCATAAAGGGCAACGGGCACATCGAGATAAACCCCGACGATGCCGGCGCCATGGGCATATCCGATGGCGAGTTGGTCCGCGTGGTCAGCCGCCGGGGCGAGGTCAACGCGCCGGCACGTATCTCGCTTGACTGCCCGCCCGGGCTCACCTGGATGCTGTTCCACTACCCGGACCCGCGGGCCAACATCCTGACCAATCCCGCCCTGGACCCCAGCACCAAGCTGCCCGAGTACAAGGGCTGCGCCGTCCGGGTGGAGAAGATACAGTAGTAAGCGTTGAGTTTGAATGACTGTGACTGGGAGGCGCTATGACCACAGCGGCGGTGCGTCGCCTGGTGGCCCCGTGTGTGCGGGCATGTCCACTAGGCATAGACATACCCAAGTACGTTGGATTCATAGCTCAAGGTAACTACTCGGCGGCCATAGCAACGGTCCGGGAGCGTATGCCCCTTCCGGGCGTCTGCGGGCACATTTGCTTCCATCTCTGCGAGAACGAGTGCCGCCGGGGCCGCGTGGACCAGCCCGTTGCCATCCGGGAGCTGAAGCGCTTCGTGGCCTACCAGGACGATCTGGCCTGGAGAGCAAGGGAGACGCGGCGCCCCCTCGCCGGCATGAGAGCCGCCGTGGTAGGCTCCGGTCCCGCGGGCTTCGCCTGCGCCTACTACCTGGCCAAGCTGGGCCACTGCGTGACTATCTTTGAGGCCCACCCCTTCCTCGGGGGCATGTTGCGCACGGGCATACCCCGGTTCCGGTTGCCCAGGGCCATCCTGGACAAGGAGCTAGCCCAGCTTGAGGAACTGGGGGTCACCCTGAAGCTCAATAGCCCGGTGGAATCTGTAGACGAGCTGTTTGGCCAGGGCTACCAGGCCGTCTTTCTGGGGCTGGGAGCCCAGGATGGCAGCTCGCTCAGCATCGAGGGGGAGGAACTGGCGGGGGTCAGTGATGCCGTCTCCTTCCTGGGCAAGGCCAACCTGGGCGAGAAGCTTCCCGTTGGCCCCAAGGTGATGGTAGTGGGCGGGGGCAATGTCGCGGTGGATGCGGCCAGGACAGCCCTGCGTCTGGGGGCTACAGACGTCACTATGCTATACCGGCGCACCCGGGCCGAGATGCCGGCTGATGTCGCTGAGATTGCGGCAACCGAGTGCGAAGGGATAACCATCGAGTTCCTGGCCGCCCCCGTCCTGGTGCGCCAGGCAGACGGGCATCTCCAAGTGCAGTCCATCAGAATGCAGCTCGGCGAGCCCGACGCCTCCGGTCGCCCCCGCCCCGTCCCCCTCGAGGGGTCCGAGTTCTGGACGGAGGTAGACACCCTGCTAGCAGCCATCGGCCAGCGTTGCCAGGTCCCCAGCCAGATAGGCATAACCGTCACCCGATGGGGCACCGTGGAAGCCAACGCCGAGACTCTGGCTACCAGCCGGGACGGGGTGTTCTCCGGCGGCGACGTCGTCCTGGGCCCCGCCTCGTTCGCGGAGGCCGTCGCCCAGGGCCGCAAGGCGGCAGCCTCCATGGACGCTTACCTTGGAGGCCACGGCAACATAGAGGAGGCCCTGTCGCCGGAGTACGCCGTCCGCCCCCAGGACGTAACAGAGGTGCCTGACAGTCCCCGCGTGCACGTGGCGGAGATCACCCGAGGCGAGCGGTGCAGCAGCTTCGGTCTTGTGGAGTTGGGCTACTCCGAGGCGCAGGCTATCGAAGAGGCCCATCGCTGCCTCAAGTGCGATCAATGGAAGCAGGCCCAGCCCAAGCTCTGGCTGGCCAGGAAAGGTAAAGGGGCAGACTGACTGAGAAGTTGGCGGTAGCCCTGCCATAGGTCCGGCCACCATCGGGGCAGCCAAGGGCGGGAAAGAGGGGTAAGATGTTGACATGACTACACTACCGGTGCGCCGTCTTGTTGCCCCCTGCGTCCGCGGCTGCCCCGCCGGCCTGGACATCCCCAAGTACATCGGTTTCATCACCCAGCGCAACTACCCGGCGGCGCTGGCCGCGGTGCGCGAGCGCATGCCCCTGCCCGACATCTGCGGCCACGTATGCTACCACCCTTGCGAGACCGTATGCCGCCGGGGCCGGGTGGAGCAGCCCATCGCCATCAACGCCCTCAAGCGCTTCTGCGCCCAGTTTGACGATGGCTCATGGCGGGCCAGGGCCTACCGCCTGCCCCCCACCGGCAAAAAGGCAGCGGTGGCCGGCTCCGGCCCCGCTGGCTTCGCCTGCGCCTACTACCTGGCCAAGCTGGGCCACTCGGTCACCCTGTTCGAGGCCACTCCCTTCCTGGGCGGCACCATGCGCACGGGGATGCCCCTCTACCGGTTGCCCCGGACCATCCTGGACAAAGAGATGGCCCAGCTCGGTGAGGTAGGAGTGGACATCCGCCTGAACACGGCCGTGGACTCGGTGGAGGATTTGCTCCGCCAGGACTACCAGGCCGTGTTCCTGGGCCTGGGCGCCCAGGAGGGCAGCGGCCTGATGGTAGAGGGTGAGGACCTGCCCGGAGTGAGCGATGCAGTGAGCTTCCTGCGCAAGGTGAACCTCGGGGAGCGCGTCCAGGTGGGCGCCAGGGTCATTGTAGTCGGTGGCGGCTGCGTGGCTGTGGACGGCGCCCGCGCCTCCCTGCGCCTGGGCGCCCGGGACGTGACCATCCTCTACCGGCGCACCCGCGCCGAGATGCCGGCCCACGACTTTGACGTGGATGCCGCTGATCTGGAGGGCGTCAAGCTGGAGTTCCTGGCCGCGCCCGTCCGCATAGCCGCCGCCGACGGGCGGTTGAAGGTCCAGGCCATCCGTATGAAGCTGGGCGAGCCTGACGCCACCGGCCGTCCCCGGCCTGTTACTATCGTAGGCTCCGAGTACTGGACCGAGATGGACAGCCTGCTGGCAGCCATCGGCCAGCGGCCCCGTGTCACCCCCAAGCTGGGGGTCAACCTGACCCGCCGGGGGACCATCGAGGCCGACCCGGCCACCATGGCCGTCAGCCGCCAGGGAGTGTTCTCCGGCGGCGACGCCGTCCTGGGACCGGCCTCGTTCGTGGAGGCCATCGCCCACGGGAGGCAGGCCGCCATCTCCATGGATATCGAGCTGGGCGGCAGCGGCAACATTGAGGAGGCGCTGGCCCCCGAGTACAAAGTCGCCGCCGAGGACGTCCAGAACGTCCCCGAGGGCCTGCGGGTGCCTATGCCCTCCATCCCCCTGTCGCGCCGGCGTGCCAGCTTCGACGAGGTGGAGACTGGCTACACCGAGGCCCAGGCCCTGGAGGAGGCCAACCGCTGCCTCAAGTGCGACCAGTGGCGCCTGGCCCAACCCACCATCTGGCTGGCCAGACAGGGCAAAGGCGCAGGATAGAGAGAACACGACGCCCTATATCCTGTAGGGGCAAGGCGTTGCCTTGCCCTGGCGTTGCCTTGCCCTCACGTTGTGTGTGTGTCACCGTGACATGCCGGCGGCAAGGCTGCGAGCGCCGCGGGAGCAAGCTATGGCGCGCATGGTAAGAAAACAAGTGTATATCGAGGTAGAGCAACAGAAGCGGCTCAAGGCGCTGGCCAAGGAGCGAGGGGTGTCCGAGGCAGAGCTCATCCGCCAGGGAGTAGACCTGGCCCTGGCCCGCGGCGAAACACCTATTCTCGACCACCAAGCCTGGGAGGAAGAATTGGCCTTCATGCGAGAGCGGGACAAGCTGCCCAGCTCGGGTGGCCAGCGCACGTGGACCCGAGACGAGCTCTATGACGATCGCCTATCTCGTCGACACTAATGTGCTGGTCTATCGCTACGACACTGCCGACCACAGGAAGCGGCAGCGGGCGCGGGATGTACTAGAGCGCATCCGCTCGGCTGGCAACGGTGCGCTTAGCACCCAGGTACTGGGCGAGTTCTATCATGTAGCCACGTGCCGTATCGCTTCGCCCTTGTCGCCGGCACAGGCCGAACAGAGCGTAGCCCGTTTCCTGCGGTCATGGGTTGTGTATGGCATATCGGGCTGGACAGTCGGAGAAGCGGCGCAAGCCAGTGGCCGCTATCAGATGAGCTACTGGGATGGCCTGATATGGGCCACCGCCAAGCTGAATCGGGTCCCCACTGTCCTGAGCGAGGACTTTCAGCATGGCCGGCTGTTGGAAGGCGTCCGGTTCATCAATCCGTTTGCCCCGGACTTCGACCTGGAACCCCTGGCCAGGTGAGCCGCCGACCGACAGCGGTGCCTCTGGGATAATAGCCCTACTGAGCTACTGGTAGACCTCGACGTACTCTTCCTCGGCCTGTGCCTTGGCCCCCAGGTGGATGTCCTCGGCCTCTTCCAGGAACTCCAGGGTGGCCTCCCGCATCAGGGCAGCTATTGACGTCCGGTTCTCAAAGGCCAGGCGGCGCAGCCGCTCGTGTAGCTCTGGGGTCAGAAAGACTGTGGTCCGCTTCAGATTAGTGGCCATAATGCTTCACCTCTTTCCATACTAACATATGTATGCTGTCGACCCGCCCACTCGTCGCGCTTAGCCAAGCAACGTAGGCCGTAGTTTCTACTACCTGTCCCTGCTACAATGGCTCAACAGGAGACCGTGTTATGGCTGTTGAACGCAAACGTTTTGTCGTCACTCAGAAGGGTCGGCGGACCGCTGTCCTACTGCCCCTTCGTGAGTACCAGGCGCTGCTTGAGGACTTGGAGGACTTGGCCACCATTGCCGAAAGACGAGACGAGCCTTCTGAGCCCTGGGAACCGGTCAAGGCGCGCCTGGAAAAGAAGTGGGCCCTAGCGCGGACGTAGTGAAGGCAAGGAGGGAGCATTGATGACCACCATCGAATCCAAGGCGGAAGTGTTCCTTATGGCGCTGCAAGCCCTGCCTAAAGCGGAGCGGGACGCCGTCATCTCCCGGCTCTTGGATGATCCGAAGCTGCGAGAGGACATCCTGGACATTGCCCTCATCCGGCAGCGGCGGGGCCAGCCTTCCCGGCCATTTCGGGAATACTTGGACGAGTATAGAGCCCAGAGTCGGCGGTGACCTATACTCTCCATATCCTTCGAGACGCCCAAAAGGAAATGAACAGACTTCCTGCGACCACCCACGCCCGAGTTAGTCGCCTAATACTATCCTTGGAAATCAACCCGCGCCCTTCAGGTGCCAGGAAGCTGAGGGGGCGACAGGAGTATCGGCTTCGCCTCGGCGACTACCGGCTACTCTACACGGTGGATGACGCGAATGGCCTAGTCATCGTCTCCGCCGTCGGCCACCGCCGTGAGGTCTACCGCTAACCCTTTCCACCATCGACCCCCTCGGGCTAGAATAGGCACAAGCCGCCCATGTCCGACGTCACCCCCCTCCGCCGCCAGTACCTGCGCGTCAAGCAGCAGCACCCCAACGCTATCCTCTTTTTCCGGCTGGGCGACTTCTACGAGACCTTCGAGGAGGACGCCCGCATCGCCGCCCGCGAGCTGGAGATCACCCTCACCGGCCGCGAGATGGGCAAAGGACAAAGGGTGCCCATGGCGGGGATCCCCTACCACGCCCTGGACTCCTACCTGGCCAAGCTCATCGCCAGGGGCTACAAGGTGGCCCTCTGCGAGCAGCTTACCGAGCCGGGCAGGGGACTGGTGGAGCGCGACGTGGTGCGCGTGGTCACGCCGGGCACCGTGGTCGAGCCTGCCATGCTGGAGCAGAAGTCCAACAACTACCTCTGCGCCGTGGTGGTTGAGGGCGAACAGGCTGGCGTTGCCTACGCCGACATCACCACCGGCGAGTTCGCCGCCACGCAGTTGCCAGTAGCCCAACTTGCCGCCGAGCTGGATCGGCTGCACCCCGCCGAGGTGCTCACACCTTTCGGAGGGGAGCCGCCCCAGACCTCAGCCATCGTCACCCCCCTTCCCGCGCCGGCCTTCGAGCCAGATGCCGCCCAGGAGCGGCTGCTGCGGCAATTCCAGGTCGCTTCCCTGGACAGCTTCGGCTGCCAGGGATTGCCCCTGGCGGTCTGCGCGGCGGGGGCCATCCTCCACTACCTGGAAGAGACCCAGAAGGGCGCCCTCAGCCAGCTCACCGGGCTGGCCACCTACTCCACGGGGCAGTACATGCTGCTGGACGCCCAGACCCGGCACAACCTGGACGTCTTCCCCGAAGGTCCCGACAAGTCGGGACACTCGCTACTGCACGTCCTGGACCTCACCCGCACCGCAATGGGCGGACGGTTGCTCAAGCGTTGGCTCGGGCAACCTCTGCTGGACCTGGCCCAGCTCAATGCCCGGCTGGACGCCGTGGCCTGGCTCCATGCCCACTCCCTGGAGCGGGCACAGGCCGCCTCCATCCTGGGCCCGCTGGCCGACCTGGAGCGGCTGGTCAACCGAATCCGGTCCCGACAAGTCGGGATGGTATCGCCCCGAGAGCTGCTCGCGCTGCGGCGCACCCTGGAGGCCATCCCCCGCCTGCGCGAGGCACTGGCCCCGGCGGATGCAGCGCGTGGGGTGGGGACAGAACGCGTGTTGGGCAGCGAACCTCCCCCTCTCTCCAACTCTCTCCCTCCAGGGGAGAGAGGGGTTCCCCTCTCCCTCGATGGGAGAGGGCAGGGTGAGGGTGAGGTCCACACTGCAGCCCCGGCAGCAGGTCCGGGACAGCCTCTGGCCCCCCTGCTAGCGCTCCTGCGACCTCACACCGAGCTAGCCGAGCTTGTGGAGAAGGCCATCGTGGACGACCCTCCACCGACAGCCACCGAGGGCGGCCTGATCCGGGAGGGCTTCTCCCCGGAGTTGGACGAGCTACGCTCGTCCTCCCGGGGCGCCCGCGACTACCTGGCCAACCTGGAGAGCGTGGAGCGGGAGCGCACCGGCATCCGCTCCCTCAAGGTGGGCTACAACAAGGTCTTCGGCTACTACATCGAGGTGACCAACGCCCATTTGGAGCGCGTGCCCGCCCACTACATCCGCAAACAGACGCTGGTGGGGGCGGAGCGCTTCTACACCCCCGAGCTGAAGGAGTACGAGTCCCTGGTGCTCACCGCCCAGGAGCGCATGAGCGACCTGGAGGCCAGCCTGTTCCGCCAGGTGTGCGCCCAGGTCGGGGCGGCTGGCGCCGAGCTGCTGGCCACGGCGTCGGCCATCGCCCAACTCGACGTGCTCTCCGCCCTGGCTGAGGCAGCGGCCCGCTACGGCTACATCCGCCCCGAGCTGAACGAGGGCGACACCCTGACCATCGAGGTCGGGCGCCACCCCGTGGTGGAACGGAGCACCAGCGACCCCTTCGTCCCCAACGACGTCCACCTCGCCTGCCGGGATGCGCAGCTCCTGGTGCTCACCGGGCCCAACATGTCGGGCAAGAGCACCTACCTGCGCCAGGTGGCCCTCATGGTGCTCATGGCCCAGGTAGGCAGCTTCGTCCCCGCCCGTGCGGCCAGCATCGGCCTGGTGGACCGCATCTTCACCCGGGTGGGCGCCCGCGACGACCTCGCCCTGGGCCGCTCCACGTTCCTGGTGGAGATGATGGAGACCGCCGCCATCCTGAACCAGGCCACCCCGCGCTCGCTGCTGGTGCTGGACGAGATTGGCCGGGGCACCTCCACCTACGATGGCATCTCCATTGCCCGCGCCGTGGCCGAGTTCATCCACAACCACCCCCGCCTGGGGGCGCGCACGGTGTTCGCCACCCACTACCACGAGCTTACCGAGCTGGCCCGCTACCTGCCGCGGGTGCGGAACCTGCAGATGGCGGTGAGCGACGAGGGGGGCCAGGTGGTGTTCCTGCGCCAGGTGATACCAGGCGGCGCCGACAGGTCCTACGGCATCCACGTTGCTCGGCTGGCCGGCCTGCCCCGGCCCGTGGTCCAGCGGGCCGAGGAGATCCTCTCCGAGCTAGAGGCCAGCCGCGACCAGTCCGGCCCTAGTCGGACCCGTCGCCGCGAGCGCCCGCCCCAGTTGCCACTGTTCCCTCCCCACCACGAGCTGCTGGAAGAGCTCTCCCGCCTGGAGCTGGACGCCCTGACCCCGCTGGAAGCCCTCACCAAGCTCTATGAGCTACAGGCGAGGGCGAAACAGCCCTAGGCGCACCTTGTGCCTATTGAGCAGAAAAGGCGATATTCCATGTCATTCTGAGGGAGCGCAGCGACCGAAGAATCCGTATCTCGGCGTTTTGCAGAACCAAGGGCTACGGATTCTTCGTCCCGATGCGTCGGGACTCAGAATGACAGGAGGAAAGCGTCCCCTCCGAGGCATGGTAACATATATATGCTATCCTGCGACCAAGGTGAGATGTAATGGCCACAAACTTCAGGCGCGCCACCACCTTCCTGACCGCAGATCAACACGAACGCCTGCGCCGCCTGGCCTACGAGCGACACACGTCCATGGCCAGGGTCATCCGAGATGCCGCCCTGGAAGTGCTGGAAGACGCCGAGGACGTCCAAGAGGGCACAAAGGCCCTGGCCGACACAGAGGGCACGGTGACCTGTGAGGAGTACGAGCGGCGGCGTAGCTGTCCCACCTCCACTCCGACGCCATGACCCCGCTGGAGGCCCTCACCAAGCTGTACGAGCTACAGGCGAGGGCGAAAGGGGGCTAAGATGCTCAAGAACCACAATGGCATCCTGGTGTGTACGTTGCTCGGACTAGCGGCTGTGCTCGGGGCTTGTCAGCCCCCAGCTACCCCGACGGGCGTGCCCACTGATACGCCAGTCCCACCGCCAAGTCCCACGTCGCTACCTGCTGCTACGCCAGTACCCCCACCTACTCCCACGCCTGTGCCCACACCAACGCCTACACCCAAGCCGACCCCTACGCCTACTCCTAAGCCTACGCCCACTTCCACGCCGGCTGCCACTCCTCTACAGCCCTGCCCCAGCTTCGAGGTTGAGAGCAGGATCGTGTTGCGTGCTATGCCGGAGCTAGCCGACACACTGTTCCTACAACGTGACTTGAGATGCGTCGCCAACGGTGTTTCTGCCAACATTATGACTGCGGCTGGCCATTCCAGGTCGCTGTCCATTGAGCGATACGGCTCGGAGCAGGATGCGAAAGACGCCTTGGGTACGGCCAATGCCACCTTCCGGGGCGCTCCAGCGGTCCATGTGGTCAAGACTGGCTACCCGGGGCCGCAATCTCTCGACGAGTCTTTGACCTGGCAAAAACTGCGATGGGTATTCAGCGCCCGGAGCTTTGACGATACAGCCTATCGCATAGGCGCCAATGTATCCGGCTTATCGGTGACGGTCTACGACCTGGCTGTAGAGCTTGGCCTCTTCCCAGCACAGTAGACTCCTGTCAAATGTAGAGGAATTGGCCCACCTGGAGGTAGACGCCATGACCCCGCTGGAAGCCCTCACCAAGCTGTATGAGCTCCAGGCAACCAGAATGACATCCAACGGTTGTTATTGAAGGTTGATGAGGAGTGTTTTGTCTTTGCGAGCCAGCCCGAGGCGGGCGAAGCAACCCGTTCTCTCCACTCACGGCCAGGGGTACGGGTTGCTTCGGCCCTGTGGGGCCTCGCAACGACACATAGTAGGTCATTGCGAGCGCAGCGAAGCAATCCGTACCCCAGTGGAATCTGCGGATCGAGGTGATATGCCCCTCTACTTTGCCTACGCCTCTAACATGGACCCGGTGCAGATGCGGCGGCGGTGTCCCGGGGCGAAGTTCTTGCGCCCCGCCGCCGCCCAGGGTTACACTTTGGCCTTCACTCGCTACTCCACCCAGCGCAGGGGCGGCTCCGCCGACATGGTCGAGGCGCCGGAGGACGCCGTCTGGGGCGCCCTGTACGAGGTGGACGAGGCCGGCCTGTCGGCATTGGACAAGTGGGAGGGCGTGCCCTACGCCTACCGCCGGGGCGAGGTCGAGGTGGTGGCCCAGGACGGGACCAAGTACCAGGCGGTCGTCTATTTCGCCCACAGGACAGGCAAGTTCCTGCCCAGCAAGGACTATATGGAGCGCATCCTGCGGGGCGCCCGCGCCCGCGGCCTGCCGCCGGACTACATCGCCCGCCTGGAGGCCATCCCCTGCCGCCGGTAATGCACCACCCACTGGCCTGATTCTTCAACGATAAGCTGTATATGGGTAGGGGCATGGCGCGCCATGCCCCCGCGCTGTGCACCGCCAACCGGCCTATCACGCGGCTTCGGGTCTGTAACCTGGACCCATTTTTCAAGGATAAGCCGTGTGGGGTCGAACAAACGTGGGGCAAGGCAACGCCTTGCCCCTACGGCCCCCGGTGTGGGTCCCGGTTTGCAGGCTGAACCCATTCCCTCTGGGGTAAGGCGATATGGGCAGGCAAACGTAGGGGCATGGCGCGCCTTGCCCCCGCGCTGTGCACCGCCAACCGGCCTATCACGCGCATTGGGTTTGTAACCTGGACCCATTTTTCAAGGATAAGCCGTGTGGGGTCGAACAAACGTGGGGCAAGGCAACGCCTTGCCCCTACGGCCCCCGGTGTGGGTCCCGGTTTGCAGGCTGAACCCATTCCCTCTGAGGTAAGGCGCATGTGGGCAGGCAAACGTAGGGGCATGGCGCGCCTTGCCCCTACCGGAGATACCCCCTGTCGCGTAAACTGAAGGCATGCCTATACAGGTGCTGACGCCTGAGGTGGCCGCCAAGATCGCCGCCGGCGAGGTGGTGGAGCGCCCAGCCTCGGTGGTCAAGGAGCTGCTGGAGAACTCCCTGGATGCCGGCACCCATCACATCACCATCGAGGCACGGGGCGGTGGCCTCCAGCTTATCCGCATCACCGACGACGGCGGCGGCATCCCCTCCCACGAGGTTGAGCTGGCCTTCCACCGCCATGCCACCAGCAAGCTTTCGTCTGACAGGGACCTGGAGGCCATCGTCACCCTGGGCTTCCGGGGCGAGGCGCTGCCTTCCATCGCCGCCGTGGCCGAGGTCCGGCTGGTGACCCGCACCGCCAACGAGATGGCCGGCTACCAGGTGCAGATCCAGGGTGGGGCCACGATCCAGAAAGGCAAGGCTGCCTGCCCCGTGGGCACCACGGTGACGGTGCGCCAGCTTTTCCACCATTTGCCCGCCCGGCTCAAGTTCCTGCGCTCGGCGGCCACCGAGGGCGGCCACATCTCTAGCCTGGTCCACCAGTACGCCCTGGCCTTCCCCGAGGTGGCCTTCGTCCTGCTGCTCGATGGCCGCGAGGCGTTCCGTTCGCCGGGCAGTGGACAGCTCCGCGAGGTGGCCGCCGCGGTCTATTCGGCGGAGGTTGCGGGCGCCTTGCTCGAAGTAGACAGTGTAACGCAGGAGGGCGAGGTGCCCACGGCCCGGCCCCGGCTGTGGGGGCTGGTCAGCCCGCCCTCACTGAGCCGGGCCAGCCCCGCGCACATCAGCACCTTCGTCAACCGGCGCTGGGTGCACAGCGGCAGCCTGCGCGCGGCCGTCGCCGAGGCCTACCGGACACACCTGATGGTGGGGCGCCACCCCATCGCCATCCTGCACCTGGCCCTCCCACCAGCAGAGGTGGACGTTAACGTCCACCCCGCCAAGCGCGAGGTGCGCTTCCGCCTGGAGTCGGCCGTGTTCGTTGCGGTCAAAGAGGCGGTGGCGGCCACCCTCAATCGCCATGCGCCGGTGCCCAGCCTGCGGGTGCCGCCGCCGTTTGAGTCCCCCCCTCACCACCGATCGGACGGACCCGACGGATGGGACCGAGCCGACCGATCAGGACTGGACCCCGGCCAAGGCAGGCCCTGGGCGCCGCCTCCGCCGCTGGCACTGCATGCCCAGCCCACTCAGGGCATGTTGCCCGACGCCCTGGCCCCCCAATACTGGCGCTCGCCACAGGCGCCCGTTCCAGCCCCACCAGGCGCCGCTAGCGGCCCCCCGGCTGCGGCCTCGCCGGCACCCGCAGTCACGGCCCGGCTGCCTGTGCTCCGGGTCATGGGCCAGATTGCCAGCACCTACATCGTGGCCGAAGGGCCGGACGGAGTGTACCTGGTGGACCAGCACGCCGCCCACGAGCGCGTGCTCTACGAGCAGCTCCGGTCACAGCAGAAGCGCCGGCAGCCCCAGGTCCAGGGCATGCTCCAGCCAGCCACTGTGGAGCTATCGCCCCATTCCCGAGATTCGGGACTCGAAGAGCAGCGGGCGGCCCTGGCCGCCTATGGCTTCGACATCGAGCACTTCGGCGACCGAACGTACCTGGTGCGGTCGGTGCCCGCTGTCCTGGCGGGCAAAGACGTCGCCCGGGTGCTCCCAGACCTCCTGGACACCCTCAAGGCAGGTTCCCCTGGCGATTGGGCCGACGCCATCGCCATATCCCTGGCCTGCCATGGCGCGGTCAAAGCCGGTCAGTCCCTGGGCGACCAGGAGATGCGGGGCCTGCTGCGCGAACTGGAGGCCTGCGAGTCCCCACGCACCTGTCCCCATGGCCGGCCCATCATGCTTCACCTGAGCCAGGCGCAGCTCGAGCGCGAGTTCGGGCGACATTGAAGGGAGTGCCCCATGGGCGATAAGCCGCATCAGGATTCAGTATTCCCGCGGATGACCGTTGGGGTAATGGGTTCGGCGGGTGGCTACCTGCCGGAGACGGTGTGCGAGCCGGTGCGCCGGCTGGGCGTCGCCGTGGCCAAACGGGGCTACGTGCTGGTGACCGGGGCCTGTCCCGGGCTGCCCCAGGAGGCCGTGAAGGGGGCCAAAGCGGGAGGCGGCACCGTGGTGGGCGTGTCGCCCGCCCTCAACCTGGAGGAGCACGTGAGGAAGTACCACTCGCCCACCCGGGGCTATGACGCCATCATCTACACGGGAAGCGGGCTGATGGGGCGGGAGATCGAGAACATCAGGAGCTGTGACGTGGTAGTCTTCGCTGGCGGCCGCTCCGGGACGCTGGGCGAGTTCGCCATCGCCTATGACGAGGGCAAGGTAATAGGGGTCCTGGAAGGAACCGGGGGCATCACCCAGCACCTGAAACAGATTATTGGCATGGTCGAGAAGAAAACGGGCGCCGTTATATGCTACGATGCCGACCCGGAGCGCCTGCTGGACCAGCTAGAGCGCGTGTATCAACAGCACGTCCTTCCCCGCCACGTGAGAGCCCTGGAAGGCCACGACCCTGACGGGGTGCCCGAGCCGGAAGGCGTGTCCCACGAGCACCCCTAAACTAATCCCTTCCCCCGCAAGGGGGGAAGGGATAATACTACACCCGCAGGTACGAATGGGCGTAGACGGTGGTGTTCTGGAGGATATCTATGGTCTTGGCGATGTCCCGTAGACCGGGTAGGCTGACGTCCACGTCAATGGTATCGAACTGCTCCGCCGCCACGTACGTGTCGTAGAGCCGGATGAGAAGCTCACCCTCGGGCGTGGAGTCGTCCCGGGACTCGATGACCCGGATAGTCTCCATGAGGTCAGCGTCCAGCGGGTCCATAATGGCCGAGTCCAGGCCACCGCCCATCATCATCACCAGGAACACCTTGTTGAGCAGGGGCCTGACCTCAGCGGGCGCACCGTTGGAGATGTTGGACAGGCCGCACGTGGTCCTGGGGGCAGGCTCGTTCATCATCTTGAAATAGCGGATGGCCTTGATGCTCTCCTGGCAGTGGTCCTGGTTGCAGGTCACGGTTAGCACCAGTGGGTCCAGAAACAGGTCCTCCACGGGCACGCCCCACTCGGCAGCGGAGGGGAAGATCACGTTGGAGGCCAGCTCCAGACGGGCGTCGGCGTTGGCCGGTATGCCCCCCTTGCCCATGGTCAGGGCGATGATAGGTGTTTTGTACTTCGCCGATAGAGGCATGAAGTTGTGCAGCCGCTCCTCGGTGGCGTCGGTGCTGTTGACCAGGGCCTTGCCCTGACACAGCCCAAGCCCGGCCTCCATGGCCGCCACGTTGCTGGTGTCCAAGGATAGTGGCGAGTCCGTGACCTCGCGCACCGTATCCACCATCCAGCGCATGACCTCGGGCCCGGCGCGACGCTGGGGCCCGATGTTGAGCTCCAGGTAGTGAGCGCCCTTGTCCACCTGGGCCTTGGCCAGGCCCTGAATGGGCGCCTTGTCCCTGGTCTCGATAGCCTTCTTCACGGTCCCGGCGATGACATGAATGCACTCGCCAATCACGATCATAGGTCCACCCCCTCTTTTCGTTCCTGCCTCCGCACTGCGGAGCGGTAATAGCCTGCGAAGTAGCTCAGGGCTCTGATCGCCCGGTCTATGCTAAGGAAAACAGGGAGACCCCCAGCCACACAGCGCCGCTGGACCTCGGCGGCAGTCTCCCACCTCCACGGTTCCAGCGAGTCGGAGTAGGCTAGCATCACTGCCGCTGGCTTGCCGCACTCCTTGGCTATGTTGAGCAGACCGTCCACTACACCCAGCACGCGAGTTACTCCTCCGGGCGTATCCAGGTACCACGCCGGGTCAAGGTTGAACAGCGCCAGGTCTGTGCCCGGATGCCCGGCCACCAGACGGGCGACCTCCAGGTATTGCAGCGGGTCAGGGACTACCGAGTGGTCCACCGGGTTGGAGACCAGGCTCCACACCTGGGGCAGCATCTCCTTGAGCCGCAGCTTGATGCCCTGAGGCAGGGGAGGCAGCACCAGACCTGCCCGCTCGGCTGTATCCGCTGTGTAGACGCTGTAGCCGCCGCCACCGCCCAGCACCGCCAGCCGGTTGCCCGAGGGCGGCGGCAGCAGCGAGAAAGCGAGTAGCAGGTCGGACAGCTCCTCCATGTTGCCCACGCGCACCGCCCCGGCCTGGCGGCACAGGGCATCCCACACCCGGTCCTGACCCGCCAGGGAGGCCGTGTGCGTGGAGATTGCCCGCTGGCCGGTAGCAGTAGCGCCACCCTTGAAGATGGCCACCGGCTTGGCGGCAGCGGCCCGGGACAGGGCCTGGAAGAAGCGCCAGCCCTCCCTGGCTCCTTCGATGTACGCGCCGATGACCCGGGTCTCCGGGTCGTCAGCGAAGTAGTCCATGAGATCGGCCTCGTTGAGGTCCACCCCGTTGCCGTAGCTGATGATCTTGCTGAACCGCAGGCCGCGGCCTACACCCAGATACTCCAGGTAAGCAGAGTTCCCCCCGCTCTGGGACAGCACGCCCACCACACCCGGCTCGCGGGGATACCCCAGGCGAAAAGAGAGGCCCCCGCGAGGGTAGTAGATGCCCATGCAGTTGGGGCCGATGAGACGTACACCCGCCTGTTTCGCCCGGCGGCCCACCTCCGCCTCCAGCGCCTGGCCCTCGGAGAGGCCGCTCTCGGCCATGCGGGCAGTGTACATCTGGATGGCCCGCACCCGCTTGGCAATGGCATCATCCACCAGGGGAAGCAAGGCTGTAGCCGGCACGCACGAGACCACATAGTCCACAGGACCAGGTATGTCCCGCAAAGCCGGGTAGCAGGGGATACCCTCCACCTCGGCGTAGTTGGGATTGACCAGGTATATGTCCCCAGGAAACTCGAACTGCTGAAGGTTAAGCAGATACTCGCGACCCTGGCTCCGCAGGTCCGGTGAAATGCCGGCTATAGCCACAGACCGGGGGTGGAACAGGAACTCCAGAGGGTGCGTTTCCATGTCAGCGGGACAGCAGGTGCGCCACCGAAGGGAAGCGGTCCGCGTCGGTGTGGGGCAAGAAGAGGGAAGCGGTGAACTCGTTCATGAAGGAGTTGTCAGCGATCAACTCGACGTAGGTCATGCCCGCCACCAACTCCTCCACTTTGCTCCGAGCGTGCTTGGAGAGAAGGATGTTATAGGCCCCCCAGGCGGACGTGTTGCCCAGGAAGTGGAACTTGTCCCAGGGCAGGTCCGGAAGCAGACCGATCTGGATGGCCTGCTCCACGTTGATATGCTGGCCGAAGGCGCCGCCGATCAGCACCCGCTCCACTGTGTCCAGGGGTATCCCCGACTTCTCAGCCATGACCATAATGCCCGCGTAGATGGCGGCCTTCACCCGGACAAGGTTCTCCAGGTCCACCTCGGAGAGTGTGATGTCCGTGCCTCCGCCGGCCTCGCCGGCCCAGACCAGAACGTATTCCGGGCCGGACTCGCCGGGCCTGGCGCGGGGCCGCTCCGGCTGGCGGCTGAGCACATAGTCCAGGTCTATCTTGCCCCCCTTGCTAATCACGCCGGTAACCAGCATCTCAGCCACCGCCGAGATCAGGCCAGAGCCACAAATGCCCTGGGCAGGCACGTCACCGATCACTTTGATGGTCGGCTCCAGGGTGAGCGAGGAGATACGCACGTCCTCGATGGCCCCCGGCATGGCCCGCATGCCGCAGCGCATGCCGGCACCCTCCAGCGCCGGACCGGCGCTGCAGGCATCGGTCATCATGAAGTCCTTGTTGCCCAGAACGATCTCCCCGTTAGTGCCCACGTCCAGGAACAGACTGAGCGTATCAGATTCGTACAGCTTGGACGCCAGCACCCCCGCCGTAATGTCGCCGCCCACGTAGGCGGCCACGCTGGGCACGCAGTACACCGATGCCCTCGGATGAATGGCCAGCCCCAGATCCCGGGCGGTGCACACCGGGAAGTGTGTAGCCGTAGGCACGTAGGGCTCCTCCCGGATGTAGCGCGGCGGGATGCCCAGGAAAAGATGGGCCATGGTGGTGTTGCCCGCCATCACCATGTCCCCGATGTCCTCCGGGGAAGCCCCGTGGGCCTGGGCAAGCTCCTTGACCAGCACGTTTATGGTGTCCACCGCCAGGTTCTGGAGGGTGTCCACGCCGCCCTCGCGCTGGGAGAAAACGATGCGGGAGATCACATCCTCGCCGCAAGACACCTGCCGGTTCATGCGGGATGCTTTGCCCAGCAGCCGGCCATTGTCCAGGTTGACCAGATAGGCCACCACGTTGGTGGTGCCGATGTCCACGGCCAGACCGAGGAGGGGCCCTTTGATCCGGCCCGGGCGCAGGTCCACCAAGCGATTGCCCGGGCCGCTGGCATCGAGGGTAGCGCTTACCCGCCAGTTGTCCTGCCGCAGAGTGGCGCCCAGCTCCCGCATCTGGTACACGTCGAGCTCCAGCCCTTCGAGGTTGGCCTCCTGGCGCAGGCCCCGGCGCAACCGCTCCAGGTCTGGAGCGTTGTCCTCCAGGCTGGGCGGCGTTAGCTCGAGATAGGCGCGACGCAGGGCGGGATAGCGCGGCCAGTGCAGGGCGATCTGGGCTGCGGCCCGGGCCGAGGGCAGCTCCACGATGGCCCGGTCCCGCTCCACCTTGGGCGGCACGGTAATCGCCAGGTCGCCAACCACGCGGGCAGTGCAGGAGAGCACCCAGCCCTGAGCCATGTCCTCCTGGCTAAGGTGAATGTTCTCCCGGCCGGTGACCTCGCCCGACTCCACCTTGACCCGGCAGCGGCCACAGCGGCCCTGCCCGCCGCAGGGCATGTCCAGAAGGATACCGGCCCTGGCTGCGGCGTCCAGGAGCAGCGTCCCTTCCGACACCGAGACCACAGCTCCCCCGGGCTGGAAAGAGACCCGGCAGGTCTTCATGGCCTAGTCCAGCCTTGGTAGGGCAGGTTTCCTAACCTGCCCAGACACGCGTCGGTCGGGTTGTCCCGACAGGTCGGGACGGCCTACAGCATTCTGACAGGTCTTCATGTCGGGGCAGTGGAGGCTGGGCTACCTGGCCCAGTTCTGCTTGAGGAAAGGCCCGATGCCCACCGCTTCCCGTGGCCCCACCATGATCTTCCACTCGGGGAACTCCCCCTCGAGCTCGCCCCTGAGGACAGCCACCGCACCGGGGATGACCAGGCTCCGATGGCCGATCTTCTCCTCCACCTTAAAGTTCTTGGCCGCCTTGGAGATCTTCTCAGCGTCGAACTTGCCCGAGGCCCACGAGGTGAGCACCGACTGGCCCTCGGTGTCCACCACCATAAGCCAGGTGGGGAAGCCACTGGACTCGATCTCGGAGGACACCGAGAAGTAGGTGAGGGAGAAGTTAGTCGTTACCAGCAGCGGGCTAGCCGGGTCCGGCTTGCCAAAGGGATAGACCCCCGCCTGCATCTGGAGCGGCTTCTGCGGGTCAGTGTAGATGTTGAGACGCTCGGTGAGCAGGGGATATGCCATTGCCGGTGAGAAATGGTCCAGCACGATGACACCGGCGTACCTGGCGATGTGCTGCGTGGCCAGCAGCACCTCCTCCTCCTGGGAGCTGGCCTTCTCACCCGGGAAGGTGATCACCGGGTAGCCCAGGGGTCGGAAGCTCTTCTTGAGGGCGAGGCGTCGGATCTGGGTCAGCGCATTCAGCGAATCGCCGAAGTCGCGGGCGCCCGGGTCCACCACTATGTCCTCGATGCCAGCCGCGGCCACCTGCTCGGTGAGCGTGGCCAGGGCATCCAGGCCACCGGCGCGCACGGCCAGAGGGCACTTGTGTTGCTTGGCCAGTGCCGCCATCTTCTGCCAGTTGGCCTCGGTGGCCGCGTATATCAGAGGCAGGCGTCCAGCCACGGCGGGGTCGCCAAGTGCCGCGGCCATGGTGTCGGGGTCATCGGACATGAGCACCAGGGCCAGCTCGGGGTGGGCCTGCGCCAGCTTCACCGCCGCCAGGAAGGCGGCCTTGTCGCCGCCATCGTTCTGGATCGCCAGGCCATTCCAACTCAACTGCATCCCCACGCGCTCCACCTTGTAGCTGGCCACGGCAGCCATCTCCTGGGCCACCTTATCAGGGGCTGCGGAGTCCTTGACCCGCAGCAGCAGCCCGGGCTGGTGGTAGAAGGTCTTCTCGTGGCGGAACATCGCCACCTCGTTGCCCACCTCTACCTTGCGCCCATCCTTGCCGATAGTGACCAGACGGATGGGAGGTCGGGAGGCGGCCTCTAAGGCGCTCTTGGCCTCCTCGGAAACGTGCTTGCAGGCCGACAGCTCGGCCCCCTTTTGCGCCAGCTTCATGGCGAAGGCCAGGCAGGTGGGGAAACCGCAGTCCTTACAGTTGGTCTTGGGCAGGTATTTGTAGATCTCGATGGCGGTGAGCGCCATGGCCACCCTCCCTAGCTAACTGGCCCCTGGCGGGCCATGAGTCGGTCAATCACGCCGCGGACAACATCCATGGAGCGGGGGTGTCGCAGCACCATAATCTCCGCCCCGCTCTGAAGCAGGGTCAGGGCCGTCATCTGCTCCCAGAGCAGGGACCGCACCTTCTGGTCGCCCCAGGACACAGGCACGCCCTCCACCGCCTTGGCCTCCTTCTGTCTCCAGGACTCGTACCCGGCGTGGCACAGGATAGGCATGGCCGTCATGGCATCGCCCTGGAGGGCGGCCAGCCGCAATCGCTCGAAGACCGACAGGGCGTACTCCATGCCATAGCCCAGAGCGCCTGTAGTCGGGTCCATGACTAGCGAGTCCTTGGGCAGCCCCACGTCGCAGCACAGGATGTTGAGCTGCTTGGAAAGGTTCATGTCCATGGGCGCCTGGGCAACTACTGCGTGGCCGCCGGCCATGGCTGTAGCCACGATAGTGCGATAGTTCTTGTCGGTGACCGTACCCAGGGCCAGGCGCTGGCCCCGGGCCGCCTCGGCCACCGCCACGATAACCTCGTTGTCCTTCTCGGCCACATCCGGGCCCACCACGATCAGGGGCAGGTCGGTGGCCTCCATGACCTGGGACACGGTCTTGGCCGCCTGGGCACCGGAGGTATTGCCCTGCTCGGGGTGGGCGCTGGCCAGGCGCAGGAAAATGAGGTCGGCGCCGAGCTGGGCCGCCTTCTTGGCCCAGGCCGCCGGGGACTTGAGGGCATCCCCCCAGGCGGACACCACATTCTCGGCCCAATCCGCAGGGGGCATGTCCAGCACCTCCGCGGCGATCACCGGGCGGTGGGGGATCTCGCCGTCGAAATGGAGAAAGGGCAGGGTGCTCTCGCCCCCCACTGTCACCTGTTTGCGTCCGTCACCGCCCAGCCGGACCTCTTGGACCCGGCCCCGCCATTTCTCTACGGGCGCTTCGACTTTCGGCATGTGTTCTCCTTATGAAGGGACCGTCCCTGCAACTCAGGACACGTCCCAGCCAGGGGGTGGTCATTTCGTAGGGGCATGGCGCGCCATGCCCCTACGGTTGCCTTCCCATATACAACCCACCCCTCTGGAGGCCCTGGCCTAGCCCAGGAGGGAGTCCATAGTGAGAGCGGGATGCCCCCTCTCCTGGAGGAAAGGCAGCAGGTCCTCGACGGAGGTGGCCACCTTCTCGTCGGCGATCTTGTCGAGCAGGTCAGGCTCGCCTTCCCGGGCGGCTGCGTCCTTGAGCTGCTCACCCAGCTCCTCCTTGAGGTTGGAGGACATCCACACTACCCGCTTCAGGCCACCGTCGGCCTTGAGGAACTTCTCACTGATCACGAACATCTTGCCGTGGCCCATCACGCCCGGGTTCTGCAAGCCGCCGCCGGCCGTGCCGGCCAGGGTGGAGAAGGTCATGCCGCAGGGGGTCATGCTGGGGTCTTCCCGGGAGACCACCATGAAGCCGTTGGCCTCGGGGATGACCACCATGATGCACTCGAAGCAGCCGCAGGAGGTCATGGGGGCGTCCATCACGGAGTAGAGGGTGACCCTCTGCACACTGCGCTGGGTATTGTTGAACACGAACTCGTTGATGCCCTCGAACTCGCCCTTCGCCTGGTCAATGACCTGCCCCTTGGCGATGGGCTGGTTGGGGCCGCGCGGGTTGATCTGGTAGGCTGCCTTGCAGTCCAGCCAGCTATAGGCGCCGCACAGGCCCGACCTCTCGGGCGGGATGGCGCAGATGTGGGTAGGGGCAAAGGACTGGCACAGGGAGCAGCTATAGAACACGTCCACGGCCTCGTCCTTGAGGCCCATGAGCCGCTGGTTGCGCTCGCGGTATACCACCTGGGCCGCCTCGCGGCGGGCCTTGACCTGTGCCGGGTCGGCGAAGATGGTCACCTGGACCTTGTCCACCAGGGCGCCGAAGTCCTCGTGGACCTTGGCGTGGAGGATCTTACCGAAGTGCTGGAGGCGGAAGCCCTTCTCGAAGGCGGTCTTGGACACCCGAATCCAGGCGATGTCCCGCTGTCCGATGTGCTGGAGGCCTTCGGCCATGTTCACGAAGTGGTGGAACTGGCGCTCGATGACAGGCTCGAAGTCTTTGTCCATCTTGGCGCCGGCCACCTCGACCAGTATGCCCAGCGGGATGTTGGCGCCCGGCGTGATGCTGTCAATGTCCGGGCCCACCACGGTGACCTTGCCATCTTCCACCTGGTCTGCCTTGCGGGTGGTGAGCAGCTCGAAGCAGGTGCCGCCCTTGCCGCCGAACTCAGCATGGATCTGGTTGCGCCGCACGATCTCGCCCTCGAAGGCGGCGCCATAGGCCACCGGGATCTCCACCGCCTTGATCTTGATGCGGATGCCCCGGATCTCGACGCAGCGCTGGACCAGACGCTCCGCCCGCTCCAGGTCGTCCTTGCCCGGGATGTCGTCGAAGGGCAGGCTTACCACGTGCTCGTGCTCAGTAACGCCCGTGGGCAGCACGTTGGGGATGACAGTGTCGGCAATAATGGGGAAGCCGTAGTTGATGACGCCGGCGGCGGTGGCGTACTTCAGGTCGTCCACCTGCCCCAGGGCCAAGCCAAAGGCGAAGCAGCGGAACTTGTTGTAGAACAGGATGTCGCGGTAGTTCCCAGGCTTGAAGTTGCCGAAGGAGAAAGCGGCCCGGGTGGCGAAGCCCAGGGCATAGACAGCCGAGATGGTGTCCGAGCCGAAGGGAACGCTGTATGTCCCATAGCCCAACTCGACGCCGGACTCCAGGAGCTGGTCGGTGATGGTACGCCCGTTGACGTCGCTGCACAGGAAGACCAGCAAGCCCCGGGCCTGGAGCTCTCGGAATATCTTGACAGCGACCTCGTTACTCTTGGCGGCGCCCACAATGGCGGCGAAGCCAGGCATACGCCCGTCCACCAGCGCCACACCCCAGGCGCGCATCTGCACGTCGTCAATGGGGCCGTTGAACGTGTAACCGTTCTTCACCTCGGGCTGCTCGCCCCGGGCGAAGCGGATTCCCTCGATGGCCTCCTCAGCGAACAGCGTGGCCACACCCGAGTCCAGGGCCTCGCCGAGGTAGGGCAGCCACACGCTCTGCTTGGGGACGGGGGAGAGAAGACCGCGGGCGTAGTCCAATGGCACAGCCAGGTCAGCCAGCTTCTGCACCTTGTGCCCCGTGAAGCCGTAGATTACTGGCAGGAAATAGGCCGTGTTGGTAAAGGCGATGGGCGTCTCTGGCCCCAGCTCCTTCAGGGCCTTCTGGTACATGCCCTCCGCCTGGGCGACGATCTGGTTCGCCCCCCGGATGGCGGAAGTGGCTATAAACCTGGACATTTCACTCTACCTCCCAAAATTATCGGACCCGCTTAGTAGCGGCGGAAGTCTCCTGTCATCTCGGCATCTCTGGGATTCGTCTCCGTCATGCGGTTCCCACCCACGAAGCTGGGGCAGTTGACCCAGGTCTGTCCGGTGGTGCCAATGGTAGCGGTCTCGAGCTGGCGAAGCAGAGTCCGGGCCTCTTCGGCCCGCTTGCCCTCGGCGTGCACGCTGATGAGCACGCCGCCAGTGGCCAGGCCGAACTGGTAGAAGCCGATGCGCCCTTCCGGCAGCTCGGCGACCTTGGCCAGGACCTCCCCCGCATCGCCGTTGCTCACGGTCTTGAGCGCCTCGGCCAGCGGTCCCGTGGCCAGGACTGGGCCGATATTGGTGACCATGACATCACGGACCACAGGGCCTTTGCCAGCCACGAAGGCCTCGGCCCCAGGCCGGTCCCGTGTGAGCACGCCGATCTCTTCCGGCTTGTATCCGTGGGCCGTCAGCTCTTTAAGGGCGTTCTGGGCATGCTCAGTGTTGCGGAAGAACTTCACCGGTGCCTTAGACAACGCTCACCCCTTTCGCTGGGCAAAAAAAAGCCTCTCCCCCTTTAGGACTCCACATGGGCAGAGGCCTATCCCTGAAAGCGCCCAGACGTGTCTTGGATATGATCAAGGCAGAACCAATTTTGTATTGTAGCAGCGCGAGAAGCGAAGGTCAACCCTACCCGCCGGAAACGGGCCTCGGGCTCCGGACTTCAGGCTTCGGGCATTTCCCTCTCCCTTTGGGAGACGCCGAGAGCTTGCCCCGAGCTTGCCGAAGCGGTGAGGGCACAGCCCGTAGGGGCATGGCGCGCCATGCCCCTACGCCTTGACCCTCAGAAACGCCCAGAACGTATAGGCCCCCAGCGCCGTACCCACCGGGAAAACGGCAAGATTCGGGACAGCCACCGCCACTAGCAGGGCGCGCGCCCAGCGCTGGCCCCCCAGCAGAGCAACACCGCCCACGACGCCCAGCAGCGCGACCGCCGCTATGGCAACGAGTTCGACCGCGACGGGAGAGCTGGCGTTCGACGAGTAGTACCACAGGCCAGCCGCCGTGGCCAGCGAGGCCACTCCAGCCCCGTAGGCTACCCACAAACAGGCCAGTACCCAAAGGTGCTTGGGCATATATCATCTCATCCCGCCCTGAAGGTCGGGGCTAGAACTCGTACCCTTGGCTGACCCAGTAGTGCCAGTCTTCGATGGCTTGCTTTGTTACCTCATCAGTCTTGGCGACGGGTTTCAATTGCGACAAAGGCACTGCGAGTCGGCGTTTCTTCCATCGGATGCTCACAAACATCTCACGCGCGCATTCATCTTCAAGGGCCATTTTAAGGACTTCAACCTCATCCCCTTTGCGTAGGGGTGAGACGGCTCTTTCGGCGACACATTTGGCAAGGAACGGGAATTGCAGCTTGTCTTCGAGATAGTAGTACCAACCCATGGCCTGCTCTTCTGGGCCGTATGCGTCAACGATGATTTCCTCCGTGATCCGGTCCTCGCGCTCTGGGTCTTTCATGCCCTTGGTCATACAGTCATTCACCAGAAGTAGGGTGGGTGTAGCGCAGCGAAACCCACCTGTACCTTGGCGGTGGGTCCCGTTTCACTTCACCCACGTTGCCAGTCTATAGGCCAGAGCCAGAGCCCATCTGGTGGGTTGCCCAGCATCTTGATGATGTGTTTACGCACCCGAACCCCTCGATGGTCTTGATCAGGTCCAGCCGCCTCATGAGACGGCTAGTTCGTCCACCTTGCGAATGCCCGGTAGTTCACCACTCGTCAGGTCGTGATAGAGGTCTCGCAGATGCTCCTTCAGGTCGTCGAGGGTCTCGCCTTGAGTCCAATAATCGGGGTAGTCCTGGAGATAGCCAATCCAGGCCCCGTTTTCTTCCCAGTAGACATATTTGACTGTTTGCAACTGCGGGATGCCCTCCTCGGACCACTCAACGAGCCTTGTATACCTATCACCTTTGCTCATCGCTTAAGACTTACAGATACTCCACCTGCCCTACCATGTCCCCCGCATCCAGCACCTGGTAGACCAGCATCAGTCCGTAGACAATGTCACCGATTGAAGCCTGCTGAGGCGCGTAGACGATCCCGGCATTGTCCGCGCCTGCTGCGTGTAACCGCAGAAAGTCGTCGTCTTGCGTGAAGACCACCCGTCCTTGCCTCCTAGCCAGTTCCAGGTGCTCCCTGTCAGAAGCGCCAGACATGCCGGCTTCCTGCACTGTAAGTACGTCCACGCCACGCTGGCGAAGCGCCCTGATCACAGCCTTGGCAACGTGCTCGTCGGTATAGAACCTAATCTTCTGGCCCACGCAGCTTCCGCTCGTGAAGCTTTTGCCTGAGCCTTGATGGAGTGCGCCGCCGCAAAGCCTTTACGAAAGCCTGGCTGTCCTCGATGGACTGGTCAATCTCGGCCCGATGGTCAAAGTAGTAGGCCAGGGCTGCATGGACATCTGCCAGCGTCAAGTCGTATTCCGCGGCGATTTCATCAGGACTCTTGCCCATCCGCTCGTGCCATATCACAATGCTCTGCACAGTGATGCGGCGCCCAGAAATACGAGGTTTGCCTCCCGCTACGCCGGCAGTGATCTCAATGTGTTGGTCCAGGGTCTTAGTCGCCATGCCGATTCTCCAACCTCGTATCAATGCCTTTGAGAAAGCCGCGCATCTCTTTGGCTGGCTTCACGGGGATAAGCTCGACTCGTCCCTCGTAGGGGATCACCTGTACCTTTTGGCCGGGCCGTATCCCGAGCAGCCGTCGCACACTCAGGGGAATCACCACCTGGTACTTGGGTGAGACTGTTACCACTTCCATGCCGGCCTCCCCTCATCGTTCGGACTAGTGTAATACGCTCTCCTATTCTACACCAAGCTACCCCCGATGATGTCGGGCTGAATAGATAGTAGGGTGGGTGCAGCGCAGCGAAACCCACCACCGCCCCTACGGTGGGTTCCGTTTCACTTCACCCAGACTACGACTGCTGCTAGACCTTGACTCAAAAGGTGGCCGAGCAGTACCGTAGGCGCCGATAGGGTGCGCCTTTACAACACAAATGAAGAAGCCCCAAGAGAACTACGCCTTCATAGATGGCCAGAACCTTAACTTGGCCACACGAGCGATGGGGTGGTATGTGGTGAGGTAAGCCAAAGGGCAACTGTGATGCCGAGTTGGTCTTGCAGGCGATGATTGACTTCGATGCATATCAGAAGGCGATCATAGTGACCAGCGACGGTGACTTTGCCTGCCTGGTGACCTACCTTCAGAGAATGGGCAAGTTGGAATAGTTCTGGCTTCAAGCGTGGGCGGGTGTTCCCATCTCTTGAGGAGGGCCGCCGGCCTCCGAATTGCATTCGTAGACAACCTGAGAGGAAAGTTGGAGTACAAAAAGGAAAGCTCCCCATAAGGACGGAACCTCATGGGGAACCTTTCCATCGTGATTCTGTTGTATATGTAGCACTTCCATGCTATCTTGTCAATAGCCCGTTCCTGCCCAATTTGGCCCACTAGCGCCAGCAGAAGTAGGGTGGTGTAGCGCAGCGAGACCCACCTTCGCCCCTACTACGCAATCCTCTGCATGGCGTTGACGAACTCCCGGCCCGACATGGGGGCGGGGAGGGGCTTGCCATCCTGTTCATAGAGTTGAATGGTCTCTTCGATAATGTCGCATAGCTCCGCGAAAACGCTCTTGGCGTCTGGGCCGTGGCAACCGCCATAGAACAGCTCGGGACAGCTCCCAATGAAGCAGCCGTCCTCCTCGGACCACTCAACAAGCCTTGTATACCTATCACCTTTGCTCATCGCTTTGACTCCCAAATCGCGGCTCCCGGTTCTATGCAGCGACAAGTTCCTTACGTAGGGCGCTAAGTAGCCGCTCCGCGTCTTGGCTGGAGAGTAGTCCCTTCTGCACGAGAGCATATAGCGAAGCGCCGGCAAAACCGAACACGGACAGCAACTCAATGGCAACCAGGTTGCCCTGCGCATCGAGATCTACGATACAAACGTCTGATTCCTCTTCCGTGCGGCTGCTGGGCGTGTCAGACAGGCGAATGTATGCCGCGTCAGCTTCACCGTCGTACTCTATCCTCATCTACCTGCTCCCCGGTTAATTACGGTAATGACCAACAGGCGCTCTGCTTCCTCTACGAAGCACACACGCACTCGTTTCCCGTTCACTTCCCCAAGCACGTTCTGTTTGCCGTCAATGCCGACATAGCTTGCCGTCGGATTTGCGAGGATGGACAGCACCTCTTCCTCCGTGATAATACCACGCTCTGGGTCAACCATGCGGCGCCGTGCATGGCGGGTGAATACCACAGGTTTTGCCAATACGATCAGGCCCTCTGCGACCTAACATCCAGCGGTAGGGTGGGTGTAGCGCAGCGAAGCCCCCCATTACCTCTGCGGTGGGTCCCCTTTCACTTCACCCACCGTACGACTAGACGCCACCCCAGGCCGATAGCACAGCCTGCAGATGACGGCGAAGTCCCTCATCGATCTGCATCTTCCCGCGTATCGTATTCTCGTACAAGAGGACCCGGAAAGGCGATACATCGAACGGCAGCTTCGTTTCATGCTCCGCGATCAGGATCGTCGGCTTGTTTAGGGCGTGGGCGTAACCCAGTTCGTAGTATACGTTCGGGTTGGCTGGTGAGACGTCAGCGATGATGACCCTGGAGTCATTGATCTGCTTGACGATGTCCGCTAGTATGATCCCGGGACCAACGGCTTCATCGGCTCGCATGGGTTCCAGTTGAAACGCGCTGCAAACAGGCTTCACAACATCTTGGTACAGTTCATTGTACGGCGACGTAAACTGCATAATGACAAACGCCTTCGAGGGTACGGCGGCGACGGTGAAATCTTGGATTCGGATGTCGTGCGTATCAAGACACCACAGGCCGACCTGGCCCGACGGCAGATGAAACGGAAGAAGCGACGCTGCGACGTCCACGCCGTCTACGGTCAGCGTAACGCGTGACCCCTGCAGCAGAACGCGAACCTCATACGCCTTGCCGGGTTGAAGGTTTGCCCGGTCTCCTGTGATGAAATGATTCACCCACGAGCCGGAGAAATAGCGGATCGAGAACATGGTGCCCCCACCCCCAAGCCCCGCGGTAACGAAACCACGAGTCGAAGGGTCATAGTAGAGGATAAATTCGCACGCGCTCTGTGGACTGACCTCCGTGAACGTAATTTGGGCGCTGATTGAGCCGCCGGAAAACCGCTGGTCGGATATGTAGTTGCCAATTGCAGGGCCTGCGCTGCCAGCGATAGCTACCGTAGCACCACGAAAGGTGATGAGGTCATCAGCGTGTTCAAAACGGCCAAGGGTGGACACCCACCGATACTTCATCTGCACCTCCTTTGCGGCATGTAACAAACCATCACAACGCCAGCCATATTGTCGCACGAAGTGGGAACGAATGACCACACCTGCACATCGAACCCCCGAGGCAACGGGTCGCGGTCGGCTGCGTGGCAGCTTCAGTTTCTAGAGCCGTGCTCCATGCAACACATGACGGCACTTGCTCCAAGCCCACCTACCGCAGCTTCCCCCCCAGCACCTCCTTCCCTATTTCCCGCTTCAGGAACTCGCCTTTGCCGGGGGTGCCCACGTACTTGCCGCGCTCCACGGCCACCTCGCCCCGAACGATGGTCATGGTGGGGGCGCCCACAACGGTGCGGCCCTCGAACACGGTGTAGTCGAGGCCCATGTGCAGGTCGGACGACGTCAGCTTGCGGTGGGGTTTGGGGTCGTAGAGCACGATGTCGGCGTCGCTGCCCACGGAGATGGTCCCCTTGCGGGGATACAGGCCGAAGATGCGGGAGGGGTTGGCGCACAGCATCTCCACCAGCCGATTCACCGTTATCTTGCCGCTGGCCACGGCCTCGGTGTACATCACCTGAAGCGTGGTCTCAATCTGCCCCATGCCGCCGGGCATCTCTGTGAAGGGCTTGCCCTCCGACGCCTGCTTCTTGTACCACAGGTAGGCGGGCACGTGGTCCGTGCCGATACAGTTGATATTCCCACTCTGGACGCCCTGCCACAGGGCTGCCTGGTCCGCCGCGCTCTTGATGGGCGGGAAGCGGATGAACTGGATGGCGTCGGCCTGGCTGTATACCTCGTCGTTGAACACCAGGTAGTGGGGGCAGGTCTCGCAGTAGACGGCAAGCCCCCGGGCCTGGGCCGCCGCTATCAGCTCAAGGGAGGCTGCCGCGCTGATGTGGAAGAAGTATATGGCACACCCCGTGCGCTCGGCGAAGAAGATCATGCGGTTCACCGATTCCGCCTCGGCGACGGCCGGCCGCGAGTGGGTGAACCACTCGGTGCCGGTCTTGCCCTCGCTCACCAGCTTCTGGATGAAGTGCTTGCAGATGGAGGCGTTCTCGGCGTGGATGCCCACCAGCCCACCCCGTTGGGCCACCTGCTGCATCAGGGCGTAGCACAGGGCCTCCTCGGGCGGCTCGCCCTCCCTCTCGTGGAGCAGTATCTTGAAGCTGGGCATGCCCTGGGCGAAGGCCCCGTCCACCTCTTTCAGCATGTCCCAGGAGGGATGGGGGCGGGCGTGCAGGGAGAAGTCCACACAGGCATTCCCCTGGAACTCGGTGCGCCGGTCGTCTATGGCCTTCTGGAGGGTCATTCCCTCGTGGGGGTAGGTGAAGTCAATGATGGTGGTGGTGCCCCCGCAGGCGGCGGCCATGCTGTCCACGCCAAAGCCGGGCATTTTCTGGCCCAGCCACTGGGAGAAGCTGTGGACGTGCGGGTCAATGACTCCGGGCAGCACGTACAGCCCCTTGGCGTCCACCTGGCGCTTGGCGTCATCGGGCAAGGTTCCGGGCTTGGCCAGGGCCACGACCTTGCCCCCCTGGACGGCCACGTCCAACGTCTCGCTGGCCTGGGGCGAGACTACGGTGCCACCGGTGATGAGTATGTCGTACATTGTTCTGTCCTTTACACGATGATATCCAACTGTCGTTGCGAGTCTTACAGGTCCCGGCCCGTCTGGACCCAATGTAGAGCAATGAACCGAGATGGCGCGTTTCGTTGAAAGCAGCAGAGCGACGAAGCCATATTCCGTCATTGCGAGGAGTCCTTCCGGCGAAGGACGACGAAGCAACCTTCTGATGCGCACACTGGCTGGAGATTGCTTCGCTGCGGCTCGCAATGACGGGACGGTCGGCTCATTGAAAGTCCCGGCGCACCGGGACGAAGCAACCCGCCCCCTGGTCATACGTTGAGCCACCTTCAATAACCGGCAGACTTCTGCCACACTTTGAGCACGTCCTCGTAGTCCACCACCAGCGGCGACATCAGGGTCATGGCGGCCTGGTGCCAGTCCCGGATGGTGCCCGCGGTGCACTCCCGGGGCACGGCGACATAGTAGCCGTAGCAGAAGCCCTCCAGCGCCGTGGTCACGATGCACCCATAGCTGGAGGCGCCGGTGACAACGATGGTCTTGACGTCGTGGGCCTTGAGGACCGCGTCCAGGCGGGTGTCCAGAAAGCCGCTGTAGCTGCGCTTGGTGATTACGGGCTCGCCCTCCCGCGGCTTCAGTTGCGGGATGGTCTCGGCACCCCAGGTGCCTTCCAGTGTGGGCAGCGGCTCACCCAGGGTGACACCGCGCTTGAACAGGAAATACAGATAGCCTGCGGGTAGGTCGGCCCCTTTGGGCAGGAAGGTGTTCTGTACATAGACTGGCAGGGCACCCGCCTTGCGAGCGGCCTCCAGCAACTGGGCGGTGCGGGGTATGATGGCCAGAACCTGGTCCAGGTCGGTCGCATTGGGGTTGAACAGCTTGCCACCGGGGGACAGGAAGTCGTTGATCATGTCCAGCATGAGCAAGGCCGTGTGCCCTGGGGCGACGACCTCCTCCAGGCTGTCCATTACCTGTTTGCCGTGGGCTGTCCTCAACTGAACTTCCCTCTCACCTTGGATATTGGCATGAATTCAGGGTGGGCTGATACTGTAGGGGCGGAAAACTAGACCACTCGCCACCACTCTGCTTCAGTGTAGTCTATGAGCCGGAAGCCCCTTTCTTCCAGGGCTTTGTATTCGGCGGCGGCTTCGGGCCTAGACATGACTTGCGCCATAAAGGCATAGAAGTCGGCAATGTCGTCCATCTCAAACTCGCCGACTACTCTGTCCGAACGCCCGCTCATGTGGTCCACAAGAACACGCATCCTTGCGTGGGCGTCATAGCGGCGCACAAATCGCTCGCTGTCTTTCATGACTTGAACAATCTGGTCGGCAGTACCTGGTCTACCGTACATGACTCTTCGCATAACGAAAGACATGATACCCCCCTATCGAGCCTGTTTTCATCCCGCATCAGTGACCTGTTTGCCGTGGGCTGTCTTCAATCGTACCTCCCGGGCGGGCAAACGCTGTAGGGCGACCGGCCGGTCGCCCCTACGGAGTGCATTGGCTAATCCAGGGCTGATGGGGAGGCCAAAGTGCAAGCCCGGCCTCACCATCAGCGCGAGGGTACGGATTCTTCGTTCGTCCTTAGCCGCAGTCCCGAGGCGTCGGGACTCAGAATGACAAGGGGCTTCAGCTACCGTGGGGCTACGGTGATCTCCTCCCGGGGGAAGTGGTCAAAGATCTCGGCGCCGTCCTTGGTGACCACCATCATGTCCTCCAGGCGGACGCCGCCCTCACGGTGTATCCCCTCCCGGCACTCGACAGCAATGGTCATGCCCTCCTCGAACACCTGGGGGAACTTGAGAGACCACTGGCGGTTGATGATGGGGTGGTCGTAGCCCATACCGCCGCCCAGACCTATGCCGTGGCCGATCTCGCTGGCCAGCACCTCGACCTCCTCCTTGTAGCCCCAGGTGGAGGCGGGTGGGAAGTGCTTGGCGGCGTCGGCGGTGGTCTTGCCCGGCTTGATCTCGCTGATGCAGGCGTCTATGCGGTCCTTCATCCGCTTGTACCAGTCCTTCTCCCTGTCGGTGGGCTGGCGCCCCACGATGAAGGTCCGGTAGGAGCAGCTTGCATACCCGAGGTAGGTGCTGCCGCAAAGGGAGCCATAGACCAGGTCTCCGAACTGGAGGATACGGCTGCCGCCGTGGAAGCCGCGGTCGAAGGTGCTGGGGCCGGTGCGCCAGCCGCCGGGGGTGGCGAACTCGGCGCCGTACTCGTACCCGGTGCTCGAGGCGATCACGGTGAGGTCGCTGTCCTTGATGCCCGGCCGGAGGTTCTCCCAGACCTTGAACCAGACACCGTCCACAATGGAGGCCACCATCTTGAGGCAGTTGATCTCGTCCGGGTTCTTGATCCTCCGGGCCTCGAGCATGGTGGGCCGGCTGTCCACGATGTTCTTGACGCCCTCAGCCGCCAGGGCCTCGCGGGCCAGGCCGTCGAACCCGCCAAACGCCAGCTTCTCGTTGAGCAAGCCCTTTGCTTTGAGCTCGCGGGCGATGTCGGCGGCGAACTGCCTGGCCTCGTCCTGGGAGGCGTCCATGCCCGGGGCGCCGGTGAGCCACGAACGGGCCGGGCGCCACTCTTTGATCCAGGGACACTGGTCGGGCATCTGGTGATACCAGCCGTCATGCTCGAACATGATGGGGTCGTGGTCAGCGAAGAAAAGGACAAAGCGGCACATGGGATAGTCAAAGCCCCGCAGGCCCGTCAGATAGCGGATGTTGGCGGAGCCCGCTTCCAGCATGGCAGGGATGCCGTTCTTCTTCAGGACCTTCTGGGCGCGGGCTACCCGTTGCTGGCGCATGCGCTCGGGGTTAATGCGCTCCTGCCAGTCGGCGGTAGCCGGGCCGAAGGTAAGCTTGGGGGCCATCTTCACCAAGGGGCACCTCCTTGACCGGAACTATGGCGCGATGGCCCAGCCCTATTAGCCGATAATAGTCAGTGACAGCCATAACACAGTGAAATCAGGGCCATTCGGCGCCGCCTCACCTGAACGGAATTAGGATACCACAGCCGCCACGTTTTGCAAGGGGCAGACTAAGGGACCCTCACCCTGGCCCTCTCCCAGAGGGAGAGGGAACTCACCTAGCGCTCGGCGAGGCGACGTTTCAGGTAGTCCACAGCGGGGACCGGGTAGGGGTCCACGCCGTTGAGCAACGCCAGGTAGTAGCTGGCGTAGTCCCCCAGGAGCACCAGGGACATCATCTGGGCCAGGGGCTGCTGACCCTGGCCGGAGAGCACGTACGGCTCCTGCCCAGCTTTGCTGAGCAGCTCTGCCGTAACCTCATAGCGACGCCGCACGGGCTCCGACAAGAGCGGGCTGTTGAACATGACCACGCACACATGGCGCGCGGCGTCGGTGGGGTAGGAGTAGCCCACCACAGCGTTGTGGTTGAGCTCGGGGAGGGACTCGTAGAACGCCCAGCCCTTGGCATTCTCGTTGACCTGGGTCTTGAACCGGCGGGCCGCCGCGGAAAGGAAACCGGCGCCGTAGGCCACCACCGTCCGCCCGGCCATATGCTGTGCCAGTTGTTTGGCGGGATTGCGCTCGGCCGGGGAGCCTTCGGCCAGGGCGGGAGCCAGTCCCTCCAGCAACGCCACCATCTCGTTGGCCGCCGATGCCGGGTCAGGGATGAAGCCCATCCGGTAGAGGAAGGCCAGCAGCGGCATGAGACTGTAGGCTAACGCGGCTCGAGGTGGCGACCGGAGGTAGTCAATCTCGAACACGGGCACACCGCGCTCCCTGGCCAGGCTGAGCAGCGGGCCGCCGGTGGTCAGGGCCAGCTTGGGGCAGGGCCGGTCCAGGGCCTCCTGGAAGCCCGACAGCGTCTCCTCGGTAGCCCCCGAGTAGCTGGAAGCGACCACCAGGGTGCGAGCATCCACGAACGACGGCAAGCCGTAGCCCCGGTGGGTGATTAACGGCCCCCGGGCCTGGTCTCGCACCAGCCCAGCCACCAGGTCGGCGCCGATGGCTGAGCCACCCATGCCCAGCACCAGCACCTTATCGGCTAGAGCGTAGTCCGCGGGCAGAGGGAAAGCCAAGGCCCGCTCCCACGCCCTGACGCATTGGGCAGCCATGCCCCTGAGGTGCACCCGCATGCCCGAGGGGTCTAGCTTCGGATAGACAGGGAGATCATCCAGGTCAACCAACGCGCATCCCTCCACGTTCTTACAGTAGGGGCGAAGCATCCGGGCGGTTCTTTACCCCCTATGGTCCCCCTTGCCAAGGGGGACAGTAGGGGGGTTACTTGTTGCCAGATGCTTCGCCCCTACACGCCGTGTTCGCCCTCATCACAGCCCGGCCAGCCGCCTGCCTGCGTCCACCAGTTGGGCGGCACGCACCGGCGTCGAGCTTTCCGCGTAGATGCGGACCAGAGGCTCCGTGCCCGAGAAACGGACCATGAGCCAGGAGCCATCCGCCAGCACGAAGCGGTATCCGTCGTTCACGTGGCGCTGGGCCACCGGCGTTCCATCCACGAGGTCGGGGGCTGCCTCCTGCATCCGCTCCCATATCTGGTCTCGCTGCTCCGCTGGAAAAGTGAAGTCCGACCGCTGATAGTGGTGAGGACCGACCAACGAGTAAAGGTAGTCCAGACACTGCGACGGGGTCTGGCTGCGGCGGACCAGGAGGTCGAGGAAGTAGAGCGCGGAGAGAATGCCGTCCCGCTCGGGGACATGGCCACGGAAGGCGTAGCCGCCGCTCTCCTCGCCGCCGAGGAGCGCATCTACCTCCAGCATCCTGTTGCCGACGTACTTGAACCCCACGGGCGTCTCGAAAACCGGGACCCCGAAGCGCTCACCAAGGCGGGCCAGCATGTTGCTAGTGGTATGGGAGCGCACGATGGCCCCCCGCTCTCCGCGCACCTCCAGCAGGTATAGGGCGAGCAGCGGTAACACCTGGAGCGTGGTCACGTAGCGGCCGTTCTCGTCCACCACGCCCAGCCGGTCGGCGTCGCCATCGGTGGCCACGCCCACGCTGCCCCCGGCCTCAACCACCGTGCGGCAGAGCTCGCCCAGGTTAATGTCAATCGGCTCGGGGTTGCGCATGCCGGGGAAAATGGGGTTGCGCTCGGCATGTATTTCCACAACGCTGGTGCTGCCGCCTTCCAACAGACGGCGCAGGTAGCCCGAGGCAGTGGCGTACATGGAGTCCACCACCACCTTGAGGCCGGCCCGCCGCAGCGCGGCCAGGTCAACCAGTTTTCCGACCTGTTCGAAGTACTGCGGCTCCGGGTCCAGGTCGCTGACCAGGCCGTCTGCCCGCGCGCTATCCAGGGGCATGCGGGCAACGCGGCCCCTGTGCTGCACACGCTCGATAAGGCCCTCGATGCGACCGATGATCTCCGGTGAGGCGCTTACGCCATCCCCCGTCTTGATCTTGAACCCGTTCCAGGGGGCAGGATTGTGACTGGCAGTAATAATGACCGCGGCGCCGGCACCCCACCGTTTGACGGCGAAGCTTAGCAGGGGCGTGGGCAGCGGTTTGACCCCGAGGTAACTCCTGATGCCATGCCCGGCGGCCACCTCCGCCACCGCCGCCGCGAAATGCTCGGAGGCGAAGCGCGTGTCGTAGCCAATCACCAACCCGCGGCTGGCCAGCCCCGCTTCCTCCATGTAGCATGCCAGCCCCTCGCTGCAAGCTCGCACGTTATCGAAGGTGAAGTCCTCGGCGATGATGCCACGCCAACCTTCGGTACCGAACTTGATCACGTTGCTCATCGGCCAACCCCTCTCCCAGGCCCGTAGGGCCACTCAATGGCCGGACAGGACCGGCCCAGTCTCAGGTCTGAGCCACTACCGGCAGTTTCGCCCCTCGGGCCAGGCGACCGCCCTCCGGCACAGCCACGTTATTGCCGATGACCGCCGCCTCCGCGACCACCCCCGGCCCAAGCCGGCAGCCGCTGCCCACCAGGCAGCGCTCCAGGTGTGCCCCCGCCCCCACCGAGACCCCCGACCAGAGCACACCCCCATCCACCACGGCACCCCTTTCCAGGCGACAGCCCGCGCCCAGCACCGCGGGGCCCAACACCCGTGACTCGGGGCCCAACACCGCACCCAGCCCCAGAAGCACCTGGCCCTCCACAACTGCCGTTGGATCAGCATAACAACCGCGAGTGGGATCAGAGGGCGCTCCGGGCCATATGGACGGGCAGCGCCCCCCCAGGAGCTCGGCGTGGAGCTGAAGATAGCGCTCCGGCGTGCCTATGTCGTGCCAAAAAGGCTCGGTAGCATAGCCGTAGACGGGCCAGCCCTCTGCCAGTAGCCGGGGAAACAGGCCGCTCTCGAACATGTAGTGCATGCTCTCCGGCACCAGGGCGAGGGCCTCAGGTTCCAGTACGTAAATACCGCCGTTCACGTAGTGAGTGGTGACTTGCTCCCGTCGCGGTTTCTCCACGAAGCGTAGCACCCGGCCCTGGCCATCGGTCTCCACCATGCCAAAGGTCGTCGGGTCATCCACCCTGATCAAAGCAATGGTCGCCGCCGCACCCTTCTGGCGGTGAAAGGCCACCAGGCCGGTCAGGTCTATGTCGGTGAACAGGTCTCCGTTCAGTACCAGGAAAGCTCCGTCCAGCAGGCCTGCTACCGCTCTCACCGCTCCGGCCGTGCCCCGGGGTTGCTCCTCCACAGAATAGACGAGGGAGAGGCCGTGGTTCCCACCGGCGCCGAAGTGCTCCTTCAGGCGGTCCGCCAGATAGCTCACTGTGAGCACGGCCTGGTCCACCCCGTGGCGCCGCAAATAGGTCAGGACGTGCTCCAGGAAGGGCTGGTTCACCACCGGCACCAATGCCTTGGGAACCGTGAGCGTGAGGGGGCGGAGCCTGGTGCCCTCGCCCCCAGCCAGAATAACAGCTTTCACCGGACCACCCTTGCCGACTAGCTGGCGGTGGAGGTCCCGGTGCCTTCCTCCGGCAGCCGGATGCCGGCCTCGGCTCGAAGTATAGCCGCCTTGTCGGTCCTCTCCCAGGGAGCGTCTATGTCCTCGCGGCCGAAGTGGCCGTAGGCGGCGGTAGCTTTGAAAATGGGGCGGCGCAACTGAAGGTTGTCAATGATGGCCGCCGGCCGGAGGTCGAAATGCTTGTTGATCAGCTTGACAATGACCTGGTCGTCCACCCGCCCCGTGCCGAAGGTCTCCACGGAGATGGCCAGCGGGTGGGCCACGCCGATGGAGTACGCCACCTCGATCTCGGCCCGGTCGGCCAGGCCCGCGGCCACCACGTTCTTGGCCACGTAGCGGGCTGCGTAAGCCCCGGAGCGGTCCACCTTGGTAGGGTCCTTCCCCGAGAAACAGCCGCCACCGTGGCGGGCCGCGCCACCGTAGGAGTCCACCAGGATCTTGCGCCCAGTGAGCCCGGCGTCGCCCATAGGCCCGCCGATGACGAAGCGGCCTGTGGCATTGATGTAGAACTTGGTGTGCTTGTCCAGCAACTGCCGGGGGACGCCCACGGGGACGACGTACTCGATGATGTCCCGCTCGATGACGTCGTGGCTCACCTCGGGATCGTGCTGCGCGGCGACCACCACCGAGGTGACCCGCTGCGGGACACCGTAAGAGTACTCCACCGTCACCTGGGCTTTCCCATCCGGCCGGAGGTAGGGGAGTACCCGGTCCTTGCGAGCGTGGGCCAGCTCCTTGCACAGCCTGTGGGCCAGGACTATGGGCAGGGGCATGAGCTCGGGCGTCTCCGTGCACGCGTAGCCAATCATCAGTCCCTGGTCTCCGGCCCCGATGCGGTCATAGTCATCATTGTTGAAAGGGGAGTCCTGTTTCTGGCGTGCCTCCCGGGAGCGGCTCACGCCAGCATCAATGTCCTTGGACTGCTCCTTGAGCGATACCATCACGCCGCAGGTCTGGTAGTCAAACCCATACTCAGCCCTGGTATAGCCAGCTTCCTGGACGGCATGGCGGATGATATGAGGGATGTCTACGTAGCCCTCGGTGGTCACCTCGCCAGTGACCAGGATCAGCCCGGTGGTGGCTGTGGTCTCGCAGGCCACCCGGGACATGGGGTCCTGGGCCAGCATGGCGTCGAGAATAGCATCGGAGATCTGGTCGCAGAGCTTGTCCGGATGGCCCTCGGTCACCGACTCGGAGGTCGCCAGATAGGAGCTAGAGGAAAACCGACTGAGCATTATACACCCCTCGTCATGAAATATGGCAATCGCCTGATATATTAGCCCGGCGGGGCTGGGTTATCAAGAGACTGGGCCCGGCCCTCGATGTAATGGGGCCAGGTCACATAGAACTCCTGGGCCTTCATCACCCGGCCGGTGAAATGAGCGTCCTGATAGGCCATGAAGATAGCCGCCGGGGCCACCGTCTCGGGGGGCCTCCGGCCCACCAGGGTCCACGCCCGCCCGTGGCCCGTAACCCCCTCCGCAACTCCGGGGGCCAGGATGAGACCCGGGTCGAGCGCGTTGACGGCGATGTTGTAGCCCCGCACCTCTTCCGCTAAACACAGGGTGAAGCGCTCCAGGGCAGCCTTGGAGGCAGCATACGGGCCGTGGGAGGCATCTACCACGCGGGCCGCCATGGACGTTATGTTGATTATGCTCCCTCGCCGGTTCTTGATCATGGTGGGCAGCACCGCCCGGCTGCACAGGAACGCCCCGCGGATATTGGTGGCGAAAACCTTGTCCCAGCGGTCCACGGAGACCTTCAGGATCGAGGAGAAGGAACCTGTCCCGGCATTGTTGACCAGGATGTCCACGGTGCCGAACTCATCGAGGGCCCGCCGGCCCAGGGCCTCCACATCCTCGGACTTCATCAGGTCGCAGCGCACCGGCAAGGCCACACCGCCGGCGTTTTTGATCTCTTCCGCCGTCTGGTAAATGGTCCCGGGTAGAGAGCCTTCCGTCTCGCTGCGGGCGGCCACCACCACCCTGGCGCCCTCCTTGGCAAAGGCAATGGCCAGCGCCTTGCCGATGCCGCGGCTGGCCCCGGTGACAACGGCCACCCTGCCCGCCAGGCAGCCAGGCAGTTCAACGTTTTCCATTGTTGCGTCCCCTCCTGGTATGAGACCGGCTGTTGAAACCCTGGATTCAGACAGGGCACCCCTGGCTAAAGCCAGGGGCTTGACTAGAGCGCGCCCACGCCATACCATGCGTCACTATAGCATTATTCTCAGCGGTGGGAGGGAGAAAATGGACATTCTGTTCCTCATCGGGCGGACCATCCTAGGACTGTATTTCCTGTACAATGGCGTAGGCCATTTCACCAAACGCCAAATGCTCGTCCCCTACGCCAAGAGCATGGAGACGCCTGCCCCCGAGTTGGCTGTACCGTTCACGGGCCTCATGCTCCTGTTCGGCGGCGCCAGCCTCCTGCTGGGCATCTGGATGGACGTGGGCGCCTCCGTGCTCATCGCCTTCCTGGTGCCGGTGGCCTTCATCATGCACAAGTTCTGGGGACTGGCCGACCAGATGATGGCCGCCAACCAGATGGCGCACTTCATGAAGAACATTGCCCTGGCCGCAGCGCTGCTGACCATCATAGCACTCCACTCCATGGCCGAGGAGGTACCCTTCAGTATCGCGCCCTAGGCCCTTGCGGGTGCCGGCCTAGGTCCCCTTCTCCCAGCCGGTAAGGTACTCGTGCTGCTCGGGGGTCAAGGTGTCCAGGCCCACGCCCATGGCCTCAAGCTTGAGCCGGCCCACCTCCCGGTCTATCTCCCGAGGCACCGGGTACACCCCTGGGTCCAGGCGCCCTTTCTGCTGCTTGGCCAGGTACTCCACACATAGCGCCTGGTTAGCGAAGGACATGTCCATGACGGCCGCGGGATGTCCTTCCGCCGCCGCCAGGTTAATCAGGCGGCCCTCCGCCAGCAGGTACAGCCGGCGCCCATCCCGGAGCGTGTACTCCTCCACCTGGGGCCGCATGGTGCGGTGCCCGCGTGACAGTGACTCCAGGACCGGGATGTCTATCTCCACGTTGAAGTGCCCGCTGTTAGCCAGGATGGCCCCGTCCTTCATGACCTCCAAGTGTTCACGCCCAATGGCGTTGATGTCTCCTGTGGCAGTGATGAACACGTCGCCGCTCCGAGCCGCCTCCACCATGGGCATGACCCGGTAGCCGTCCATGACCGCCTCGAGAGCGCGAATGGGCTCCACCTCGGTGACGATGACCTGAGCGCCCATGCCGGCGGCGCGCCGGGCGATACCCCTCCCGCACCAGCCATAGCCGGCCACCACTACCTGTTTGCCCGCCCAAAGTATGTTGGTGGCCCGGGTCACGCCGTCTATGGTGCTCTGGCCGGTGCCGTAGCGATTGTCGAACAGATGCTTGGTCTCAGCCTCGTTGACCGCAATGATGGCATAGCGGAGCTGGCCGTCTTTGGCCTGATTGTGCAGCCGGATTACGCCGGTGGTAGTCTCCTCCGTGCCGCCGATGACGTTGGGCAGCAGGTCACGTCGCTCGCGATGGAGAGTGGTCACCAAGTCAGCACCGTCGTCCAAAGTCACTTGAGGCTCCTGGACCAGGGCGCTGTGGATATGCTTGTAGTACGTGGGCTGGTCCTCGCCCCGGATGCCAAAGGTGGGGATACCCCGGCGCACCAGGGCCGCCGCCACCTCGTCCTGAGTGGACAGGGGGTTGCTTGCGCAAAGGGCGATCTGGGCGCCGCCCCGATGGAGCGCCAGTACGAGGTTGGCCGTCTCCGTAGTGATGTGGAGACAGGCCGACAAGGACAGGCCGCGCAGAGGCTTTTCCTTCTCAAAGCGGTCGCCGATGAGACGCAGCACAGGCATCTCCCGGCTGGCCCACTCGATGCGCTGGTCCCCCTGCCCGGCCAAGCCCATGTCCCTGACATCGCCTTGAACGCTGGACACCATCTAATAACCCCTTTCAACGCCCCTCAACAGGGGGCAACTTTGTCCAATTCGCCTGAGGCGCCGAGCTGTCTCACTCCAGGTCCCTCACCCGCTTGAGCCGTACCATCGCCCCGGCGCTGGTCACGGCACACAGACCGGACATTATCCCAAGACCCATAGGCGCTCCCCACGCCTCCGACATGGACCCCAGCAGCAAGCTACCCACAGGCTGGGTGCCTGTCGCCAGCTCCCTCAGCGCGATCACCCTACCCCTCAGGTGGTCCGGAACTATGAGCAGGACTACCGTGGAGCGCAGTGCAGTGAACATGCTAATGGTGGCCCCACTCACGAACAGCATGGCAAAAGATAATGGCACCCAGGCACTCACCGCGAACAAGGCCAGGGAGACACCTGATCCGATGATGGACACAAACAGGTGTACGCCTTTGTGCTTGTAGTCTCCCAGCGAGGCCAGGCCGAGCAGGCCAATGAGGGAGCCAAGCCCAGCCGTGAAGTTCATCAAGTACAGGCCCGCCGGCCCGATGTCCAGCACGCTCTCGGCAAAGACAGGGAGCTGGCTAACATAGCCCGTGACAAAGAAGCTGGGAATGAAGGCCAGCAAGGTAACCCCCAGTACGGCCTCGTCCTTGGCCACGTAGCGAAGCCCCTCTTTCACGTTTGCCGTCATACTTTCCCGCCGGGCCTGGGGGGGAGTGGACGGCGCCCTCAGCCACAGCAGCCACATTACCGCCAGCATGCAGCCAACGAATCGCATCCCTATGATGCCGCTGACGTCATTGTTGGCTATTAACGTCCAGCCGACAGCCAGGGGCATGCCCACGAGGCGGCTGGCCATGACAGAGATACTGTCCAGTGACACAGCGTTGGCATAGCTGCTCTTGTCTACAATGCTGGCCAGGAGCGTGCCTCGCGCCGGGTGATTGAAGGCGGTCATTACGCCGCTCAGCAATGAGTACATCAGGATGTAATAGACGGCGATGGGGTTCGCCTTCACCAGAACGCCCGACCACATCAGCGCCACAATGATCGCCGAGAGCAGGGCCATCCCGATGAGGGTGGCGATTAGCAGCTTCTTGCGGTTCCACCGGTCCGCCACGGCCCCGCCTACGAAGGGGAAAACGATCAGCGCGATGAAACGCAGGGCCTCGTTCAGTCCCAGCATGAACGGGGAGTCGGTGAGTTGAAGCACCGTCCAGCCAATGGCGGTACGCTCCATCCACTCGCCGGTGTGCTCCGAGGCCGAGCCCAGCCAGAGCAGACGATAGTTCCGCAGCTTGAGCGAAGAGAAGGTCCGGTTCAGCCAAACGGCGGTTGCTGCCATGCGTATGCTCTCTTCCTACCCACACGGCCACCGGCTGTCGCCCGACCAGGGCATCAACTCGCCGTGTGCCACCAGTGGGGACGGCCACCTACAGAGGCCCACCAGCCCAGACGGCACACCAGTATCGGGCGAGTGGCGGCCCGTTGTTCCATCTGCTTGTCAATTGGTGATGGCGGACACGACGGTGTCCAACGCATCACCAACAAGACCGGAACAGTCTACCACCAAATGGCACCGCGAGGGAATCTCCCGGACCGGCTCGTGCTCGCCCTTGATCTGTGGGAACAGCTCCCAGCGGGCGTCGGAGGCGTCAGGCCAATCCCGTGCCCGGCGTTCCAGCCGCTCGCGGATGGTCGCCTCAGAAGCCACGCACTCGATGGCCCAGAAGTCGGCACCAGCGGCACGGGCCACCTCCACGGCGCGGGCACGCTCCTCTGCCCGGCGGAAGGACGCATCGAGGAGAACTGAACGCCCAGCGGCCAGGACCTCTCCGGCCTGGCGGAACATCTCGTCGTAGGTCAGCCGGGAGACCTCGGCACTGTATATGCCCCCCTGGAAAGGCTCCAGCCGGCGCTCATCAGCCGATAGGCCCTGGAGCCGCTTGCGGACCTCGTCTGAGGAGACCACCTCCATCCCGGTCCGGTGGGCCAGCGCTCGGGCCAGGGTGCTCTTGCCTGTGCCGATGAGTCCTACCGTGATGACCACCGTAGGCCGCTCGAGCCGCCGGGTGTAGCTGTGCGCTAATCGGAAATAGCGCCCGGCCCGCTGGCAAGCACGTTCCCTCGCCTCCGGGAGCGCCAGCGGGTCTTCGAGCGGGAAGGACTCCACCTTGCCCCGCACGTAGGCCCGGTAGCACTTGTAGAAGGGCAACAGCTCCGCAACCTCGTCGTCGCCCGACTCGCGAATGTACTGCTCAGCAAAGGCACGGGAAAGGTCAGGGCGCCCGTAGAAGTCCAGGTCCATGGCCATGAAAGCGACGTCGCTGGCCACGTCCAAATAGCGAAAGCGTTCGTTGAACTCGATGCAGTCGTAGATATAGAGGTTGTCGCCAAAGCACACGTTGGCGGAATGGAGGTCGCCGTGGCCGTCGCGCACCCGCCCCCGCTCCATTCGCCCCAGAAACAGCCCACGCTTGCCCCCGAGGAACCCCTCAGCGTAGGCACTGATAGCGTCAAACTGCTCCTGAAAGACGGTATTGCCGAAGTAACGCTTCGTCTGCTGGAAGTTCTCCTCCCAGTTGAAGCCAATGGCCTCGGGGTGACCATAGACAGCGATCTGCTCGTTGGTCTCGGCCTCAGCGTGGAACCGGGCCAGGCAGGAGGCGATTTGGGCCACCATGCCCTCGGTGACTTTGCCCCCAGCCAGCAGCACGTCCATCATGCGCTGGGCGGGCAGGCGGCACATCACCACCGCGTAGTCCACCACGGTCCCGGGCGGCTCCCCGTCGGGCTCGGTGAGCCGCAACTGGCCGTGGGGGTCCTGATAGATGGCCGCCACACCCAGGTACATATCGGGGCAGAGGCGCCGGTTCAGATCTACTTCGCGCCGGCAGAAGTAGCGCCGTCGCTCGACCGTCGTGTAGTCAACGAAGCCAAAGTTGACTGGCTTCTTGACCTTGTAGGCATAGCGCTCGGTCACGAAGACCAGCGAGAGGTGAGTCTGTACCAGCTCGATGGGCCCAGGCGGCGTGGGATAGACCTCGGGCCGCAAGAGCTCTGAGGCCAGTGAGACCACCGCAACCACTTACTTCTTCGCGCTCCCGGGTGCAGACGCCTGAGCGCGCCTCTTCTCTTCGAGCTTCTTGTACCTGCGGCGGTGTTTGAGCACCGCCATGCGCCTCGCCTTGTTCATGGTCCCAGCCACTCCAGAACAAACTGCTTCACCTGCTGCCGGTTTCCCCGGTGCAAGTTGACCACCATGACCTGAGGCTGGGCCTTCACCCAGTCCGCCCAAGGATGAGGGGCCAGCATTATCGTACCTAGGACCAGCTTCGAGCTCGTCAGTGCCGCGTTCATTGCCTCCCGAAAGGCAATGGACTCCAACTCCATCCTGCCGATCTCATCGCAGACTACTATATCACAAGAACCGAGCGCCATTGACAGGGCCGGCACGCCAACTCTTTCCAGGCTGCCCACCTCTACGCCATATTTACCCACGCGATATGGCGAGCGCAACCCCACGCGGGCGAGCGTGGCCACCTCGCCGGTGAGGGTCACGACGTCGAAGCCCACGCGCTCCCCTGACTGCCGTACCTCGACCGTAAAGAACCCGCCGGCGCTGCGGCCGCACTCCGCGAGAATCTCGCGAAGCAGGCTGGTCTTGCCCACCCCCGGCACCCCAGTGAGGAGACAAGCGCGCCCCATGGCAGTCGGCCCTCACCCCCTGTTGTCCCCCTTGGCAAGGGGGACAACGGAGGGTCAACTTGCCAAGAATCGTCCATGCTTGAAACAAGCACCACAGGGGATGAAAATGGCGCTTTGGCCCTCTCTCCCTGCCTCTCCCCGACACGGGAATCCCGACCTGTCGGGACCCCTTCCCGAAGCGGGAAGGGGCCAGGGGTTAGGGCAGCGCCTTGGCGCATTTTCAGAGCAAGGACTATTGGGGGTCACAATGCCAACGGGGCCTGCTGACCTAGGGCGTGAGACCCGGCTTGGTGGGAAGGCGACGGGATGCCCAACTCTCCATGCCCCCCTCAAGGTTGTACACCTTCTGGTGGCCGGCGGCGGCCGCCACCTCGCAGGCCAGGGCGCTGGTGACCCCCCGGTAGCACACAAACACAAGGGCCGGTGCCCCGCTCAGCTCCTTGATCCGGGAGTAGACTTGCTCCAGCTCTATGGAGCGAGCCCCGGGGATATGACCCTTGCCGTAGTCCTCTTTGCCCCGCACGTCCACCAACACAACCTGGTCTTTGTCCAGCATCTGCTCCGCCTCAGCGGCATCAATCCGGTAGTAGGGTTCTCCCGGCTCTCGTTTCATGACCGTTCCCTCTTCGCAACCACAAGTGTCCCCCTATTATGCCACAGGTCGTTCAATGGCCCCGTTGAGTCTGGGGCCAGTACCTGGCCCGAAAGGCCCGGGACACGGCCGCGGTCAGCGACAGGGCCTGCCCAGCCTGCACTTCAGTCAGTCCCGCCAGACCGCACGATGGCGTAATCAGGCACTGGGCCCGCAACCGGTGAACGTCCAGACCTTTGGCAACGAGCAGACCCATGGCCTCCTCCAGGCGGGCCAGCAGGCTGTCCACATCTTCTCCGGCCAGGGCACCGGCCTCGTTAGGCACAATGCCCCAGGCAATCACGCCACCCCTCTCCAGAAACGCGGACAGCGCCTCGGGATAGAGGCTGAGGGACACGGCGAAGCTGTAGGCATCGAAATTGAGGATGTCCAGGGGCGTCTCCAGCAGCAGGGACCAGTCGGTATTGCCGCAGCAGTGAACACCCCTCAGCCCAGAGATGCCTTCGAGCGTGGTGGTAATCAGGGACGCCGCCTGCTCCCGGGACAGGGACACGAAGGCCGACCCGAAGGCACTTAGATAGGGCTCGTCGAGGAACACGATGGTCTGGAGACACACCGCCCGGAGGGCACCCTCCTGCCAGGCAGCCTGCAGGCGCAGCATCTGGGCAATGGCCTGGGCCAGGGTCTCGTCGTAGAGCAGGGGCCGCCTCGCCTCGTCGGTGACCGTCAGGCCCCAGCTCACCGGGCCAGTGACCTGTCCCTTTGCCGCTACCAACGGACCTCCCTGGACGCGCTCAAGGAAAGCTCCGAACCCCGCGGCATACTGCGGCGTCAGGCCGTAGCCGCTGACCTGGCCCGCCTCCGAATCGGCCAGGATGCGGGCCAGGCCCTCTGTCAGGTCCAGAGCGCGGTCCACCCACACCCGGTCATCGCCAACTTGCACCCCCGGGAAGGCGCGGCTGTACTGGGCGTACATGTTTTCCAGTGGCGAGCGCCTGGGCAACTGCGGCCACAACGGTATCTCGGGGAGATGGCGCCTCATCAGCGCGCAACCAGCTTCCGGGTCAGTGTGGGGCAGGCTGCCGATGGCGGTGGCCAGGCCCCGGGGCACGAAGGGCTTCCCCATGCACCCTCTATTTGACATACTTGCCAATGAGCAGGGACAGCTTCTGTTTGACGTCTGGCGGTATGAGCTTGGGGTCCGTGATTATGGCATCTTGCAGCGCTGTGGCACAGTCACAGGCCCGGTGGTCGGGCAGGCTGTCCGCCACGCTGCGCAGGACGTGTTTGGACGTGGCCACGTTCGCCTGGAGGTTGGCGATGACCATCTCGATGGTTACCGACTCGTGGGCCTGGTGCCAGCAATCGTAGTCGGTGGCGCAGGCCAGGGAGGCATAGCATATCTCAGCTTCTCGGGCCAGCTTGGCCTCGGGCAGGGCGGTCATGCCGATGATGCTGGCCCCCCACGAGCGATAGAGATGGGACTCTGCCCGCGTCGAGAACAGCGGTCCCTCCATGCACACGCAGGTGCCGCCCAGGTGGACGGTAGCGCCAGCTTCCACCGACGCCCGGTACAGGATGTCGCTGAGCACGGGGCAGAAGGGGTCTGCGAATACCAGATGGGCCACGATGCCGCGGCCAAAGAAGGTGTTGGCCCGGCTCTTGGTCCGGTCTATGACCTGGTCGGGAATGACCAGGTCCCGGGGGTGGATCTCCTCCTGGAGGCTGCCCACCGCGTTGACCGATACGATGAACTCCACGCCCAGCGACTTCAGGGCATATATGTTTGCTTCCTGGGGCACCTCGGTGGGCAGTATGCGGTGGCCCTTTCCGTGCCGGGGCAGAAAGGCCACGCCGACGTCGCCCAGCTTGCCCACCGCAATCAGGTCGCTGGGCTTGCCCCAGGGCGTGTTTATGTCAACTTCGCGCACTTCGGTGAGCCCCTCCATCTCATAGAGGCCGCTGCCCCCGATAATGCCAAGTCGTGCTTGCGCCATGTTCACCTCGCTCGCTTCAGTACCCCGAGGAATTCGGTCGGGGTTACGATAGGAATACCCTGGAACTCCCTTAGGGCCAGTAAGTGCCTGTCCCCAGAAACAACGTAATCTGCCTTCCCCGCAACGGCACACTCCAGCACGCGGTCATCGGCTGGGTGTTCCCGCACAATCGTTTGATTCAGCCGGGTGGGATCGCCGACAGACCACACGCTGAGGAAAACACTAATCCTTGAGCTTTGTCTGAGCAATCCAGGGTACTTTCCGATTCCATGCGCCCGCGTAGCCACATCCTCAAACTCGGCGAGCAAAGGGTCTGATGTCAGCGCAACGAAGAACCCCCGCAAGGCACTGTTCACAATCCTGCGTGGGCTCCCCGATGCTGAAATAGCGGCACTGACCACAACGTTCGTGTCAATCACGGCCCTCAGCACGGTCGCTCCTTACCACAGAGACAAGCTCATTGACATCCCTCTCCACCTCCTCCGCTGGTATGTGCCGATACTCTGTCCCCAGGATCCTCAAGGCCTTAGCGAATTCCCGGTCAATCTTCTTGAACTCGGCCTCCAATAGCGCCTTCAGCTTCACCTTGTCCTCAACAGGCAACCGGCTCACAGCCTCAAAGACCTGCTCCCGCGTGAGTACCACCTCAGCCTCATCCTTGCCTCCGGCCCTGTTAAGTGCCGCCGCGCGCACGGGTCCTGGCCGCAGAGCAGCTACCTTAGCCATTTCAACGCCTCCTCATACACATGCACGTTTATTCTAGCCTGCAGCCTGGACTTCTCCAACTAGCCGCCGGAGCCGCTCCTGGTAAGGCTCACGGACTACACCTTTCTCCGTGATTATCGCCGTAACGTACTGGTGTGGCGTTATGTCAAACGCCGGGTTGGCCACCCACACCCCGGCCGGCGCGGTGGCCACGCCCTGAATATGCGTTACCTCCTCCGGGCGCCGCTCCTCGATGGGGATTGCCTCCCCGTTGGGCACCGACAGGTCAATGGTAGAGGTTGGCGCCGCCACATAGAAAGGGATACCGTGCTCCGCCGCCAACACGGCGATGGTGTAGGTGCCGATCTTATTGGCCACGTCACCGTTGGCGGCGATGCGATCGGCCCCCACCACCACGCAGTCTATTTCCCCGCGGTGGATGAAGTAGCCCGCCATAGAGTCGGTTATGAGGGTGGTCTGGATACCGTCCTGGAGAAGCTCCCAGGCGGTGAGCCGGGCACCCTGGAGCAAAGGGCGGGTCTCAGTGTTGAACACGCGCCTGATCCTGCCCTGCTCCCAGGCGGCCCGGACTACCCCCAGCGCCGTACCGTAGGCTGAGGTGGCCAGAGCACCCGCGTTACAGTGGGTAAGCACGCTGGCGCCCTGGGGGACAAGCTCCGCCCCGTGGCGGCCGATGGCCAGGTTGCCCGCCTCATCCTCCTGGGCAATTCGGTGGGCCTCGTTCAACAAGCGTAGGGGCAATTCATGAATTGCCCCTACGGCCTCACGAGCGCCCTGGTCGGCTACCCGCAGAAGCCGGTCCAGTGCCCAGCCCAGGTTCACGGCCGTGGGGCGAGTGGCTCGAAGCTCCACTGCTGCTTTCTTCACCGAGGCCAGGAACGCGCTGCAGTCGCCGGCGGTGATCGCCTGGGCGGCCAGCACCAGGCCGTACGCCCCGGCGACGCCCAGAGCGGGCGCCCCCCTTACCTGAAGGGTCTTGATGGCCTGGGCCATATCCCTGTAGTCAGTGATGTCCAGATAGACTACCTCGCCCGGCAGTCGAGTTTGGTCCAGCAGGCGGACCCTGCCCTCACGCCATTCGATGGGCCTGATCTTTGTCGAAGACATCGGCACCATTATGAGTATGACTAGTACTGGATAAGGGATACCACATCCTGGCCCGGCAAGGCCTTGCGGCCATCGAGGAAGGTCAGCTCTACCAGGAAGGCGGCTCCCACTACGTGGCCACCCAGGCGCTTCACCAGGTTCACCGCAGCGGACATGGTGCCCCCCGTGGCCAGCAGGTCGTCCACTAGCAGCACCCTCTGGCCGGAGACGATGGCGTCGCGGTGCATCTCCACGGTGCCATTGCCATACTCCAGGGCATAGCTCTCCTGGATGACCTCGCTGGGGAGCTTACCCACCTTGCGCACCGGCACGAAGGCCGCGCCCATCTTGTAGGCCAGGGCGGCCCCGAATATGAACCCCCGGGACTCGATACCCACTATCACATCCACCCCACTGCCCTCGAATCGCCGCGCAAACTGGTCCACGGCCTGGCTGAAGGCCGTATGGTTTTGAAGCAGTGGGCAGATGTCCTTGAAGATGATCCCCTTTTTGGGAAAGTCAGGGACGTCCCGGATAAGTGTCTTCAACTCCACGGTCAGCTCCTTGGTTAGTGGCCTATCCCGCCTGAGGCCGGTACGCATATGTCTGGGAAATAGCAGTAGTCCGAACTCGTTGGTGATGGTGGCCCCTACTCGCCCTTGAACACGGGCTCCCGCTTCTCGCGCTTGGCTCGTTTAGCTTCCTCACGGTCCTCGGTGGTCATGTTCATGTACGTCATAAGCTCGGTCATCTCCAGAGCGGTGTTCATCTCCATGTCCCAAGCCCGATAGATGAGCCTCTTGGCCATACCCACAGCTATCGGAGGCCCTTTGGCCAGCCTGCGGGCCAACTCCATGGCGGCCGGTAGAAGCTGGTCAGGAGGGACAACTTTGCTCACGTAGTTGATGCGGAGGGCCTCCTGGGCATCAATGATGTCGCCGGTGCAGATCAGCTCAATGGCTTTGGCGATGCCCACGATGCGGGGCAGGAAATAGCAGCCACCGTCGCCAGGTATCGAACCCAGTTTCATGAAGATCTCGCCGAAGCGGGCCTGGGTGGAGGCGATGCGGATGTCGCACATGTTGGCCATTTCCATGCCGCCGCCCACGCAGACCCCGTTGATGGCGGCGATGTAGGGCTTGTCCAGGTCCACCAGAGCACGCGGTATCTTCTGGACGCCCTCGCGGAGGACGTTGCGCCGGTCTATGGGCTTGGCGTCCTTCTTTTCGTCAGTCCAGTGGAGGCCCGTGCCTGGCTCGCCGCTGACATCCGCTCCTGAGCAGAAACCCCGACCGGCGCCGGTGACTACCAGCACCCTGAGCGCCCGGTCGGTCTTGACGCGGTTAATGGCATCCACCCACTCCGTGATCATAGTGGCCGTGAAGGCGTTGAGCCTGTCTGGCCGGTTGAGGGTGATCAGGGCGATGCCCGGCTCGGGGACACTCCACAGGATCTGGGTGTACTTGGGTTCAGCCATGCTGTTGGTACTGCTCCTTTCCCATTGGTCCACTAAGCGCCAACCTCGGCGGCCTCTGTTTCCGGAAGGCAACGTCCTTGAGGGCCTGCACGACCATATCGTTGTGGGCACGGTAGGTGTAGAAGATAGACAGGTGCTGGCGCCCGCCCCTGGCCCTGGGAAGCTGCTCCACGACGGTATTCGACAGGCGCTTGCCCAGGGCGATGGCCCGGGGGAAACGGGTCAGGTAGTCGCCACCCAGGCTGGCCATCAGGGGGTGGGCCGGCGTCATGTCGGCCACGCCGAAGAGGTCTACTCCCCGGCTCCGGGCCAGGGCTTCAACTTTGTGCTGCAAAGCGCTCATAGCTACTCCTTCAGGGGGCTGGCCCATTATAGGAAGAATACGCCCGAAGCGTCAATCGGCGGCACTTGACGTCATTGCGAGTCTTACAGGTCCCGAGCCGTCGGGACCCAATGTAGAGCAATGAACCGGCTCGCGGCGTGCGCATTCCGTCGTTGCGAGGAGCGTAACGACGAAGCAATCTACTGACGGCGCGATGGGTCCCGACGTGTCGGGACTTCGCTGCGCTCGCAATGACGGGGCATGCCCGGTGCCAGGGGCACGACTCTGATACGTCGTCCTGTCCGACTCCCCTATTGACATGGGGGCTCGGTTCATTGAAAGGAGTCCTTCCGGGGAAGGACGACGAAGCAACCTGCAGACGGTGCCGACGTTCCCGACTTGTCGGGACTTCGCTTCGCTCGCAATGACGAAAGAGATTTCCCAATCCACGGTTTGCGGGACCCAGCGCGAGAGGGCCTAGCTGGCGGCCTCCGCCTGCGCGGGGGCCACGTGGTCTCTGAGCGCCTCCTGGAGCACCTGGTCCATGTGGTCCACCAGCACGAAGTGCAGCTCGCGGCGCACCTGCTCGGGGATTTCAGGAAGGTCCTTCTCGTTATCTTTGGGCATGATGATGCGCTTGAGGCCGGCGCGGTGGGCAGCCAGCACCTTGTCCTTGAGACCGCCAATGGGCAAGACCTTGCCCCGCAGGGTGACCTCGCCCGTCATGCCCACCTCGCGTCTCACCGGACGTTTGGTGAGGGCAGAGACCAGGGCCGTGGTCATGGTGATGCCCGCGGACGGGCCGTCCTTAGGAATGGCCCCGGCCGGCAGATGGACGTGGATATCGTACTTCTCATAGAAGTCCTTGGGAGCCCCCAGCGACTCGGCCCGGGAGCGGGCATAGGTCAGAGCTGCCTTGGCCGACTCCTGCATGACGTCGCCCAGCTTACCGGTGAGGATGAGGTTGCCCCTGCCTGGCACGATGGTCGCCTCCACGTGCAGGATCTCGCCGCCCACCGGGGTCCAGGCCAGGCCGGTGGCCACGCCGACTTCGTCGCTAGCCTCGGCGGTCTCGGACCGGAACCTGGTAGGCCCGAGGTAGGTGGCCAGGTCGTCGGGCGATACGGTGTAAGGACCACTCTCCCCCTCCGCTAGGCGGCGGGCGACTTTACGGCAGACCGTGCCGATCTCCCGCTCCAGGTTGCGCACCCCGGCCTCGCGCGTGTATCTGGCGATGACGCCCCTGACCGTGTCGTCGGGCAGATCTAGCTTGTCCGCGGGCACGCCGTTCTCGGACAACTGGCGAGGCAGCAGATAGCGCCGGGCAATGTGGAGCTTCTCTTCCTCGGTATAGCCGGGAAGCTCCAGCATCTCCATGCGGTCGAGCAGGGCAGGGGGGATGGTATCGGTCATGTTGGCCGTGGTGATGAACATGACCTGCGACAGGTCGAAGGCCACATCCAGATAGTGGTCGGAGAAGGCGTTGTTCTGCTGCGGGTCGAGCACCTCGAGCAGCGCCGCCGAGGGGTCTCCGCGGAAGTCCATGCCGATCTTATCTATCTCGTCCAGCATGAACACGGGGTTTCTGGTGCCCGCGCGGCGGATGCCCTGGATGATACGCCCGGGCAAGGCCCCCACGTAGGTCCGGCGGTGGCCACGGACCTCCGCCTCGTCGCGGATACCGCCCAGCGACAAGCGGATGAACTTGCGGCCCAGTGCCCGAGCAATGGACATGCCCACCGATGTCTTGCCAGTGCCTGGAGGGCCCACGAAGCAAAGGATCGGGCCTTTCATCCCGCCCTTGGCCTTGCTCACCGCCAGGTACTCCAGGATGCGCTCCTTGACCTTCTCTAGGTCGTAGTGGTCCTCGTCCAGGATGCGCCGGGCCTGGGCAATGTCCAGGCTATCCTGGGTAGTCCTGGCCCAGGGCAGGTCGGCGAGCCAGTCCAGATAGGTGCGGGCCACACTGTACTCAGCGGCGGCCTGAGGCATCCTGGAGAGGCGGTCCAGCTCGCGGTCCGCCTCTTTCATGGCCTCCTCGGGGAGCTGCGCCTCCTTGAGTCGCAGGCGGAGCTCGTTCAGCTCCACGTCCCGTTCGTCGGTCTCGCCCAGCTCCTTCTGGATCGCCTTGAGCTGCTCCCGCAGGTAGAACTCCCGCTGGGCCTTGTCCACCTGCTCCTTCATCTGGCTCTGGATCTTGCTGCCGATCTCGAGTATGTCTATCTCACGGTTCAGGAGGCTGGTGATCAGGTGTATGCGTTGGGACACCACCAGCGCTTCCAGGACCTGCTGGCGCTCCGCGGCTTTGAGGTTGATGTGGGCGGCCACAAAGTCGGCCAGCATGCCCGGCTCGGGGACATTGGCGGCGGCGGCAGCCACCTCCGCGGGCAGGTTGGGGGCCAGGTCAACGACCTTCTGGAACAGGCCCAACACGTTGCGGGCCGCCGCCTCCAGCTCCGTGTTGTTCTCCACCACCTCCAGCGCTTCCTCTACCTCCGCCTTCAGGAAGGGTTCCCGCTGGGTGATCCTGAGCAGCCGGACGCGACCGACTCCCTGGAGGAAGGCGCGCACAGAGCCATCGGGCATACGGAACATCCGGGCGACGTTGGCTGCGGTGCCGAAGGTGTAGAGCCCATCTCCGGGCTCACCGGTTTCCGAGAGAGGCTCTTTCTCGGCGAAGAGGGCCACCATCTTGTCCCCGGACACCACGGCGTCAATCAGCCGTATGGTCGCCTCGTCCGCGGCGCTGATGGGAGCGATGAGAAACGGGAACAGGATGTTGTCCCCACTGGGGATAACGGGCAACTCGCGCGGCAAGCCCGGCTTCGTCCGTCGCGACTCGGAAATCTCGTGTGTAGTCATGGTCGCCTCCCGGGCTACCTGGCCTTGATGGGGATGCGGCGGGCCTTAGCCTGCGGCGATTTGGGGAGGGTTATCTCCAGAAGGCCGTCCCGATAGGACACGCTGGCGCCATCAGCGTCCACAGTGGTGGGGAGCACCAGGGAGCGGTCGAAGGGGCCGTAGCAAATCTCCATAGAGTGATACGTTCGAGGGGCACCCATGCGAGGGTCTTTCCGTTGTCCGCGGATGGACAGGCTAGCCCCTTCCACGATCAGCTCCACGTCGTCCTCGGCCTGGAGGCCGGCCAGCTCCATGACCACCACCACCTCCTCCATGGTCTCATACACGTCCACGGCCAGCTCCACCATGCTGGGGCAGAACCGGGCAGCCGGGGGTTTGCTGCCCCCGAGATGGTCCAGAAGGCGCTCCATTTCCTGGTTAATGCTGGAGAAATGGGCGGTCCAGTCTTTAGGATACATGGGACACGACCTCCCTGCGTCGCCAACTCACTGGGGTAAATGTTAGCACAAAAGGGGATAGCGGTTAAGGGGCGTAGTGTTGATGGTCACGATGACGGCGGTGAGCAGGACATCGTTGTACAGCCTGGCGGCCTCAGCCCTTAATGCCATGGTCTGTCTCCTTTTGTTTGCTATGCCGGGCGAAAGGGCATAAGGTCTCGACGAGGGTCCTGGTCTTCTGATTGTCCAGAGCTAGATAGGTAAGGGCGAGCCACCGGCTCGCCCCTACGCCTGGGCGTTTGATTGTTCGCTAGAATTTCGCGGCATTTAGCTTCGAACAGTGCCCGATTCTTTGATTGTTCGCGGGCGAGGGCGAGCTGGTAGCGGCGAAAGGCGGGGATAGTGAAGAGGGCACGGGCCAGGGCGCGGGCCTCGGGGGAAGAGCGTCCGTGCTTGAAGGCATTGGTGTTGGCGATAGGGGCACCAGCTCCGGACCTGGGACCGCCTCGTGGCATGGGGCACCTCCTGTGCGTGCTTATGTGGAAGAACGATAGAACATCTGTACGCCCAGGGTCAAGGGGCAGTTGTCACAAGGGATCAAGGAACCCGCCCTGAAGGGCGGGACTAGGTCTTGAAACCTCTCCCGTCTTCGACGGGCTCAGGACAGCGCCTGGCCCCCTCTCCGAAACGGCTGAACCTAGCACACACTTGACACAATGGGTGTTGGGGTGGCTACAAGCCGGGACGCCTGCGCAAACGGATATCGGGGCGGCGCTGCAACCCACCGACGTCCCCGCAGGGGACCCAAGACGTAGGGGAGTCCCGACGCG
>JACPQM010000022.1 GCA_016190505.1 Chloroflexota bacterium | reverse complement strand
ATTGCGAGCGCAGCGAAGCAATCTTCTGCCCATGTCACCGTCAGTAGATTGCTTCGTCGTTACGCTCCTCGCAACGACGGAATGCGCACGCCGCGAGCCGGTTCATTGCTCTACATTGGGTCCCGACGGCTCGGGACCTGTGGAACTCGCAATGACAGTAAAAGGCTCGGGAGTGCCAACAAAGCTGGCGGCTGATCGCTCTTTCCCGGGCGCCCTTACTCCTTGGGCTGGATGAACTCCCATTGTACGCCGAACATAGACCTGGGGTGGGCGAAGTTGACGCGCCCCTGCTTGTCTATGCCGAAGGGCATGGGCTCCTTGGAAACGAACTGGACGCCGGCTGGCTCGACCTGCTTCATGGTGCCGGCCACGTCGTCCACCTGGACCGATACCAGGAATACGCCCTCACCTTTGGTTTCCAGGAACCGAGCAATGGACGTGCCGGGTTGGTCCGAGGCGATGAGGTTTATGGAGATCTCGCCTACCTTGACCGTGGCCCCCTTGAGGCCGGGGAAGGCGAACTCCTTGGGGTCTATCAGAGTGGCTTTACCAAATACTGCTGAGTACCTCTTCACCGCTTCGTCCAGGTCCTTCACCGCTATGTTGAGCCCGAAGAACTTCTTGATCATGGGGCCTCCTTTCGCGATCTCGTTGCCTAGTCCACTGTTATGCCGCGCTGCTGGGCCAGGGACACGTAGTAGTCCCATTCCTTGCGCCAGCCGCGGGGGTTCCATGTCCTGGCCAGGAATACGTCTATCTCTTCCCTGGGCAGAGGGGCCGGCTCGCCAATCTGGCTGGCCTCCCACAGCAACTGGGCGCCCTTCTCCAGCCACGCGGTGCCTCGGAAGACCTCTTCGAGGCAGCTTCCGGCAATCACCGCGCCATGGCCCTTGATAAACAAGGCCCGCTTCTTGCCCAGCAACTGGGCCAACCCTTCACCCTTCTCTCGGTCGTCTATGTGGCCGGAGTAGGGGAAAACGGGGATGCCCTCATGGAAGGGGGACAGGGCATTGCACGCCGGGATAATAGGGCGCTGGACCATGCTGAATACCGTGGCGTAGTGGGAATGGCTGTGACATACGCTCAGCACGTCGGGACGGCGCCGGTAAATGGACACATGGATATGCGTTTCCGAGGGCGGCGCCACCTCGCCCTCCAGCAGCTTGCCCTCCAGGTCTACCACCAGCATGTCCTTGGGGCCGATGGTGGCCCGGCTGGCCTGCATGGGGTGGATGAGCACCTGGTCCGTACCAGGTACTCGTACGCTGATGTGGCCGCTGGCCTCGATGAGGCTCTCCATCTGGAGGAGCCGGCAGCACAGCGCCGTCTTGGCCTTGTAGCCTTCCAGGTCCATGATGCTCCCTCCTACTGTCTGGCCCCAGTCACGGCGGCGTGCTGGTGTGAGTCTGGGGGCACAATCGGGTCCCACGCGGGGTCGGGTGCTAGCTAACGTGCAGGATGCGGCTGCAACTGGTGCACTGCACCAGGCCAGCCCCCGCCCGGGCCTGCTGCCAGTGCTGGGTGGGCAGTGAGATGCGGCAGCCCTGACACATACCGCCCTCCACCTTGGCCACGGCGCGGCCCTGCTTGGCGAGGCGCAGGCGCCCATAGAGCTCCAGCGCCTGCTCAGGGACCCCCGAGGTGAGGGAATGCCGGTCCGCCTCGATGGCCACCATTTCACTGTCCAGCGTTGCCTTCCTCTGGGACAGGTCCTCCTTCTCCTGGACCCGGTGGGTCTCCATGTCCTGAAGGTGGCTCTGCCGTTGCGATGCCGTCTCTCGGGCCGCCTCGACCTGCAACATCGTATCCAGGACGCCGTCCTCCAGCTTGCGCAAGCGTGCCTTGAGGCTTTGCACGTCTTCCTGCATGGCGACGAGCTCCTTGGGGCTGGTCACGGTGCCGCTGTACATCTTGTCCTCTACGGGCGCAATCTTGGCCCGCAGGTCTTCGACCTCCCCCTCAGCGTCGCGCTGGGCCTTCTCCGCCTGGGCCAGCTCCTGCTGGGCCTGGGCCAACTGCTCCCTGGCCCTGGCCAGGGCACTCTCGTCGGCCAGACGGGCCAGCACCTGCTTCAGTTCCTCCCGCCGTGCATCCAGGGCCAGGTCCCTTTCCTGGATGGAGTAAAGCTGGCCGGAGGTGCTCATTGCACCGACATTGTAGGCAAGGCTCCAGGTGGTGTCAACGAGAAGTGCGGCCCTAACCCCTCACCCCTTTCTTTCGGCAAGCTCAGGACGGCGCCCGAAGCAGGAAGGGTCCCGACAAGTCGGGACCCCCGTGTCGGGGAGAGGCTGGGGGAGAGGTGAGACGCACGTTTGCCTTGCTACGGGGCGGGCACACGCTGTATACTAGCGGCACCAGGCCGCTAGCGGATAGATTCGCGGATTCTGGTGCCGGGAGATCAGGGGCGCTGGGCATGGCTGGCGTTGCCGGAGGTCTCCCCGAGGTCAGGTCCCAAACGAGGGGGTGAGTAATGAAGCTGTCGTGTATCCAGGAGAATCTGAGCAAGGGCTTGGGCATAGTGGGCCGGGCGGTGCCTACCCGTACGCCGCTGCCCGCGGCTACTCACATCCTGATGGCGCCCGAAGGGGGTCGCCTGAAACTGGCGGCCACCAATCTGGAGATCGCCATAAGCTGTTGGATCGGCGCCCAGATCGAGGAGCCGCGGGCCATCGCTGTTCCGGCCCGGCTGTTCAGCGATTTCGTCAACTCGCTCCCCAACGACAGGATAGACCTGAGCATCATCCCGGGCACCAAGAGCGTGCAGCTCTTGTGTGGGCGGTACCAGGCTCGAATCGCGGGCCTGGATGCTGAGGACTTTCCACCCATCCCTACCCTGGGCCAGGGCGTTACCACCAGCGTTGAAGCCGAGGCGCTTCGCTCCGCCATCGCCCGAGTTGTCTTCGCCGCGGCTACTGAGGAGTCCCGCCCGGTGCTCACGGGCGTGCATTGCCGCTTCGCGGGTAAGCGACTTACCCTGGCTGCCGCCGACGGCTTCCGCCTGGCAGTGCAGCCGGTGGACCTGGCGGCAGCGGTGGCCGAGGACACGGAGGTCATCATCCCGGCCAGCGCCCTGAAGGAGCTCCAGCGCCTGCTGGGGGAGAGTGAAGAGCCGGTATCTGTCACCATCAGCTCCAGCCAGAACCAGGTCCTGTTTGTGCTCAAGGACATCCAGATGGTCGCCCAGCTCCTCCAGGGCACCTATCCCAACTATAGCCAGCTCATACCGAAGGAGTTTGCCACCCGGACGGTGCTGGATACGGCGGAGTTCCTGCGCGCGACCCGTACCGCTTCTATCTTCGCCCGCGACGCCAGTGGCATAGTCCGCCTCCAGGCCACTCCAGGCGCCGATGGCCCGGGCAAAGCGGTGATATCCGCCCGCGCCGACGAGCTGGGGGACAATACCGCGGAGATTGATGCTACGGTGGAGGGCGCCGAGGCCAAGATCGCGTTCAACAGCCGCTACCTGATGGAGCTGCTTTCCGTGGTGCGCGAGGGCCAGGTGGCCCTGGAGACCACCACGCCCTCCAGTCCGGGCGTGGTCCGCCCCGTGGGCCAGAACGGCTACCTGCACGTGATCATGCCGATGTTCGTCCAGTGGTAGAATTGTGCTGTAGAGGTGCATTGGCATGAGCGCGACCAAACAGGAATTGAGGAAGGTTGTTGGGGAACTCTCTGAAGACGAAAGCCGCATCATATTGAAGTTTGCCCAGTGGCTGCGCGACCAGGAGGAGCAGTTCACCGAGGAAGAGCGTACCATCTTGTGCAGAGGTGAAAGTCAAGTTAGCGAAGGCAACTTCGTATGGTGGCGCGATGTCAAGAGAACAAAGGTTCAGGGTGGCGCTTTCCAGAGAGGCGTTCAAGTACTATAGCAAGGTTGCCACTACCACTTCGCCATGCCTTTGTTTGTCCAGTGGGACCGTCGTTTATAGCTCTCACGTAGGGTGGGTGTAGCATAGCGCAACCCACCGGCTATCCGGGAGGCGAGATGGAGGTTCCCGACGCTCTGGGGGTGGAGGTCACAGACGAAGCGCTGACGGTGGAGTTGAGCGACGGCAGGGCCATCTCAGTACCGCTCGCCTGGTATCCCAGACTCTTGCACGCCACTCACGAGGAGCGGGGGAATTGGCGATTGATTGGTAGAGGCGAAGGCATCCATTGGGAAGACCTGGACGAGGACATCAGCGTAGAAGGTCTCTTGGCCGGGCGCCACTCCGGGGAAAGCCAGGCCTCCTTCAAGCGCTGGATCGAGGGGAAGGCGCGGGCCGGTAGAGGCGACGGACGCTGGCGCCCAGTTGCCACTGCCGGACTCTCCTCATAACTTCCACTCCGGGAACCTCCTTGAATGCCATCGCCGCTCGTCTAAGCGAGTGTGTCACATTGGTAGTCCACTGTTTCTCCGGTCGCTCAATATCCCTGGTGAATCACAATGCGCTTTGCCCGTGTGGTAGCGGTAGTGTCACTTTTCACGTTATTGACCCAGGTTGTTGTTGTAGTTCTGTCAATATGTCACCAAAACGGTTCAGTGATTTTGTCACCATCAAACTGGTCGGAAAGGGCACTCAGGTCGTGCCTGCGGCGACCAGTTCAGCGGGTCCCCCGGATGCTGGTGGCGCGACGCCAGCGAT
>JACPQM010000024.1 GCA_016190505.1 Chloroflexota bacterium | reverse complement strand
ATCGCTGGCGTCGCGCCACCAGCATCCGGGGGACCCGCTGAACTGGTCGCCGCAGGCACGACCTGAGTGCCCTTTCCGACCAGTTTGATGGTGACAAAATCACTGAACCGTTTTGGTGACATATTGACAGAACTACAACAATAAGAGGTGGCGGATTTTGGCCACTAGCTGTTGACAATCTTTCATTGCAAGTCTATCATCGCCATTGAAGTGGCCAATGAATATTGCCTTCGCCGACAGAGATCTGGAGGCTTGCGCCCGAGAGATGCGCCGGGCCGTCCGGCGGTGGGGTACGGATGTGGGGAGCCGCTACCCGCAGCGGCTGGTGGTCTTGGCGGCGGCCCCGGACTTTTCCGCACTCTACAAACTACAATTCCTCAGGCTTCACAAGCTCTCGGGCGAATACGAAGGGAAGTACGCTATCATGCTGCATGGCCGCTGGCGCATCATCCTGTCCCGCCTGAGCGAACAGGAAGTGTTGATCGAGGAGGTGACGCACCACTATGGCGACCAAGGTTGCCATCCCATTCCGCACTGACCGCCTTGTCCCGCCAGGGGAGGTCCTGGCGGAGGAGCTACGTGCTCGGGCCATGTCCCAAACCGGGCTCGCCCGGCTGATGGGCCGGCCCATCCAGGTGATCAATGCCATTGTCACCGGCAAGAAGACCGTCACCGCCGAGACCGCCCTGCAAATGGAGAAGGCCCTGGACATTCCCGCCGAGTTCTGGCTCAACCTGGAGGCCATGTACCAGCTCGGCAAGGTACGCGCCCGGTCACCTGAGTAAGCCTGGCGACAGGCTGTTCTTCTTGAAAGGGGTTTCCCTACAGATACTTGTTTGCCATATCATGGTATGATATCATCTATGCGTATGATACAAAGATGCCACGGGTGGAGGCACATTCATGAAAGCCATCTCGCTTAAGTTGCCCGATGAAGTCGTATCCAGAAGTGATGAATATGCCGAGACACTCAGTATTTCCAGGGCAGAATATATCCGGCGAGCCATCGAACACATGAACAAAGAGATCGAAGACGTTCTCCGTGCCAATCGCATCAAGAAAGCCTCTCAGAAGGTGCGTGAGGAAAGCATGCGCATAAACGCCGAGTTCGACGCGATCGAGGAAGACCCGGATGCGTAGGCGTGGAGAAATCTGGTTGGCCAATCTGGAGCCCGGACACGGCACTGGACCGGGCAAGACCCGACCGGTACTCGTGGTCCAATCACAGGCTCTGCTTGATGTTGACCACCCATCTACAGTGGTTGTCCCTCTAACGACGAAGCTAACGGAGGGCGCCGAACCATTGCGGATTCGAGTCCCGGCCTCGGCGGGGATTGACCGCGACTCCGATTTGCTCATTGACCAGCTCAGGGCCATAGACAATCGGCGTCTGTACAAAGGCCCGGTCGCCTTGCTTGGTCTCGAAGCGATGAACGTGGTGAATCAGGCAATAAGAGAGGTCCTTGATCTGATCACAGGGTAAGCTAAGCGGCAGACGATCGGCCGAGACCGCCCTGCAAATGGAGAAGGCCCTGGACATTCCCGCCGAGTTCTGGCTCAACCTGGAAGCCATGTACCAGCTCAGCAAGGTACGCGCCAGGGGGGGCAGCGACAGGGCGGTAGCGCTTAGGACCGAACCGACGCTGCAAAGCGGTCGCCCCTTGCGCCCCAGTGCCAATAGGTGCAGAATGCACGTTGTCAAAAGTACCGGTTTCGGAGCGACGCCGCCGTGCCTATCATCAACCGCCAGGACGCCCAAGAGGTTGAACAGTACATCGCCCGGTTCTTTGCCGCGCCAATCCCGACGGGTCGGGACCAGGCGTTGCGAAGGCTGTTTGTGGAAAAGCTGGACTTCGCCAGCGCGACCGGCGCCGTAAGCCTGGCCAACGCCCCCAAGAACGTCGCGCTCCCTCCAACTGCCGAGCGAATCGCCTCCATGGAAGGGCTGAACGTTGTCTATATCCCGTTGAACATCCCCGGGACAGACAGGGTGCGGAAGGCCGAGGCCGCCGGCGCGGCGAAGCTTGTGTCAGAAGGGCTACAGGGCGATGTGCTACTGGTGATGACAAACACCTCGTGCAGCCAGCTCCATTTCATCTACCCCACGTTCACTAGCGCTACACCGTCCCTCCGCCGCATGGTCATCGAGCGTGATCTGCCCCGGCGCACCGCCGTCATGCAGCTTTCCAACGTCTACTGGGAGTACGACAAGACCAAGAGCATCGCCTTGGCGGTAGACAGGGCCTTTGACGTTGAAGCGGTCACCAAGAAGTTCTACGACAAGTACCTAGACGTATTCAAGAAGGTGGAGGGGTTGATCACCGGATTCGGAGCCGATACGGAGAAGAAGCGACTCTTCACCCAGCAGCTGTTCAACCGGCTCATGTTCATCGCCTTCATTCAGCGCAAGGGCTGGCTGAAGTTCAACGCAGGCAAAGAGACAACATATCTGTCAGCCTTGTGGGAAGCGAGCCAGAAAGACAAGACAGTCACGAATTTCTACATTCATCGGCTGAAACTGGTATTTGCTGTCCTGAATACGGAGCACGATATTGGCGGTATTCCTGGCGGTCCATTTCTCCAGCCAAACATCGGCGCCGTGCGCTATGTAAACGGCGGTCTGTTTGACGAGAAGGAGGACATTGAGGAAGAGAAGGCAGATATTGTCGTACCCGATGAGGCAGTAAGGCTCATCCTCACTGACCTGTTTGAGCCGTTCAACTTCACCGTCATGGAGTCCACGCCTCTTGACCAGGAGGTGGCCGTGGACCCGGAGATGCTGGGCAAGGTGTTTGAGGCGCTGGTCACCGGGCGCCACGAATCGGGCAGCTACTATACACCCAAGCCGGTGGTCTCCTTTATGGCGCGCGAGGCGCTCAAAGGCTATTTGCAGACGGCTTGCCCCAAGGAAGCGAAGACAGCCGTTTCCGCTTTTGTAGACGATGACAAGCCTGATGGCCTGCGGGACGCCGAAGCGGTGCTCACCGCGCTGAAACGCGTTCGCGTGTGCGATCCGGCGTGTGGCAGCGGTGCGTATCTGCTGGGGATGCTGCACCAACTACTCGACCTGCGTCAGGCCCTATTCGCAACCGGGCGGCTGGGTTCCCCCGACGTCTACGAACGCAAGCTGGAGATCATCCAAAACTGTCTCTACGGTGTTGACAACGACCCCTTCGCAGTCAACGTCGCCCGCTTGCGCCTGTGGCTTTCCCTTGCCGTCGAGTTTGACGGCGACAGCCCGCCCCCGCTGCCTAATCTGGACTTCAAGATCGAGCTAGGGGACAGTTTGGCATCACCGTGGCCAGAAGCAACTGCAAAGCTGACATTCCAGGACGAACTGGTGAAGCGCTTCCGAGACGCAAAAGGGGAGTATCTCACTGCGCATAGCGGCCCAAAGGACACGCTCCGAAAGGAGATTGACAGGCTCAGGACCGACATCGGCCAATGGGCGCACGGCAAGAACAAGATAGCAGGCTTTGACTGGATTGTTGAGTTCGCGGAAGTCTTCAAAGACGGCGGCTTTGACATAGCCATTGCCAATCCGCCCTACCGCAGGCAAGAAGGCCTGGGTGCCGAAAAGCTACAGCTTGAACGGCTCTACCCACAGGTCTACGCCTCCACTGCCGATTACCACGTCTACTTCTACAACCGTTCCGTGCAGCTTCTGCGCGACAGTGGGGTGCTCAGCTTCATCACCAGCAACAAGTACATGCGGGCCGGCTACGGCGAAAAGATCAGGGGCTTTCTCCCAACTGCGCTTACGCTCAGTCAGGCGATTGACTTTGGCGACCTGCCCGTGTTCACCGCCGCCGCCTACCCGGCCATCGTCGTAGGGCAAAAGACGTCGCCACTGGAAGGCCATAGCCTGCGCGTGGCTGACCTGGCGGCCCCCATCCGGCGCTACCTGACGGCCCAGGGCAAGCCCGTGAACCGCGAGACAGTGACGGCGGTCATGGAACGCTTGCCTATGTTCCTTGCTGAATCCGCCGTGCCTGCTTACCCACAGGTGCTCCTCCGCAAGAGCGGCTGGATTCTGGAAGACCCTGCCCTGGTGCGGCTCTTTGACCGCCTTATGTCCCAGGGCACGCCTCTGGGCAAGTTTGTGAACGGTCGCATGTATGCTGGGATAAAGACCGGACTCAACGACGCCTTTGTCATAGATGAGGCCAAAAGGGAGGCGTTAATGAAGGCGGACCCGCGCAGTTCAGAGGTCATCAAGCCTTGGCTGCGCGGCAGGGACATCAAGCGCTGGCGCGTGGAACCGGCAGGGCTGTACCTGATAGCCATCCAGAACAGCGCCGACAAGGATGCGCGTAACCCCTGGGGAAGCACTTCGTCGGAGACCGAGGCACGTCGCATCTTTCGGCAGACGTATCCGGCTATTCATGATCACCTGTCCAAATTTGAGCAATACGAGGTTGTAGACAACCAAGGGCGTAAGAAGAAAGTAGGACTTCGGTTACGTGAAGATCAGGGCAAATGGTGGTGGGAGCTTCGTGCATGCAAATTCTACCGAGAGTTCGCGGAGCCAAAACTGGTGTGGAAAAAGACTTCATTCAGGCCGGCATTCCTCACGGATTCCTCGGGGGCATACGTAAGTAATACGACTCATTTCATTACAGGTGCAAATCCTTGGCTGGTTGCTGCAATGAACAGCACTATCATGGAATTCTTTATGGTGCTTCGCATAAACCTTCTCCGAGGGGGGTACATAGAACTCACTCCTACCCGGATTGACACTCTGCCTATGCCCAACTTTAGCGAAAAGCAGAAAGCTAGGCTGACGGAATTGTCAGAAGATGCGCGCTGTGGAGTCACGGATGTTGAAGATAAGGTTGATGTTCTCGTAGGGCAGGCTTGCTTGCTGCGTCCTCACGAGATAGAAGCCATTCAGAAATATTTGGCTATCCGCCGGTCTCTTGGGCCAGAGGAGGAATCGGATGAGGATATTGACAATGAGTAGCCAAGCCATCTCCCGTCTTTCCACCAACCACGCATGACGACTGTGAACATCCTCCACGCCACCACTGACCCACCGCTGTTGCAGCGTCTCAAGGAGATGCTGGGCAGCTCGGCGCGGGCGGACATGGTTCGAGAGCCTCACCATGAGCGGGGGCTACTTCTTCATCAGCGGCTTGACGTAGTGAACATAAGGGACACAATTCCTCGAAAGGGGATTGAAACGTGGGCCTGGCGCCGAAACAGTGAGTCTTGCTCGGTTACGCCTCGCCCCAAAGCGGGGTGAGGATTGAAACCGGGGTTGGTGGAGTTGTCCCCACGCCCGTAGTGGTAACCCAACAGACGAGGGTATGTGGCGGCCGTGATGCCGGTTTCCTGGAATGGTAGAATAAGACCAACCGATTTGATAACCATACGCCGGGGGCGATGTCAAAGGAGTTGCGATGGTGAGAGCAATCAAGGCTAGATACAGACGAGGCAAAATCGAGCTGCTGGAAGAAGTGGATATGAAAGAAGGCGAGGAGCTTACTGTAACAATTGAGGAGGAGCCAAGACCGGTGTCTTCTAAGGAGGCCTTTAACAGGGCTGCCGGGGCATGGAAGGACACTATGGACTTTGATGCTTTCCTCAGAGACTTGTACGCCTCTCGCCGCGCACTCGGGCGGGATCTAACCCTGTGAAATACGTCCTGGACACGACGTGGATCATAGAATACCTCCGAGGCAATGAACAGGTCGTACGGCGTGTCCAAGAGCTTCAAGAAGAGGGGTTGGGAGTCAGCATCATTTCGGTGGCAGAGTTGTTTGAGGGTGTCTTCCGCTCCAAAACTCCAGTAGAAAACGAGCAAGCCCTGCGGGACTTCCTTGGAGGCGTAACTGTCCTTCCCATCTCAGAGGAGATTGCGAGAGTCTACGGGGAGAAGAAAGCTGCTCTGGCCAAAAGAGGCGCTGCCGTACGGTCGCTGGACCTGCTCATCGCGGCAACAGCCCTTGCTGCTGGCACTGCACTCTTCACATTTGACAGCGACTTTCAAAGGGTAGAAGGCCTGGCGGTCTTGAGAGGCTAATCACGGTTGAATTTGACCCTGGAGGATGAGGAATGACAGACTATCACATTAACGTTTTCTGGTCGGAGGAGGATGGCTGCTACGTAGCGGATATCCCGGACCTTGAGTATTGCTCTGCCTTCGGGGCCACACCCATTGCAGCTCTGGGGGAGGCCCTCAAGGCCAAGGAGGCATGGCTTGCCGTCGCCCACGAGAGGGGCGACCCCATACCTACGCCTCGCTACCGCCCTGTGATTTACCAGGCATCCCATTAGTGCACATGCACTGCTTGCGTGCCTACCCCCTATGGTAACCAACCGGTAAACACACAGTGAACATCCTCCACGCCACCACGGACCCGCCGCTGCTGCAGCGCCTGAAGGAGATGCTGGGTAGCTCGGCGCGGGCGGACATCGCCGTGGGCTACTTCTTCATCAGCGGCTTCGAGCAGGTGGCCGACGACTTCGACCGCCTGGCCAAGGTGCGCATCCTGGTGGGCCGCACCGACAAGCACGTGGTGGAGGAGGTGGCCAGCGGGCTCCAGCAGGCGGAAGCGCTACAGGCCAAGCTCGCCGCTGACGGCACCGTCCGCCGCAGCCAGCAGGACCAGCTTGCCGCCCAGGCCCTCTCCATTATCGCCGAGGGCGTATCCACTCTGCCCCAGACCGCAGGCTCTGAGGTGGCCGTGGCCAAACTACGCGACATGGTGGCCTCCGGCAAGGTGGAGGTGAAGGCCTACTTGCGCAGCCCCCTTCACGCCAAGGCCTATCTCTGCTGGTACGACCATCACGCCGAGCCTGGGGCCGCCGTGGTGGGTTCCTCCAACTTCACCCTGGCGGGCTTCACCGGCAACACGGAGCTCAACGTCCGCGTCACCGGCGATGCCGAGATGGCAGAGCTGAAACGATGGTTCGAAGAGCTGTGGGCGGACTCCAGAGACATCAGTGAAGAACTGGTGACCCAGTTGGACCGCTCCTGGCCCCTGGCCCAGACACCCCCCTACCACGTTTACCTGAAAGCCCTGTACGAGCTCTACGGGCACGAGGTCATCGGCGGCGCCCCCGTCATACCTCCCAGGGAGCCCGCCCTGGCCAACTTCCAATTGGATGCCGTTAGCCGCGCCCTGCGCATGATTGACCTCTACGGCGGCTGCTACGTCGGCGACGTGGTGGGGCTGGGCAAGACCTTCATCGGCGCAGAAGTGCTGCGTCAGCTTCGCCTCACCTACCCCAACGACGGCAGCCCGCTGATTATCTGCCCTGCGGGGCTGGTGCCCATGTGGGAGCGCACCAACGAGCTGTTCGGCTTGGGCGCCGAGGTCGTCTCCCAGAGCGTGCTGGCCGCGCCCCCGGAGGCGCAGTTTGACGAAGAGCTGGGCCGGTACGTGGACGCTCCAGTGGAAGGCCGGGGCATCATCCTGGACCAGGCATACCCCAACCGGGGGCCGGTGCTGGTGGACGAAGCCCACAACTTCCGCAATATCAACCAGCGGTACGTGGGCCTGCGCTCCTACCTGGAAGCGGGCGACCACAAGGTGGTGCTCATGAGCGCCACGCCCCAGAACCTGGGGCCCCGCGACATCTACCGCCAGCTTCGTCTCTTCCTTGATGAAGCCGACCATGGCATCAAGATAGAACCGGTCCGCCTGGAGGACTACTTCCGGGCGACGGAAGAGTGGTACAAGTACCGCACCGAGTTTGAGAACTGGCAGGAACAGTTCCGCCAGTGGCAGTTGGTTGGTGGCAAGGGCACGCCGCCAGACACCCCTGACCAGCCCAAGTCGCCAAAGGCCAACATAGAGCAGGTGCTGCTGCCTGTGCTTATCCGCCGCCGCCGGAAAGACATCAAGGAGCTGTACGGCGACTCCGCCGTCGTCAACGGCAAGCCCGTAGTCTTCCCCGACCCGGTGTTGGACAACCTCCCCTACCGCCTGGACCGCGTGTACGCCAAAGCCGGCTCCTTTGCGAAGCTCGAACGGCTACTCAAGCAGCACATGGCGTACCGCTACCGCGTGACGGACTACATCAAGGCAGAGGCAAGAGACCGGCCCGAATACAAAGACCTGTGGCGGGCGCGGAACAGGATCGCACGCCTCATGGGCGCCCTGCTGCTGAAACGGCTGGAGTCCAGCATAGAGGCGTTCCGGTCTACCTTGCGGTCGCTCACGCAGAGCAACCGCAACTTCAGGGACGCCCTGGAAAGCGGCATCGTGCCTATTGGGGCAACTGCAACCCGCGTGCTGTCAGGCGAATCCCTGGACGCCGACGAGCTGTTAGACATTCTGCAACAGGAGGAGGAGAGGCGGCGGGCGCACGGCCTGCCCAGGGCAACGCTTGTGCATAGCGCCGATGATTTCAAGGTGCGGGAGTGGCTCACAGACCTGGACAAAGACTACGCGGTGCTTTCGGAGCTCGCCGCCGGCGTTGCGGGCATTGGGCCAAAGGACGACGACAAACTCCAGACCCTGAAGCGGTTCTTGGCCAAGCCCGATGTCAGGGGTGGGAAGATTATCATCTTCTCCGAGGCTGAAACCACGGTCGAGTACCTTTTCCGAGAGCTGAACCCAGATAAGGACCCCCGCATCGCCAAGCTTTCCGGCGCCAACCGGGACCAGGTAGAGAGCGTGGTGAAGCGCTTCGCGCCCAAGGCGAATCTCAAGCCAAGAGAACGAATCCCCGGGCCTGAAATCCGCGTCCTGATTGCGACTGACGTCGTCTCAGAAGGCCAGAACTTGCAGGACTGCGCCTGTGTCCTCAACTACGACCTGCATTGGAACCCTGTGCGCCTGGTCCAGCGGTTTGGCCGCGTTGACCGGATAGGCACCGAGCACACCGTGATCCATCTGCACAACATGTGGCCGGACCTCGACGTTGACGAGAGCCTGGCCCTCACCGACCGTCTCCTTCACCGCATACAGTCATTCCATGACTTCATTGGCCTGGACAGTCGCCTGTTGTCCGACACCGAGCGCCTGAACTCACGCGCAATGTACCGCATCTATCAGGAGAAGAAGCTGCCCGAAGCAGACGACGGCCTTGACGAGGTAGCTGCCTACCAGCGGGGCGCCGCGCTCCTGCAACGCATTCAGGAAGAAGACCCCGAGCTGTGGGCAACCATCACCAACCTGCCTGACGGCATACGGTCAGCCTTGCGGGTGGCGATTCCTCAGGAGCCTGACGCTGAGGCCGCCAGATTTGCACAGGCGGTCCTGAGCATTGAAGGGGCGCAAATGCCGCTGATGTCTCCCGCTGCCCAGGCCGGCGTCTCCACGCCCTTTGACAGCCCCAAGCCAGGCGAGAGCATTGTGCTGTTGTCCACTGGGGGCGTCACCGAGGCCTATGCCGTCGGAAACGACCTGAAACCCCGCCAGATTACGGCTGCCCAGTTCATCTCGGCGGCGGAGTGCCAAAGCGCCACTCCAGCCGCCCCCTTACCCCCTGGCACCAACGAACGGGTGATGTCAGCCTTTGAGGCCTTCAAGGAGGACTCGCGCAAGCGCATCGGCAAAGCCCGCCGTCCTTCTTCCGATACGAGGCTCAGGCGTTACCTGACCAGGCAGCTCAATCTGCTTCGCGAGCAGTACAAGGACAACGCCAATGAGCTCAGGCGGATTGACGTCCTGAGGCAGATATTCCTTGATAACCTTCCCGCCAGGGCACAAGCTGCCTTGCGAGACATAAGAGACTTGCAGGTTGAAGGCGATTCTCTTGTTCGGCGGCTTGAAGCCCTGCGCATCACCCATAGACTGAATCCTCCGGATGAAACTGACTCCGCCGACCAGGAACCCGCTGTAATCCGGATCGTCTGCTCAGATGGCCTTGGCTAGCCTACGGCCTCCGGGTCTTTCCTGTTTCGCTGTCAGGAAACAGGCGCTGGCCCTGCTCCGATGCCCGCTGGATGGTATTGAGCAGCCGGTGGCGCACCAGGGCCGTGCCGAAATTGGGTTCCACGTCTTCCTCGTCATGGATGGCGCGGGCCAGACGGCGGTACATCTGGGCCACGTTGAAGGGGGGGCCAGCAGGGACTGCCGCGGGCACCCAGGTCAGCCGCCCGGGGACGGGCTGGTCCTCCAGGGCCTTCTCCACCTGGCGAGCGCCCTGTAGCCGTATGTCGGCGTACTGGACCATCTGCTGCCCGCTGGCGACCAGCGTGCCTTCCCGGCCATATACCTCCAGACGCCAGCCGCTGCCGTGCCAGGGGATGGTAGCCACGTGCACCGAGGCCACTGCCCCACCGGTCAGCAGGCCGCTGGCCACCAGGTTGTCCGGCGAGGCTACGGGCACCGCAGCCTTGGTGTCCGTCAGACGCCACTCCTTGACTTGGGCACTCACCTCGGCGGACACCTCGCGGAACTCGCCCAGGCAGAAGCAGAGGGCGTCCAGGGCATGGCCTGCTGAGATAGTCAGGGTATTGGCGCCCTGGGCAGGGTCAGCCATCCAGGCGTTCTGGCTGGTGCGCTGGAGGATGCCCGCCAGGAACATGGTCATGTTAACGGCCAGCACCTCGCCGGCGTAGCCTTCCTTCAGCAGCTCTTTGAGACGCAGCAAGGCAGGCGAAGCCCGAGCCTGGAGCCCGACCATATGGCGGACGCCTTTTTTCTGGGCGAGACTGGCCATGGCCTGCGCCTCTTCCAAATTGGCGCCCAGGGGCCATTCGCAGTAAACGTGCTTGCCCGCGCTGAGGGCAGCCATGGCCACGCGGTGATGCAGTGGGACGCGCACCGCCACGGTCACCAGGTCCACGTCGGGGTGGGCCACCAGCTCGTTGTAGTCGGTGAAGGCGTGGCGGGCGCCGTACGTCCTGGCCGATTCTTCCGCCGTATCCCGCCGCGTGGTGCACACTGCGACCAACTCGTACTCGGGGAGGGACAGGAGCGCCGGGATATGGGCGCGGGTGCCCCAGCCGTAGCGCACGTTGGCGCCTACGATGCCTACTCGGACCTTCTGTTGGGCCATGTCTCTACCCCCAATTGCAGAACGCACTACCAGAGGAGGGGCTCGGCCTCCGCCAGCACCCCCACCATCTCATCCGCCACCTTGTGGGCATCAGCCCCGTACTCCTGGAGCAGGTTCTCCTTAGCCCATATAGAGAACAAATAGCGGATGCAACGCCTGTCCTCTTTCTCGGACAGCAGGAACTCCGCGTGGTCGCGGTTCACGCAGATGACGCCCCCCTGGGGATCGAACCAGCTCCGGAAAGCGCTCTTGTCCTGAGGCGGCGCGTAAAGCTGGATGTGGGGGGCACGGGTGACGTTGAGCCTCGGGCGCCGTTCGCCGGACGGATCGCGCGGTGCCGTGTTCCGGCCTGGTGGGGGCCAGACGGCGAGAGCGGTTGCCCTGGACCGGGGCACTAGCTCCAGTGTCTCTCCCCGCTCGCGGTAGCGCACGAAGCGGTCAATGAGCCTGGCCGCACGGTTCGCCACCTCGTTGAAGCGCGCTTCGCGGTACTCGGCGCTCACCGTGTCCACCTGACTGCGGACCTCGGCCTCGATCCCCTGCAAGCTGGACACGAAGCTGCGGTAGGCCTGGTCCTGTACCAGGGCCGTCTTGTCCGCGGTGCGCTTGAGCCGGTCGCACCGGATGTAGCCCTCCAGACGCTTGTCCGCCCAGGGAGGCAGCTTGAACTCCTCCAGGTCAGTAAGGAAGCACACACGCATGCCGCCGCGCGAGTAGAGGTTGACAGACGCATCCGCCGCTTCCCACGGCAGGACATAGAGCTCGACGTAGGCGTGTCCCTCGCTAAGAGGGGTAGACAGCACTTTGACGCCGCGCAGCCGGCGGGGGTTCACCAGCTCCGTGCGCCCGTCCTCTCTGAGGCTCAAGGAGTAGAGGTTTCGCCTCAGGTCCTGGGAGAACTCCCGGCTCAAGTGGTCCTTCAGCCGTTCCGGCGTGAAGACGCCCTGCACCTCGGGCAGCATGCCCTCGAGGCAGGCCCAGGTGCCCCGCTCGGTGTGAGCGTGGCGGGGACAGCTCTCCACGATGTCAGCCCGTCCCTCTCTGAGCCATTCCCGCTTCAGGACAAGGCAGGAAGACGGAGTGCCGGGCGACGCCGTTGAAGACAGGTGCAGCTCTTCAGCGACCTCGCCAAAGGCCAGAATGCCTATGCCTTTCTCCCCACGAAGCGCCAGCTCCAGCTTCTCGGAGTCCCCGATGCGCTGCACCACCTGGGCCAGTTTTGCCCGGTCCATGCCAGTCCCATTGTCCTTGACCACGATAGATTGGAGGCTGCGAACCTTCTCGCCCTCCACCGGTGGCCGGTACTGTAGTTGGACCGAAATGTAGCCCTCTGTCTCGCCCGCTTGCTCAATGGCATCCGCGGAGTTCTCCACAAACTGTTTCAGCGCCTCCTGAGGGCTGCGGCACACGTGACAAAGGACTTCGAACACGCCTGGGCCGGTCTGCAGGCTTACTTGCGCCACGACGTTCTCCTTGAGGGGATATGCGTAATACTAACGCCAAGGGCCCCAGCGGTCAATTCGCTGGGGCCCTTCATGGACCGTGGATTCCGGGTTAGCTGCACACGCCAGAGAGACCGGCCGGGAAGAGAGGCCTCATACCGTCTAGCGCTTGGGGGACTGCTTGGCCTTGCGAGCGCCCAGAAGGCCGTACTTCTTACGCTCTTTGACCCGGGAGTCGCGGGTGAGCAGGCCGGCGTGACGCATCTTCACGCGCATCTCCTCTCCGGTGGCGGACAGAGCCCGCGCGATGCCGTGGGCCACTGCCCCCGCCTGTCCCGATAGCCCGCCGCCAATAACCCTGACCTCTACCCGGTACTTCGTGGCCGCCTCCGCTTGCTGGAAGGGCTGCATGACCTGCTTCTGCCACACCAGCCGCGGGAAGTACTCCGCCATCGGCCTATCGTTGACCACCAGAGGCCCGGCGCCTGGATATATGCGTACCTTGGCAATGGCGTTCTTGCGCCGCCCGGTGCCGTAGAAGTAGCGTTCGTCAGCCACAGGTTACTCCTTCTTGGACGCCGTGACTTGGGCCAGGTGGGGATGCTCCGGTCCCGGATACACCTTGAGCCGGCCCAGCATACGGTGAGCCAGCGCGTGGTGGGGCAGCATGCCTTTGACCGCCTGGCGCACGATCAACTCCGGGCTCTTGGCAGCTACGGTGCGGAAAGGCATGACCCTGAGCCCGCCCGGATAGCCGGAAAACCGGTAGTAGACCTTCTGCTCAGCCTTCTTGCCGGTGAGGACGGCCTTGCTGGCATTGACGACGATCACGAAGTCGCCGCTCAGCATGTGGGGGGTGTAGGTCGGCTTGTGCTTTCCCTGCAACAACCGGGCCACCTCTACAGCCAGACGGCCCAGTGGCTGTGCCGAGGCGTCCAACACGTGCCACTCGGCCTTGAGCTCCAAGGCCTTGGGAAAATACGTACGCATGTTATTTCATTCCTAGAGGGAAATTAGGGTAGTTCACTTTCATCAGGCACAGGCCATGGGCTGGCAGCGCCGGGCCTGCGGACATGGGCTTGACTGAAGCCAGCAAGGCACGGAAAGCGTCCACCGAGAGCCGGCCCAGGCCCACTTGAAGCAGCGCCCCAGCGCAACGACGGACCATCTGGGGCAGGAATGCGTTGGCGGCGATGTCGAAATACACCCAGGGCGGCTGCTGCGTCACCCGGGCATGCAGCACCGAGCGCCGGGGGTTGCGCTTACCCAGCGGCCCAGCAAACGCCGAGAAGTCATAGGTCCCCACCAGCGACCGGCTGGCGGCGGCCATGGCTGGCACATCCAATGGCTGGCGGACCCACAGGGACACTCGACGCTGGGTAGGCATGGGCACCGGGCAGTTGTAAATGGTGTAGCGGTATTCCCGGCTGGTGGCATCCCGGCGAGGGTGGAAGCCCAGCGGCACCGGGCCAGCGGCCTGGATGGCAACATCCTGGGGAAGCAGGGAGTTCATGCCGTACAGCCACGCAGAAGCGGGGAGGCGCGTCTGCGTGGTGAAGCTGACCACCTGCCCAATAGCGTGTGCCCCGGAATCGGTCCGGCTGGCCGCGGATATGCGCACGTCCACTCCGTTCAGCCTGGTCAACGCCCGTTCCAACTCGCCCTGCACCGTGGGACCGTTGGTCTGGAACTGAAATCCAAAGTAGGCAGTACCATCATAGGCCACCACCAGTGCCCAGCGGACCAGTCCATCGGCCAACCGTCTTCAGGAGAGAAGCTCCAGGCGGACCATGGGCGCGTTGTCACCCAGACGAGGGCCAAGCTTGACCAGTCGCGTATAGCCACCCGACCGTTGGGCGTACCTCGGCCCGAGCTCGGAGAACAGCCTGGCCAACACATTGGCGTCCAGGATGGCAGCCGCCGCCTGGCGGCGGGCATGCAGCGTGTTCTGCTTGCCCAGTGTGATCATCTTCTCTGCCGTGCCTCTGATGGCCAGGGCTTTGGCTTCAGTGGTGGTTATCGCCTCGTAGCGCAGGAGGTCAGTAACCAGGTTCCGGAACAGGAGCCCCTGGTGCCCGGTAGGACGGCCGAGTTTGCTGCCCGCCACCTTATGCGCCATCTTCGTTCTCCTCTGGCTCTTCTGGCTCCTCCTCCATCCCCTCGGCTTCTTCCTCGTCCTCAGCCCCGGCCGCTGGCTTTACGGCCACGGGCACCCCCGCTGGCTCCGACGGCAGCAAGCCCTGCTCCTTCAGTCTGGCCTCCAACTCCTCCCACGATTTCTCGCCAAAGTGACGGATAGACATGAGCTCCTGCGGGGTCTTCTCCATCACCTGGCCCACCTTGTTAAGACCAGCGCGCTTCAGGCAGTTAAGTGTCCGCTGGGACAGGGCCAATGATTCAATGGGCAACTCGTACTGCAGCGGCGAGATGTCCAGGTGCCTGGCCCGCTGCGCCGAGGATATCCCCACGGCTTCACCCATGCGGGCGAACAGGTTGAACTGCTGCACCAGCAGTTCCGCGCTTCGCCTGACTGCCTCTGTGGACGTGATGCTGCCGTCTGTCCACACCTCCAGAACCAGGCGCTCATACCCGGTGGCCTCACCCACACGAGTGGGCTCAACGTTGAAGTTCACTTGCTGGACGGGAGAGAACAGGGCATCCAGAGGGATAACCCCAACGGAGTGCCCGTTTCCGGGGCTGGCGGGCACGTAGCCCTTGCCCAGTTCCACCTCGAACTCCACGCTCAATCTGGCCTCTGAAGAATCCAGTGTAGCCAGGTGTAGCTCCCGGTTGACTATGTCGAAATCGGCGCTGTGCTGGATGTCCATCGCCTTGACATCGCGCTTACCAGACGCATCCAGAAAGAGCCTGCCCGGACGGCCGCTGAGGGACCGCAAGCGAATCTCCTTCACGTTAAGAAGGAACTCGGTGACGTCCTCTTTCATATGCGACAGGGTAGCGAACTCGTGTAGCGCTCCCTCAATGCGTACTCGGGCTATGGCGGCCCCGGTAAGCCCACCCAACAGCACCCGCCGGAGCGAGTTGCCCACCGTGGTCCCCATCCCGGACTCGAGAGGTTCCGCCACGAACTTGCCGTAGGTAGCGGTGCTCCCCTCAGATTCGGTTACTGTAGGGACAATGACTTCTGCCACGCTCAACTTCCCTCACCCCACTAACGAGAGTAGTAGCCTACCATGGCCCGCTCGTCAATCTTGTATTCGACTTCCTCCCGGCCGGGCAGACGCAAGACCCGGCCGGTGAGGGTCTGCATGTCCAGACTGAGCCAGCCGGGGAGCACTTTGCTCTGGATCTCCCTCGCCAACTGGCGGTAGTACTCCTTCTTCGTGCTGCCCTCCCTCCAGGCCACTGTATCGCCGACGTCCATGATCATGGAGGGACTGTGGGTTGGGCGCCCGTTCACCAGGAAATGCCCGTGGGCCGCCAATTGCCGGGCCTGGGGACGGGATCCGCCAAAGCCCAAGCGGAACACCACGTTGTCCAGCCGCCGCTCCAGTATCTGGAGCAATACCTCGCCGGTGACACCCGGCCGGTGCACCGCCTCCTCGAAGTAGCGCTTGAGCTGGCGCTCCAACACGCCATAGACATACTTTGCCTTCTGCTTCTCCTGGAGTTGGATACCCCAGTCGGAAAGCCTGCGCCGGAAGACCTGCGCCTGTCCGGGCGGCTTGGGCCGGCGGGTCAACGTGCAGTTAGTCAAGCACTTGTCGTTCTTGAGGAAGTACTTTTCCCCGTAGCGCCGGCAAATACGGCACACTGGTCCAACGTAACGAGCCATGCCTCTCCTTGGCCTACACCCGGCGCCGCTTGGGAGGACGGCAACCGTTGTGGGGAATAGGGGTCACATCCCGAATGCTGGTGATAGTCAACCCCGATGCCTGCAGCGAGCGCAGGGCAGCCTCACGGCCACTCCCCGGCCCTTTTACATACACCTCTACCTGTTGCAGCCCGAATTCCCGGGCCCGGCGGACCGCCCCTTCCGCCGCCAACTGGGCAGCGTAGGGCGTGCCCTTGCGAGAGCCCTTGAACCCGGCCTGTCCCGCACTGCCCCAGGACAACACATTGCCCTGGGGGTCGGTGAGAGTGATAACGGTGTTGTTGAACGTGGACTGGATGTAGGCCCGGCCCGCAGGTATGTGTCGCCTTTCCTTGCGCCGTGGGCGGGGAGTCCTTCTGCTTGCCATGTACAATCCCCCCTGCTGCTTACTTCTTAGCCGTAGCCCGGCGGCGACCGGCCACCGTCTTCCGCGGTCCCCTCTTGGTGCGAGCGTTGGTGCGGGTGCGCTGGCCCCGCACCGGCAGCCCCAAGCGGTGACGCGTGCCTCGATAGCTGCCGTTCTCTATGAGCCGCTTGACGTTCATGCCCACCTGTCGCCGCAGCTCTCCCTCAACGGGGACGCCCGACTTGTCAATGACCTCGCGAAGCAAGTTGACCTGCTCCTCGGGCATGTCCTTGACCCGAGTATCCACGGAAAGCCCGGCCTGCTCCAGAAAGCGCCTACTGAGGGTAGGGCCTATGCCATAGATGTACCGCAGCGCGATCTCTATTCTTTTCTCCCTGGGCAGGTCTACCCCAGCAATACGTGCCATAAGACCTCCTTTTTGTCCCTTATCCCTGGCGCTGTTTGTGCCGGGGATTGGAACAGATCACGCGCACCACGCCTTCGCGCTTGATGATTTTGCACTTGTCGCAGCGGGCCTTTACGGAAGCACGCACTTTCATCTTTGAGTTCTCCGGCTACAGTCTATAGGTAATCCGCCCCCGACTCAAGTCGTAGGGCGACAGCTCAACCAGCACTCGGTCCCCGGGCAGTATGCGGATGAAATGCATCCTCATCTTGCCCGAGACATGGGCCAGCACCTGGTGCCCGTTGGCCAACTCCACCTGGAACATGGCGTTGGGCAGCGTCTTGACAACCTTCCCCTCAACTTCGATTGTCTCTTTCTTTGGCATACGAGACAACAGACCGCCCGCCTCAGGCTACCGTCAACACTTCCGGCCCATCCTCAGTGACAGCAATAGTATGCTCAAAATGGGCCGAAAGGCTTCCGTCCAGCGTATACACCGTCCAATGATTGTCTCCAACGCGGGTCCGCCAGTCACCCGCGTTCACCATCGGCTCGATGGCCAACGTCGTCCCCGCCCGGAGCATCGGGCCCCGCCCCGGTTGGCCGAAGTTGGGCACCTGAGGTTCCTCGTGCATGTTACGCCCGATACCATGGCCCACGTACTCTCGGACCACAGAGAAGCCCTGCGCCTCGATGTAGCCCTGGACAGCCGCGGAGATGTCCCCCACCCGCCCACCCGGCCGGGCAGCGGCGATACCCCGCTTTAGCCCTTCTTCGGTTGCCTCAATCAAGCGCTTGGCATCAAATGACAAGCTCCCAATGCCCACGGTCAGGGCAGCATCGCCCTGGTAACCCTTGTATATGGCCCCCAGGTCCAGTGAGACCACGTCCCCTTCAGCCAACACCCGGCCCCCGGGAATACCGTGGACCACTTCGTCGTTCACCGACACACACACCGCCGCCGGATACCCTCGGTAACCCTCGAAGGACGGCAGGGCCCCCCGGGCCCTGATCTCCCGGCGGGCGATTTCGTCCAGGTCCTTGGTAGCTATGCCAGGACACACGGCCTCCATCAGCAATTGGAGCACCTCCGCCACGATACGCCCCGCCTGGCGCATCAGGGCCACCTCGCGCGCCGACTTGAGTATTATGCCTTCGCTAATACTAGTCACCATTCTGGGAGACCCGCGCCAGCACGTCGCGCGTCACTTCCTCAATAGGCCGGCTACCGTCCACCTCCACCAACTTACCCATGCCCTTGTAGTACTGGATAAGCGGCAATGTCTGGCCCAAATACACACTGAGGCGTTGCCTCACTGTCTCCGGCGCGTCATCGGCCCTTTGGAACAGCTCGCCACCGCACCGGTCGCACACGCCAACTCGACGGGGTGGGGAGAACACCACGTGGTACGGCGCTTGACAAGTGCCGCACAACCAGCGCCCACCGAGTCGCCTCTCCAGCTCCTCCTCAGGCACCCTGATATATATTACCATGTCCACACAGCGGCCCTGCCGGACCAACACGCGGTCCAGGGCCCTGGCCTGCTCCAACGTCCGCGGGAAGCCGTCCAGAGCGAAGCCAACCCTGGCGTCCTCCCGGGTCAGGCGTTCCTCCACCATGCGGATGGTCACATCGTCGGGGACTAACTCACCGCGCTCCATATAAGACCTGGCAAGCACACCCAGCTCGGTGCCGCGGCTCTGGTGGTCGCGGAACAGGTCCCCTGAGGCAATGTGAGGCACCCCAAGCGTCTTGACCAGGGCATCCGCTTGCGTACCTTTCCCTGCTCCTGGAGCGCCCAGCAACACAATATGGCGGTACATGCTAGCGCATGAACCCTTCGTACTGGCGGAGCATGAGCTGCGCCTCCAGTTGCCGCATGGTGTCCAACACAACACCCACAACAATGAGCAGCGCCGTGCTAGACAACGTAAGGGCCTGGATGTTGGTCAGTTTCTCCGCGAAGAACGGCAGCACGGCTATTCCGCCCAGAAACAGGGCGCCACCCCAGGTGATACGGTTGATCACGCGGTTCAGGTAGTCTGCCGTCGGCCGTCCGGGTCGGATGCCGGGCACGAAGCCACCACTCTTCTGGAGCGTGTCCGCCAGGTTCTGCTGCTGGAAAATGACCATGGTGTAGAAAAAGGCGAACCCCACCGTCAGTGAAAAGTACAACGTCCAGTAGAACCAACTCGAAAGGTCGAACAGGTCCCTGACCACCCGGGAAGCGTTGGCGATAAAGGACACGTCCGACGTGACGAACCAACTCGCCACTGTCCCTGGAAAGATCATGATGGAAAGGGCGAAGATCAGCGGGATCATCCCCGCGGTGTTGACCCGCAGAGGCAGGTAGGTGGAGCCCGCGGCCCGGTACATGCGTCCGCCGCGGAACTGGCTGCGGGCATACTGCACAGGCACCCGCCGCTCGGCGACGGTGAAGATGACGATGATAGCAACCGTAGCCAGGCCCAGAACGCCGAACACCATGAGCCCACCCGGGTTTATGGTGGCGAAGAACGCCTGCCCGGCCATCTGGGGCAAGGTGGCCACTATGCCCCCGAAGATGATTATGGAAACGCCGTTCCCAATGCCGCGCTCGGTGATGAGCTCGCCAAGCCAGACCAGGAATACCGTGCCGGCCACCATGGAGAGCACCATGGCGACGGTAGGCGTCAGGTTAGCGCCGGTAAATCCCACGCCGGCCACAACGCCCGCGCGCTGAAGCAAGATGAGCTGGCTGTAGCCCTGGAGTGCTGCCAGGGGCACAGTCGCCCAGTGGGTGTAGGTGTTAATGCGCTGCCGCCCGATCTCCCCCTCCTGGGCCATAGCCTGCAAGCGGGGGATAACCGGCACCAGCAGTTGCATGATAATGGTGGCGGTGATATAGGGGTACACCCCCATGGCAGCAATGCTCAGGTTACGCATGGCACCGCCGCTGAACAGGTCCAGCATGCCCAACAACTGGTTGCCCTGGAACAGCCGCTGTAGCTCCGCCAGGTCCACCCCGGGCACCGGTATGTGGGCCACAAAACGGAACACCACCAGCATAGCGAAAGTGAACAACAGCCGCTGGCGCAGGTCTGGCAGATGCAGGGCATCCACCATGGCCTGGATCAGGCGTGGCCGGCCTGGGGCCTCAGCCCTCAACGCTCAGCACCTCCACCTTGCCTCCCGCCGCCTCGATCTTGGCCTTGGCCGACGCGGAAAAAGCCTGGGCACTGACCACCAACCTGCGGTCCAACTCGCCTTCGGCCAGCACCTTCAGTGGCTGCCGGGTTGACTTGAGCAATCCCACCTCCACCAGGCTGGCCGCGGTCACTTCCGAACCCTCCGGGAAGCGTGCCAACTGCCCCACGTTCACCACGCTGTACTCTTTGCGGAAGATATTGGTGAACCCCCGCTTCTCGGGCAGGCGCTTGATCAGGGGCAACTGGCCGCCCTCGAACCCCGGCCGGAGCCTGAAGCTGGTGCGGGACTTCTGCCCCTTGAGACCCCGGCCGGAGTAGGTCCCGTGGCCGCTACCATTGCCGCGACCCACCCGCTTCCGCGAGTGACGGCTGCCGGGGGCCGGCGCCAGCTCATGCGGCTTCATGATCGGCCACCTCCTCTACCCGCAGCATGTGCTTCACCTTGAAGACCATGCCCTTCACTGATGGGTTATTGTCGTGGACCACGGTCTGATGAAGGCGGCGCAGGCCCAGCGCCCGAAGCGTGGCCTTCTGGTCGGCTTCATAGTCTATGGCGCTCCTGACCCAGGTAATACGCAGCTTACTCAACCCTGGCCTCCAAGGCCGCGCCTTCGTCACCGGGGCCAGCCCCCCGCCTCTTACCAACCTCCCCGGGGCTCCGCAGGTTCTGCAGCGCCTTGGCCGTAGCCCACACCACGTTGATGCGGTTCCGGCTGCCCAGAGACTTGGTGATGACATCCTTGATTCCCGCGGCCTCCACTACCGCACGCACACCACCGCCGGCGATGATGCCCGTGCCCCTGGAGGCCGGCTTCAAGAGCACCTGGGCCGCCCCGAACTTGACGGTGATGGGATGGGGAATGGTGGTCTCCACCATAGGCACTTCGAACAAGTGCTTCTTGGCCCGCTCTGCGGCCTTGCGTATGGCGCTGGGCACATCGTTTGCCTTGCCCATGGCCGCCCCCACACGGCCCCGTCCGTCGCCAACCACCACCAGGGCGCTGAAGCTCAAGTGCCGGCCGCCTTTGACCACCTTGGCCACGCGGCGCAGGTGCACCAGCTTCTCGCTAAAGGTTATTTCCGCTTCCGGGGCCGTCTCTACGTCGCGTATCCCTACGTCACTTGCCATTAGAACTCCAGTCCAGACTCCCGGGCGGCTTCCGCCAGGGCACGCACGCGCCCGTGGTACTGGTAGCCACCGCGGTCGAAGACCACCTGTTTAACTCCCAACTCGCGAGCACGCTGGGCCACCAGAGCGCCCACCCGGCGGGCCATGTCCACCTTTTTCCCCTGGCCGTCCTGGCTCCGAAGGCCAGCCTCCAGGGACGAGGCGGTGGCCAGCGTACGGCCCACGGTGTCGTCTATTACCTGGGCGTAAATGTGGCTAAGGCTGCGGAAGACACACAACCGAGGCAGTTGCCCGGTCCCCGACACCCTTCGCCGCACGCGGCTGTGCCGCCGCAAGCGCGCATCTCTTCCCGTGAACTTCATAGCTACTTGACCTTCTTGGCGGCCTTGCCTGGCTTCAGCTTGATGAGCTCGCCGAAGTAGCGCAGCCCTTTGCCTGTATACGCATCAGGTGGCCGCACCGCCCTGAGCCGTGCCGCCACCTGGCCTACCAGTTGCTTGTCAATGCCGCTGATGGTGATCCGAGCGCCATCCACAGCGTAGCTGATGCCCGGCGGGGCCGGGAAATCTACCTTGTGAGAGTAACCCACCGTCAGGGTCAACCCTTGCCCCGAGATCTGTGCTCGGTAGCCTACCCCCTGTACCTCCAGGGACTTGGTGAACCCCTGGGTTACTCCCAGCACCATATTGGCCAGAAGGGCACGGGTCAGCCCGTGGAGGGCACGGTCCCGCTTGTCGTCCGTAGACCGAGACACGCTCAACTGCTTGCCTTCCATAGCCACGGAGACGGTCTCGGGCAGCGTGTGCGCAAGCTGTCCCTTGGGGCCGCTAACAGTCACCACGCCCCCTTCGACCTTCACCTCGACTCCGGACGGCAGATCAATGGGCTCCTGACCGACTCTAGACATAGCTAGTACCTACCACACATAGCACATCAACTCTCCGCCCAGATTCAGTCGCCAGGCTTCCCTGGAGGTCATGACCCCTTTGGACGTTGATACAACGGCTACTCGCAGGTCTCGCTGCGGGCGAGGTAGCTTGTCCCGCGATAGGTAAACCCGGCGCCCTGGCTTGCTGACGCGCTCCAGGTGCAGAATGGCGGGCGCCTTGCCATCCCCGTACTTTAGAGTTAGCTTGAGCGTGCGCTGGGGAACGCCTTTCAGCACCTGGTAGTCATCAATGAAGCCCTCTTGCTTGAGGACTCGGGCCACCGCTATCTTCAGGCGAGAAGCCGGCAGCCCCACCGTCTCGTGGCGCACCATGAGGGCGTTCCGCACCCGGGTTAGCATGTCCGCTACAGGATCAGTGCCTTCCACTTCCTCTCCCCCCTACCAGCTTGCCTTGCGAACGCCAGGGATCTCCCCCCGCAGGGCCAGGGTCCGCAGACACAGACGGCACAGCCCGAAGTGACGGTAGACCGCCCGAGAGCGCCCGCACAGATGACAGCGGTTGCGCTTGCGCACCGCGTACTTGGGTGGTAAGTTCATCCTCACCATGTCAACGATCTTAGCCACGGTCTTGGCCTCCAGTGAACGGCATGCCCAGCATTTGAAGCAGGCGCCGCGCCTCTCCCTTGTTCCGGGCCGAGGTCACTATGGTCACGCCCAGCCCCCGCGCCCTGTCTATGCTGTCGTAGTCAATCTCAGGAAAGAGCATCTGCTCCTTAATGCCCAGGCTATAGTTGCCTCTCTCGTCCATGGCATCGGGCGACACGCCCTGGAAGTCCCGCGTGCGGGGCAGCGCGGCATTCACCAGGCGATCAAAGAAGTCCCACATGCGACGTCCCCGCAGGGTAACCATGACCCCAATGGCCATCCCCCGCCGGATCTTGAAGCCGGCGATGGACCGCTTGGCCTTGGTCACCACCGGGTGTTGCCCCGAGATCGTAGCCAGGTCCCTCTGGGCATTCTCCATGGCCTTGGGGTTCTGAAGTGACTCCCCCAGGCCAATATTGAGCACGATCTTCTCCAGGCTTGGCACCTGCATCGGGTTCCCGTAGCCGAACTCCTGCTGAAGGGCGGGGGCTATTTGCTTCCGGTACCGGACGAGCAGCCGGGGCGGACCCGCCGGAGCTTGAGGCGCGGCCGGAGCCGCGGGCACCCCCCCCGGGGCGGGAGCCGCCGGAGCGGCTTTGCCTGCGCCGCGCTTACCCCTCCGCTGGGCACTCATTCGACCACCTCCCCACAGGCCCGGCACCGCCGCACTTTGCGCCCGTCTTCCAAGAACTGGGCACCTACCCGAGCCGGCTTATTGCAGCGAGGGCACAGAAGCATGAGATTCGACAGGGAGATGGGGGCTTCCCGCTCGATAATGCCCGCCTGCCGCACGCCCGGACGACCTCGCAGGTGGCGTTTCACCATATTAAGGCCTTCGACGACAGCCCGCCTCTCTTCGGGGATGACCCGCCGGACCTTGCCCTTCTGGCCCCGGTCTTTCCCGGCAATCACCAGCACGGTATCGCCCGTGCGCAGCTTAGAGGCCATCACAGCACCTCCGGGGCCAGCGAGGCGATCTTGGTGAAGTTCTTCTCCCGCAGCTCCCGGGCCACTGGGCCAAAGATGCGGGTGCCCCTGGGGTTCTGCTTGTCGTCGAGGACGACCGCGGCGTTGTCGTCGAACCGGATGTAGCTACCATCGGGCCGGCGGTGCGGCCATGAGGTGCGTACCACCACCGCTCGCACGACCTCACCCTTCTTGACCGGGGCGTTGGGCGTGGCTGCCTTCACCGCTGCGATGATGATGTCACCAAGGTGAGCATAGCGCCTGTGGCTGCCGCCCAGGACGTTGATGCACATAATAGTGCGGGCGCCGCTATTGTCCGCTACCTTGAGCCTGGTGTAATTCTGAATCATTGCTTTCAGCCTTCTCGGCCGGGCCTTCCCCGGCTGCCACCGGAGACCCCTTGGCACGGGCCACTACCTCCACCACGCGCCACCGCTTTTCGCGGGACAGCGGGCGAGTCTCTTCGATCCGGACCATGTCCCCCACGTGGGCGGCGCGCTCCTCGTCATGGGCCTTGTACTTCTTGCGACGGCGCACGACCTTGGCGTAGAGGGAATGCATGCGGAGGCTCTGCACCACCACCACCACGGTCCTGTCCATCCGGTCGCTCACTACCCGGCCGGTCATCGTACGCGTCCTGGGTTTCATGCGCTGATACCTAGCTCTTTCTCTGTCAGGAAAGTCTTGATGCGGGCCAGCTTCTTCTTGGCCTTACCGATGGCATGAGGGTCAGACAGTTGCCGGGTGGCCCAACGAAACCGCAGGTTGAGCAACTCCTGATAGGTAGCTGCCTCCTCCTTGCGCAGCTCGGCAACGCCGAGAGCCCTAAGCTCCTTAAGCTCCTGAGGCTTCATCTTGCACTTCCGTCAGCTTGGCGAAGTCCAATTGGCGGGCGATCACTCTACAAGCGATGGGCAGCTTGAAGCCGGCCTGCTTCAGCGCTGCGATAGCCGCAGCCGCCGGTACTTCGGCCACCTCGAAAATGATCCGCCCGGGCTTGACCACGGCCACCCATTGGTCGGTTGCCCCCTTGCCACCCCCCATACGCACCTCCAGGGGTTTCTTGCTTATCGGCTTGTCAGCGAAAACGGTGACCCACATCTTACCGCCACGCTGGAGTCGGTGAGAGACCACCCTGCGGGCCGCTTCAATCTGGCGCGCCGTCACCCAGGCGCACTCTGCTGCTTGCAGGCCAAACTCCCCGAAGCTGACCTTGCCCCCAGCTACGGCCACGCCCCGCCGCTTGCCGCGGTGAGACTTGCGGTACTTAACTCGTTTTGGTTGTTGCATCATCAACCCTCACGGGAGCAGGCACCGGTGGTGGGCTGGCAGGGCCCGCGGCGGCCGGAGGAGCCGCAGGGGCCGGTGAGACCACGGCGGCCGTTGCCCCAGCCGGCGGGGCTACCGCTTCGGGCATAGGAGGCAACACGTCCCCTTTGTATATCCAGACCTTGACCCCGATCCTGCCCATCAAGGTACGCGCCTCGACAAAGCCATAGTCAATATCCGCGCGCAGCGTGTGCAGCGGTACCCGCCCCTGTTTCTCGGTGAAGGTACGGGCGATCTCAGCGCCAGCCAGCCGCCCCGAGACGATCACCTTCGCCCCCTTGGCCCCGGCCTGTATCGCTCGTTGCACCGCCTGCCGCGCCGCGCGACGGAAGTTTATGCGCCGCTCCAACTGGTTGGCCACGTGCTGGCCCACCACGGTGGCATCTAGCTCGGGCTGGGGTACCTCCTGGATGTTCAGGCGAACCGGATGTCCGGCGATCTTCTCCAGGAGCCGTCGTAGCTCTTCTACTCGCTGCCCGCCCCGGCCAATGATGATGCCCGGTCGCGCCGTGTGCACCGTCACAGTGACCTCGCCCGCTCCCCGGTCCACGGTCACCCGCGACACATCGGCGCCCGGGTACCTCTTGACCACAGCCCCCCGCAGCGCCAGGTCCTCTTTGAGGGTCTGGGCGAACCCTTTCCTCACGTACCAGCGGGCCTGCCAGTCTTTCGTGATGCCCAGCCGGAAACCTGTTGGGTGTACTTTGTGCCCCACTATTCCTCTCCCGATAGCACCACTGTAATATGGCAGGTCCTCTTATGAATGCGGCCGATGCGCCCCCTGGGCCGCGGCCGGAAACGCTTGACGGTGGGGCCGTCGCCGGCCCAGACCTGCGCCACCCGCAGCTCCGAGGGCAGCAACTGGTAGTTGTTCTCCGCGTTAGCCACCGCCGACTTGAGCAGCTTGGCTACCGTCCGGGCGCTGGGTTGAGGTAGGAACTGCAGAATGGCCTGGGCCTCCTCCACCCGACGACCGCGAATGGTAGCCAGCACCCGGCGGACCTTGACGGGGGACACACGCACCTGTTTGACCATCGCTCTGACTTCCATAGAAGTACCCTACGCCGTCTTCCCAGCCGGCGGCTGCACTGCCTTGGTAGAGTGGCCCCGGAAACCGCGAGTGGGGGCAAACTCGCCCAGCCGATGTCCCACCATCTGCTCTGTGACAAACACGGGCACATGGCGGCGGCCGTCGTGAACGGCGATAGTCATGCCCACCATCTCCGGAAGCACCGTAGAGGGCCGGCTCCAGGTCTTGATGGCCACCCGCTGACCGCTTTGAGCGGCGGCCTGTACCCTCTTGAGGAGCTTGGCATCTATGAAGGGCCCCTTCGCGCTGGAACGCGTCACGACTTTCTCCTCTTGGCGATCATTCTATCACTGGGCTTGCGCTCCCTGGTCTTGTAGCCCAGCGCCGGCTTGCCCCAGGGGGTCTTGGGCCCAGGCATGCCGATGGGCGAGCGGCCCTCGCCACCGCCGTGGGGGTGGTCCCGGGGAGTCATGGCGCTGCCTCTCACCGCGGGCCTGATTCCCTTGTGGCGCTTGCGCCCGGCCTTGCCCCATTTCACGTTGCGCCAGTCAATGTTGCCGATCTGGCCGATGGTTGCGCTGCACCGGGTGTTGAAACGCCGCATCTCCCCAGAGGGAAGCCGTACCAGAACGTGGTCCGCCTCTTTGGCGATGACCTGGGCCGCTGCGCCGGCGCTCCGCGCCAGTTGGGCACCCTTCCCGGGCTCCAACTCAACATTGTGTACCGGAGTACCCGTGGGAATGGCGGACAGGGGCAGGGCATTACCCAGCCTGACCTCGGCCCCAGATCCAGAGGTCACCACATCCCCCACCTTCAGCCCCTCGACGTGGAGAATGTACCTCTTCTCACCGTCAGCATAGTGCAACAGGGCCAGGCAAGCGGTCCGGTTCGGGTCGTACTCGATGGCAGCCACCTTGGCCGGTATGCCGTGCTTGTCCCTTTTGAAGTCCACCAACCGCAGGGCGCGTTTGGCCCCGCCGCCACGATGGCGGACGGTAATTCGGCCATAGACATTGCGCCCCGCCTGCTTGTTCAGGGGCTTGGTAAGCCGCCTCTCCGGCTCTTCTTTGGTCACCGGGCGCACCAGGGCCACCCGGCCCCGCTGTCCGGAGGAGGTTGGTTTGAACGTCTTAACTGGCATCGTCGGACTCTCGGCTAAACGCTCTGGAAGAACTCGATCTTGTCCCCGGCCATCAGGGTGACTACCGCCTTCTTGGTCTCTGGGGAGCGCGTGCGGAAGCGGCCCATATGGCGCATCTTCCCATGCTCGCGGAGCACGTGCACGTCCTTAACCCTGACCTTGAACGCCACCTCCACCGCCTGCCTGATCTGGTGCTTGTTGGCCTTCAGGTCCACCTCAAAAGCGTACTTGTTCTGGGCCTGGAGGCTGGTCGCTTTCTCGGTGATGTAGGGACGGCGCAGGACTTCTAGAAGCTCCATGGCTACACCTTCACCTTGACCCTGCCCCAGATGTCGTCCGCGCGGGCCACCGCGTCGCGAGTCATCACCAGGTAATCGTGCTCGAGCAAGTCCACCACGTTGAGATATGACGCCGGCAGGGTCTTCACCCCGGGCAGATTGCGGGCGGACATGTAAACGGCCGCCTCGGGGTCCCTAGTTACCACCAGTGCCCGCTTGTTCACACCCAGGCCGCCCAGGATGCCAGCCATCGCCTTGGTGTCCGGCTGGGACACGTCGAAGCCCTCTACCACCACCAATCGCTCTTCTCGCACCTTGGAGGACAGCACACAACGCAGGGCCAGGCGGCGCATCTTCTTCGGCATGTCCTGCCGGTAATCCCGGGGGTGTGGCCCGAAGACCACCCCACCCCCCGACCAGTGGGGAGCTCGCGTGCTGCCCTGACGGGAGCGGCCCGTGTACTTCTGCGGCCTGGGCTTTTTGCCGCCGCCAGATACCTCAGAGCGGGTCTTGGTGTCGGCGGTCCCCTGACGCGCGTTGGCCTGCTGCCTGACCATCGCCTGGTGAACGGCGGCCGCGTTGAAGGGCACCGCCCACACGTAGTCGTCCGCCTCTATCTGGCCCACGACCTCCCCCCGGACGCTGCGCAGAGGAAGCTCCATGCTATGCCCCCGCCTTCCTTACGATGACCAGGCCATTGGTGGCTCCAGGCACGCTGCCCCGAATGAGCAGCAAGTTGCGCTCCGGGTCGGCCTGCACCACCTTGATGTTACGCACAGTCACCCGCGCGTTGCCCAAGTGGCCGGCCATACGCATGCCCTTGACCACCCGGCCCGGCGTGTTCGTCGCCCCGATGGAGCCCGGGTGCCGCGCCCGGTCCGACTGACCGTGAGTTTTGGGCCCGCCCCGAAAGCCGTGGCGCCTCATGACGCCTGCGAACCCGCGCCCCTTGGACGTGCCGATCACATCAATCATCTCGCCGGCCTGGAACAGGCTCACATCCACCTTCTGCCCCACCTGGATGCCCTCCAGGTCCTCCGCGGCGACCTCACGCAGATACCGGAATAGTTTGCCCACTCGCTTGAGGTGCCCCCGCTCCGGGGAATTCAGGCGTTTGGCCTCCTGGAAGCCGAGCTGGACAGCCTCGTAGCCGTCCTTGGTTACCGTCTTGACCTGGGTGACCACGCAAGGGCCAGCCTCGATGACCGTCACGGACACCTCGCGGCCGTCCTCGGAGAAGACCTGGGTAGTGCCTATTTTTTTGCCCAGAATACCTTTAACCATGATCAGATCTTAATCTCGATGTCCACACCCGCCGGCAACTGGAGGCGGGTCAGCGAGTCCACGGTCCGGCTGGTGGGGTCAAGGATGTCAATCAGCCGCTTGTGGGTGCGGATTTCGAAGTGCTCCCGGGAATCTTTGTCCACATGGGGCGAACGGGTGACACAGAACCGGCTGATCCGGGTGGGCAGAGGCACGGGTCCCACCACCACGGCGCCGGTGCGCTCCGCAGCCTCGACAATCTGGCGTGCAGACTCGTCCAGCAGCCGGTGGTCGTATGCCCAAAGCCTGATGCGGACCTGCTGTTTAGGCATTCCTATCTCCTGCCCCGCTTTACCACTAGGGCCACCAGGTTGGCCGCTAGCTCCTGGTAGCTCAGGAACTCCATGGTATAGCTAGCCCGGCCCTGGGTCAACGAACGCAACGCGGCCGCGTAGCCAAACGTCTCAGCCAGGGGCACCTCCCCCTGGATGGTCAACGTCTCCACCTTACCTGCTATGCCTTTGACATGGCCCCGACGAGCGCTCAGGTCGGCAATCACATCCCCGAGGTATTGCCCTGGGGTCACGATCTCCAGCTTCATGATAGGTTCCAGGAGTACGGGTTTGCCCCTGCTCACGCCCTCGCGGAGGGCGATAGAACCGGCCATCTTGAAGGCCACCTCCGAGGAGTCCACGGGGTGGTAGCTGCCGTCCACCAGAGAGGCCTTGACATCCACCACCGGGTAGCCAGCCACCGGGCCGCTCTCCATAGCCTCCCGGGCACCGGCCTCCACGGCCGAGAAGTATTCCCTGGGCACTGTCCCGCCCACCACCTTGCTCTCGAACTCGAAGCCCTTGCCCCTCTCCAGTGGCTCCAGCTCCAACCATACGTGGCCATACTGGCCCCGGCCGCCCGTTTGACGGATGAAGCGGCCCTCCACCTTGACGGGAACGGTCATGGCCTCCTTGTAGGCCACCTGCGGCTGGCCCACCCGCGCCTCCACCCGGTACTCTCTTACCAGCCGGTCCACCAGCACCTCGAGGTGGAGCTCTCCCATGCCCGACATGATCAGTTGCCCCGTCTCGTCGTCGAAACGCGTCTTGAAGGTCGGGTCTTCCTCGGAGAGCTTGGCCAAAGCGTCAGCCAGCCGCTCCTGGTCAACCTTGGTGCGGGGCTCGATGGTGAGGAAGAGGACTGGTTCAGGGAAGCGGATGGGCTCCAGGACTATGGGGCGTTTGGGGTCGCACAGGGTATCGCCGGTGGTGGTATTCTTGAGGCCTAGGGTCGCCGCAATGTCGCCGGCCTCCACGAAGGTTATCTCTTCGCGGCGGTTGGCGTGCATCCGCAGCAGCCGTCCCACCCGCTCCCGACTGTCTCGCGTAGCGTTGTACACCTGGTCGCCCACATTCACCCGCCCGGAGTAGACCCGTAGGTAGACCAGCCGGCCCATGTAAGGGTCGGTGACCACCTTGAAGGCCAGGGCACTGAAGGGGCTGTCTTCCCGGTTGGGCCAGGTTACCTCTAGCCCGCTGTTGACGTCGTGCCCGGTCACTGCGGGCATGTCAAGGGGCGAGGGCAAATAGGCCACCACCGCATCCAGGAGCGCCGGTATGCCGCGATTGCGCAGCGCGCTGCCACAGAGGACCGGCACTGCCTTGGCCGATATCGTGGCCTGGCGCAACGCTGTCTTGATTTGCTCTACCGTGGGCGCCTTGCCTTCAACGTAGAGGCCCATCAGGTGCTCGTCCACCTCGGACAGCCTCTCAATGAGCTTCTCCCGTTGCCGGGCCACGTCCTGCACCATATCCTCAGGGATAGGGCTCTCTTCAGGAGCCACGCTCAGGTCGTCGGACACGAGCCAGGCCCGTTGCTCAATCAGGTCAACGTAGCCGCGGAAGCTGTCCTCCTGGCCCATAGGCAACTGGATGGGGACCGGGTTGGCGCTCAGGCGCTCCCGGATCATATCCACAGTGCCCAGGAAGTTGGCGCCGGACCGGTCCATCTTGTTGACGAAGCACAGGCGCGGCACCTGGTACCTGTCCGCCTGGCGCCATACCGTCTCGGACTGGGCCTCGACGCCAGCTACAGCGTCGAAGACGACAACGCCCCCGTCCAACACCCGCAGGGAGCGCTCCACTTCGGCCGTGAAGTCCACGTGTCCGGGGGTGTCTATGATGTTGACTTGGTAGTCGGCCCAGGAGCAGCTCGTCGCCGCCGCCTTGATGGTGATGCCGCGTTCGCGCTCCTGCTCCATCCAGTCCATCACCGTGGTCCCCTCGTCCACCTCCCCTATCTTGTAGGTGCGGCCGGTACAGAACAGCACGCGTTCAGTGACGGTGGTCTTTCCAGCATCAATGTGAGCGATAAAGCCGATATTACGGGTTCTTTCCAGTTTGAGGCGTTCCATCACCATTTCCCGGCCTCCTGACGAGGCGGGTCCCATCGCCAGCATACCTACCACCTGTAGTGAACGAAAGCCCGGTTGGCTTCAGCCATCCGGTGGGTATCTTCGCGCCGCTTGACGGCACTCCCTTGCCCTTTGGCAGCATCCACCAGCTCCGCGGCCAGCCTCTCGTGCATGGGGCGCCCTTTCCGGCCCCTGGCAGCGCCCAGGATCCAGCGCAAAGCCAGGGAGGACCCCTCCTCCGGCCTGACCTCAACGGGTATCTGATAGGTGGCGCCGCCAACACGGCGAGGCTTGACCTTAAGGAGCGGCGTGGCGTTCTTCAACGCCCGCTCCATGATCTGCATAGGCTCCTCTTTGAGCTCCTGGGCCGCCGATTCCAGTGCCTGGTAAACGATGCGCTCCGCCACCGTCTTCTTGCCCTGGAGCATGATCCTGCTGATCATACGGGACACGGTAGCGTTGCCGTACTTGGAGTCCGGCTGTGGAGCCCGCTTGACAATAGTCCCACGTCGTGGCATAGCTACAACTCTCTAGGTGGCCGCCGCGCCCTTGGCCCTCTTGGCGCCGTACTTGCTGCGGCCCTGCTGCCGGTCCTTCACGCCCGCGGCATCAAGAGCCCCGCGGATGACATGATAGCGCACGCCCGGCAGGTCGGGCACCCGGCCCCCGCGGATGAGGACCACGGAGTGCTCCTGAAGATTATGACCCTCGCCCGGGATGTAGGCGGTAACTTCGAAGCCGTTGGTCAGTCGCACCCGGGCGATCTTGCGCAGGGCGGAGTTGGGCTTCTTGGGGGTGACCGTCCTCACCAGAGTGCACACACCACGCTTCTGGGGAGCGCTCTCTGGACGCTCCCGGCGGCGGCGGCGCAGGTCCAACACAAAACGAAGGGCGCCGGTGCGGGCCTTCTTGTGGGCCCGGGCTCTACCCTTTCTGATTAATTGATTGACGGTAGGCACAACCAGCCTTTCCTTCCTCGCTACTTAGACATACGAAAGGGTCGAAAGCGCTCAGTCCCCCCGGGCGCCCCATCCACACATCAGGCTTTCGACCCTCTATCTGCTATCTACTCTCGGGCGCTATTGTGTGATTCTAACAAGCCTCCAATGCCATGTCAAGGGCATCACAGCTTTCACCACATGCTCTTCTGCTACTTTATGTCCCGCAAAACCCATGGCCCATGCTCTGGCCACTGCTAAGGCGCTTCGCCGCCTTCCCGGGCGAGGCGCCGGTATACCTCCTGGAGGGGCAGGCCGTGCTTCTGCGCCAGCCTACGACAGTCCTCGTACTCTGGCGCCACCCCCAACACTTGCCCCTGGAAACGCTTGCGCTTCATGCTGACCGGCCCCAGGCTGGACTTGAAAGCGAAGGACTCCCGTTCCGCCTCGTGGCGGCCCACCGGCAGACGCCGGATGCCCAGAGTCGTGGTCTCCCGAAACAGCGTAGCCACCAGGTCCGCCTCCAGATCCACGGTTGCCAGCACACTGATCATGGTCCCCGGCCGGTCCTTCTTCATCTGGATGGGCGTGAACCATACGTCCCTCGCCCCTTGCCCCAGGAGCAGTTCCATGACGTAGCCGTGGAGCTGCGGGCTCATATCGTCAATGTTGGTCTGGAGCAGGACTAGACGCTCCTCGTCCACCGACACCTGCCCCAGCCACAGGGCCAGCACGTTGGGCAGCTCGGGCAGGTGGCGGCTGCCCGCCCCGTAACCAATGCGCTCCACCACAATGTCCGGCGCCTCAAATGAGGCCAGCGTGGTGAGGAGGGCCGCCCCCGTGGGCGTGACCTGCTCGGTCCGATAGTGGGTGGGGCGCAAGGGCGCCCGGGCCAGGGCGACCAGCTCCATGACCGCCGGCGGGGGCACGGGCAACACGCCGTGGAGGCTGTCTATGGTGCCACTGCCTGCCGGCAAAGGTGAGGTATAGACCGCCTCCACTCCCAGCAGATGCAGGCCGAGGACCCCACCCACTATATCGGCGATGGTATCCGGCCTGCCTACCATGGCTACCTCGTTGAGCGCGACATGGTGCACCCTGGCCTCGGCCTCGGCCAGCCGTCGGAACACGGCCAGGCTCTTCTCCACCACCGGCGCAGGCAAAGAGCTTCCCGATACCAGCACCTCCACCTGGTTCAGGCCGAGTAGGGGAGGGTTAGCATCTGCCTCTACAGTCACCTGCGTGCCGTGTATGACCCCCCGCTGGGCAGGCCGGGCGCTCAAGCGTATGCCCTGTGGAAAGAGCGGGGCCAGACCGCGCGAAATGTCAGCAACGGGCGCGCCAGCATCTACCAGGGCCCCCAGCACCATATCGCCGCTGGCCCCCCCCACGCACTGGAAATAGATTGCTCTCACGTGCCCGGAGTCCCAAGCCCCAGGCTTGTGCCCATCAAGAGAGGATGCAAATGCGTTTCCTCTCTCCCCTGGCGGGAGAGAGCGAGAGTGAGGGGGAGGCTAGGTGTGATCACGGGCGTGCCTCACCCTCACCTTCATCCTCTCCCTTCGAGGGAGAGGGGGAGACTCCACACCACCCCCTGTTTTCAGAGCATGAATCATGGCTTTGTCTGGTTAGGTGTATCCTGAGAAGCCAGCACCTCGTTCAGGCTGCCGGTGCGATAGCCGGACAGGTCCAGGGCGACGTAGGTGTAGCCGATCTCCCGCAGGCGGGCCACAATGTCCTGGCGGATGCCGTCAGCGGCCAGGCGAGGGATGTCCTCCGGCTCAACCTCGATGCGGGCGATGGACCCGTGGTGGCGGACGCGCACCTGGCGCAGGCCCAGCGAGTGCAGGTAAGACTCCGCCTGGCCCACCTGCTCCAGCAACTCCGAGGTGATGGCCGTGCCCGTGGGGAATCGGGAGGCCAGGCAGGCCTGGGCGGGCTGGTCCCAGGTGGGCAAGCCCCGCTCGCGGGACAGGCGGCGGATGTCCGCCTTGGTCAACCCGGCCTCCAGCAGGGGTGAGCGCACGCCCAGCTCGGCGGCGGCCTGGCGGCCGGGGCGGTAGTCCGACGTATCGTCCCGGTTGGTGCCATCGGCCACCCAGGCCAGGCCCTCAGCGTCGGCGATATGACGCAGCTCGCGGAAAAGCTCGCTCTTGCAGTAGTAGCAACGGCGGGAGTCGTTGCGGGCGAAGCAGGGGTCGTCCAGCTCCTTGGTCTCGATGAACCGGTGGCGGATGCCGATGTGCTCCGCCAGGGAGCGGGCCGCCTCGACCTCCTCCCTGGTATATGTGGGCGAGACGCCGGTAACGGCCAGCGCCTTCTCGCCCAGCACCTCGTGGGCCACTGACACCAGGAGCGTGGAGTCCACCCCCCCAGAGAAGGCGATCACGCAGGAGGCCATGTCCCGGAGGACGAACCGCAGCTTGTCGATCTGACGGCCGCCCTCCCCTAAACGCGAGAGTTTCATCGTGTTCGTGGGTTCTTTTGCATGCATGTTGAGATGTTGACTTGTTCACAGTATATAATAGGCAGTATGAGGCTAGGGGCATTTGCAGTGCTGATTGCTGCCTCTCTCGGCGGCGTGATCACCTTGTATGTGACCAATCACCACGTTGCGGCGGCTATTGTCTTCATACCTATTCTGCCATTGGGTTACGTGTTCTGGCGTTTGTGGATCCAAGAGGGCCAGAAGGACAAGTATGACAGCTATACAAGGGAGAGACTCAACTAAAGGCCGCAGAACCTCTTACCCTCTGACTCTCCACCTAGCGGGGTCTTCACCCACCGACCTTAGCAAGCGACGGGCATTGTGCACTGCATCCCAAACTCCGGAGTCGCCTTCTACCCAAATGGGCCCCACTTGGCGCTTACGCCAGAAGTTCTGTCCATCTGGATGTTTGGGCTCTGAGGCAATTAGGTAGCGCTTGCCCTGCGCCTTTCCAATCGGGCAATTGGCCTGCGTAAGTTTGCCCTTCTCCCATAGATATTGAACCAGTCGCTGGGTTAAATCGGCCCAGACTGCCGGCGATACATTCGTCCCGTCAGGCGCAATGATGGTGGGCGGTTTGCTGTTCGCACTGGGCTTGAACTCCAACAAGCTCACGGATGCACTCAGGCCAGCACTTGTGGGGGTGGGAGGCAACAGCGCCGACTGGGGAGACGACTGGCCGGCGCTTTGAGCCATTGGCCCGGCAGTTGCCGCTCGCGTTGGTTGCTCCACGGCTGACGGTAACCTTATCTGGCAGTAATTGCCCCGGTAGAGGAACAGGGCAGCCGCCGCCATCTTGGCCCGTTCCGGAGAGGACACGTCAAAAGTGACAACCCGCCTGTCCTCCATGCGCCCACCTTTCGTCATGTCATAGATCTCCCACAGTTGGCCGTTGGTATTAACCAAATAGTGAGCTCCTAGGTACACGCAGTAGTTGATATTGTCGCCTAGCGCTTCTGAGAGCGGTATCCCTAGCTTCTTTGCTTCTACAACGACCCAGGGTTCCTTCTGCTCCAACAGCGCGTAGTCAACGCGTTCCACCTTGCCGGCTGGAGTCTTAACTGAGCACTCAGGTCGAACCTGATCAGGATCTTCGGTGTCCCAGCCCAGCTTGCGCAGCAGGGGGTCGATCAATGCGTAGCGGGTACGGGATTCGCTGTCTCTGAGATCATCTTTGTATTTGTCTATTCTCTCTGCCAGTGTCTTGATAAGGTCAATGAGCGGATTGAGCACCATTTTGGACCTCCTTCGCCATGTATTGTCCTTTGGCTTGTAGCCCCAGGCGCACCGCCTGGCCCAGCGTGGGCACCCCCAGCAGCCGCAGCCCGAAGTCGCGGCCCTGCCATGAGCCTGTCGAAGGGGGCAGGCAGACCCTCGCCAGTTGGCGCAGACGCTGCGGGCGGCGGCAGGGCGATCGCAGCTTCATTTCAAAGGCAGGATTCGCACCCTGGACTTAGCTTCATCCACGGTTATCAGCGCACCGCCTTCAATGACTGACTCATATTGCCGAAGTATTTGTACCAATCTCTCCCCAAGGCTCTGCGGCATAACGTCGTGTGTACGGACCTGAATCACACTCGGCCCTTGTCCGCGAGTGTTTGCCAACAAAGCGCCGAGGTCAAGATCGTGGGTAAACACAACGCAGCCGTTTGCACGCGCCCAGTCCATGACCACTCGGTCCGTCGCGCGTGGGTCGCCCACTGTAGACCAGTGGTACGCTTGCCATCCTTCTCGCTCAAACACTTCAACCCAGCGGGGGGAAAGGTTCATGTCAACCAGCAGCTTCATGTACCGACCAGCGGCAGCTCGATCTCCTCAGCACGCCAGGCGGCATACGCTAGTGCTTCACGAATATCTTCGTTCTCCAAATAGGGATATGCCTTTAGAATGTCGGATATGGTATGTCCGGCGGCGACTAAACCAACAATAGTGCCCACTGTAACACGGAGTCCCCGGATACATGGTCTGCCCCCCATCACATTCGGGTCAAACGTTATGCGTGCCAAGTTTGTCTTCATTGCTCCTCCCCTCAATTGAGGCCCTCCCAAGATAGCACCCGGGGAAGCATCCGGCAATTACCACATTTGGCTTGAGTACTGGGAAGGCCCCTACGGCTCATCTTGTTTCCCCTTCTGGGCCAGCCCCAGGCGCACCGCTTGGACCAGCGTGGGCGCGCCCAGCAGACGTAGCCCAAAGTCCCTCGGCAGGCGCGACAGCGCCGTCTGGGGCAGCAGGCAGGACTCGAAGCCAAGCTGGGACACCTCGGCCAGGCGCCGCTCCATCTGCCCCACCGAGCGCAGCTCCCCACTCAACCCCACCTCACCAACACAGGCCAGCCCGGGCTGCACCGGCACATCCTTAACGGAGGAGACCACCGCCAGGGCCATGGCCAAATCGGCGGCAGGCTCCTCCACCTGTAGTCCACCCACCACGTTGAGGATGATGTCCTGGCTGGCCAGAGACAAGCCCAGGCGCCGGCTGAGCACCGCCGTGACCAGCAGCAGGCGCGAGAAGTCCACGCCGTTGGCCGTGCGGCGGGGCTGGGGGAACGGCGTGGGCGAGGCCAGCGCCTGCACCTCCACCAGCAAGGGGCGGCTCCCCTCCATGGTGGGCACCACCGCCGAGCCTACCGCACCGGGCAGGCGCTCGGCCAGGAAGGCCCGCGAGGGGTCGGCCACCTCGACCAGGCCGCCATCGCGCATCTCCAGGACGCCCACCTCGTGGGTAGGGCCAAAGCGGTTCTTCACCGAGCGCAGTAGCCGGTAGGCGCCATGCGCCTCGCCTTCCAGATAGAGCACCACGTCCACCATGTGCTCCAGGGTGCGCGGCCCGGCGATGGCACCGTCCTTGGTGACGTGCCCCACCAGCCACAAGGGCACGTTGTGCCCCTTGGCCCAGCGCATGAGCCGCAGGGTGCACTCCCTGACCTGGGACAGGCTGCCCGGCGGCCCAGCGATGTCCGCCCCATAGACCGTCTGGATGGAGTCAATCACCGCGAACCTTGGCGACTGGGAGTCCAGGTGGCCCAGAACGGACTCCAGGTCCGTTTCCGCCAGCAGGAACAGGCGCCGGCCGTCCAGTCCCAGCCGCTGCGCTCGGAGCTTGATCTGGTGGAGCGATTCCTCGCCGGAGATGTAGAGGCCCGGACCGTGGTCACGGGCCAGCCCCTGGGCCAGTTGGAGCAGCAGGGTGGACTTGCCGATGCCCGGATCTCCCCCGAGCAGCACCAGGGACCCAGGCACGAGGCCGCCGCCTAAGACGCGGTCCGCCTCGGCCAGGGATAAACCAATACGGGGCTCCGCCGCCTCGGGGATGGCGGCCAGCTCCTGTGGCGGAGCGCCGCCAGGCATGGCCACAGGCGCCGAAGCTACCGCTGGGCGGCGGACCTCTTCGATCAGGGTGTTCCACTGGCCGCAGCCGGGGCAGCGCCCCAGGTAGGCCATACTCTCCTGCCCGCACTGCTGGCAAACAAAGATGCGGCTACCCTTGCGTTGCACGGGAGTAGGATACCACAGTAGGGGCGAAGCATCCGGCCGATCATCTACCCCCTGTGGTCCCCCTTGGCAAGGGGGACCACAGGGGGTCAGTTCCCACTGCGCCGGATGCTTCGCCCCTACGTATCTACGGCATGTCAAGCAGTCGTTCGCCGCGCCATACCCGGACTATCCGTACCCGCATCTTGTCCAGACGATAGACTATGCGAAACGGCGGGTAGACGATCTCTCGGAGATGGGCCACGCCAAACTCAGGTACGGTACGACCGCTCTCCGGGAAATCGGCAAGTCTTTCAACACGGGAAACCACCTCCCGCAACAATCGCTCGCCTACGTCAGGGACCTCCCGGTCAGCGTACCACCGGCGGATTTCCTCAAGGTCCTCGACGGCCGACATGGCGAAGGTGACCGCCCGTTTTCGCGGCATTTCATCTCAAGCCAAGACGGCTCTTGACCTCCGTCAAGTCCATCTCCCGGCCTTCTTCCAGGTCCATCAACCCCTGGACGATGCCGCGAAGAAACGCCCGCTCCTCCGTTCCGGCCTCGTAGTCCTTCAGGGACTGAACGACGGCGACGCCACGCCCCCTGTTGGTCAAGAGCACCGGCCGGTGAGTCTTGTCAACCTGGTCAACGACCCTGCCAGGGTTAACCTTCATGTCGCTCAACCGCACCACGTCTTCGGAGAACTTGGTGGCTGTATTCATGATTCCTCCGTTCAAGACCCGCTTTGTGGTACTAATAATAGCACCTGTCAATAGGTCTGGCCAACTCTGACAGTGCGTCATTCACAAGCGCGGAGGGCAAAAGAATACCCCCCGACATGTCGGGGGGTACTGTTTGTATGCCGTATCCTCGGTTACGCGCTGGAGCCTGCGGGTGCGGCTACCTCGGCGGCATGGATCACAATGCGCCCGTCGCTGGCGTCCACGACTGCCGTTTCGCCGGTGTGGAAGTCACCCCGCAGCAAGGCATCTGAGAGCTCGTCCTCCACCATATTCTGGATCGCCCGCCGCAGGGGGCGCGCGCCGAACACCGGGTCGTAGCCCTTTTCCACCAGCAGCCTCTTGGCATCGTCAGTGACCTCCAGGCTAATGGCCTTCTCCCGGAGGGACTTGCGCACCTGGTTCAGCAGGAGATCCACAATCAACATGATGTGGTCCCTGTTCAGGGCGTGGAAGACCACGATGCCGTCAATCCGGTTCAGGAACTCGGGGCGGAAAGTCTTCTTGACCTCGGCGAGGACCTTGTCCTTCATCTTCTCATAGGCATCCGCCTCGGTTATGTCACCCTCGCCCCTGGTGACGAAGCCGATAGAGGTGTGTCGCCGGATGAGCTCCGCGCCGATGTTGCTGGTCATGATCACAATAGAGTTACGGAAGTCCACCCGCCGGCCCTTGCCATCGGTGAGATGGCCATCGTCGAAGATCTGGAGCAGGATGTTGAACACATCCGGATGGGCCTTCTCGATCTCGTCCAGCAGGATGCAGGTATACGACTTGCGGCGTACCGATTCCGTGAGCTGGCCGCCCTCGTCATGGCCGATGTACCCTGGAGGCGCCCCGATGAGGCGGGCCACGCTGTGCTTCTCCATGTACTCGGACATGTCCAGGCGGAGCAGCGCTTCCTCGTTGCCGAACATGAACTCGGAGAGTGCCCGCGCCAACTCGGTCTTGCCCACCCCGGTAGGCCCGAGGAATATGAAGCTACCAATGGGCCGCCTGGGGTCTTTGAGCCCGGCCCGTGCCCGGCGGACGGCCTTGGCGATGGTGCCAATGGCCTCATCCTGGCCGATGATGCGGCGGTGGAGAACCTCTTCCATTTGCAGCAGGCGGGCGGACTCCTCCTGAGCGATGCGGGCCACAGGGATGCCGGTCCACATGCTGACCACGTGGGCGATGTCCTCTTCGCTCACCATGGCCTTTTCCTGGTCCTGCTTCTGCTGCCAGTCCTGCTCCAGGGACCTGATTTTCTCGGCGAGCTGGAGCTCGCGCTCGCGCAGCTCGGCGGCGTACTCATACTGCTGGTTGCTCAGCGCCGCCTCTTTGTCCTTGCGCAGGCTCTCCAGGGCCTTGAGGGCTTCCTTGACCGAGAGAGGCATGCCGGAGTGCGAGATACGCACCCTGGAGGCTGCCTCGTCTATCAGGTCAATGGCCTTGTCGGGCAACAAGCGGTCAGGTATATAGCGAGCGCCCAGCTCCGCTGCCCACCGCAACGCCTCATCGGTGATCTCGACGCGGTGGAACTCCTCGTAGCGGTGTTTGATGCCCTTGAGTATGTCGAGGGTCTCCTCGGCCGTTGGCTCCTCCACCAGGATGGGCTGGAAACGGCGCTCCAGCGCCGGGTCGCGCTCCACGTGCTTGCGGTACTCATCCACCGTGGTGGCGCCGATGCACTGGATCTCGCCCCGCGACAGGGACGGCTTCAAGATGTTGGCTGCGTCTACAGCCCCCTCGGCAGCGCCGGCGCCCACCAGTGTGTGCATCTCGTCCACAAAGAGAACGCAATTACCCGAGGTCTTGATCTCCTCGATGACCTTCTTGAGGCGCTCTTCGAACTCGCCGCGGTACTTGGTGCCGGCCACCAGGGCGCCTACATCCAGGGTGACCACGCGCTTGCCCTCGAGGCTACCGGGTATGTCACCTTTGGAGATGCGCTGGGCCAGTCCCTCGACGATGGCGGTCTTGCCCACGCCAGGCTCGCCGATGAGCACGGGGTTGTTCTTGGTCCGCCGGCTCAGGATCTGGATGACCCGCTCAATTTCCTTTTGCCGCCCAATGACCGGGTCCAGCTTGTTCGCCCGGGCTGCGGCGGTAAGGTCGGTGCCGAGTTGGTCCAGGGTGGGGGTCCGGCTAGTTTGCCGGGTGCCGCCGGCGGCATGGGCGTGAGGGGCACCCTGGCTGAGCACGCGATTGCTCTCGGCGCGCACCTTCTCCAGGTTGACACCCAGGCTCTCGAGAACGCCGGCAGCCACTCCCTCGCCCTCTCGCATGAGGCCCAGAAGGAGATGCTCGGTCCCGATGTAGCTGTGGCCAAGGCGGCGTGCCTCGTCCAGGGCCAGCTCGATCACCCGCTTGGCCCTTGGAGTCAGGCCGATCTCGCCCGGCGCAGTGCTGCGCTCACCCCGCCCGATAATGAACTCCACGGCGGAACGGACCTTGCCCAGGTCCACGCCGAGATTGGTGAGCACGCGGGCAGCCACGCCGTCGCTCTCGCGGACCAGCCCCAGCAGAATGTGCTCAGTGCCAATATAGTTGTGGTTGAAGCGCTGAGCTTCTTCCTGCGCTAGGGCCAGTACCCGCCGCGCTCGCTCTGTGAACTTGTCGAAGGGCCTGCTAGCCATCCCACATCACCTCTAACATTATCTTACACTAATACGGCTTTGACTAGGCGTGCAGCAGGCAATTACCGAGAAACGGATGGTGCCTAGAGGCGCTCCTGGGCCCGGCGGAGGCTGAGCCCCAAGCGCCGGCGCTCCGGCTCCATCTTGATGATGCGCAGGATTAATTGGTCGCCCACCCGCACTACCTCCTGGGGGTTGGCGATGCGATGGTCAGCCAGCTCGGAGATGTGGATAAGCCCCTCCACAGGGCCCTCCAGCCGGGCGAAGGCCCCAAAGGTGGCCAGCTTGGTGACAGTTCCGTTGACCAACTGCCCCACCTGGTACTTCTCGGCCACAGCTGCCCAGGGCTGGGCATTGGCCCGTCGCAGGCTCAGGGCTACCCGACCGTTCTCCTGGTTGACCCGCATGACCACCACCTCCACATCTTCCCCCTCCTTGACCGCATCTCGCGGGCCCACACCGGGGTCCCAGGATAGCTCCGAGAGGGGCACCAGACCATCCATTCCACCCAGGTCCACAAAAACGCCGAAGTCCCTGATACCGCTAACCCGGCCCCGGCGCACCTCTCCCTCTCGCAGCTCCTTAAGCAAGGCCTTTCTCGCCTCCTGGCGTATCTGGGGCCGGGCCGACCGCTCGGAAAGGATAACCCGGTTGCGCTGGCGGTTGATTTCCAGTACTTTGAGCTTCAGCATCTGCCCCGCCATGCCAGCCAGCCGGGTGTCCTCCCCATCCTGGGAAGACTGGGCATCCGATGAGGGCGGAGGCGCCGACACGATCTGCGAGAGGGGGACAAAGCCCTGGACGCCCTGGATGTTGACCAGCAGGCCGCCCCGATTATGGCCGCTTATCTTCCCTTCCACCAGCTCGCCGCTGGTGCAGCACTGCTGGAGGAAACGCCAGCCCTTCTCGCCCTGGGCCTTGTCTAGAGAGAGGATGACCTGCTCATTCTCAATGTCCAGCACATACGCCAGAACGGGGTCTCCCACCTTAAGCTGGCCCAAGCCATCGTACCCAAGGCATCTCATTTCTCTCTGGGGGATGACCCCCTCCGACTTGGTCCCGATGTCCACCAGCGCCCCATCCCGGTCCACCCGGATAACGACACCGTCCATGATCTCCCCCCGCCTGGCGCTGGGCAGGCCGCTGCTTTCCGCTAGAAGCTCCTGCATGGTAGCCGCGGGCGTCTCAGGAGGCGGCATCGTCGCCGTGGCGGACGATTGGGGCTGCTGTGAGAAGTTCTCTATCATATGTCCTATCCTGCGAAAGCGGGTCAAATACGATTATCACGCATTCCGAGCCGTTGTCAAGGGAGCAACCCCTCCGGCTGCCGCTCCGCTAAGTAATTCCCTGGTTGGAATGCCTCCCTAGCCCACAAATAAAAAGTGGCCCAGGCGGCGGCCTATTTTCCCACCCCGTCTCCAGGGCAGTATCGTGAGCGCTGAGGCGTTTCACTTCCGTGTTCGGGATGGGAACGGGTGGTTCCGCCTCGCTCTAACCACCTGAGCCACGGTTATTATATCAGCCCCGCCCAGCGGGGACAAGGGCAGGCAGCGTCATACACGAGGGACAGCGGAGCGGTAGCGTTGCTCCTTCAGGTTCATGTGCATGTAGAGCGGCTTGGGGTTGATCACCAGGGCCCGGGCGGGCCTGTCCGGGTCGGCGCTGAAGTGGGCATGGACGCACCCGGCGTGGACGATCACTGCGTCTCCGGCCTGCCAGGGATAGCGCTTCCCATCATGCAACTCGTAGCCTTCCCCTTCGAGGATGTAGAAGACGGCCTCGTTCTGGTGGCCATGGCCGCGCTCCTGCTCATCGCCCCGAGGCGGGCGGATCAGGGCTATCCAGGCCAGGAAGGTTGAGATGGGCACGTCTTCATCCGGGAAAGGCACCCGCTTGTGGGTAATCTGTTGGATCCCGGAGTTAGGCTCCACGGTAAAGCGCTGCGGCTTGATCACCCGGGGCAGCTTCCTGATGCGCTCCAGGTCCTCCATTTGCGCCACCCAGCCCCGGCGGGCGGCGAGGAAGCCCTTACCTGTGTCTTCTTGTGGGTCTCTCATAGCCACCACCCTACGGCTTGTAGTCCGGGGCGGCCTCGATCTGGACCAGGTCGGGGTAGCCCACGTAGCGGTACATGCGGTTGGTGGCGCAGACTATGCGGCAGGGTTTGCTGGGGTCGTCGTTAAAGTGCTGATGGGCGGTGTTGACCGGGACACAGATGGCATCGCCCTCTTCCCACTCCCAACGAGAGGGCGTCTCGGCCAGCTTCCAGTAGTACTTGTCCTTGATCTCGGCCTCGGCGTCCCAGTGCAGGTCATGTCCCTTGCCTTCCAGCACGAATATGAACTCCTCGCTCATATGGCGGTGCTTGCCTGAGCGGCCCCCGGGCGGTATCTCCTGCATGTAGAGGTCCACGGTGCTCACCCGGACGGGCATTTTCTCGTTGACCAGCCACTTGATCCGGCCCTGAGGCGTGTTCTCCCAAGGCATGTCCTCGGGTTTGACCACCTTGAGCAGGCTCTCGGCCTGCTCCTGGGCCTTCTCGCCCGCCGCCATGAGCTGCTTATAGTGGCTCGACTGCTTGTTTCCCTTTTTCCAGCGCTGGGCTTCCTCGTAGGGCATCCTTACCTCCTTACTTGAGCGACTCCCCTCAACACGGCCAACGCGGGGGAACGGACAACCCAATTATAGGCCAAAGGTGGCCCTGGGCAACCCCACGGCGCCACCCAGAGGCTACAGGCTCCAGACTTCAGGCTTCCGATTACGGGGAGGCGCACAGTGGTCCAGTACCTGTAGTCCGTAGCCTGGAGCCTGTAGCCCGCAGCCTAGACATCCCGAACGGGCCGCATCTCCTCTCGGTTCACTACCAGGCGCAGCACCTCGGGGCGCGCGTAGTGGCCCACCACGTCCAGGGCCTGTTTCTCCTCAATGATGCGGCCCAGGTCCACCTCGGCGTAGAGGATGGTCTCCTGGTCGTAGACGGGCCCGGCCAGGTACTTGGCGTCGGGCCCGATAATGGCCGAGCCCCCACGGATCAGGGCCTCAGGAAAGGGTCCCATTTCCTCCGCCACCTCGAAGTCCGCGGGCAGCATGGCCTTGGTCAGGTAGCTGGCGGCCACCGCGACGAACAGCCGCCCCTCGAAGGCCATGGCCCGGCACGCCAACTGGAAAGTCTCGTTGGCCGTGGGCCACAGGGAGGCATGGACCTGCTCTCCCTGAGAGTAGAGGGCGTAGCGGGCCAGGGGCATCCAGTGCTCCCAGCACACCAGGCCTCCCACGCGGCCCCACTCTGTAGAGAAGACCTGAAGCGTGCTGCCGTCGCCCTGGCCCCACACCATACGCTCGTGGAAGGTAGGCACCAGCTTGCGGTGCTTGCCCAACAAGCGCCCATCCGGCCCCAGGAAGACGATGGTGTTGTAGAGCGTGCCGCCGTCACGCTCGTTCACCCCCATGGCCACCACGGCCCCCGCCTCGTGGGCGGCAGCGCCCAGGGCATCGGTGACCGGCCCAGGTATATCCACTGCGTTGTTGAACAGGCGGGCGAAGGCCCTCTTGGCCGGGGCGTAGTTCCAGCGCGAGGTGGCGTTAGTCCACACGGGGTAGCCCGGTATCCACGTCTCGGGGAAGACGATGAACCGGGCGCCATGGCGGGCGGCCTCGACGATGAGGCGACACCCTTTGTCCAGCGTGGCCTCACGGTCCAGGAAAACGGGCGCCGATTGCACGGCAGCCACCGTAAAATGGGACGCCCGGTCGCCACCGTTCATCGCCGCAGAGCCCTCCAGATTTCTACCAGCCCAGGGCGCTTGCCGTACATCAACAGGTAGGCCCGGAACAGGCGGCCTGCGGCCCACAGCGCCGACAGCGCCGCTGCCACTAAGACCAGGGCGCTGCCGGCCACCTCCCAGGCAGCAATGCTTCCCGCCCCGATGCGCTGCATCACCGTCACCGGAGCGGTCAGCGGAAACAGCGTCAAGAACAGCGACAGCCCGCTGTCCGGGTGGGCAACGATGTAGGGCCAGGCATAGATAGGGACAAGAGCTGGCATCACGAACAGGCCTGAGATCTGCTGCCCCTCGCGGGCGGTGGTGCTGATAGACCCCAGGGCCGCCAGTAGAGCGGAGAAGAGGAAATAGCCGAGGACGAAGTATAGCAGTCCCACCAGGCCCAGCACCCCTGGAAACGACAGCCCAGACAGCAAGGGGATTGTGGCCGATGCCAATCGCGTCAACAGGAGGGCTGAGGCAAGCCACACCCCAACCTGGGTCAGACCGGCAGCGCCCAGGCCCAATACCTTACCCACCATGAGCTGCGCCGTATTGACCGAGGACAGCAGCACCTCCATAATCCGGTTCTCCTTCTCCTCCACGATGCCCTGGAGAAGGAACCCGGAGGACATGAAGATGCTCATCACCAGCAGCAGGGCAGTCCCGAAAAAGAACACCACCCGGCCCGCATCCACAGGGCTTGGCTCCCCGGTAGAGGCCAGCCGGACGGTGGACACGATGGCCGGCGTACCCACCCGCTCGGCCACCTGCGCCGGTGCGCCTTCCAGCAGATTGGCCAGGATGAACCCCTTCAGCGGCCGGGGAAGGTCTCGCTCCATGTCCAATCCGCCGTCCGCGGTGTACTTCACCACGTTTCCGGTCTCCATGTAGCTGGCGGGGAAGACATAGACGGCATCAATCTCCCTGCCCAGTAGGTCGGCGCGGGCGGCTTCCAGCGAAGGGTACTGGGTGAACAGGGCGCCGGGCTGCTCCCGGTGGCCGCCGAACAGGCCGCTGCCATCCACATAGCCGAAACGAGCCTCTGGCCCGGTGCCCGGCACCCGCCCTTGGATGGCCTGGAACCCAAACACGCCAACCAATGCCAGGGCAGGCAGCAGGAGGGTCATCACCTGGAAGCTGCGGCGCCGCAGGGTAACCAGAAACTCGTGGCGGGCAATGGCCATGGTCTTTCTCACGCCGCCTGACTCCTCACCACCTGGATGAAGACCTCCTCCAGACTGGGCATTGCCAGCTCAAACCGCTCGACCCGGGCCCTCGATGCCAGAAGCTGGGCCAGCAAGCGCTGGGGGTCCGCGCCGTCGTTCATGAAGTACTGGCGGTGGTCTCCGCGGTCTTCCCAGCGGGCTACTCCGTCCACATTCTCGGGATAGGGCTGGGCGGCGAGCAGCACCGAGTTACCCCGAAAGCGCCCCTTGATGTCGGCAAGGCGGCCGTTGAGGGCCACCTGTCCCTGGTTGATCATCACCACCCGGTCGCACAGTTCCTCCACCTGGTTCATCTGGTGCGTACTCAAGACGAACGTGGTGCCCTCTTTCCGTAGCTCGCGCACCAGGTCCTTGATCAGCCTGACGTTCACTGGATCGAGGGCAGAGAAAGGCTCGTCCAGGACCACAAGCTGCGGCTGGTGCACCAGCGTGGCGGCGAACTGCACAAGCTGGGCCATGCCCCGGCTCAGCTCAGCCACTTTCTTGCTCAGGTGCGGGCCCATGCCCAGCTTCCCGAGGGTAGCCCGCGCCTCCGCGGCCGCCTTTCGTGGGGGCAAGCCTTTGAGAGTCGCCAGGTAGGCCACTGTGTCCTGCACCCGCAGCCCACGGTACAGTCCCCGCTCCTCCGGGAGGTAGCCGATGCGGTCCAGGACGCCCTGTCCAGGTGGCTGGCCGCCGATGAGGATCTGTCCGGAGTCAGGCTTGATGATGTCGAGAAGCATACGGATGCAGGTGGTCTTGCCGGCGCCGTTGGGGCCCACCAGCCCCAGCACCTCGCCCGGCTGCACGAAGAAGGAGACTTCCCGGACTACCGTGCGGCCACCGAAGGACTTGGTGACCTGCTGTACCTCTACTGACAGCACCCCACCGCCTCCGGCGAACACCTCAGGCATTTGCCCACGCCGCCATTCTACCCCGGCGGGTGGGTCGCCTTCAATCTACCGCGGGTGGGTGCGGCGGTGGTGCGCCAGGTAGCGCCGGCCGTACTCGTCCCGGCCGGCCAGCAGGTCAGCCGCGACGACCGCCTGGACCACGCCCGGGTCCGTCGGGTCGGCGATGGCGCAGGTCAGCCCGGCGGCGATGGCGCGGTCACTCGCCTTCACCATCTTGGACATGTTGTGAACCCGCTAAACCAACGGACACGCTAGGCGCAAGACAAGGTCCGGCCCAGGGGCAGGAGCCTGTAGTTGCCACCCAGCCTTCAAGCGAAGCGGATTCTCTGCTTTGGATCCGGGTACGTACCTGGAGCCCTATTGGGCGGAGGATCTACAGGAAACAGAAGGGGGGGCGTGGCAAGCTCCATCTGCCTGAGCACCTGTCTTTTGTAGTGTGTCTCTCTGAAAGCGGTCTCGGCAACCACAAACTCCTCAACATCCCGCACCATAACCTCGCGACCGCGAAAACGTTCCACGATCCGTGGGCGCAAGATATCGAATTGCGGCTCCTTGGCAAAGAGCACCAACTGGCGCGGATCGGTGACGTCGGAGAATGTGAACTCGCCAGATGGATCAACCCGCCACATCGATTCCTTCATCTTCTTTAGGCCAAGCATACTGTTGGTAGCGTAGAAGAGGTAGTAGTCCGCCACATCCCTGTCGTTACGCATTTCGAAGGACCTTGCGTACTGCGCCTTGGCAGACTGTCTCAGTTGGTTCAAGTACAGGTTGTGCAAGTACCTGTTACGGTCCCTGGAAGTGGCAAGTGCTATGGCCGTACGCCATTCCGTGGTCCCGAAGAACGAGTCGAAATTGCCTGCCTGGTCAGGGTGCCCTATGAACCGGTTGATTTCCTCGTACATGAACGTTACGAGTACCTCACAACTGCGATAGGACAGGATCGCTTCAACGAGGGAAAAGGGAATGCCCGTCCATCCAAAGGGATCTATGAAAGCAAACGTAGGTGGGGGTGGGGTCCCTTGCTCGGTATACTGCATTAGAAACGCTCTAGCCGCCTGCTCGAATGTCCTGCCACCTTCGACTTTGACCGTGAACCGCGTGGGAATCTCGGTCCTCATCTCGTCTACGATGTCTTGCAGTGTCGCGGCTCGATCTTCGCGCTCCTCGACGAAAAGGAATGTCACCTTAGACCCTATTCGGTCGGCGTTTTCTAGCGCCGCCTTCAAAGCAATGATCGGAGATCCGTCTTCGCCTTTCGAGTACCGCCCTGGGCCGGCGAATCCGTCTATGTATGCTAGTTCTGGGAAGCCACCTTGGGCCAGTATCGGCACCCACGATTGCAGGTAGCGCCCCAATATGTCGTGCTTGGCACGGGAATGCGCTTCGAGGTCCCAGATTGTGGTCCTAGGGGCAGTCAACCAACTGCTCCGAACCTGGGGGCTAGCGTCATGTCGCTGACAGGGGCGGGGTTCCCCTGGTGCGCCGGGGCAACGTTGGTCTTATTAGCCGACGTGCCAGCCAGCTCAGGCATCTCGTCGAAAGTTCTGCCGTCCAGCATCCGCCCACCCGCCTTGCACGTCCTACCTCCCCATTGCTTGAAAAAGAAGGGTACGCCAGCCACCGAACAGTCATCACGAATCCGGCGAACCCAATCCGGGTCCATGGGCCTGGCTTTTGGCCCGCTCTCGCCACCCACGATGACCCATTGAAGGTCTTTCAAATAGGGCCGCAGGTCAACCTTCTCCAAGAGCGGCTCGACAGACAGGAATCGGACTCCCGCAGGAACGGCGGCGAGACACGGAATGCGCTGATCAGCCCAATACTGGTCTTCCACCGACACGCCTATCCAAACGTGTTGCGGCCAGTCAAGCTCATGCGCCAACGCTCGTAGTTGCTCATGGCGCTTTGTAAGAATCTGGAACACGTGTTGGTGCCCCTGAGCCATCACGTCAAACACCTGACGAACGAAAGCAATAGGCACTTCGCCATGGAACAAGTCACTCATGCTGTTTACGAAGATCCGGCGATGGGCTTTCCATGTAAGAGGCAAGCGGAGCCGGCCGGGGTGCAGCTTGATCTCCGACCTCCCAGGGAGGAACGGCTTGCCCCTCCCGAAGCGAATGGTCATAGCCTCGGCATAGCAATGCGCACACCCGGGGCTAATCTTGGTGCATCCCGTGACTGGGTTCCAAGTGGCGTCAGTCCATTCGATCGCCGATCTGTCAGCCATTCACCAGTGATCTCCTGTCGGCGCCCAATATAGAGCATGCGTTCTAGTCAAGTCAAGAGCCCTTTCGGGCAGGTTGCCTTGATGCTGTCACATTGGTGCGGTAGAGCTACTTCGTGTGACCCTTGCGGTAGTGCGCCAGGTAGCGCCGGCCGTACTCGTCCCGGCCGGCCAGCAGGTCAGCCGCGACGACCGCCTGGACCACGCCCGGGTCCGTCGGGTCGACGATGGCGCAGGTCAGCCCGGCGGCGATGGCCTGACCCGCGAAGCAGGCGTTTATGGCCCCGCGGCCGGGCAGCCCGAAGGACACATTGCTGACGCCCAGCAGCGTGTTGACGCCCAGTTCGGTGGAGACAAGGCGCACGGTCTCCAGGGCCACGCTGGCCGCCCTGGGGTCTACCGCGGCGGCCGTGGCCAAGCAGTCAATCACAATGTCGGTGCTCGGGATTCCGTGCCCGGCCGCCGCTTCGACGATGCGCCGGGCGATGTGCAGGCGGAGTCCAGCGTCGGTTGGTATGCCCCCCTCGTCCAGGGGCAACGCGACAATCACTGCCTGGTAGCGCTTGACCAGAGGCAGCACCACTGCCAGCGACTGGTCCTCGCCGGTCACGGAGTTGACCAGTGCCCGCCCCGAGTAGGCGGCCAGCGCCACCTCCAGGGCCTCCGGGTTGGCCGAGTCCAGGCACAGGGGGACATCCACCGCCTCCATGAGCCGGGTGACCGCCTCGCGGAGCAAGGACGGCTCATCGCCTCCCTCGACGTAGACGTTGACATCCAGCACATCGGCGCCGGCTTCCACCTGGCGTTTGGCCTCGGAGAGGAGCACCTCAAAATCGCCCCGGGCAAGGGAATCGGCCAGCTTCCTACGTCCCGTCGGGTTGATACGCTCCCCGATAAGGATGGTCGGCTTGCCAGAACCAAACTCCAGGGTACGCCTGGCACTGGATACTGTGGTCACGCGCCTGGCCTCAACACAATCCCGGCACTACGCCCACGCCCAGGGCGCAGCAACGTTGCCCTCACCCTAACCCTCTCCCAAAGGGAGAGGGGGCACCCCACCCCCGCAGCCCGAAGCCCGGAGCCTGAAGCCCGTCATCTCCCCTTGAACACGGGGGGGCGCTTCTCCACGAAGGCGCGCGGGCCTTCCCGGTTATCCTCGGTGTGCTGGAGTTTCTCCAGCAACAACCCTTCCATACGCAGGCCCTGCGGCAGGGACATCTCCAGGCCTCTGTAGGCCGCTTCTTTCACCGCCTGGACCGATAGAGGCGCGTTGCGGTTGAGGCGGCGGGCCAGGGCCTCGGCCCTGGGCATGAGCTGGGACTGGGGAACAACCTGGTTCACCAGGCCGATGCGGAAAGCCTCTTGGGCGCTGATGCGGTCGCCCACCATGAGCAGCTCCAAGGCGTGGGTGAAGGGGACCAGGCGCACCAGGCGCTGGGCGCCGCCCGTGCCCGGGATGCCACCGATGGTCACCTCGGTGAGGGCAAAGGTGGCGTGCTCGGCGGCGATACGGAAGTCACACATCAGGGCGAACTCCATGCCGCCAGCCAGGCAATAGCCGTTTATGGCGGCGATGATGGGCTTCCACACCTCGACGGCGGTCAGCGCGTCGGACCAGCGCCGGGAGGTGGCCTCACCCTGTCCGGTCTCGGCATCGAGCCGGGCCATCTCTTTGAGGTCAGCGCCGGCGGAGAAGGCTTTGTCCCCCGCCCCGGTCACGATGGCCGAGCGCACCTCGGGGTCATCCCGCACACGCTCCCAGGCGTGCGCCAACCCCTCCCAGGCTTCCCTGTTCAAGGCATTCATCACCTCGGGACGGTTGATGGTGATGAAGGCGATATGGTCCCTGACCTCATAGAGAATAACAGGCATAAGCTCTTCCCTATCTGCCGAACTTCTGCCTTCGGCGCTCCGCTCGGCCTTGTGGCACTACCGGTCGATCAGGCTGGGGTGTGGGCTGAGTTGGGGATTGTGGTGGTCTCAATTGCACAATCTGCGGTCGAGCGGACTGGATGTAGGCACTTCCACTCCTGTGTTCCACAATCTTAAACGCGTGGGTGTTATTGAAAGTGATATCTATTGACCAGTACAGATCCATGAGTGCTTCATGGAGAGTGGGATCAAACCGTTGCAGGTCATAAGCCTTTAACCCAACCCCCAGTTGCTCGAGTTGCTCTAGGCCCACACGCCTGCCATGGGATTTGAAGTTGTTGTGATCCCCTAGGTAGTCAGCAACTACGTTTGCTTTCCTGGCGCCCTCTGGGTCATTGGCAAACATGTAGCCAGCTAGCCAATCTGAGGCCAGTTGTTTGGCCAAGGCAATTGCCTTGTGACATTCTTCAAGAAGGGCCGGCCCATACTCCCGCAATATGGGCATCCAGGCGATTACACGGTTCGGATTGGCCACGAGTTCAGCATGCGCTCGCTCGAATTGGTCGATTACTGCTTGGGCAGGTGCAACTATGACACGTCCCTCCCTCGAAAGAATCAGTTGCGGATCAATGGGTCCTAGCTCCGCCCTAGCGTCCATCAGAATCTCGTCCCCTGATAACGCCAACATGGTGGCGGCGCTCTTGGCGATGTCAGGTATTATGAACCGAATCGGCTTGTAAGAGGAGCGCAGCAAGTGAACGATTGACTCCGCCGCTGTAGGAGACCCGCCAGGACTATGGAGCAGGATATCCAGAGGACCATGCGGCACGTCGCTCGTAGCTTGAATGAACGCCTTCTTGTCATCCAATCCTATGGACACCCCTGATAGCCCAACCACGCCGACCTTCGCCTGGTCCAGAAAGTCCGTCGCGTACACAATAAGAGGGCGCTTCGTAACGCCCTCAACGCGCTGTATCTTTTCTCTGCGGACTACGTCCTGCTGCCCCTCACCACGTGCCTCCCGAGTCCTGCGCTCGATCTCAAGCCGAACTTCATCCCAAGTCGCCATGGTTACCCAGCCACCGGGTGGTGTTAGTCGTTATTGTCGTATCGGTGAAAGTCGAGCGAAGGGCACGTTCGTAGTCGGCAATGGTCATCCCAACCAGCTTCATCGCAGCATCCAGTACAGGATGCTTGTTCTCAAAGTCGAGCATGGCCTTCTCCAACTCTTCAGCGATTATTGGCCCTGTTCCCTCCATGACAACCTCCTGACGCCAGCCTTACGTGAGAAGCAGCGTCGCTCATTCTAACACATCCTGACCCCACGCCACCGTCCGAGTCGTGCCGCGCCTGCGTCGCAGGTTGCCAACGCCCTAAGTCGCCCACACAGGGCGATTCTTCCGCACAGCCCCCCTATGCCGATTCCTTCTCCGGCTCGGCGGCAACCACCTGGCCTGACTCGGTGAGGAGCAGGGGGCGCTGGCGTTTGATGACCGTATCGGCGTTGATGACGCAGCGGCGCACGCCCTTGAGGGACGGTATCTCGAACATTACGTCCAGGAGCACTTCCTCGATGATGGCGCGCAGGCCGCGAGCACCGATGCGGTGGTGCAGGGCCTCGTCGGCGGCCGCCTCCAGAGAATCGGGGTTGAACACCAGATCCACTTTGTCAAGGGCGAAGAGACGCTCGTACTGTTTGACCAGAGCGTTCCTGGGCTCGGTGAGCACCCGCACAAGCGCCGGCTTGTCCAGGGCATCCAAGGTCACCAACATGGGCAAACGGCCCACGAACTCAGGGATCAGGCCGAAGTTCATGAGGTCATCGGGCGTCACGTCCCCCAACAGCCGGGCCAAGGCCGGCGGGTCCTCGTGTTCAGCGCCGGACTTGAAGCCCAGAGTCTTCCGGCCCAGCCGGAAGCTCACGATCTCGTCGAGCCCCTCGAAGGTGCCCCCACAGATGAACAGAATGTTGGCTGTATTTATCTGGATGAACTCCTGGTATGGGTGCTTACGCCCTCCCTGGGGTGGCACGGCGGCGGAGCACCCCTCAAGGATCTTGAGCAATCCCTGCTGCACCCCTTCGCCGGAGACGTCTCGCGTGATGGAGGGGTTGGCGCCCTTACGAGCGATCTTGTCCACCTCATCAATGTAGATGATGCCCCGTTCCGCTTTGGATACGTCGTAGTCAGCGGCCTGCACCAGGCGTAGCAGGATGTTCTCCACATCCTCGCCAACGTAGCCAGCCTCGGTCAGGGAAGTGGCATCAGATATGGAGAAGGGTACGTCCAGGATCCGGGCCAGCGTCTGGGCCATTAGCGTCTTCCCGCTGCCTGTAGGGCCAACAAGGAGGATGTTGCTCTTCTGGAGCTCCACGTCACCGGCCTTGGACTGCTTGAGGACGCGTTTGTAGTGGTTGTACACAGCCACGCTGAGCACTCTCTTGGCGCGGTCCTGGCCCACCACATACTCGCAAAGCTGGTCGTAGATGCGCTTGGGGTTGGGGATGCGCATAACCGGCGCCGGCGCCGTAGGAGCCTTGGGCGCCTCATCGTCTATTATGCGCCGGCAGGCATCAACGCACTGGTCACAGATGTAAACACCCTTGGGTCCGGCGACCAGGCGCTTTACTTCGCGCTGGCTGCGACCACAGAAGGAACAGCTATAAGTTGGTGTACTCCGGTTCTGGCTCACGTCTTTCCACCTATTTCCAATCTATGATACGGCTGTCAGCTTCTTTGACTCCGCAAGTATCTCGTCAACCAGCCCATACTCCTTGGCCTGCTCTGGCGTCATGTAAAAGTCCCGGTCGGTGTCGCTACGCACCCTCTCTATGGGCTGGCCGGTATGCTTGGACAGTATCTCGTTGATCTTGCGCTGCATGCGCAGGATCTCCTGGGCGGCAATGGCAATATCCGCGGCCTGGCCCTGGGCGCCACCCATGGGCTGGTGCATGTGGATGGTGGCATTAGGCAGCGCAAAGCGCTTGCCCCTGGTCCCGGCGGCCAGCAGCACCGTGCCCATGCTGGCGGCCAGCCCCACACAAATGGTAGATACGTCGCAGCGCACAAGCTGGATGGTGTCGTATATGGCCAGCCCAGCGCTGATCACACCCCCCGGACAGTTGATATAGAGGCTAACGTCTTTCTCCGGGTCCTCCCGGTCCAAGTAAAGTAGCTGGGCAATGATCACGTTGGCTACCTGGTCGCCAATGGGAGTGCCCAAGAAAACAATCCGCTCCTTGAGCAGCAAGGAGTAAATGTCAAATGCCCTCTCTCCACGAGCACCGCTCTCAATAACCATGGGGATGATGTCGCTGCTGCGCTGCACTGGGCTATCCTCCTTTTTCGGCGGTGGGTAACTGCACACCGCCGGGCAATACCAGGCCGGATGGGGCCACCTGCTGTCTGCGCGATCGCACCTTGGCCACGAGCAGGTCCACCGTCTTCCTTACCGCCAGCCGCCGCTCCAGGGTGTCGCGGAACTCGGGCCTGTCGAACACATTGCCCACCTCGGCGAGTTGTTCACCGGCCCGCTCAGACCAATAACGCACCTCGGCGTCAACCTCTTCAGGTCCCACCTTGACCCCCTCCGCCTCGGTCACCTTGGCCAGCGCCAGGGACCGCTTGAGGCGCAGCTCCGCGGGCGCCCGCAGGTCGGCGCGGTACTGGTCCACCGTCTTCTTCATGCTCTTGAGGTAGTCATCCAGGTTGAGCCGGCCCCGGCGCAACTCGTCGGCCTGGTCTTGCAGCATGCGGTCTATCTCGCGCTCCACCATGGCCAGCGGGTATTCGATCCTGGCCTGGGCCACCAGAGCGTCCACCACCTTCTCTTCGAACCGTGCCTTGGCCGCCGCGTCCACCTGAGAGCGCACGTCGGCAGTCACCTTCTCCCGGAGGGCGGCCAGGGAGTCAAAGCCCGCAGCCTTGGCGAACTCGTCGTCCAGAGCGGGCAGGGCCTTCTCCTTCGCCTCCACTATCGTCACGCTGAAGGTGAAAGTCTTTCCCGCCAACTGCTTGCGCGGGTCGTTGGCGGGGAAGGCGAGGGAGAAGTCCTTGCTGGCCCCGGGCAGCAGCCCTTCGATCTGCCTGGCAAAACCGGGCACGGGGGCGACGTTGTCGGGCAACAAGAGGTACTCCCAGGCCTCCTCGTCAAGCAGCACGGCGCCGTTCTCCCGGGCCTCTATCTTGAGAGTCACCGTGTCGCCGTAGTGGGCCGGCCGGTTGCCGAAGGGCTGCCAGGGAGCCTGCCGCACGCGGACAGCCTCGACACCCCGCACCACCTCCAGCTCGGGGACCTCCAGCTTCTCTTCCTCCACCTCGATTTTGGAGTAGTCCCCCAGGGTGACTGTGGGCTTAATGGGCACCGTGGCCTTTACTGTAAGCGGCTCGGTGGACACCACCTCCAACTGGGGCTGGTCCACGGGCTCGAGGCCGTTCTGCTGGATCGCCCGTTCGTAGAGCTCAGGCACCAGGTCGTCGGCAACCTCTTTGAGCACCGTCTCGCGGCCCAGGAACCGTTCCACCAGTTGGAGCGGGGTCTTGCCGCGGCGAAAGCCAGGGATGTTAACCTTGCCCGAGAGCTCTTTCAGCGCCCGGTTGCGGGCTGCCTCCCACTCGGCAGGCTCGGCCTCGATGGTAAGCAACACCTGGCTCTCGGGTAAGCGCTCAGCGGTGACTTTCAACTGAAACTCCCTTCTACTGGCCTCATTATAACCATATCACGTCTGGCACCGCTAGCAGGCTGCACCCGCAGGCGGTCAGTGCACCCTTCCGGAAGGGAGTTGATCTGCATGGTCAAGGGGGCCAACGTCGAGCTTGCCCACTACGTAACCTGGAGGCCAGGGCAGGTTGGCAGCCCCGACCTGCGTGTCGCTTCCGTGGTATGGCGAATGACTACCGTGCCCGCGGGTTTAGGGCGTCGTTCAGGCCGTCGCCCAGGATGTTGAAGGCGAATATCACCGAGGCCACCACTGCCGCCGGCACCAGTAGCAGGTGGGGATTCGACCTGAGCATGCCCTGGTTCTCCCAGAGCATGGTCCCCCAGCTCGGGTTGGGGGGCTGGATGCCAATGCCCAGCCAGCTCAGCACCACCTCGGAGGTGACGGTGCCGCCCATGGCCATAGATACGATCACGATAATGGGTCCCATGGCGTTGGGCAGCATGTGACGGAAGACGATGCGCCCCGGACCCGCCCCCAGCGCCCGCGCCGCCTCCACAAACTGCGCTTCCTTCAGGGCCAGCATCTGCCCCCGGACCAGCCGGGCCATGCCCACCCAGCCGAACAGGGCCAGCGCGCCGAATACCACGAAGTAGTCCACCAGGCCTGAGGCGACAATACCCCTTACGCCCAGGCTGTCCTCCACGGCCACTGCCAGCGCCAACGCCCGGGGCTTGAGGGTGGCCGCTATGAATATCACCAGCAGCAGGCCGGGGAAAGCCAGGAAGATGTCCCCGATGCGCATGATGATGGTGTCCACCCAGCGGCCAAAGTAGCCAGCCAGGCTGCCCAGCACCATCCCCAAAACCAGGCTGCCCGTGACCACAGCAGCGATGGACACGATGGCGGCGGTGCGGGCGCCCCAGATGATGCGGCTGAAGATGTCCCGGCCCAGCCGGTCGGTGCCCAGGGGATGGCTCAGGCTGGGACCTTGCCCCGCATTGTCCAGGTCCTGGGCCCGGAAGTCGTACGGGGCGACCCAGGGCGCCAGCAGACCGGCGAAGTACACGATCAACAGGAACACCAGGCAGGCCACTGCAGCCCGCTTGCGCAGGAAGCGCCGCAGGGCTTCCCGCCACGGGCTGCGTGCCCGGTGCCTGACGGCCGCTGGCGCGGCCTCGAACGTCGTGCTAGCCATGGCTGAGAATCACCTGTACCTTATGCGGGGGTCAAGGACCCCGTAGGCGATGTCCACAGCCAGATTCACGAATACGTAGCCCGCGGCCACCAGTAGGGTGAGGGCCATGATGACGGGGTAGTCCCGAGCGAACAACGACTCGACGGCCAGGCGACCTACCCCGGGTATGCCGAAGATGGTCTCGGTGATGAACGCTCCCTCCACCAGCGTGGCCAGCGAAAGTCCCACCACGGTCACCACGGGCAGGATCGCGTTGCGCCCGATGTGCACGTAGTTTATGCGCCGGGGCAGCAGCCCCTTGGCTCTGGCCGTGCGCACGTAGTCCTGCCCGATGACCTCCAGGGTGCTGGCCCGCATGAGCCGGGTGATACCGGCTATGCCGGGCAGGCCCAGCACCAGGGCCGGCAAGATGATGCGCTTGTCAACAAGCCCCCCCCAGCCCGCAGCGGGCACCCAGTGCAGGCGGAAGGCGAAGAGGTAGAGCAGTATGGGGGCCAGGATAAACGCGGGCATGATGTACAGGGACAACGCCCCGCTCACGATACTGGTGTCCTTCCAGGTCCCCTGACGCAGGGCAGCCATCAGCCCCAGGGGCACTCCCGCCCCCACGGCAATGGCTGTAGCCAGCAGCCCAAGCTGCATGGACACCCAGATCTTGGGGAAAATGAGCGCCGACACTGGGCGGCCGCGATAGACCAGGCTCTCCCCCAGATCGCCGTGCACCACGCCCGACAAGTATTCCCGGTACTGCACCACGAAGGGCTGGTCCAGCCCTAGCTCATGGCGCAGCCGGGCAGCCACCTCCGGGTTGGCGTGCTGCCCCAGGCGCAGCGTGATGGGGTCGCCCGGCCCATAAACGCCCAGTCCGAATGTGACGAAGGTAACTACTAACAGCACCACCGGCACCCACAACAGGCGCCGGAGGATGTAGGCCAACATCGGCTCTCGCCTACTTCTCTATCGAGATGTCCTTGAAGAAGGGCACCACCAGGGGAGCGATGTACCAGCCCCTCACATACGGCTTCACCAGGATGTAGCCCCGGCCGTGCCACAGCGGCAACCAGGGCGCCTTGTCCACGATGAGTTGCTCAGCCTGGCGGTACAAGGCCAGCCGGGCGGTCTCGTTCTTCTCCACCCGGGCCTGGTCCAGTATCCGGTCCACCTCCGGGTCGGAGAAATAGGACCGGTTCTCCAGGCTGCCGCTATGGAACAGCAGGTCCAGGAAGTTCTGCGGGTCCGGGTAGTCGGCCACCCAGCCGATCTCGAAAGCCTGGAAAATACCCCGATTCAGGTCCTGCAGGAAGGTGGCGAACTCCACCTGCTGGATCTCGACGGTGACCCCCAGATTGTCCTTCCACTGCTGGATGATGGCCTCGCTGGTGGGAGGCAGCGCGGTGCCCGTGCCCGGAATGGTGATGACTACGCGGCCCAAGCCCTGGGCGCTACCATACTTGGACTCGGCCAGAAGTTGCTTGGCCCGGGCCGCGTCGAACTCCAGCCCTTTGATGTCCTTGGAGTACCCGGGCAACCCCGGGGGCAATATGCCTGCCGCGGGCTCCACCAGGTCTTTGAGCACCACAGACACGATCTTCCGCTTGTCCACGGCGTAGTTGAAGGCCTGGCGCACCTTGAGGTCGTCGAAAGGCGGCTTGGTCGTGTTGAAACCGATGTAGCCGACACTTAGCTCGGGCGCGTTGATGAGCTCTCTGTTCAGCGGGTTGGCCGGATCGAGGGCCCGGTCTATGTCAGTGAGACCCACGCCAGACACGTCAATCTCGTTGTTCTCATACATGGTGATGGATGAGCCGCCGGACAGGATGAAGCGCACGCGCTCCAGCTTGGCCGGCCCCCGGTAGTAGGCGTCGTTGCGCTGGAGTATGAGGCGCTCGCCCGGGCGCCACTCCTGAAGCTTGAAGGGGCCCGTGCCGTTGGGGCGCAGGGTCCAGGCAGAGCCCGAGCGCACGTTAGCTTCGTCCAAGACGAAGGCCGTGGGATAGGTCAGCTTCTCGATGAAATAGACCTTCGGCGCATCTATGACCAGGCGCAAGGTGGCGTCATCCACCACCTGGACACCCCGGACCTCTCGGGCCACCCCGTTTAGCTTGTCAGTGCAGCCTACGATATCACCCAGGTAAGTGTGGGCGGTGGTGGACGCCGTCCTCGGGTCGCAGGCCCGCTCGAAAGAGAACTTGAAGTCCTGTGCGGTCACCACTTTGTTGTTGTGGAACCGCACCCCCGGGCGGAGTTGGAACGTCCAGGTGACGCCGTCGGTCGTCTGCCAGCTCTCGGCGATGTCCGGGACCACCTTCAGGTCCCTGTCCAGGGTGACCAGGCCGCTGAAGATCTCCACAATGTAGGTGGCAGAGTCCACGTCACCCGCCAGGTGGGGGTCCATGGTCGGCGGGTCTGCGCCCAGGATGCGCAGCTCCCCGCTACTGGGGCCACTGGGCACGCCATTGCCGGTTGCAGCAGGGTCACTGGGGGTCTCGCCCGGGGCCGGCCCGGGCGAGCCCTTGCTCCCCAGGCCAGCCACCAGTCCCACGGCCAGCACCACGAACAGCAAGGCTAATACGCCCACCAGGGCCACGATGATCAGCGCCAAACGGCTACGCAACATGTACAGGTCTCCGTTCTAAGGTGTTATCCCACCCGTTGCTTCAGCTCTGCCACATCCCTGACCAGCGCCTCCAGGCGGGCCTCCAGCGTACTGCTATCGGCACGTTCCAGGCCCTCGCCAATGAACTGCCTGGCAAGCTCCGTGAAACGTACGCCTCGTTTCTCCGCCTCCTCCGCCAGCCGGTGCATGTCCCTCATGGTCAGACGGAGGTTCAAACGGTACTCAAGGTTCTCTACGTTCGCCGCGGGAACTTTCTTGAAACCCCTGCCCCGCCCCACCAACTCGTGTGTGTCCCAATATTCCGCCTCTGCTTGACGGTCTACCATCTTCGGCAATTCCAGCTACCCCCTACTCCAAACGCCTTCGACAATAGGCTTTCTCCGCCTTAGTCATGTCTCTTGCTGTGACAAGCCGATAGGTACCAGAGCCAAGATGAGCCAACACAACGGCCAAGTAGCGGCCCGCAGACGACTGCCCAAGCACTAACAACCTACCATCCTGGTTCTCGTTTCGAGGTGGGGCCCAAAGCAAACATCCCTAATCTCTTCCAGCTTGACACGATGGCGAGCGACGTGCTCAGCCACAGCCTCGTCAAGTTCCAGCCGGAGTATGAGCACGCTACTGCCTTTGTATCACATTTGTCGCCTGTGGTCAAGCGCTAGCTGCAAATCCCCCGCTGGGTAGGCGGGGCATACCAGTACAACTGCTAGCTCAAAGACGGCGGCGGTCAAACTGTCCCTACTCCGTCACCTGCAAATGCAGCTCACGCAGTTGCTCAGGCGATACCGGCGACGGAGCGCTGGTCATAGGGTCGGTGGCCATTTGGGTCTTGGGGAAGGCGATAACCTCGCGGATGGTAGTCTCCCGGGCCAGCAGCATGACCAGCCGGTCTATGCCAGGCGCGATGCCACCATGGGGCGGCGCCCCGAACTCCAGGGCCTCGAGCAGGTGGCCGAACCGGGCCTGGGCGTCCCCACGGTTGTACTTGAGAATGCCCAGTATCTTCTCCTGAAGCTCGCGGCGGTGAATGCGGATGCTGCCGGAGGACAGCTCATACCCGTTGCACACCAGGTCGTAAGCCAGGGAGCGGACCCGTGCCAGGTCCGTATCCAGCAGCGGGATGTCCTCCTCCAGCGGCGCCGTAAAGGGGTGATGGGCTGAGTCCCAGCGCCCCTCCTTTTCGTTCCACTCGAACAAAGGGAAATCGGTGACGAAAGCGAAGGCCAGGAGGTCGGGATCGGCCAGTCCCAGGCGGCGGCCCAACTCCTGTCTGAGCGCGCTCAGCACGGCATTGGCCACCGCGGCCTGGTCCGCCACCAGGAGCAGCAGGTCGCCCTGCTTGGCGCCCAGGCGTGAGGCCATTGCCTCAACCTGCCCCGGCGACAGGTATTTCATGGCAACGGAGCGCCCCGCCGCTTCCGCGTCCAGAGGGATGGACACCAGTCCCTTGGCCCCGCGCTCTTGTGCCCAGCGGGTGAGCTCTTCGAGCTGCGTGCGCGTGTAGCGGGCGGCACCCGGGAGGGCCAGACCCTTGACTACGCCCTTCTGGGCCAGGGCCGTGCGAAACACGCCGAAATCGGTCCGCGCCGCTATGGCGGACAGGTCGGCCAGCTCCAGACCAAAACGCAGGTCTGGTTTGTCGTTGCCGTAGCGCTCCACGGCCTGGGCGTAGGTCAGCCGGGGGAACGGCCTCACCATGTGGAACTGAGGAGTGACCTTCTCCACCAGGGCGGTGCACATCTCCTCCATGAGCCCAAGCACGTCGTCCACGCCCACAAAGGACATCTCGATGTCGAGCTGGGTGAACTCAGGCTGGCGGTCGGCCCGCAGGTCCTCGTCACGGAAACAGCGGGCGATCTGGAAGTACTTCTCGAAGCCGGCCACCATCAGGAGCTGTTTGAGTTGCTGCGGCGACTGGGGCAACGCGTAGAACTGGCCAGGGTACATCCGGCTGGGCACCAGGTAGTCCCGGGCGCCCTCGGGGGTGCTCTTGATCAACACCGGGGTCTCCACCTCGATGAACCCGCGTGCGTCCAGGAAGTCCCGCAGGAACTTGACCACGCGGTGGCGGAGCACAATGTTGCGCTGCATACGCTGGCGGCGCAAGTCCAGATAGCGGTACTTGAGCCGGAGCAGCTCGTCCACCTCACCATCCTCATAGATGTAAAAAGGCGGGGTCTTGGAGGTGTTCAAGATGGTCACTGAATTGGCCACCACCTCGACCTCGCCCGTGGGCAGGTTGGGGTTCTCGGTCCCTGCCGGCCGGCGGCGCACCTCCCCATCCACCCGCACCACATACTCGGCGCGGAGCTGAGAACCCACCTCGTGGGAGCCGGGGGATAGCTCAGGGTTGAACACGACCTGGGCGAGACCTGCACGGTCCCTCAAGTCAACGAAGATAATGCCGCCGTGGTCGCGTCGCCGGTGTACCCAACCCATCAGGGTCACCTGGTGGCCGACGTGGGCGGCAGTCAGCAGTCCGCAGCTCTGGCGGGCGGTCATTCCCGCTGAATATAGCACTGTGTGCCTGTCAGGTCAACGCAAGCGTTGGCAAGTTGACGAGTCTTGGTAGCATTATTGCCTGTTTCAAATAGGTGGGCACAGGTGGTAAACTGGGGCTGCCTGGGCATGCACAGGCAGGAGGCCATTGTGCAAAGCACAAGACGGAAGACCGATGACCGGTTGCTGAACAAGATCAAGCGTTTGGAGCGCCGAGTAGCTTCCCTTGAAGCAATAACCCTGGCAACGGATAGGCCAGATGTCATTGTGTTGCGGACCATGAGCAGAGAACAAGCCAAGCACGAAATACGGGAGCTGTTCGGTAGCGGAGCGGTGCTTTATTTCTCCGACATAGCGAGACAGCTACGGCTCGATTTGCCCCTGGTCGTAGAAATCTGCAACGAGCTTATCAGCGAAGGGAACGTCGAAGTTGCCACAGACGCTGTTTGACGTTGGTGACGCCCTCCGGGGCGACCGCATAGCCATCAACGCCCGCCAGATAGACAAGCCGGTAGTGATAAGCCAGTCTCACCGGCACAAGGCAATGGCCCTGACCGCCCGGGACAACGCGTATTGTGTCATCGAGCTTCCGCTACGGGCAAGGCCCAAGCAAGGGTGGGGCAATTCGTACCAAGTTGTGGAAATCAGCGTACACGCGCTGTCCGTCGCCCTCGCGGGAGGTACCCCTTTCTGTCCCTCTTGGCAAGGGGACAGAAGGGGGTGAATCCGAGCGCCAAGGGGGACCCCACCGCTAGGTATAATGGCCGCTGTCTGTTTGAGTTAGAAAGGGGACTACAGTGTTCCAGACCAGGGTGACGGAGATGCTCGGCATCAAGTACCCCATTATCCAGGGGGGGATGCAGTGGCTGGGTGTGGCTGAGCTGGCGGCTGCCGTGTCCGAGGCTGGGGCGTTGGGGATGATCAACGCCGGCAACTTCCAGGACCCCGAGGGGTTCCGCGACGAGCTCCGCAAGGCCAAACAGCTAACCGACAAACCCCTGGGGGTCAACGTCACCCTGATGCCCACCATCCGCCCCGTCAACACGTCCGCCTTCGTGAACGTGCTTATCGAAGAAGGGGTCAAGGCGGTAGAGACCTCGGGGCGCAGCCCCGAGGAGTTCCTGCCCCAGTTCAAGGCCGCCGGAGTCAAGGTCATCCACAAAGTCCCCGCGGTGCGTTTCGCGCGACACGTGGAGCATGCCGGGGTGGACGCAGTCACCGTGGTAGGCTTCGAGTGTGGCGGCCACCCGGGCATGGACGACGTGACCAGCCTCATCCTCCTGCCCCTGGCCTCCCAGTCGGTGACCATCCCCGTGGTAGCTGGAGGCGGCTTCGGCGACGCCCGGGGCTTCGTGGCCGCCCTGTCTTTGGGAGCCGAGGCAGTGCTCATGGGCACTCGTTTCATGGCCACCGAGGAATGCCCCGCCCACCCCAGCTTCAAACACTGGCTAATAGACCTCAGCGAGCGTGACACCGTCCTCCTGGAGCGTTCCATACGCAACACCGGGCGATTCGCCCGCAACCAGGCCGCCGAGACCGTGCTGAAGTTGGAGGACGAGGGCGCTTCCCTGGAGGAGTTGCTACCGCACATCAGCGGCCTGAAGAGCCGCACGGTGCTCATGGAGGGGGACCTAGATGCCGGGGTGGTCTCCTGCGGCCAGGTGGTCGGCCTGATCAAGGAGATCAAGCCAGTGAAACAAGTCATCGAGGACATTGTGCAGGGCGCCCGGGATATCTGCGAACGCTTGCACCTTCAGTCGCTGGCTGCGGCACCCGCCTCACGCAGGCTATAGCGGGGCCGCAAGAAAAGCCTGGCCCCGGCGGCGGAAGGGTAGAACGCACCACCGGGGCCAGGGACCGAACTAGGGATGGGGTCAGATCTTCGCCTGAGACCTGGCCAAACTCCGCCGCCACACCTGGCAGGTCCCACCACTCATCAGCGTCCTTCAGCCCGTAGCCGGCGGCGCTGTCCATGCTGGTGAAGAGCCTGTTAAGCACAGGCGCCGTGGACACGGCGGACTTTACGGCGCTGTGCATGAAAGACTTGCCCTTCTTGGCGAAGGGGCACACCGCGAAGCATATGCCGCAGTTGGTCCCCGCCTCCTCACGTTGGAACTCCAGATGTCTGGACATCGGGCCTCAGGCGGCGGCCTCACCCGCCGGGTGAAAAGGAGAAGGGGTAGCCCACACTGAATGCGGACTACCCCTCTTGGTTACCTGCGTTGGTCTAGCGCCTGCTTGACGCGCCCTGGCGGCTGAAGCAATCGCTGCAGTATACGGGGCGAGTGCCACTCGGCCGGAAGGGGACCTGGGTCTGCTTGCCACACTGGGCACAGACCGCGGGGAACATTTCCCGCCGCTGTGCCGGCCGGCCATACCCACCACTGCCCATGCCGCCGCCCATGCCGCTGCTGCTGGTACTTTCGGTGCGCCGTGCCGCCCGGCACGTCGGGCAGCGCTTGGGATCGTTGGTATATCCCTTCTGGGCAAAGAGCGACTGCTCGTCAGCGGTGAAAGTGAACGACTGTCCGCAGTCCTGACAACTGAGAGTCCTGTCCTGATAGCTCATCGGTGACCTCCTTTCTCTTGAGAGTTGGCAAGAGTTAAGTCACCGAGGCCTAGGACAATACGGGGGTCCCAAGTGAGGGAGAACGAACCAATTGCCATTGAGGTAACTATAGCACACCTGGTTGCCAGAGGCAACTCGCAATCCTAGCCAGGGCACTGGGTTACCAGTAGAATGTAGCCATCTCCCCATGCCCGAATCATTCAAGGTCTCCTACTTCAAGCCCATGAGGGCGTACTTCAAGGCCCGATAGACACCGTAGGGGCGCCCCGATGCATCGGAGCGCCCACGGCTACCGAAGGAGGGCGCGCGATGCGCTACCGCAAGTTGGGCAACACCGGCTTGGAGGTCTCAGAGATCGCCTTTGGCGGAGGCAATAACGGGGGCATCCTGTTCCGACCGCCGCCGGCGGTCAGGCTGGAGGCGGTGCGCCACGCCCTGGAGCTGGGCATCAACTGGTTCGACAGCGCCCCCGCCTACGGCGACGGCCAGTCCGAGGAGAATCTGGGCTGGGCACTGAAGGAGCTTGGGGCCACCCCCCATGTGTCCACCAAGGTGAGCATTCCCGCCGGCGAGCTGGGGGACCTGAAGGGGGGCGCCCTCCGCTCGGCGGAGCGGAGCCTGACCCGCCTGGGGCGTTCCGCTGTGGACGTGCTCCAAATCCATCACCCCATCACCATGCGGCGGGGGACGCGCCGCAACTCCCTGTCCGTGGAGGACGTGCTCGGCCCGGGTGGCGTCCTCGATGCCCTTCAGGAGCTGAAGGGCCAGGGGCACGTCCGGTTCTTTGGCTTCACCGGTCTGGGCGAGACGGAGGCCATCCACGCCCTGGTGTGCAGCGGCCAGTTCAACACCATCCAGGCCTACTATAATCTGCTCAACCCCAGCGCCGGGGAGGCGGTCCCTTCCGGCTTCTCAGCCCAGGACTACCGGATGCTCATCCCCCTGGCGGCATCCCAGGGCATGGGGGTGCTGGCCATCCGGACCCTGGCCGGGGGCGCCCTGGCCGGGCAGGCCCGAGGCGGAGGCGGGGGCCACACGCTCTCTCCAGGCTCGGAATATGACGCCGACCTGGAACGGGCTGTCAAAGTGCGCCAGGCCCTGCGAGAGGAGACCGGCACCCTGCCGCAAACGGCCATGCGCTACGTGCTGTCCCATCCGAGCGTGTCCACCGTGCTCGTGGGCTTCTCTTCCGTGGAGCACATTGATGAGGCAGTGCGCTGCGCCGCCAGCCCGGGCCTGTCGCCCGCGTCGCTGGCCCGGCTCCAGCGGCTCTACGCTAGGGACTTCGCCGGCGACTAGACCCAGGGTGGTGGGTTCCGTTTCACTTCACCCACACCGCTAGCAAGACCTGGCGCCCGTGCCCAACGTAGGGGCATGGCGCGCCATGCCCCTACGGCCTGCGGCCACGTGCCAGGGCCAAAGGCCACATACCAGCTAGAATAGACTGATAAGGGGCCCATCTAGCGCTCCGGGGCTGCGCTGGGGGCGTGGCCTGTGGGCCAACGGGGAGGAAGAGGTGGTGAAGGTGGTGGAAGGGCGAGCACTCAAGCGCACCATAGGTCTGGGCCTGGCTATCACTTCCGGAGTCGGCGTTATCGTGGGCGCCGGCATCTACGCCCTGATTGGGGCAGCCGCCGGCATGGCGGGCAATGCCGCCTGGATATCCTTTCTTATGGCCGGCGTGGTGGCCGCCTTCACCGGCCTGTCCTATGCCCGCATGGCCAGGCGCGTCCCCAAGGACTCGCCCGAGTTCCAGTACTCCCGCGTGGGACTGGGCTTCAGCGTGGGCTTCATGGCCGGGTGGCTGATGGTCTGGGCCGACCTGGTGGCGGCGGCAGCCGTAGCCCTGGGATTCGGGGGCTACTTCCAGTCCCTGGCGGATGTCCCCTCGGTCCCGGCTGCCCTGGGGCTGGTGGCCGTGCTTTCCTTGATCGCGTGGGTCGGGATCCAGGAGTCGGTGCTGCTGGTTGCCGCCCTGTCCGTGCTGGAAGTCGCCGGACTGGTAGTCGTGGCCACCCTGGGCATACCCCATTGGGGTGAGCAACCCCTGCTGGAGGCGCCCCAAGGGTTGCCCGGCATGTGGACGGCGGCGACCCTCGGGTTCTTCGCCTTCGTGGGCTTCGACGAGCTAGGCAACCTGGCCGAGGAGATGCGCCACCCCGAGAGGGACCTGCCTCGGGCCATCACCCTGGCGCTGGCCATCAGCGGTGTGCTCTACGTGCTGGTGGCGGTCTCGGCGGTGAGCCTCGTGGGCTGGCAGGTGCTGGCCCGCTCCTCCGCACCCCTGGCCGACGCCGTGGCCGCGGTGCTGGGGGAAAGGGGCAGGACGGCGCTGGCCGTCATCGCGCTGGCGGCCACCACTAACACCGTCCTGGTGCTCCTCATCTCGGCCTCGCGTGCCCTCTATGGGATGGCCCAGGCCGGCGCCCTGCCCAGAGCACTGGCCTGGATTGGGCGCAGGCACACCCCGTGGGCTAGCATACTCCTGGTCTGGGCGCTGGCCAGCCTGTTCGGCCTCCTGGGCGACATCGCCGTGGTGGCCCAAATGAGCAACTTCCTGGTCCTGGCCGCCTATGGCATGGTCAACCTGAGCCTGGCCGCTCTTCTGCGCAGGGAGTCCCGCGACGCCGGGACGGGGGGGGCACGGTCCGGCCGCTCCGTATCGCGGTACTCGGGAGTCCTGCCGGCGCTGGGGCTGATTACGTGTCTCCTGCTGCTGGTGCGGACAGGGTGGACGGCCATCACCCTGGGCCTGGCCCTGGCTGTGGTGGGGCTGGCCCTGGGACAGTACCTGAAGGCGCAGCGAGGGGAGGCCGGCCCCTCGTAGGAGCGCCCCGATGTATCGGGGCGCCCCATCGCGCCGACGCATTTTGTCGCGGGCCCGCCCGCCCTGCGGGCGCGATCAATCACGCCCCTACGGTCCGCCCAGTCTGAGGTCCACGGGCATGCCCGGGACGAACTGGTACTCCTGGGCCAGCCCGGCGTTCATCTCCAGGACGTACCGGGCTGGGGTGCGGGGCACATAGACCTTCAACTGGTTGTCGGGCTTGCCAGGCTCGGGGACCATAGTCAGTATGTCCACGATCAGACCGCTAGCATCAACCCAGATCGCGTCTAGCGGGATGAGGGTATTCTTCATCCAGAATCCCCACGGCGCATCGCCCTCGAATATGAAGAGCATCGCCGTGTCCCGAGGTAAGCTGGTCCTCTCCATCAGCCCCCAGGTGCGCTTCTCTGGAGTGTCGGCGACCTCCAGGAAGAAGACGCGGCCACCGATGATAGCGATGGGGGGCGTAGGGGTGGGGGCGGACGTCGCTGTGGGTACTGGTGTGGTGATGCGGGTGGCAGTAGGTAATGGCGTGGGGACGGGCGTAGCGGTGGGTACCGCAGTGGGGATGGATGTCGTGGTGGGTGTCGGGATGGCGGTGGTTTGGGGCGCGGCCGGAGAAGGGACGGCAGCCTGGTTTGAGCAGGCGACCAGCAGCCCGAGAAGCGCCAGCATAGCCCCACCAACAGTGCAGCGTCGCATCCCGCACTGCGAGCCATGACGGCGGAGGGGGCTGTGCTGGCTCCTGGCAGTTTCCGGTGGTCTGGTGTTCTTGCTCACGTTTCCCATCCGAGGTCGCCGGGCCATTGGCCCGATCGCCTCTAGTATAGTCCCTGGATTCTGGTGTATCGTATCAGCGAAATGTCCGTGACCAACAATACGAGGAGGTAACTCGCTCACATGGCATCTGCATTCTCCTTAGAGGGAAAGGTAGCGGTAGTCACCGGCGGCAGCCGGGGCATCGGCCGGGCCATCGCTCTAGCCATGGCCAAGGCCGGGGCCGATGTGGTCATCGCGGCCCGCAAGCCCGAGGACCTGGAGGCTACCGCCAAGGACATCCAGGCCACGGGTCGCCAGTGCCTGGCGGTGCCCACCAACGTGCGCGAGCGCGCGGCTCTGGACAATCTGGTGGCCCAGACGGTGGGCAAGTTCGGGCGCCTGGACATACTGGTGAACAATGCTGTCACCAATCCCCACTTCGGCCCAGTGGACACCGCCGAGGAGTGGCAGTTCGACGTCATCATGAACACCAACCTCAAGGCGTATTTCCTGCTCAGCAACGCTGCCATGAAGGAGATGCAGAAGGTCGGCGGCGGCAGCATCATCAACCTGTCGTCCAGCGGTGGGTTCCGCTACATGACGGGCCTGGGCCTTTACTGTATCAGCAAGGCGGCCGATATCATGCTGACCAAGGTGAACGCGGTGGAGTGGGCGCGCTACAACATCCGGGTCAATGCCATTGCCCCATCCATTGTGCGCACCGACTTCGCCAAGGCGCTCTGGGACACTCCAGCCATCTACAACCAGGCCATGTCTGGTACCCCCTTGAAGCGCATTGCCGAGCCTGAGGAGCTGGGCGATGTGGCCGTATTCCTGGCGTCCAATGCGTCCAGCTACATCACTGGACAGGTGATCGTGGCCGACGGCGGTGGCCAGGCTGGCCCACCACCCGCTACCTGGTAGCGGACCATGTTGCCGGGAAGGGCGTAGCCCAGCCGTGGTCCTCAAGGACTTCCTCGTCGAAGGGCGTGTGGCCATAGTAACAGGCGGCGGCCGGGGGTTGGGCCACGCCATCGCCCTGTGCCTGGCCGAGGCGGGGGCGGACGTTGCGGTGGCCGCCCGCACCCGCGAGCAGATCGAGGATACCGCTGCCGAGGTCCGCAAGCTGGGGCGGCGCGCTCTAGCCGTGCCCACGGACGTGACCCAGGCCGACGATGTGGACGGTCTTGTCCAGCGCACCCTGGACGAGTTCGGCCACGTAGACATACTGGTGAACAACGCCGGCATCGCACCGGTGCGCCCGCTGGTGCCCATGCTAGGCTCCCAGCCAAAGCCTGCCGCCGGGGCCTGGGACTTCTCCCGCCCTACATCTGAGGAGGAGTTCGACCTGGTAATGGACACCAACGTGCGCTCTGTCTTCCTGGCCTGCCGCGCGGTGGGCCCGCACATGATGGGGCGAAGTAAGGGCAAAGTGATCAACGTGGCTTCCATGGGCGGACTGCGGGGCTGGGACTACCACACTCTGTACACCGCTAGCAAGGCGGCGGTGATCAACTTCAGCCGCTCCCTGGCCCGAGAATGGGCGCGGTACGACATCAACGTCAACGTCATCGCCCCGGGTCGTTTCCCTACCGAGGCCACCAAAGGACAGATGGCGGATGAGCATATCCGCCGCGACCTGCTGCGGCGTATTCCGCTGAAGCGTTTTGGGGAGCCCCGCGAGGTGGGCCTGCTGGCCGTGTACCTGGCCTCGCCAGCCTCGGACTATGTGACGGGACAGACCTTCGGCCTGGACGGCGGCGCCATGGTGTTGCCGTAGGGGGACCTATGCCACTAGATGAGTTCAGCCTGGATGGGCGGGTGGCCGTGGTCACCGGGGCCGGCCGGGGTATCGGCCGGGGCATTGCCCTGTGCTTTGCTGAGGCGGGCGCCGAAATCGTCGCTCTGGCCCGCACCCGGGAACAGGTCGAGGACACCGCCGCCGAGGCCCGTAGGCTGGGGCGACGCGCCCTAGCCATAGCCACCGACGTCACCAAAGCAGCCCAGGTGCAGGAGGCGGTGGACCGGGCCATGGAGGAGTTCGGCCACATAGACATACTGGTCAACGACGCTGGCGCCGCCGTCCCCAAGCCCCTGGTCCCATTGCCGGAGCATCACCCCGAAGGGGCTGAGGATTTCCCCAACTACTTCGCGCCTACCAGCCTTAGCGAGTGGCGGACTGTGCTGGATGTCCAACTCAACGGCGCCTTCCTGTGCTGCCGCGCCGTCGCCCCGCACATGGTGGTCCAGCGGCGAGGCAAAGTGATCAGCATCTCCTCAATCTTTGCAGCCCGTGGCTTCCCCTTCGGCCTGAGCTACGGGGTGAGCAAGACAGGCCTGGTAGGCCTCACCTGGTCCCTGGCGGCAGAGTGGGCAGCCTACAACATCCAGGTGAACTGCATTGCGCCGGGCCACTTCCGTACCGCTATGGTGGCCCGCCTGCACGATACGCCGAGACTCCGTGAGCGGATTCTGCGGACCATCCCCTTCCGCCGGACCGGCGATCTACGGGACATTGGCCTGCTGGCCGTCTACCTGGCTTCACCTGCCTCGGACTATATGACGGGGCAGGTGCTGTTCGTGGACGGCGGCATCACCGCCTGAAGGTCACCGGCCGACTCTGCCCTAGTCCTGCGGCTCGCCGACTCCCACCAGAGACCCGGGGCCGGACCGAATGCGGTCGAGAGCAACCTGGCCCAAGCCCAGGTCCCGCAGGTCAAGGTAAGTGGAGAAGATAGCCCGGTGTAGGATGCGGGCCATCCCCGGGTCCAGGTGGCTGGCGTAGTTGTCCCTGATGGCCACCAGGCGGTCCATGCGGGCCATAAAGTAGCTTGCCCAGTCTTTGTTGTCCATTTCCCTGCATCCCATTGCCCGGACTATGTCTCTAGCCTCTTGCTGTATGGCTACTCCAATCATTTTAGACCTCCCCAGCCCTTCGTAAAGTGGCTCTGTTCGGGACTTCAGCTATATAACGATGTAGCTGCCCGAACGATAGGGGAAAGAGGCGCGGGCGGAGCTAAAAGCGCCGCGCCGCTATTTGGACGGCAGCAGGTCGAGGAGCTTGGCGACTGTGGCTCTGACCTTGGTAGCGATGGCCACAATACTTTCGAGGTCTGAGTCCAGTTCATAGAAGTTGCGGTGGAGCGATTCCGCCAGCAAGAAAGTGTATTGGATGTCTTTGTCTCGCAGATCGAGCGACAAGTCCCTGGCGTATTGCCTGAGTTGGCCGTGGCTGCGCAGAGTGGCGCCTTTCAGGGAGGCCACTGCCTTTAGTGCTTGCGCGAAGCTTCCCCAGAGGAACTCACTGGCTTTCTCTGCTTCTCGCGCTTCCAGAAAAGCCAGAGCGTTGGTCAGGTAGTGTACGCTTTGGCCCTTCAATCTGAGGGTGCGGTCTGAGACTGGCATGGCCATGCCTAGAAGGGTGGAAACGAGGGCATCTCATACTTCATGACCCGGCCGGTTCGCGCGTCAACCTCAACCCTGGCCACGGCGACAGACAGCGGCCCCACATCGAGTTCGACGTGCCACACGTCGTCTTCTCGCACTGCTTTGAGGGGGATAGCTATGATACGGTGCTTCTTGACAAAGGAGCGCGCGACCTCAGTAGCCTCTTCCGCGGTGTTGATCTGGGCCATCGGACCCTCCCTCCCCTTCGGCATTCCAAGTTTAGCACATACTAGCACCCACAGCCGCCTGACTCTTGGGGGTTGGCCATTGGCGGGGGGATGTATGTCTCACGCTGGTAGCTTATAATCTGGGCTAACGTACGCTGGGGATCGTCCCTTTGTCACAAGCCACCAAATACACCAGACGCTTTGGGGCCACTTTCCAGGCCCTGAGGCACCGTGACTATCGCATCTTCTGGTTCAGCAGCATGTTGGGTGGCATGGGCCAGTGGGCCTGGACCGTGGGCCAAGCCTGGCTGGTATTCCAGCTATCAGATTCTTCCCTAGCTGTAGGGGTAGTCACCTTCGGCACCCGCGTCCCTATGCTGGTGGTGCCCATTCTGGCGGGGCCGCTGGCGGACTGGATGGACCGGCGCCACTTCATCATGGTTACTTCCCTGGCCGGCTTTGTCTTCGGGAGCATCGCCTCGGTGTTCGTACTTCAGGGCACCATTCAGGTGTGGCAACTGGTCATCTTCGCCGTCCTGGTAGGGGTAACCAGCGCCGCCGAGATGCCCGCTCGCCAGGCCCTGCTACCCAACCTGGTGCCCAAAGACGAGCTGCTCAACGGTGTCGCCCTCTCCGGAGTAGCCCGGCATGGGGACCGGTTCCTCGGCCCGGCGGTCACTGCCCTGCTTCTAGCTACGGTAGGGCCGTGGAGCGTGTTCGCCGCGGCCGCGATCTTCTACCTGCTGGCCGCCATTCTGATGGCCACGGTGCGCACCCCGTCACGGGGCCAGGTGACTTCGGTCATGGCTGTGGCCCGCAACTTCCGGGAAGGCGCCGGCTACGCCGGTAGCCGCCCCATGCTGGGGCTGCTGCTGGTGCTGGTAGCCTTCCACTGCTCTCTGACCATGGCCTTCGAGCCGCTGTTGCCCGTGTTCGTACGGGACCGCCTGGGATCGGGCGGGAGCACCTACGGCGGCCTGGTCATGGCTATCGGCATCGGCGCGCTGGTGGGCAACCTGTTTCTGGCAGGGGTATCAGGTGGCCAGCCCCGGGGCCGGTGGTTCCTGGCCACGGCGCTGGTGAGCGGCCTGGCGCCGGCGGCCCTGGCCCTTTCCGGCGTAGCCCCGGCGGCCCTGGCCGCGGGCGTGGCCATTGGCGCCTCTCAGGGCATGTGGATGTCCCTCAACACCAGCCTGGTCCAAGCGGTCCTCCCCGACGGCCTGCGGGGGCGCATCTCCAGCCTGTGGATCATGTTCGGCGGCGGGATCATGGCCTGGGCAGGCCTGCTCAACGGCTTCCTGGCCGACCAGTGGGGCGCTCAGCCCGTGCTCATGGCCGGTGGCGTGCTCTTTGTGTTGGTAGTGGCGCTAGCCGGACTGTTCCGCCCCGGCCTGCGCCTGGCCTACCGGACAGGGGCCATCCCGGCATAGCAGCACCCTCCCAACCCCAAAAACGGCAGCCGGTTCCTGGTGCCTTTTGAATGGAGAAAAGGGGGACAGTGGTAAGGCCAAGACACCCTCTTAACAGCCGTGGGGGTGGGGGGCGCTGCACCTGTTTCGAGGGCCCACGGACTAGGGCGTCTGCATGACACTTGTTACCCGGTCCCCGACTCGTTAGCATAGACGACATACAGTCACAATGTCCGTGGGGCCCCGCGCGGGAATTGAGGAAACCGGAAAGGAGACAGCGGCGTGAGGCTGGTGACATTGCATGTGGTGCTGGTCATTTCCCTTCTCTCGATGGCGATGGTGGCCTGCCGCCCGACTCCCGCTAGCCCAGCAACGCCGCCGAAAGCGGCCGTCAAGAAGGTTGGCAATGTGCTGGCGCCCGGAGAGGTGTCCGTGGCGCTGCCCCTGCGAGACGGCAACCTCCTTGTGGCCTCCAGGGATGACAACACTTACCGGATTTTTGACCCCCTGTCGGGTCAACTGGTGAGGCAGTTTAGCGTGGAGCCTCCAACGCAGTTCACTTTCGTGGCGCCACGACATGAGAACCGGGCCGCAGCCTTGACTGGGGGCCAGGGGTACATGTTGGTAGCGAATTTCCTGAACCGCGCTGTGTCGGTAATTGACGTGGATTCCCAGCGAGCGGTGGCCAGCATATACACTGCGGGCTCGCCCTACAAGTTCCAGCCCGAGAACGCCGGAACCGGGCTGGTGCCCGTTGTCCATCAACGGGGAGTTACAGTGCTGGACCTTTCGCGCCTGGAGGAGAGAGAGACCTTTGACGCGGAAGACCTCGTATACTCGCCTGATGGTAGTACGGCCTATCTGCTGGAAGGGCCCGAGACGACCGGGGGGGACCCCAGGGTTAAGATCAGGAGTTCGGGTGGACAGGAAAGACACGTTGACCTGGGCAGCGTGGAGCGGTATGACGGGGGCGGACTGGCCATCAGCCCGGATGATCGGCGACTCTACGTGCTGCTGGCAGCCGCCCGCGTTATGGTGGTGGAGACCTCCTCGGGTTCCGTGATCAAGAGCATCCCAGTGTCGAAATCCCCGCCGGTGCAGTTTCTCAGACTCTCGCCCGAGGGCGAGGCCTTGGTCCTGTGGGCCCGGGAAATAGCAGGTTTGCGTGGCAAGGACCGCCTACCTGGGAAGGTGTTCTTGGTGAACACTACCGCTCTGGACACGCCTACCTTGGGAGTGGCCCAGGTGGAAGGTCCCCTAGCGCCGGTGAATATCACCTTTAGCCTGGATGGTCGGTACTTGTACGTTCCCGACGGCGACCGGGGCGTTTGGGTCTTCTGGCGGTGAACCGGGACATTGACAGCTACGGGCACCGGAGGCCTGGGGGTGGGTTCCGCTGCGCTTCACCACCCTACTTTGCTTACCCACGCCCGAGCACCCGTAGTATCGCCCGGTCCAGCGTGTCCACCGTCTTCAGGATGTCGGCGTCGGTATGGGCCAGGGAGATGAAGAAGCGGAGGGTGGGCATGTAGCCCTTACCCAGGGCCAGGCTGCCCTCTAGCGCCAGGGCCATCCACAGCTCGTGGATGGCCTCCGGCCTGACCTTGAGCAGGTCCTTCTGTCGGGGGCTGAGCACTGGCTCGTCGGTGAAGGCGATCTCGCGAAGTGGGCCGATGCCCAGTACGGACAGGGGGACCTCGTGCCTCTGGATGACCTTCCGCATCTCAGCGGCGAAGAGGTCTCCCACCCGGTTGAGGCGGGGGTAGGTCTCCGGCTGCTCCAGCACTTCAAGAACGGCCAGGGCGGCGGCGCAGACCAGGGGCATGCCCGGCCAGGTCCCGCTGTGGTAGACTCGCTCCAGCGCAGGGACCGTGGCAGAAAGCCTGTCCATGATATCTCGCCGGCCCAGGACCGCTCCCACGGGCAGCCCGCCGCCGATGGTCTTGCCATAGGTAGCCAGGTCGGGCGTGACCCCGAAGTAGCCCTGGCCACCTTGAAGCCCAAAACGGAAGCCACTCACCACCTCGTCGAAGATGAGCACAGCTCCGGTCTCCGTCGTCAGCGAGCGTATGCTCTCCAGGAAGCCCGGCTGGGGCATGAGCACGCCGCGGAAGGACGGCTCCATGATTACGGCAGCAACCTTGTCGTTGCCCACCCGCTGTATGAGCCTGGCGAAGCCCTCGGTGTCGTTGAAGTCGAAGGAGCGGGTGAGCCGCTGGACACTGCGGGGGACGCCGCCCAGGCCCCAGGGCTGGCCGCCGCCCGGCTCGTGGTCGGGGACGAACATCCCGGGGGTGAAGGCGTCAGCCCAGCCCACGTAGTCGTTCCTCACGCGCAAGATGACCTCCCGCCCGGTGTAAGCCCGGGCCAGACGCACGGCCAGCATGTTGGCCTCGGTGGCGGACGTGGTGAAGCGGCAGGCATCAGCGCAGGGCACGATGTGCACCAACTTCTGGGCTAGCTCGACCTCCAGCGGGTTTGGGCTAGCGGCCAGGACGAAATGGGAAAGCTGGTCGCGCAGGCGCTGTTCCACCACGGGGTGGCCGTGGCCCAAAAGCAAGGGGCCCAGACCCAGCACGTAATCTATGTAGTCATTGCCATCCACGTCCCAAACATGGGAACCCTGACCCCGCACAGTGTAGATGGGGAACGGGCTGTGCAGCTTGGCCGGGGCCTGCACAGCATCCACAGCCACCTGTTGGGCCAGGGCATGCAGTCTCTGGGACTCCCGCGTGCGTTGACGTAGCTCCTGGGACGGGTCAGCCATGTTCTCCCCCTTCGGCGGCGTGATACGGGCATAGGTTCTACCCAAAAAACATGCTTGTCAATGGCCTGGTGACAGTCCAGTCGGACAGAGGAAAACTCCCTGCGCGGCCCTTGACAGGGGTAGCAGCATGGGCCATAATCGAGAATTGTAAGCATATAGGATACCTTTGCACCTGATACTGGCCACAGCCATAGAGCACCAAGGAGGTAGTCAACATGCCCAGGCAAGCCAAGGAGTTGAAGCCCGGGAAGTCCCTGGAGGGGCTCTCCGATAGGCAGATCGCGGAGCACCACGATGTGCTGTATAAGGGCTACGTCAACAAGCTCAACGAGATCGAAGAGAAGGTCCCCCAGGCGAATCTGGCTGACGCCAACGCCACCTACAGTCTGCTGCGGGAGCTGAAGCGGGAGGAGGTCTTCGCCACCGACGCCATCCGGCTCCACGAGGGCTATTTCATGGCCCTGGGCGGCGCCGGCAAGGGGCCCACGGGAAAGTTGCTCCAGCTCATCCAACGCGATTTTGGCTCCTTCGAGCAGTTCCAGGCCCAGTTCCTGGCGCTGGGCCTGTGCGCCCGCGGTTGGGTGGTGCTGGCCTACGACTGGGAGGACGGCAAGCTCCACACCTACCTGAGCGACATCCACTCCGATGGCGTGTGGAACGCCTCGCCCCTGCTCATCCTGGACGTCTACGAGCACGCCTACTTCATAGACTACGGGACCGCCCGCAAGCGCTACCTGGAGTCCTGGTTCAAGAACGTCAACTGGGACTACGTGGGCTCCCTGCTAGAGAAGTACCGCATCGCGGCGTAAGAGGGGGACGTATGGGTCGTACAGAAGACAGTCTCAAGGCGGCATTTGCCGGGGAGTCCCAGGCGAACCGCAAGTACACCGCCTTCGCCCGCAAGGCCGACGAGGAAGGCTACCCGGAGATCGCCAACCTGTTCCGGGCCGCGGCTGAAGGCGAGACCGCCCACGCCCTCCAACACCTTCATTTCTTGAAAGGCATCAAGGGCACACGGGAGAACCTCCAGGCCGCCCTGGACGGTGAGACCGAGGAGTTCACCAATATGTACCCCCAGATGGCCAAGGTCGCCCGGGAGGAGGGCCACGAGGACATCGCCCGCTGGTTCGAGGCGGCGGGCCGGGCCGAGAAGGCCCACGCCGACCGCTTTCGCGAGGCGCTCAAGAACCTGGGCTAGCTGCGCATTGGCTCTGGCTCAACGCGTGGGGCATTCGCGGCGGGCCTCCCTCACCTTAATCCTCTCCCAGAGGGAGAGGAGAGCCCCTCTCCCCTTGGGAGAGGGCTAGGGTGAGGGTTTCGTCTCACGCCTCGGGGCGGCGTCCGGGCGTTGACACTGGGCGCCGGGTGCCGTACCATCGGCCTATCATCCTGGCGATAAGGAGGCCTTCTATGCCCACTATCCGCTGGCTTGGGCACGCGTGTTTCACCCTGGAGCAGGGCAAGGACCTGCTGGTCTTCGACCCCTTCATCAAAGAGAACCCGTCGCTGGCCCAAAAGCCCAACCTCAAGCCTACCCTGGTCCTGGTCACTCACGGGCACTTCGACCACCTGGGCGATGCCCTGGACATCGCCCAGGCCTCGGGGGCCACCATCCACACCACGCCCGAGCTGGCGGGCTACTGTTCCTCCAAGGGGGCCCAGGCGACCGGCTCGCACATGGGCGGGACGGTGAAGTACGACTTCGGATGGGTGAAGCTGGTGCCCGCCTTCCACTCATCCTCGCTGCCGGACGGGACCACCGTGGGCAACCCGGTGGGCATGGTGGTCCGCTTCCACGGCCTGACCTTCTACCACGCGGGCGACACCTGCGTCTTTGGGGACATGAAGCTCATCGGCGAGCTAACGCCCGTGGACGTGGCCTACCTTCCCGTGGGCGACTACTTCACCATGGGCATTGACGAGGCAGTCAAGGCGACGGAGTTGCTCCAGCCCAAGGTGGTCATCCCGGGGCACTTCGCCACCTGGCCCTTGCTCAACCCCGACGCCCAGCAGTTCAAACAGAAAGTGGAGGCGCGGACCAAGGCCAAGTGCGTCATCCTCAAGCCTGGCGAAACGTATCAGCCGTAGTGCTGGGTGGCTCTCGCGCAATGGCGGGGAGCCCCGGCGAGCGCCGGCGAAGCACCCGGGCGTAGGAGGGCGGCGACCCACCAGGAGAGCACGATGGACAAAGAAGGGGGAAACTCAGGTCGTCTCTCGGAGCTTCTCCAGCAGTCTCTGGCCGTCGAATACGAATTCATCTTCCGCACGTTGTCCTATTGTTGCGGCTGTTTCAGCGCTTGGACCACCTTGTCGGGGGTTAGCGGCAGCTCGGTGACGCGGGCGCCCACCGCCCGGAATACGGCGTTGGCGATGGCGGCGGACACGGGCACCGTGGGCGGCTCGCCCACGCCTTTGGCCCCCCACGGGCCAAACTTGGAGGGCACCTCGATGAGGGCCATGTCAATGGGCGGCACATCTGCCGCTGTCGGCTGGTGGTAGTCCAGAAGGTTGGCGTTGAGGACGCGGCCTCGGTCGGTCACAATCTCCTCGCTCAGCGCTTGACCCAGCGCAAAGACTACTCCGCCCTCCACCTGGGCCTCCACCAACTTGGGATTAAGGGCGTGGCCCACGTCCTGGACGGTGACGTACTTCAGCAGCTTGACCTTGCCCGTCTCCCGGTCCACCTCCACCAGGGCGCCGTTGGCGGTAAACACGGGCGCATCCATGGAGCCGATGTATGGGGCCATGGATGCGATCAGCCCCTCACGTCCGCTCTCGCTGGTGCCCATGATGGGCCCATTCGTGGAGGAAATGGCCGCCGCCGCCAGGGTGGCCACCGGCACCGATATCTCGGGAGCCTCCCGAGCGTACACCTTACCCTGCTCCAGCACCAGGTCCGCCTCCTTGACCTTGAGCCGCTGAGCGGCCAATTGGAGCAACTGGCGCCGGGCGGCCTCGGCGGCTAGCCGGACGGTGGTGCCCACGCGGTACGTGGTGTTGGAGCCGCCAGTGCCGTGCTCGTAGGGGGTGGCGTCGGTGTCGCCGCCCACCACGCTTACCGCCTCGAAGGGCAGGGCCAGCACCTCGGCCACGACCTGCGCCATGACCGCGTGCTGGCCGCCGCCCATTTCGCTCATGCCGGTCAACAGCACAGCGGTGCCATCCTCGTTGAGCTTGACCACCGCCGCCGAAGGCGGGCCGCCGGTCGTGGTGGCGAACAGGCCCCATATCCCGGCCGCAACACCCCAGGCCTGGTTGGGCCCCGGAGGCGGTTGCTTTTTCATGTGGTCGGCGAAGGTGGTCAGGGCTTTCTTGAAGCCCACATTCTGCATCACCCGGCCCTCAGCGAAGGTGTCCCCGTTTTCCACCGCGTTCTTGAGGCGTATCTCCACGGGGTCCAGGCCCAACTTGTGGGCCATCGTATCCAGGTGCGACTCCACCGCGAAGATGACGCTGGGGATGCGGGGCGCCCGGACGAAGCCCTTGGGCGTGTTGTTGGTGTAGACCACGCAGCCCTCGAGGTCGAAGTTGGGGATGCGATAGGGCCCAGCCATGCTAGCGACGGCGTTGCCCAGGGTGGCCAGCAGGTCATGGTGGGCGCCGGTGTCAAACACCAGCCTGCCCCGCACAGCGAGCAGCGTGCCATCCCGCCTGGCGCCCAGCTCCAGGGTGATGTAGGCGTGCTCACGGTAGAAGGTGGCTTGTAGCTCCTCCTCCCGGGTGAGCGCCAGGGCGATGGGGCGGCGGGTGCGTAGGGCGAGCAGGCAGCAAATTGGCTCGAAAGAGGCGGTGGCCCGGGCGCCAAAGGAGCCACCCACCGCCGTACAGACAACACGGACGCGGGCCATGGGCAGGCCCAGGGTCTGGGAGAGCACCTGGCGCAGGCGGAAAGGCGACTGGTGGGCCGTCCACAGGGTCAGGCGTCCGGACGCATCCACAGCGGCCACTGCCTCGTGGGGCTGGGTGATTCCGGCGTGTACAGGGGGAGTGTTGTAGCTCTGGCGGTGGACCACGTCGGCCTGGGCCAGCGCCTTGTCCACGTCGCCCTTGGCATAGCGCACGCGGTCCAGGACATTGCCCTGGCGGTGCGCCTCGGGGTGGCCGCAGGCGTAGTTGGCCACGTCCTCGTGGACCAGGGGTGCGCCCGGCTTCATGGCCTCGAACGGGTCGAAGACCGCGGGCAGCTCCTCGTACTCCACGGAGATAAGCTCCAGGGCCTCCTCAGCCGTCTCGTCATCCACGGCGGCCACGGCAGCCACGGGCTCGCCCACGTAGCGCACTCTGTCGTGGGCCATGAAGGTATGGTCCCGGATCCAGTTGCCATAGCGCATTGCCAGGGTGTCTGGGCCGGTAACCACATCGAGCACGCCGGGCAGTTGCCGGGCGCGCGAGGTGTCTACGCGCACTATTCGAGCGTGAGGGCGAGGGCTGCGCAGGACCTTGGCCACCAGGGCGTCCCTGGGCTTGAGGTCAACGCCGTACTGGGTGCGGCCTAGCGCTTTTTCGCGAGAATCGGGCTTGATAACGCTCTGGCCAAGGACAAATTCAGCCATGATGCACCCCTTCTTGGCAGAACACGCGACAACATCGCAACATATCGGTCCGATCCGTCGGATCGGACCGATATGTTACAGGACCGCCCAAGCCCCAGGCTTCAGCATGGGGAACGTTCAAGGTCTGTTCTTCAGGGCTTGGACAACCCGGTCCGGGGTGAGGGGCAGGGTGGTGACCCGCGCCCCCACTGCCCGGAAGATGGCGTTGGCGATGGCTGCGCCCACAGGCACAGTGGGAGGCTCGCCCACGCCCTTGGCCCCCCACGGGCCGAACTGCGAGGGCTCCTCGATAAGCGTCATCTCAATGGGTGGCACGCTGGTGGCCACTGGCTGACGGTAGTCCAGGAGATTGGCGTTGAGGACGTGGCCCTGCTGCTCGGCCACGGCCTCGGTAAGGGCCCCACCCAGGCCGAAGACCACGCCCCCCTGTATCTGGGCCTCTACCAACTTCGGGTTGAGGGCGCGCCCGACGTCCTGCGCCACGAAGTACTTGAGGACCTTCACCTGGCCGGTCTCCGGGTCCACCTCGACCTGGGCGGCGTGGCAACAGTAGATGGGGCCGTCCACCGTGCCGTGGGCCTTGGCCATGGCCTCCATGAGCTCGGCCCGGCCCGCGTTGGAGCTCCCCATGATGGGACCGCCCCTCGAGCCGAGAGAGGCCGCGCCCAGGGCGGCCAGAGTGACCGAGACCTCAGGGGCCTCCCGGGAGAAGACCTTCCCACCTTCCATCCCGAGGTCGGCCCCAGCCACCTTGAGTCTCTCGGAGGCTAAGCTGATCAGTTGCCGCCTGGCGTCCTCGGCAGCCAGGCGGACAGTGGTGCCCGCCCGGTAGGTGGTCCGAGAGCCACCGGTGGCCTGCTCGTAAGGGGTGAGATCAGTATCGGCGGCCACCAGGCTGACCGCATCGTAGGGTATGCTCAGTACTTCAGCCACGATCTGGGCCATCAGGGCATGCTGGCCTGCCCCCTGATCGGCCACGCCGGTAACCAGGACCGCTGTCCCGTCCTCGTTGACCTTGACATAGGCTGCTGAGGTGGGCCCCCCTGACTCGATAGGATGTATGGACCACTGCCCTGCTGCCACACCCCATGCCTGGTTGGGCGCCTGCGGTTTGCCCTCCTTCTCGAGATGCGCAGATACCGCCTGAAGGGTCTGGGTGAAGCCGACGTGCTCTACCACCGCCCCGATGGGGACCGTATCGCCGTTCTGGACGGCGTTCTTCAGGCGCATCTCCACCGGGTCCATCCCCAGCTTGTCGGCGACTGCGTCTATCAGGGACTCGATGGCGAAGATCGGGTAAGGTGCCCGGGGCGCTCTGACGTGCCCCCGGGGCACATTGTTGGTGTAAACGACGAAGCCTTCCAAGTGGAAGTTAGGCACCCGGTACGGCCCCACCAGCATGGCGGTGTTCGGCCTGAGGTGTCCTACGGAATCGTGGTAGGCGCCGGTGTCAATGGTGTACTTCCCGCGGACGGCCAGTAGAGTGCCGTCCTTTTTTGCCCCGACCTCGAGCTCCATATACGCTGGCTCCCGGTAGGAGGTGCCCGTGAACTCCTCCTGCCGCGTTAGGGTAAGGGCCACCGGGCGGTGGGTCTTGAGGGCAAGCAGGACCACGATGGGCTCGATGACGGCAGTGCCCCGAGCGCCGAAGTCCCCACCCATGGCGGTAACGATAAGCCGCAGGCGGCTCATGGGCAGGCCCAGGGCCAGGCAAACGGTCTGCCGCACAGCGAAGGCGGACTTGGTAGCGCTCCACAAGGTCACTTTGCCCGTGGCGTCCACCGAGGCCACCGCCTCGTGGGTCTGGATAGTCCCGTGGTGGGTTGCCGGCGCCTGATAGCTCTGCCGCTGCACGACGTCGCACTGGGCCAGGGCCTTTTCCACGTCGCCAGCGCTGATGACGGTCTGGTCCAGGATGTTCCCCTGGCCACCACGGCGGACCGTGGATGGCCCGTAGCTGGCCATGTCCTCGTGGACCAGAGGGGCCCCAGGCGCCATGGCGCTTTGGGGATCCACGACCTCAGGGATCTGCTCATATTCAACAGAGATAAGGTCGAGGGCCTCCTCTGCTGTGTCCTCGTCCACAGCGGCTACTGCGGCCACAGGCTCGCCGACGTGGCGGACCTTGTCCCGGGCGAAGACAGTGCGGTCATGCACCCAGCGTCCGTAGTGCACCGCAGGGGTATCCTCGGCGGTGACCACGGCAACCACACCGGGCAGTTGCCTCGCCTTGGAGACGTCCATGCGCAAGATGCGAGCGTGAGGATGGGGGCTGCGCAGCACTTTGGCCACCAGGGCGTCGCGCGGCTTGAGGTCAACGCCGTATTGGGTACGCCCCAGGGCCTTGTCGCGAGCATCCGGCTTAACGATGCTCTGCCCAATGAGGGATGTGGCTGTCATGGCTTGGCCGGCGTCATCGCTTCGGAGGCCGCCAGAATGGCTTCCACAATCTTGACGTAGCCGGTGCACCGGCACAGGTTGCCGGCGATGGCCTGTCGCACCTGAGCCTCCGTGGGGCGAGGGTTCTCGTCCAGCAGGGCCTTGGCCATCATGATCATGCCCGGAGTGCAGTAGCCACACTGGATGCCGCCCTTCTCGATAAAGGCCTCCTGCAGGGGATGAAGCTTGCCGTCCTGGGCCAGCCCCTCGATAGTGAGGATGTCCCTGTCCCGGGCGTCCACGGCCAGCACCAGGCAGGAGTTGACGGGCTTGCCGTTCATGATTACAGTGCAGGCGCCGCAGTCCCCGCTATCGCAGCCGCGCTTGGTGCCGGTCAGGCCCAGATGGTCCCGGATGACGTTGAGCAGGGTCCAATAGGGCTCCACAGCGACCTCGTGGGTGGTGCCGTTGACCTTCAGGCTGATAAGCTGCTTCATGGTTTCTTCTCCGTCCTCCTTCTCCAGGCTAGCTGGCCATGGCCCGCTGGAAGGCCTGCTGTACTGCCCGGCGGGTGAGCACCTTGACCATCTCCTTGCGGTACTCGGCGGAGCCGCGCACGTCGGTGATAGGCTTGGCCTCCTCCATGGCAGCCTGGCCGGCCCGCTCCCGCAGGCCGGGGTCCAAAGGCTTGCCGCGCAGCAGGTCCTCGGCGCTGCGGGGGCGCAACGGCGTGGGGGCCACGGCGCCCAGGGCGATGCGACAGTCCTTGCACTTGCCATCTTCCAGGGTGACCACCGCAGCCACCCCGACTACGGCGCAGTCCATAGCCGCCCGGGGGCTGAGCTTGATGTAGACACCGGCGGTCTTGGGCGCGGACTCTGGCACCAGGACCTCGGCCAGGAGATCACCTTGCAGCAGGCAGGTCTGACCAGGCCCGAGGAAGAACTGGTCCAAAGGAACAGTGCGCTCGCCTTTGGGTCCCACGATGCGAGCCTGGGCCCCATAGGCCAGCAGGCCTGGAGGCATCTCCGCGGATGGCGAGGCGTTGCACAGGTTACCCCCTACGGTGGCCAGGTTGCGCACCTGGACCGAGCCCAGCATGCCGGCCGCCTCGGCCAGGACCGGGTAGTGCTCCTTGACCACGGGTGAAGTCTCGATGGTCCGAATGGTGGTCAGAGCACCGATGCGCAGCCCCTGCCCCTTTGCATAGGTCAGGCCGTCCAAGCCGGGGACGCGCTTGAGGTTAAGGACGTACTGGGGGCGGATTACCCGCTGCTTGAGCCGGACGAGGAGGTCAGTGCCTCCGGCCATTACTCTGACCTGTCCCCAGTGCCTGTCCACCAGGGATACCGCCTCCCCTAGAGAAGTGGGTTCCAGGTATTCAAAGCGCACCATAACTGCCTCCTTACTGGCTACAGGCTACTGGCTACGGACTACAGGTGGGCCCATGACTTCGATGAACACGTCCATCTGGCCACCGCAGACACGGTCCTCAGCCTCAGGGTCCTCCGTTAGGTCCACAATCATGCAAGTGGGCCTGTCTTTCTTCAGGGCCTCCATGGCCTCCTGCCATACATCGGCCTCGCCACAGCCACCGCCAATGGTGCCCACCATAGCGCCATCGGGCATAATCAGCATCTTGGCGCCGGGCTTGCGCGGGGTGGAACCGCGGCTGGCAATAACCGTAGCCACGGCGAAGCGCTGCCCCAAGCGCAGGAGGCGATGCATTTCGGAATAGGTCTCTCTCATGTGGCCTCCTGACGGTGAACGAGATACATTATAGCCTCCAGCACGCCTCCTGCAACTGCCAGGGCGCGGTCGGAGATAGTGTAGCAGGCCTCGGGAGCAGCACCCGGGTCCACATCCCCCACCTTCAATCCGGCGCGGACGACAAGCCCGTCCTTGATCATCCCCCGGAGCAGGCCGGCTACACCAGCCTTGACCTCGGCCCCGTCTACGCGGGCCACCACCTCTCCCTTCTCCACACGGTCCCCGATGTGGCGCACCGGCTGGATGACGCCGGCCGCGGATGCCCGGAGCACGCGCTCCTCGCCAAAGCCGCTACGCACGGCGGGTGTGCCCGTGTTGGGCGCCGCAGCGCCGTTGAGGATGACCCGGCCCAGGTTGTGGCCCCGCAGCGTCTCTACTACGGCGTGGCAGTCCACCCCAGCCTGGAACCCGGGCCCCATACCGACTACGATAGTGGCATCAGCCAGCGTGGTGCCCGTGTTGCGCTTGGCCATAATGGCGTCCACCATCACGCGAGGCCGTAGCTGGCGCAAGGCCCGGGCTTGGGGGTCCACCAGCACCGGCACCACGCCTCCGGCCAGGGTGGGCCTGACCTCCCGGTAGGAAGCTACTCGCCGGGCGGTGACGCCCTCCACGGTCACCTCGCCAGCGAAGACAGCCTCGGCGAAGGCCACGGTGCGGCGGACCACGGTGGGCTGGGCAAGCTCGGTGCACACCACGGGGAATCCACAGCGGAACAGGCGGTGGGCCACACCGGTGGCCAGGTCGCCCCCGCCTTTGACCAGGGTGAGGAAGCGTATGTTCATGATAGGCCCCCGTTCTTAGGCGAGCCGACGAAGAATCGCTGCACCCACGGCTGAAGCCGTGGGTGACCAAATACCCCCGTCATGCCTCGGCCCCCTTGGGCGAAGCAAGCTTCATAGACTCGCCGGTGCCACCCCGCTTCTCCTTCACGATCTCGGCCATGATGCTCAGGGCGATCTCCTCGGGGGTCTCGGCGCCGATGTCCAGGCCGATGGGGCTATGCACGCGGGCCAGCGCCTCGGCGGGAACGCCGTCTTCGGCCAGGTGCTGGAGCACGATGCGCACCCGCCGGCGGCTGCCAATCATGCCCACGTAGGCGGCGGGGGAAACAGCCGCCTGGCGCAGGCAGACTTCGTCGTGGCGGTGGCCCCGGGTAACCAGCACCACGTAAGTGGTGGGACCTATGGGTAGGCTACGCAGCGCGGCGAGGAACTCTCCGGCGATAACCTGGTCGGCGGTAGGGAAACGCTCCCGGCTGGCAAAGTCGGGGCGGTCGTCCACTACCACCACGCGAAAGTCGAACATCTTGGCCAACCGGGCCACCGCCTGCCCCACGTGCCCCGCCCCTATCACCACCACCGTAGGGGCCGGCTCCACCACCTCCAGGAAAGCCACGAGGGGCTCATTGGCCTCCGAGGTATAGGTGACGGTGCCCGACCTGCGCTCGGCCAGGGCGTGTTGCCCTGCCTCAGCCAGCGTCTCTTCCCAGCCGCCCAGGCCAGCGCTGGCCAGGCGACGCCCGTGAGACCACACCACGACCCGCTCCCCAACGGCGGGCAAGGGTGGTCCCGGGCTGGACACCACGGTGGCCAGGGCGACCTCTTCACCCCGCTCCACCGCCTCCAGGAACTCTCCGGTTATCTTTTCAGGACGCGGCATTCTGGGCCCCCGTGAGCCTTGCTTGCAAGCTCAGGTACTCCTGCCAGGTGTCCACATCAACACCCTTGAGGCGGTCGGCTACGTGCACAGTGCTGATTTCACGGGGATGGGCCTCGATTACCGAGCGACCCCCCTCGTCTGCCGAGGTGCACAGCAGCTCCGAGCGCAGGGACAGGTCGAAGAGGACGGGGTTGCCCCGCCGCCCGTTGTACATGGGCAGCACAATGCGCTTGTGCGACTTCTCATATTTGGCAATGATGCTGTCAATGAGCGCTGAGTCCACCAGAGGCTGGTCAGCCAGGAGGAAGATGACGGCGTGGGCCTGCGGGCTGACGGAACGAAGGCCGGCGTGGAGGGAGGTTGCCATGCCCTCTCGCCAGTCAGGGTTGAAGATGGTCTGCACCCGGGGGGACCTGGCGGCCTGGCGGCGTAGCCAGCGCTGCCCCTTGCCCAGCACCACGATGACCTGGCCAGCCTGGGAGCCCAAAGCCGCATCCACCACCCGGCCCAGCATGCTTTTGCCTTCCAGGGGGAGTAGCAGCTTGAGGCGGCGCATGCGCCGGGACTCGCCCGCGGCCAACACTATTGCCGATACCATGGCATTCCTCCCAGGCTACTGACAAACGCGGCTACAACTTCGATTTCCGGAGGCTCCGCGGCGAGCCGGGCGAGCACCGCCCGCCCCAGCCCCTGTTTGAGCAAGTGCGCAGCCAGGTCGCGGGCCAGCGTCCCTATTTCCGGGCTGTCCACCTGGTTTATCAGGGGAACGACGCGGGCAGAGGCAGGCGCCCCCTTGACGTTACCCTCGGGGTGGAGCAAGAGCCGGGCCACCGCCTCGGGGGTGACCGCCTCGCCCAGGCCGAGGCCAGTGAGCCGGGCTACAATCTCGGGCCGGTGGGCGATGTCGCTGCCCAGAGGTCGGCCCAGGGCCGAGGCCCCGGCCACCGGCACCAGTAGTGTGGTGGAAGCTGGAATCACGGGCTCGTGGCTGGCCGGGCCTTTCAAGGGGCGGCCCGCGGCCCCGTCCGCCTCCACGAGCACGAAGTCCACGCCCAATGCGGTCCTCAGGGCGCCTACCCAGTCCGGGTCAACGCCGTAGAGCTTGCCCTCAGGTCCGCGGGAAGCTCCCAGGGCCACCAAAGGGCTGCGGGCCAAGGCTGGCCCCAGGCCCGTAAGGGCCAGGGGCCAGCGTTCGGCCACCACCAGCTCTGGCACCTGGTCGGGCGTAGGCGCCCAGACCTTGGTGGTGGTGGTCACCACACCCCGGTAGCCGGCGGCGGCAAGCTCCCGGGCCAGCCGGTACATGGCGGAGGTCTTGCCCCCCCCGCCGACCAGGGCCACGACCTCGCCCGGCAACAGCACACTCAGTGCTCTGTAAAGCTCCACGGGGCCCCTAAGCGGTGATGCGCTTGCGCTTGCTGGCCAGGTAGTCCACCAGCAAGTACTCGCCCAGGTTCTCGGCCGTGGTGTAGAACACCCGCCCACGGTTGACCTTGGCCAACTGGTTAACGAACTCCATGAGGTAGGAGCTGCGATCGAGCATGAAGGTGTTGATGACGATGCCCTCCTGCGTGCACCGCTTGGCCTCGGCCAGCGTCTCCTGGATAGTACGAGGGCTGGGCGGATACTGCAAATAAAGGTGGCCCCCTTCCATGTGGGCCGTAGGCTCGCCGTCTGAGATGATGATTATCTGCCGGTTGGTGGCTTTCTGGGCTGCCAGCAGCCGGCGGGCGACCATCAGGCCATGCTGGAGGTTGGTATAGGGGTCAGCCTCATCCCAGTTCAAGTAGGGCAGGCGCTCCGGCTTTAGCTCCCGGGCGTACGTTGAAAAACCGACAATGTTCAGAGTGTCTCGGGGGAACTGCCCGCGGATGAGGCTGTCCAGAGCCAGGGCCACCTTCTTGGCGGCCAGGAAATTACCTCTCATGGCCATAGACAGACTGAGGTCTATCATGAGCACGGTGGCGGTATGGGTGAGGGTTGCCTGCCTTTGGACCTCCAAGTCCTCCGGCTGAAGGCGCACCGGGACACCTGGTCCCCCCCGCCGCACGGCGTTCATCAGGCTGCCCCCCAGGTCCAGGTGGAAGGGGTCGCCGAACTCGTAGGGACGGTTGTCCAACGTGAGCTCGCCCAGCCTGCCCTGGACGTGCTGAGGATGGCGGCCCAGGCGGCCCCGCTTCAGGCAGGCAAACACCTCCAGGAGCGCCCGTTGACCGATCTTGCGCATGGCCTTGGGGGTGAGCTCGTAGCGGCCGCCACGCTTTCGGATGTAGCCGGCCTTCTCCAGGCGCTCGGCCAGATTCCGCAGCTCCTCGATGCCCTGGCAAGCATCCTCGCCCAGGAACTGCTTCACCATGTCCTTGTCCACTTCGTCCGGGCTGGCACCCATCTGGACACGGCGAAGGGCCTTCTCCAGGTCGTCCATATGCTGAAGCCGGTCCAGGAGCTGCATGGCCCCTTCCCAGGACACGTCGTCCTGGCCCTGGAAGGGGTATTCGGCCCGCCATTGGCGCAGGGGGGCCAGGGCGTCGAGATTCCGGGTCAGGGACTGGAACCTCTCCTGAAGCTCGGGGTCGCGCATCATCTCCCGCATGGCTGACTCCAGCTCTTCACGCAACTCCCGGGGGAGGCTGTCCAGCAAGGACTCAGTCTGGGCGATGCGGCGCTGCAGATCCTCGATCAGGTCATCCAGCGAGGGGGGCAACCCGGCCTGGGGAAAGCGCCGGCGGAAGGCGGCGTAGTCAGGGGCGCCACCCTCAATGCGCTCTTGGAGCAAGCGGTTGAGCTCGCCCAGGAACTCCTTCAGGCTGCTTGTCTGCTCTGGACTAAGGCCGCGGAACTGCTGTGACAACCCGCGCCCGTAGGACTCGATCGCCCGTTGCCGCAGCGACTCGATGAGCTCGTCGAATTGCCGCTTGGCCTCCGGCTCCATGAATTCGTACTGGGAGAGCTGGCGTAGCGCCTTCCCCAGGTCCCGGGGCAGGTTGTCTAGGGTATCCAGGTTCCGGGCAGCCATCCTCTCCAGCACCTGAAGCAAGTGCTCCTCGGTCTCCGGGGAAAGGCCGTCGCCCGGGGCCGTTGCCGCGGCCTCCTGGAAACGGCCGCGGGCAGCATTCAGGCGCCGCTGGATCCCCTGGCGCTCCAGGTCCACGATTTCCTGGAGTCGCTGGTGTATGCTCTCCACGGCCGAGGACAGGTCGTAGCGGTCTAACATCTCCTGACGGCGGGCGCGTAGCTTCTGGAGCAACTCCTGTATGCCCGGTATGTGCTCGCCCATGGGACTCTTGATGCCCCGCTGCATCATGAGGCGCAAAGCCCGCGCCAGATCACCCTGGTTGAGCAGATGGTGAGACAGCTCCGCCATCAGGTCCTCCGCATCCAATTGGAATCCCGACCATCGGGACTGGCTGCCGTCCCACTGGGAGTAGCGGTATCGCACGCCGGCTAGCCCCGGTAGCGGACCTTGCCGGCAACCTTGTCCTTGTTCAGGCGCCGGTTAAGGTGCAGACCTTCCAGGATAAACTCCACCGCGGAAGCCACGGCGGCCGCGTCCTCCTGGCCGTTGATGGCCCTTACTGCCTCCCGCAAGGGCGGGATGAAGCCAACCAGCTCCACGTAGTCCCGGGCGGGCATGTCCTCGGAGGTCTCCATGGTGAGCCCTTCCTCGAACTGAGAGACTAGTGGCTCCAGCGTCTCAACCTTGAAGTGGCGGCCAAAGACGTTGGTCACCGCCCGCCGAGTGAATCCCTCGATGAGCTTCTCTTCCTTGCCCTCCTCAGCCGTCTCCAGTTCGATCTTGCCCGTGGTGGAAGCCACCATATAGGGGAGGTCGCTAACGCGCGGGGAGGCCTCCTTCTCCCCCAGGCGAATGGCGCGCCGCAGGGCGTTGGCCATGATGGTCTCGTAGTTGGCGATGGACACACGCACGCTTACCCCCGAGCGCTGGTTGACGTCGGGGCTGCCGCGGGCCAGAGCCGTGAACTCCGCCACGATCTCCTTCATGTAGTGTGGTACAGACACAGAATGCTCCCCGAAGTCGAAGCGGGCACATTCCATCTCCACGATGGTGATCTCATCGTCCAGCGTACGCGGGTAGTGCGTCCGGATCTCGGCGCCGTAGCGGTCCTTTAGCGGGGTGATGATGCGTCCGCGGTTGGTGTAGTCCTCTGGATTGGCGCTGGCCACGATGTATATGTCCAGCGGGAGGCGCACCGCATAGCCACGGATCTGGAGGTCGCGCTCCTCCATGATGTTGAACAGCCCCACCTGAATACGCTCAGAGAGGTCGGGGAGCTCGTTGATGCAAAAGATCCCCCGGTTGGTGCGGGGGATAAGCCCGTAGTGGATGGTCAACTCATCCGCCAGATACCGGCCCTCGGCCACCTTGATTGGGTCCACCTCGCCGATGACATCGGCCATGGTGATGTCGGGCGTGGCTAGCTTCTCGCCGTAGCGTCGCTCCTTGGGAAGCCAGGCGATCTCCGTGGCGTCGCCACGCTCGGCAACCTTGGCTCGACACGCCTTGCACACGGGGGCATAGGGGCTGTCGTTGATCTCGCAGCCAGCAATAGCGGGGGTTTCCTCGTCCAGGAGGTTGACTAGGCTGCGCAGCAGCCGGCTCTTGGCCTGTCCACGCTCACCCAGAAAGATGATATCCTGGCCCGAAAGTATGGCGTTCTCCAGCTTGGGAATAACCGTTTCCTCATAGCCAATGATACCGGGGAAAACGGGGGCCTTGTCCCGTATCCCCCGAATCAAGTTTCGCCGGAGCTCTTCTTTGACCGTGGTTACCTGGTAGCGCTGCTGTCGCAGCTCTGCGATGGTCCTCGGCTTTGGTGCCATTATGCTGACGGCCTCCTCAAGCGTTTCCCTCGAACAAGGAATCAAAGCCGTTCCGCCGACGTTTATACATGATAGCCCCAATCGTGGGAGTGTCAATCCCTGGGTCTCCTCGCCGGCGACGAAAGGTTACCTTCGGCAAGGATTGAGACTAGATACGATTGTAGCAGACGCCCAGCGGTCAGGGCAAGCTTGGAGAATGCTCAGGCTTGCCCCCGCATCGTAGCCGATTGTATACTCCTATGGATGGCGATGCAGGCTAGGGTTACCGAGGTCGCTGGCGTTCCCGAAGAGTTGGAGAAGGCAATAGCCTATCTGCCCCGGGACAAGCTCGCCTTGGTGGGTGGGGCCTACCAGTTCGCCGAGCAGGTGCACCGGGGACAGAGTCGGTTGTCCGGCGAACCCTTCGTGGTGCACCCGCTTCAGGCCTCGCTTATCCTGGCCGAGCTGAGGCTGGACGCCGATACCCTGGCCGCAGCCTTGCTGCATGATGCCATCGAGGACGCCGGGGTGACCCTCTCTGAGTTGTCGGAGCGCTTCGGCCCCAAGATAGCCAGCCTGGTGGATGGCGTGACCAAACTGACGCGGGCCACACCCACGCCCTATGGTTCCCTCGACTCGCCTGAGGCTACACCCCCTCCTCCCAGGAGGACACCTATAGAGGCCCAGGCCGAGGCACTACGCAAGATGCTGGTGGCCATGGCCGAGGACATCCGCGTGGTGCTCATCAAGTTGGCCGACCGTCTGCACAACATGCGCACGGTAATGGCCCTGCCCCTTGGCCGGCGCCGCCAGTTTGCTCTGGAGACCCTGGAGATCTACGCCCCTCTAGCCCACCGGCTAGGCATCTGGGAGTTCAAGTGGCAACTGGAGGACCTGGCATTTCGCGTGCTGGAGCCGGGCAAGTACCGGGAGGTCAGCCGGCTGGTGGTGGCCGGACGCGAGGCGCGGGAGGCCTACCTGGCGCGGGCCGTGGCCGCGCTGGGTGACGAGTTCCGGAGGGCAGGGCTGAAGGTGGAGATCACCAGCCGGCCCAAGCACCTTTACAGCGTCAGTCAGAAGATCCAGAAGTACGCTGAGCAGGGCAAGGACTTCGGCCAGATATACGACCTGCTGGCGGTACGCGTGCTGGTGGACAGCGTGGCCGAGTGCTATACGGCCTTGGGCATCGTGCATAGCCTGTGGCATCCCCTGCCCGGCCAGTTCAACGACTACATCGCCAACTCCAAGGACAATGGCTACCAGTCGCTGCACACCACGGTGATGGCGTTGGATGCCACGCCTCTGGAGATTCAGATCCGCACCCGGGCCATGCATCACCTGTCTGAGTTCGGCGTAGCCGCCCACTGGCGCTACAAGGAAGGCTCCAAGCCCGACTTGCGCTTTGACCAGAAGATGAACTGGCTACGCCAGATCATTGACTGGCAGCGCAGCCTGAGCGGTCCTGAGTTCCTGGAATCGGTGAAGACCGACGTCTTCCGCGACCAGGTGTTTGTGTACACTCCCAAAGGGGACATCAAAGAGATGCCTGCGGGCTCGACGCCCATTGACTTCGCCTTCCGGGTGCACACGGAGTTGGGCTACCGGTGCGCCGGGGCCAAGGTCAACGGCCGGCTGGTCCCCCTGAACTACCGCCTCCAGAACGGCGAGACGGTGGAGATCATGGCCACCAAGGTCGAGCGCGGCCCCAGCCGTGACTGGCTCAACCCCGACCTGGGCTACGTGGCCACTTCGACGGCCCGCCAGCGCATTCGGGGTTGGTTCCGCCGGCAAGAGAGGGGCGAGAGCATCCAGCGCGGGAGGGAGCTGCTGGTCAAGGAGCTCAAGCGTCTGGGGATCGTCGTAGAGTTGGAGCAAGTGGCCGCCCTGGTGGGGATGCCTTTGGATGACCTCCTGGCGAACCTAGGGTACGGAGAAACCACACTCCAACAGGTGGTGGCCAAGCTGGCCGCCCAGGAAGAGCGGCCCCGAGTTGCTCCCAGCTCGGGAGCGGCCGGTCCCGCCTCGGGAGTGCAAATCCTGGGCGTCTCGGACCCGCTGATGCGTGTGGCCCAATGCTGCCATCCGGTGCCCGGGGACGACATTGTAGGCTTCATCACGCGCAGCCGGGGCGTCAGCGTGCACCGCCGAAACTGCCACAATATCATGCACGAGGACGAGCCGCAGCGCATCATCCCGGTGGCCTGGGGGCACACCGCCCGGCTGTACCCCGTGGACATCGAGATAATGGCCTGGGACCGGGTCGGCCTGTTGCGGGACATCACGTCGGTTATCTCGGCGGAGAAGATCAACATCGCCAGCCTTAACTCTGGCGAGCCGCGGGACGGGGTTTACGCTACCACCATCACTGTGGACATCTCTGGCATAGAGCAATTGAGCCGCCTGCTCTCCAAGCTGGAAGGCGTGAAGGGCGTGATCCATGTGGCCCGAAACGGGCAGGCCCACTCTCACGTCGCCAGCCAGCAGGCTACGTAGTATCAGGAGGCAAGACTTGGCCAAGAAAATCACCAGCGTGGAAAGGGCCGGCCTTCGTTCGGAGAAGCGCCGCGTTCGCAACCGGGCCGCCAAGACCGCTACCAAGACCGTCCTGGACCAGGCCCGGGCCGCCCTTCGAGGGCAGGACCCGGCGGCCGCAGAGCAGGCGGTGCTCGCCGCGGTGCGGGCGTTGGACAAAGGGGCCCGCAAGGGCGTGGTCCATTGCCACGGCGCCGCCCGCCGCAAGTCCAGGCTCATGAAGCAGCTCAATGCCTTGAAGTCGGCGCAGGCTTGACGTTTGTCCCCCAGGGTGCTACCGTTAGAACGCAAGTTCAACTGAGGATTGTGCTATGGCGGACAAGTTGCCCGACAAACAGCGGCGTATAATGGAGTACCTCCAGCGCTTCCTGGAGGACAAGGGCTATCCCCCCAGCATTCGCGACATTCAGGGCGCCTGTCAGTTGAGCTCGACGTCTGTCGTCGAGTACCACCTCCGCGCCCTGGAGCGCCAGGGCCAGATCCGCCGGGACCCTGACGTGTCCCGCGGCGTCGAGCTGCTGGACGGGGCGAGGAAGCGGTCAGTGCCGGTGCCCATCGTAGGCACCATCGCCGCCGGCCAGCCCATCCCGGTCCCCCATTCGGACAGTTGGAGCGGGCCCTGGACGGGGGAGACCATTCAGGTGGACTCCGGGTTGCTGGGCGACCGCGCCGACGTTTTCGCCCTTCGAGTCAAGGGCCACTCTATGGTGGACGCCCTGATCAACGACGGGGATGTTGTCCTGATGCAGCCAGTGGCCACCGCCAATGATGGCGAGATGGTGGCCGTCTGGCTCAAGCAGGAGGGCGAGGTCACTCTGAAGCGCTTCTATCGCGAGGCAGGACGGGTCCGCCTACAGCCCGCCAATCCCACCATGCAACCTGTCTTCACCCGGGCGGACAATGTGGAAGTACAGGGCAGGGTCTTGGCTGTTCACCGGCGCGTGGGTTAGCTATTATTGTAGCAGCATGGGAAAAGGCTGGACGCCGGGCATGGCTCTGTCGCCCCGCTCCATTCGGGCGGTGCTGTCCCTTTCTAATTCTAAAGGTCTGCCGGGCGGGCATATGACGGGGTCCCCCTCGCGGGAGGCGTAGCACGCCCCTCTGGCTGGTTGCCGTACTCCTTAGCCTGGTCACCGCCGTAGCCAACATCGTGGGCGGCTGGATGGCGGTGTTCCAGCGCAACCTCTCGCGCAACACCATGGGCAACTTCCTGGGGCTGGGTGGGGGCTTCATCCTGGCCGCCGCCCTCTTCGAGCTGGTGCCCGAAGTCCTCGAGATGGGCACCGAGTTTGCCACCTACATAGTCGTCGGCTTCCTTATCATCTTCATCAGCGAGCACCTGCTGGAGCACTACCTCGAGCAACGCAACCAGCGCAACCGCGCCTCGCACCCGGCCAACTCCTCAGCCCCGGCCACCCAGCTCCACGGTCACACACACGACGAGGAGGCGGCCATCCACCATGAAGAACAAGAGGTCATCCTCCACCCGGGCGTAGGGCTGGCGACTATCCTGGGCCTCAACATCCACGATTTCTTTGACGGGGTGGCCATCGGCGTCGGCTTTATTACCAGCCCCAGCCTGGGCGTGCTCATGTTCCTGGCGGTGATCACGCACGAGGTCACCGCCGGTTTCTCCATCGCCGCGGTCAGCCGGGCCGCCGGGTTTGGGCGCGGGCTGGCCCTGGCCTCAGCCGTTGCCATCGGCATGGTCACCGTTGTGGGCACCGTCTTCGTGTTCGTGGTCGGGGAGATGAGCGCCACGGTTACAGGCATCTTGCTGGGCCTGGCCACGGGCACTTTCCTCCATGTGGGTGCCAGCGACCTCCTCCCCGCGGCCGGGCGCAGCCCGTCGCGCCTGGTCGTGTTCTTCGTGTTGCTGGGAGTGGCCCTGTTCTATGCCTCGGAGCGGATCATCGAGCTGGCCGGCGTCTAGCCCCGACCTGTCGGGTTTCCGGACAGTCGGCCGCGACCTCTTCCTGCGGGGCCTCGTCTCCTCCCACAGCGGCAACCTCAGCGTACTGCGTGGTGGATCCATCACCATCACCCGCCACGGCTCGCAGCTTGGCCACGTGGGCCAGGCCGACCTGGTGACCGTGGGCCTGGAGGAAGACCCAAACGCGCCCCCATCCACCCCGGCGCCCTCCATGGAGTTGCCCCGGCACCGGGCAATCTACCGGGCGACCGGCGCGGAGGCCATCGTCCATGCTCATCCGCCCCATGCGGTGGCGCTATCGCTGCTCGAAAAGGAGATCGTGCCCCGGGATGTGGAAGGGGCCTACCTGCTACGGCAGGTCCCTGTCGTTGAGCCTGGGGAAGTGGCCAAGGAGGGGCTGGCCGAGGCGCTGGCCTCGCACCCCATCGCCATGCTGAGGGGTCACGGCAGCTTCGCCGTGGGCAACTCACTGGAAGAAGCCCTCCAGTGGACCACCGCCCTTGAAGATAGCTGCCTCATTCTGCTGTGGCTGGGGGGCGCAGGGGGTAGCCACTGGCAAGCGCCGTAGTCGTCTGGGGGCAACGTGCGCCGTCCGCTCACACCTCCTCTAGCAATAGAGTGCCCTCCCGGACGGCGTACCGCAGCAATCTCACTGACTTCTCTTCTATCGCACGCCTCTTGTCTCTGTAGGTCAAGACACCTTCCTCAAAGTCAAAGCCAACGAGGATACTTTGCACCATCTCGGAGTCTCCTTGGGCGAGCTTGCGTACGAGCCAATTCTCATACATTATTATTTGATTCAGGTCTAACTCCGTCACGGTGGCCGTCTTCAATTCGATACAGGTGAATTTGTGCAGTATGTCTACACCGTCGATAGCGGTTCGGTGAGTTAGGAAGATGTCCATCACCTTGTTGAAGGAGGTGGGTACGAGGTTTATGAAATCCGCATAATCCCCGACTATGTCCTTGAGTTCACCGTGGGCGAAGGCATGCATGAACCACGCGCATAGGTAACCCTCGTAGCGAAACCGACCTCTGCTGTCGCAGTCAAGGCTCAGGGGCAATGCCCTTGGTTGGGAAGGCACGTAGGGGTCGGCGACAGGGCATACGGGTACGTAAATAGGGTTGTTCCTAAGCAATAGCCTGATGAGTTCCTTGCCCTCATCCTCTGTGATAGGGTGATGGCTTTTCCTGGTGAACGTCGCCAAGTCGAAGGTCCAGATCCTACCCTTGTCCCTCAGGTCTAGAACGTCGCTTAAGGCAACAGGCTTGGCAAACTGCCGCACTACTGGCTCAAAGAGAACCCGATACGGAAACATCTGCTCCGGATCAGACCATACTGGCGCAGCGTCAAGGAACGGCGCAGATGTGACCTTCCACAAACCATAAAAGCCCACGTTCTTGACATAGAAGAAGACGAAGTCACCACGCTTGATGCCGGCAAAACCCGCAATGACCTCCGAATTCATTTGCGCAGACCTCGGGGACCCGGTGGAGTGAATGCCTCCGTACACCCCTCTGCGTGCACAGACTTCGAAGTTGTCTTGCCTGGCAAGCAGGATGTGGTAACCCATGCTTTCGTCAGTTCAGGGGTACTTCTGTGGTTAACATTCAGGCTAAGTCCATACCGTTGTCACGGCTGTTGACCGTGGGCCAAACCGTCGCAGCGCCGAGATCTCGCTCAAGGTGCCCGGCGCCGGTGTTCGCTGCCGCTCTTCTTGCCATGTTGACCCGCTGAGGCAAGCGACTCGGGGCCGGTAGTATGCCCCCGGCTGGTGCGCGGCTTTGGCAGCCGGGTGGGCAAAGGTCCGGCGTTTGGGACATGTTGTTCGTCTCCCTCCTACTCGGCCGCTTGCACGGCTGTTCCTAGCCACTCCAGGAGTTCTATAGCCAGCCAAGGTGGGGGCTGCTTGGCGCCGCGCTCCCACTGTGAAACGGTGACCCGGTTGGTCCCCAGCTTGCGGGCCAATTGCCACTGGGACAGGCTGAGCCTCTCTCTTAGTTCGCGGATGATGTCCCCAGGGGTAAACACGGCCTTTCCCGTGGGTACACTCTGAACGGCGGTGACGCGCCGCCACTCATCAGGGGCGAACTGTAGCACGATGCGCTCCTGCTCACGGCCACTTCTGCGGGCCATGGTCACTTGTATGTCGCCGGACAAAGCTGGTGCGACTTCCCACAACTCCCAGGCCTGAGGGTTCTTACCAGGTACGCTGATTGTGGGCATGTGATCCTCCGACCCCTTCAATGCAACGGCCCTATCACCCGCCGCCCGCTGAGCGCAGCCTCAACAACGGCCGTTCCCGAGCCCATCATAGGGTCGAGAACGGTCTCGCCAGGTTCCGTCAGGTTGCGTATGAATAGCGAGGGCAATTGCGGCGGGAACTTCGCAGCGAAGGCGTGGAGGTCGTGCGTCGAGTAGCGGGAATCTTCGCCGTGGAACTCCAGCCCACCTTCAAGCAAGTCCCTGAGCATGACCAACTTGTCGGATATCGGTCTATCCGGTGGCCTGGCAAGGATAGCTTGACGGTACATCTGGATCTGCGCCCCAGCGAGACTACTTGCACCCGGCTCCGGAAGGCTGGGCAAGTCCCATTCGGAGGGCCGAACAAACTGCCCTTCATCATATAGGACTGCTGGTGCCACGGCAAGGGACAGAGCGGGCAGTTTCTGCGGGAGTAGCCAGGCATCGCGCAGACCCACACGCAACCAACGGCTCGTGGGAGTGCCTTCTCAGGGTGACTGGGCGGGGGCCGGTCCAAGTACAGCAATTGCAGGGGACTGGAGATGGGCCAGGGCCCTCGCACGCGGGGCCCACGTGGTTCCTGGCCCCGCCCTTCAGGGTCGGGCATGGCCGCCAACCAGGAAACCCCTCAGGTGCGGGCCGGCGGCGCTGGGGCGCCCCTTCCCGGTCGGGGAAGCACGCAGAAGATCGCGGAAGAGACGATGAACAGCACCAGAAACACCTGGAGGACCAGGGTGTAGCTTTGCCTGGTATCCCATACCCGGCCGGCCCACACCGGGCCGATAACTGGCCCCACCATCACCAGAGAAGTAACCACGCCTCGCAGGGTGGCGAAACGGCGACGCCCGAAGGTGTCCCCCACATAGGCCCAGGTTACCGGGAAGATTACCTCCACCAGTACCAGGGCAGGCAGGAATAGCCAGACCAGGCTGACACCTCCGTAGAGGAGGACTGCCACCCCGGCTGCCCCCAGCGCCATGCTCAGGGAGAGGACCAGGGGCTTGGACCAGCGGTCCGCCAGCCAGCCTATGACCAGGTGCCCGGGAATGCCCAGGAAGGCGGTGGCGCCGAGGTAGAGGGCGGCGGTGGGCTCGCTCACCCCTTTCCATACCAGGATGGGCACAAAGTGTACGGTGAGCGCACTGAAGCCCGCCACCCTCAGGATGTTGGCGACAACCAGTATCCAGATAGCCCTGGTGCGCAGGGCTGCACGTACCGAATAGTCACGGGAAGTTGGAGCGGCGTGGCCGCCCCGCTGCGCCGGGGCGTCGTGCGGGCCGCTATCAGGTAGCAAGCCCACGCTCTCCGGCGTATTGTGCACCATCCGTGCCAGCGGCAGGCCCGCCACCAGAAAGATGAGGCCCACCAGGGCGGAGGCCCACCGCCAACCGTAGTTGAGTACCACCCAGGCCAGACCCGGCGTGAGCAGCGCCCCTCCCGCGGAGATGCCGACCCCTATGGCCCCCATGGCCAGAGCGCGGCGCCGGGCGAACCAGTTGTTGGCCAGCGCCATGGTGGCATCCATAACGCCGGCTCCAAAGCCATTGGTGATCAGCAACACGTAGACCAGGAGCACGACCAGGTAGCTCCGCGACTGAGCGAACAGGAGGTAGCCGATGCCCACCATGATGCTTCCACCGACCATTACGGCGCGGGGCCCAAAGCGGTCTATCAGGTAGCCGGACACCGGCGCGCCAACAGCGCCCTGTGCCCGGGACATTGAGAAGATCAGGGAGGTGGCAGCCCGGGACAGGCCCAGGTCCCGGGTGAGGGGCAGGAAGAAGATGCTAAAGCCGTAGATATGCAGGCCGCCGGCCAGGGAGCGGAGAGCCGCTGCTCCCAGCAGCATTCTCCATCCATAGGGAATGCGGCTCCACCTGGCGAGCCGGAGCGCCCGCGCTACGGTCCCCAATGACGCCGCTCTAGACCCTTGGGCGGCCTCGCGCCGTCAACGTTTGGCCAAAGGCGCTAGCCGCGGGCCGACCGCCCCGCCGGGAAGCCATACAGCCGGAGGTCCCGGATCTTGCCATCCACTACCTCGTAGATGTTGACGCCCAGGCGATAGAGACGCCACTGGCCGTCATCCCCCAGATGGTCCACTTGCCACTCTACCGCCGCCTCGTTGCCCTGTACGAACTCCCTCAGGTAACGCATGCGCCGCTTGAGGGGAAACGCTGACGGTAGATTTCGATTGCCCGGCGGGTGGCTTCTTCGCTCATAGTTGCCGGTATCCCTCTCCCGGCGGATAGCTTACACCCGGCCTCGCACAGCCAGGGCTAGCACCGAGACCACGACCGCGGCTATGCCCAGCCCGGTGAAGGTGGGGCCGACCCCTAACAGGTCCATGGACAGGCCAATGAAGGGCACCATCATGCTCCGGACCTCCGCGGAGAAGAAGAAGTAGATGCCCAACGCGGTAGAGCGCCGCCCCCTCGGCACCGACTCCACCACCAGGGACTGCATGCCAGGCTGCTTGAACTGCTGGGCCAGTCCCAGAGCCAGCATGGCAATTATCAGCGCCGGCCCCACCGGTAGTAGCACGACCGAAAGCAGCAGCGGTCCCACCACTGCCAGAGACATGATCACCGACTGCTTGCGGCCCAGGTGGTCGGAGACCCAGCCACCGGCAGGGGCCCCCAGCAAGCCGCCTCCCCTGATCAGGGCCAGCATCATGGCGGCATAGGCCGGAGCCACCAGGCGGCGGTCCACCATGAAGATGGGCAACAGCGAGGTGGCGCCCACAGTGATGAGCTGCATGCCTATGGACAGGGCGTAGACAAGAAGAATGGGCCGCAGGGAGCGGGCCAGGCCCGGCGGAGGGCCGGACGGGGCGGGCGCCGCGCCCGCGGCCTCCTCGGGTAGCTCCCCCCGGTCCAGGTGCAAACGGAGGTAGAAGGGGACAGAGGCCAGGCAAGGGATGGCCAGGAAGATGAAGGCGTAGCGCCACCCCAGCGCCTGCGCGATAAGTCCCCCTACGATAGGCGCAATGGTGGCGCCCAGGGTCCCCCCAATCATGTGGATGCCCAGGGCCTGGCCCCGCTGTCTCGCTCGGAAGTAGCTGCTGATGAAGGAAGTGGCCACCGGGTGGTAGGTCCCGCTGAAGAAGGAGCTAATCACCACTACGAATAGCAGGGGCCAGAAGCCCACGACGGCCCCGATGGCCAGGGTGGCCAGCGATACGCCGGCCATGGTGGTCCCCATCATCCAGCGGAGGCTCACCCGGTCGGCCAGCCAGCCCGCGGGCAGGTTGGTCAATCCCGAGGTAATGGAATGGGCCGATAGCACCAGACCGGCCTGGAAGTAGCTCAGGCCGAACGCGTCGCGGATGAAGGGCAGCAGGGGGACCAGGAGGGCGGTGGACAGGTGCTCGGCGAAATGCGCGTAGGAGAAAAGGGGCAGTACGCCCCTGCGGGTCTGCCCCGCCACAGCGATGTGTCCGGTGCTAGCTACGCTTGAGTCGGCCAATTGGAGCCGTTGGGGGCGGTGAGCATGGCGCTAGTATACACCACGGGTCTACGTCCGCTGCGGCATGAGCACGCTGCTCACGCTCAGCGGCGCCTTGACCCCAGCCGCGATCACCAGGTAGCGGAGGATATAGCCCCCGGCCAGGCCAGGCACAGCCCCGATCACCGCCAGGGCAGCGCCCTCCACTCCACCCACCGACTCCACCAGGGCCGCTCCCAGGGGGAGGGCCAGCCCTAACAGCACCAGCCCAAACCAAAAGGTGGCGGACAGCGGGCCGGTGACCAGCACCAGTACCGACGGCCTCCCGGTTGTGCCGTAGGTCCCCATTAGATAGACCACCAGTACGAGCATCTCGATGGCGATAACCCAGGCATCGAAAGAGGCGACCTGGGCCGCCTGCTCCCCCGTCCCGTAGAAGGGCAGAGCCAGGTGGATGGCCATGCCGCCAGTGCTCATCCCGGAGGCGATGAACAGCAGGGGCAGCGCGGGCATGGTCCAGAAGGGGATGGGGCGCACCGCCCCCAGCAGCAGGCCGGTGTAGGCCAGCGTGAGCAGCGCGAACAGCCCGCCCAGGGCAGCCAGTGCCATTCGGGCGCCCTCGGCCCGCTCCAGGATAGTCCACGGCCAGGCCGAGGCCACCGATTGCAGGAAGGCCAGGCCCAAGAAGACCATAAGGATGATTACGCCCCGGCTGATCCAGGAACGGCTGGGGACGGTGCCCGCCCTCCAGAAGCGAAGCGGCATGCCCAGGTCCCAGACCAGGAACAGCGTGCCCACGGCTACCAGGGGCCAGCTCAAGGCCACCCCGATGCTGGAGGCCAGGGGAAGCCCCTCGTTTAGCCAGTCCAAAAGCTGGGCGTCGAGATAGGCGCCGGCGCCTACCCCCGCCAGAAAGAGATAGGCGGCTACTTTCCATCCCCAAGCAGTCTGGCCACCAAGCCTAGCGCTCATGCTCTTCTCCCACCATTTGCGTTCTTACTGTCTCACAATTTGTTGTAGGGGCGAAGCAATCCGTGCCCCTGCGGCGGAACCCACCTTCCAACCTCTGGTGGGTTCCACTGCGCTACACCCACCCTACCAATATCCTACGGAGGCAAATAGTAAACCGAAGGCTCCGTGCCCGCCTCTGGGCTGAGCTGGAAGCCGTGCCTGGAGGCTATGAGCCGGGAGACCTCGCTATCGGGGTCGTCCAGGTCACCGATATTGCAGGCCTTGGCCAGGCAGGTGTCCACACAGGCAGGGTTGAGCCCCTGGTCCAGCCGGTCCTTGCAGAAGTCGCACTTGTACACCACGCCCGTGCGGAACCGTTGGTACATCACTTCCTCGTAGGGAGTAAACCCCTGAGGGTAGTAGGGCCTGATCTTGGCCAGGAAGTAGCGGGCGTCGTACGGGCAAGCGTTGATGCAGTAGCGACAGCCGATGCACTTGTCGTGGTCAACCCACACGATGCCGTCGGCCCGCTTCTGCGTGGCGCCCGAGGGGCAAACGTTCAGACAGGCCGGCTCTTTGCAGTGCATGCACGGGCGGGGCAGGTAGGTACGGCCTACCCTGGGGTACTTCCCGTACTCCCACTGGTAGACCTCCCGCCAGAACATGCCGGGCGGGGTGCCGTTCTCGGCCTTGCAGGCCACCACGCAGGCCCGGCAGCCGATGCACCGCTTCAGGTCAATTACCATTCCATAGCGCATTCTTTACCCCCCAACCTTGTACATCTTAACTCGGGTGGCGGCGCTCTGAATGGCCCCAGATACCAGGTCAATGGACTCCAGGCCCAGGGAGCCTCTGCCAAACCCGATGCACTCGGGATGGATGCTCTCCGCCAGGGCGGCGGTCCCCTTCACCTTGCCCACGGGGGACTCCACCCAGATGGCGTAACCGTCCCTGATGCCCTTCTTGTGAGCAGTTGCCCGGTTGACCCAGAGCTTGAGGGCGAAGGGGTCCTTCTCCATCTGCTCCACGATCCAGGGGTTGTTGGCGGACCGGCCATGGGTCCCGACGACATGGCGGGTGGCAGCGGGGCCGACCGCACCGCTTATCGTCTGTAGCAACCGTCACAATGTCCTTTTCCGCATGGACACATTGAGGCCCAATATCGCACGCGATGATGCAGCTATTAAACATTTTGCTCTGGGGCCTGTCAAGCCCCTGGCTTCAGGGCCGGGTCGTGTAGATCCAGGCGGCGGGGTCCTGCACATATTCCTGGTACGAGCCGGGACAGGAGATGCCTGGAATCTGGGGCACCCAGTCTTCGCTGAGAAGCTGGTCCGGGTCGCCGTACTTCGAGGCTAGAGCCCTCACCTCGGGGTCGTCCAGGGCGATGAGGCGGCCGTTCCGTATCACGGTGTGCTCCGTGCCGTCCTTGGCGGTGACGACCAGTGTCGCCATCAGGAGATGGACGTGAAGGTGGCCGTAGAGGATACCCCTGTCCGCAGCCCACTTCTCCTCGGGCGCGCGCCACAGAGTACCGAAGCCCACGTGGATGATGCCTGAGCGCCGCCTCTCCCACTCGGTGCCGCCGGAGGAGTAACGGTCTATGCGGCTGGGCCGGGCAATGTTGGGGTTAGTCCCGATGGCGACCTCCCACAGATAGAACAGCCCGGGACGCGGGAAGCAGGGGTATTGCGTGTGCTGGCTCTCCTCCAGGAGACCGCGCCAGGCATCGCCGTAGCCCCCTCCGCCGGCTATCCGGGCGATCTGACCGGCTTCCACTTCAACCCGTACCCTGGGGAAGGGTCGGGAGAAGTTGCTGGTGGTGCCGGCGACAACGCCGGCAGCGTCCCCCTTGGCGATCAACGGAGTCGGCGGATGGGCCAGCAGGTGGCCGTGCCGGGGAGTCGCCGCAAAGCCATACGGGTACAGCCCGTAGTACTCGTCCCAGTAGGTCCAGGACAGGTCGGTCCCCTCGGGATCGGTAAGCCTCGCCCTTCCTCCCTTGCCCTTTTCCCAGACGATGGCCCAGGCCTTCTGGTTTATCAGGTAGTGCAGGTCCAGGGGGTAGACGGTGGCCCGGCTCATGAAATGCTCACAACGCAGCCAGGGGAACTGCTCGTAGCGGTACGGGGTCTGAGGCACCGGCCCGCCCTTGCCGTGGATGAGCAGGTCGTAGCCCCGCCGGCCGGCGAAGGCCTCGATCCAGGGCATGCCTTCCCACCGGCGAGGGTCGTTGTCCCAGGGCCCCCGCCTCATGGACACCCGCACCTCATCCAGATGGTCGAACTCCTTTTCGGGGTCTCCCATGTCTACGGTGATGATGTCCACGTGGGCGCCCTTCTCCCGGAGCGCTCGGGCGATGGCCTCAGGGACCAGGGGGTCGTATTCCCGGTCCACCGCAATGAGCACTTTGTGTCCCGAGACGGTGGCGCCATAGCCGACGAAGCCGACATGGCTGGTCCTGGTTTCGGGCCACTGGGCCAGTGCCCTGGCGTTGGGCAAGAGGTCGCCGATGTCCAACGCCCTGAGACCGCGCTGCCCCGGCTGTGCCGCAGCCACGGATGATGGTTCTGGAGAACCCAGGGCGTCTTCACACATGGTCAGCTACCTCCGGTGGGGACAAGAATCCTGATGGTGCGGTGGAGCGCTGCCGCCGTTGTCGCCCCGGACCAGGTATGGTATAAACGACGTGGCGGCTGTTGGTCAATAGGGAGAGCGCCCCGATGCAATCAGGGAGGTCAGGGGTTCGAGTCCCCTCAGCTCCACCACTTGCCGTAGGGACGTCTTCAGCAAGGTAGCGGCGTACGTGGGAATTCTTGCCAGCGTCCTGATGTCCATACCATCTACGGCAGGGACGATAGGTCTCGCTTTGTGCTCGCGTCTCTCGTGCCATGGTGATATTCTCCGGGCTGGTCGCCCCTTTCAACTACGGTGGGCGGCCCAAGCGCCACCTGCCGGCACCTCGAAAGAAGGGGAGGACCGTCATGTGGTGGCAAGACATGCTCTGGGGATTCTGGAACGGCCTTACGGCCTGGATCGTCCTCATCGTCCACGTCTTCGGCGGCTGGGAGGCGCACCCGCTCTACAACGCGTCAAGAGGCGGGAACTGGTATGATTTCGGGTTCTTGGTCGGCGCCGGCTCTCCGTTCCTGGGCGCTTTGAGGGCCCGCCGGTCACGAAGGTGAGCCAGCGTGGGTCTGGCTCCTGACTCCGGCAACAGGATGGCGCCAAGATGAAGGTCTTGCGAGGTAGGAGCGCTGTTGTCACTGGTGGTTCCCAAGGGGGGTATTGCCACATCACTAACGGCGTGCTAGCTTATCCCCATCCGGTGTTTCGGTCCTGTCCAGAAAGGGGGCACCAAAGTTGATGGTCAGGCTTTACTCCGGGGAGGACGGACAGTCCCAATTCGAAGACCTTGACCTGCCCACGGGGCCAGAAGGCCGGTCGCCATGGCAGGCAGCGACAGGCATCTCGTTTCACCAACATCCGCTGGGCTGGTCCATGGACTGGCACAATGCCCCTCGCCGTCAGTTCGTTATCATTCTCGCTGGTGAGGTGGAATACGGGGTGGGAGATGGTTCCGTGCGCCGCCTGGGCGCCGGAGACGTGCTGCTGGCGGAAGACCTCACTGGTAAGGGCCACACTGCCCGGGACGTGAGCAGCCAGCCCCGGGTGTCCATGTACATATCCCTGGCCTGAATCCCAGCAGAGAAGAGAAAGGAGAAACATGCAGCAGCTCACAGCTAACGTCTGGGCGGAGCACGGTTTCCGGGGCTGCAACTGCGGCTTCCTGGTCACCCGGGAAGGCGTCGTCATGATAGATTGTCCCCAGAGGCCGACCGACGCCCGGCAGTGGCGACAGATTATTTTCACTCACGGGCAGCCCCGCTATCTGGTCAACACCGAGCCTCACGCCGACCACGTGATGTGTGACTCACTCTTCCCCGAAGCAATCGTGGTAGCCCACCAGGGCACCCGCCAGGCCATGACCAATCACACCGTGGAGGCTTTCTGCAAGCGCATCAGTGAGCTCGATCCCGAGGGGATGGCCATGCTCGACGGCTACCACGTCCGGCTGCCCAGCATCGTCTACGAAAGTCGCCTTACCTTGTACCTGGGCGAGCATACCATCGAGCTCATCAACTTGCCGGGGCATACCCCCTGGCAGACCGCAATCTACTTGCCTCAGGAACGGGTGCTGTTCACCAACGACAACGTCTTCCACCGGGTACACACCTTCCTCCACGAGGCAGTGCCTGAGCAGTGGCTCGTTTCGCTAGAAGCCATGAAGCGAATGGAAGCGGACTGGTACGTCCCCGGCCACGGCCAGCCCTTCAGCGACAGGGCCTATTTGGACCAGCAGGCCCAGTTGGTCCGGCAGTGGATCGCCACTATCAAGGAGTCGGTGGCTCGGGGGTGGAGCCGGGACGAGACCTTCGAGCGCCTCCCTCTTCTGGACCCTTACAGCCCTGAGTCTGGGGGAGAGGACCGCGCCCGGGAGATCCGGCGGATGAGCGTCAACCGGCTGTACAGCCTCTACTCCGGGCGATAGTCTACCCCCAGATCCCGGAACAGGCGGCCGAACCCGAGAATGGGCTGGCGAACGTGGCAGCGGCGCAGCGCCTCCCAGATGATGGCCGAGCTGGCGCTCACCACGCTGACCCCCAGCTCTCGCTCCAGGGGCTCAATCTGATCAATGGTGGCCCGGTGGGCACAGGGAAAATAGAGGGTATCTGCCTCGGGGTGTTGGCGCACCAGCTCCCGGCCTGCGGTGGCGGATGCCTCTGAAGGGAAGCGGCCCAGGTGGTTGAGGGGTGGCGCACCGGGCAAGGGAGCGGTGGCGACTACCTCACATCCGGCCCGGTCGAGGTACTCGGAGGCCGAAGAAACAGCCGCTTCGCCCGACGTGCCCACCACGGCCACCCGCCGCGAGCCGAGATGGCGCAGGGCGTTGTTCTTGGCTGTGAGGCTGGTGGTCACCGGGACCCCTGCCTCAGCCTCAGCGCGTTTGATGAGCTCCTCCACGCCGTCGTACCCGTGGGCCATGTTCACGGGGGCGCCACCCAGGACCACCAGGTCAACCCCGGCTGCCCCCATCTCTCGGGCCGCGCGCAAGGCGATGTCATAGCTACTCCGCAGCTCATCGGAGGTGGCGTTGACTACCGCCAGGGTGGTGATAGCCAGCGTCACTCCTTCCGGGACCACCCGGTAGAACTCGTAGGGGAATACCTCGGCAATGACCGGCGGGCACGTGTACCCGATTCGCGCCCTGTACCCGTACACCCCTTTTTGCAGTCCCATGGGCTTCTCCTCTAGTCCGGCTCCAGATTCGTGAACAGGCGACCGTAGCCGGGGATGGGGTCACGGATAGCGCACCGGCGCAGCGCCTCCCAGATGATGGCCTGGCTGGCCGTGACCACGTTCACATTCAGCTCTCCCTCGACGTCCTGGATCGCGTCCACGGTAGGCCGGTGAGGGCACGGAAAGTAGAGGGTATCAAGCTCCGGGTGGGCGCGCTTCAGCTCCCGTGCCACGTCGAAGCTCATCCTGGAGTTGGCCTTGCCCAGATGGTTCAAGGGCGGGATCTCGGGGACGCTGTCGCTGGCCACAATCTCGTACCCGGCCTTCAAGAGGTAGTCGTACTCCAGGGCAGAAGCCCTGGACAGGTTGACCACGCCCAGCTTTCGGGCACCCAGGCGGCGGAGGGCGTTGAGCTGAGCGGTGACGCTGGTGGTCACCGGGACACCCGCGCTCTGCTCTACGGTCTTGATGAGGTCGTCAACCTTGTCCACCCCCCGGCAGAGGTTGATGGGGACACCCCCCAGCACCACGAGGTCAACCCCGGCCTTCCCCATCTCCGTGGCTACCCGGACGCTGAGGTCATAGCTCGCTTGCAGCTCCTCAGAGGTAATGTTGTTCATCACCAGGGTGCTCACGGCCAGGGTCACCCCTTCGGGCGCGATCCGGTAGAACTCGTAGGGGAACACCTCCGTAACCACCGGGGGCGACGTATACCCGATGCGCGCGCGATGTCCGTACATGGCTTGCTCCCTCCAACTTGAGTTCAGATTCTGGATGGTCCTCGGGTCTCCCGCACAGCCCAGACCCAATGGCGGCAGGATACACCGTTGGGAGATGCTCGTCAACCCTGCTGAGTCCTACGGCCAGAGCCATGTCAGTGTCGGCTAGTTGAAGGTAAAGGGGAAGAGAATACGGCGACTTGACAGAGGCGTAGCCCCAGGAATATAATGCCGCCAATCCGAGCCGAGGCTGCGGGTTGGCCCGCCCGGTAGACTGGCGTCCGTTGGTATCCGTTATTAGGTGCGCAATCCGGCGCAAAGCCGGGCGCACTTGGGTCGGAGAGGCACAACGTTGCAGGTCATCCTAGGAGGGCAAAGGTCTATGAAGGCACTGCGAAGCTCCCTGGTACCCTGGCTAGGCATTCTGGCCCTGCTGCTCGCGGCCTGCGGCCCGGCGGCCACCGCTACGCCCGTACCGGCCGCCGCTACAGCCACACCCAGGCCCACCACGCCCATCAAAATAGCCCTGATGGGAGAGTTCACAGGACCTTTCGCGGCTGTCCAGAAGATGCTCTACGACACCCTGGAGTGGATGTTCCAACAGGATGGCAACAAAGTGGCTGGGAGGCCCCTCGAGTTCATCAAAGTAGATGACGAGGGCAAGGTGGACGTGTTCCAGAGCAAGACGCAGCGGATCCTGGAGATAGACAAGGTACAGCTTGTCGTGGGGCCCATCCACAGCGGCATCGCCGCCACCGCCCGAGACTGGATTGCCCAGCAGCCAACAGTGTGGGTGATCCCGGAGGTGGGCACGGTACAGTTCTACCCCGGACCGAACGCGGTGCGGTCTGTGGCGACCTCCTGGCACAGCGCTCAACCGGACATCGGCAAGTATCTGGCCGAGACCTACGGGATCAAGAAGGCAGTTACCATCGGCCTGGACTACGCTGCGGGCCGGGACTATGTGAAGGGCGAGACGGAGAAGGTGCTCCCAGGGGGTAACATCCAGTTGGTCCAGCAGTTCTGGACGCCCATCGGCACCGCGGACTTCGGGCCTATCCTGTCCAAGATACCGACCGGCCAGGATGTGATGATCACCGGCGCCCTCTGGGGTGCCGACTCCGTCCGCTTCATGAAGCAGGCCACGGAGTTTGGCATTAAGGACAAGGTCAAGATAATCGCCTTCCCCGCCAGCTTCGCCGTGGATGACATCGGACTGGCGCCTCTGGGCAAGGACGCCGAAGGTATTTTCAACTACAACGAGATGCCGCCGCCCGATTTTCCCAACCCCCAGTGGCAGAAGTTCGTGACTGACTTCAGGGCCAAGTTTAACCTGTCCCCCGGTTACGCCTGGAAGGGCTACGTAACCTACTTACAGCTAAAGCAGGCCATCGAGGCGGTCAAGGGTAACGTGGAGGACAGGGATGCCCTGATCAAGGCCCTCCGCCAGCCGCTGAATACGCCCGTAGGCACTCTCACCTTCGACGCCTGTGGAAACGGGATAATGTCGCTCTTCCTGAAGAAGGTGCTTGTAACCCCAGACGGCAAGGCCCAGACGAGCTTCGTCAAGGACTTCCCCAACGCCTCCATCCCGTGCCCTCAGCCGCCGGAATGGAAGTGAGGCCATAGCCAACAGGGTAAAGGGCGAGGGCCAGGCGGGTCGTACAGCAACCTGCCTGGCCCCCGTCTCACGTCCCAACATCTGGTGACGCGAAACGTGCCTCCGATCGAGACAAGAGAAGGCTGTTAGTGACCACTGTAGCCCTGCTCGGGCTCAACTCGCTGTCCTTTGCCATGCTCCTCTTTGTGTTAGGGGCGGGCCTCACCATTACCTTTGGGCTCATGCGCATCCTCAACATGACTCACGGTTCGTTTTTCCTCCTGGGGGCCTATTTCGGGCTTGCGGCCTGGAAGCTGACGCACAATTTCTGGGTCGCCTTGTTGGCCGGAGCACTGGCCACGGCCGTCGCCGGGATGGTCCTTTATCGCGTGTTCCTCCGGCGCTTCTCCCAGCTTGAGGAGATGGCCCAGGTGCTGCTTACCTTTGGCGCCCTCCTGGTGATCGCCGACGGCGCCCTGATCACCTGGGGCGGCAACGTCGAAACGCAGCCGCCGGCCAGTTTCCTGCGGGGCTCCGTGCACCTCGGCGCCTTGACCTATCCCAAGTACCGGTTCTTCCTCATCGGGGCCGGCCTGGCCATCGCCGTGACCCTGTGGCTGTTTGTGGCCCGGACCCGGCTGGGGGCCATGGTACGGGCCGGGGTTGATGACCCAGAGATGGCCAAGGGCCTGGGAATAAACATGCCCCTGCTGTTTCTCGCGGTGTTTGCCCTGGGCTCCTTGCTGGCGGGTCTTGCCGGCGCTCTGGGCGCCCCCTACCTGGGCATCTATCCCGGCCTGGACTTCGAGGCCCTGGTGCTGGCCTTCATCGTGGTAATCGTGGGAGGAGTAGGCAGCATTGAAGGCGCTTTTGTGGGCGCTCTTCTGGTTGCCTCGGTGGATACCGCGACCAAGACCTATTTCCCCAACCTGGCCTGGTTCAGCCTTTACGCCCCCATGGCCATTATCCTGGCCTTCCGGCCCCAGGGGCTATTGGGAAGAAAATGATGCGCGGGCGTTGGTCGCTCCTGGGTATCCTGGCGGCGCTGGCGCTAGCCCTGGTGGCGCCCGGCCTGCTAGAACCCTATTTTGTCGGGATTCTGACTCGCGTGCTGATATTCGCCATCTTCGCCATGGGCCTGAACCTGATTATGGGCTACACCGGTCTACCTTCCCTGGGGCAGGCGGCGTACCTGGCGACGGGGGCTTACACCGTAGGCATTCTGGTGAAGAAAGTCGGCATCGGCTTCCTCCCAGCCTCGGTGGCTGGGGTGGGAATGGCGGGGCTTCTGGCGGCCGCCTTTGGCCTCATCGCCCTGCGGGCACGGGGCGCCAGCTTCCTGATGATAACTCTGGCCCTGACCCAAGCGGTGTGGGCCATAGCCTTCACCTGGCGGTCGCTCACCGGGGGCGATGATGGCTTCCCCTCCGTGGGCCGCCCCGACCTCGGGTTCCTGCCCTGGTCCTTGACCGATACCAGGGTGTTCTATTACTTCGTGCTCGTCTTCCTGGTATTGGCTGTGGCGGTATTCTACACCATAGTACGCTCACCATACGGCCTGGCCCTCCAGGGGACCCGGGACAACGAGTTGCGCATGCGCTCCCTGGGCTACAACACCTGGATGCTCCAATATGTGGCCTTCATCATTGCTGCGCTCTTTGCGGGACTGGCAGGCGTCCTCTACGCCTTCCACGTGGGCGCCATCGCCCCAGGGTGGGCTGGGGTGACCCCTTCGGCGGAGGCCCTGCTCATGGTCATCATTGGCGGGCCGGGGACCGTCGTGGGCCCCCTGGTTGGGGCAGGCATGATCATCTCGGTATCCGAGGTCGCCAACATCTTCACCCAGCGCTGGATGATGGTGCTGGGCGCCACCTACATTGTGGTCATATTGTTCGCCCCTGACGGCATAGTGGGCCGGTTGAAACGGCTGATGCCCCGGAGACAGACGGCATGAAAGTGCTCTCCGCCGACAAGCTGAGCAAGAGCTTTGGCGGGCTTCAGGCGCTCCGCTCCGTGGACTTGGAAATCGAGGCCGGCGAGTGCCGGGCCATTATCGGGCCCAATGGCGCAGGCAAGACCACCCTCTTCCATTTGTTGAGCGGGACCTTGCCTACATCCTCCGGGACAATACTGTTCCAGGGCGAGGACATCACTCGCTCCCCCTGCCATGTTCGGGCGATGAAGGGGCTGGCCCGTACGTTCCAGATCACCAGCCTGTTTCCCAGCCTCACTACCATGCAAAACGTTATCCTGGCCGTCCAGGCCGTCCATGGCAGCAAGTTCGTCATGCACCGGCCAGCCACCTCTTCCCAGCAGACGATGGACAGAGTGCAACAGGTGCTGGAAGAGGGCGGGTTGTGGAACAAGCGCAATGTGCCGGTCCGCTACCTGTCCTACGGTGAGCAGAGACAGCTCGAGGTTATGCTGGCGCTGGCAGGCCAGCCCAAGGTGCTCCTCCTGGACGAGCCCACCGCTGGCCTCTCCGAGGCGGAGCGAGGCACCATGACATCCCTCTTCCGCGACTTGCGAGGGAAGGTAACCATAGTCCTGGTCTCCCACGACATAGACGTAGCCTTCGCCGTGGCTGACGGCATTAGCGTCCTCCACATGGGTGAGCTACTGACCGAGGGTACGCCGGCGGCGGTGAGGCAAGACGCGCGGGTGAGCCAAATCTACCTGGGCGACGAAAGCGAGTCGGCCCATGCTTGAAGTACAGGACATCCACACCTATTACGGCAACAGCTACGTCTTGCAGGGCGTATCCCTCGAAGTAGGCGAGGGGAAGGTCGCCGCTCTGCTGGGGCGGAATGGCGTGGGCAAGACCACTTTGCTCCGCTCCATCATCGGCTTTACACCCCCGCGCCGGGGCCGCATCTTCTTCCGCGGTGCTGACGTAACCTCGATGGCCCCATACCGCATAGCCAGGTTGGGCATCGGTCTGGTGCCCCAGGGCCGGAGGATCTTCGGCTCCCTCACCGTGAGGGAAAACCTCTCCGTCGCCCAGCGGGGCAATGGTGGGCAACAGGGCTGGACCATTGGCCGGGTCATGGACTTCTTCCCCAGGCTCAGGGAGCGTGAGAAGCACTGGGGCACCAAGCTCAGCGGTGGCGAGCAGCAGATGCTGGCCTGTGGCCGTGGCCTGTTGACCAACCCGATGCTCCTGCTCATGGATGAGCCCTCCGAGGGGCTGGCGCCGCTGCTGGTGCGGGAGCTGGAACACCTCATACTGCGGCTCAAGGAGCAGGGCGTCACCATCCTGCTGGCAGAGCAGAGGTTTGGGTTTGCCCTGGCCGTGGCCGACCACATATATGTCATGTCTCACGGCAGAATCGTCCACGAGGCGACGCCGGACGAGTTGCGGCACAACGAGGAAGTGAAACACACCTATCTGGGCGTGTGAGGCTGGGGACTGGAGACTGGAGATACCGGCTTTGGCATCCTGAGGTTCGAAGCCCGAAGTCCGAAGCCTGAAGGAGGAGGTTCAGCATGGCTGGGGGATATGTTGGACGGCTGTTGCGGGTGGACCTGAGCACGGGGTTGGTGCGAGAAGAGGCACTGCCGGGAGAAGACGTGCTGCGAAGGTACATCGGCTGCGCGGGCCTGGGGGTCAAGATTATCAGTGAGGAGACGCCCAAAGACATAGGCCCCCTGGACGCGGCCAATCCTCTGGTTTTCATGACCGGTCCGCTCACCGGCACGCCAGTGCCCGGAGGCAACAACTGCTGCGTCGTAACCATGAATGCCGAGACGGGATTCACCATGGGCACCGCCCATACCCATGGGCATTTTGGCCCGCAGCTCAAGTACGCCGGCTTCGATGGCATCGTCGTCCAGGGGGTCTCTCCCAAACCGGTGTATCTCTGGCTGCACGACGGCCGGGTGGAGATAAGGGACGCGGGCAAGCTGTGGGGCAAGGACACCCACGAGACCGAGGACGCCGTCAAGGCTGAGGTGGGGCAGCCGCGGGCCAGCGTTGCCTGCATCGGACCCGCTGGTGAAAACATGCTGGGCGGGGCCTGCGTCGAGAATGAAAAACACCACGTGGCCGCCGCCGGCGGCGTAGGGGCAGTCATGGGCTCCAAGAAGCTCAAAGCAGTGGCCGCCTACGGCCGTGGCGCCGTGCCCGTGGCCCGCCCCAAAGAGCTACTGGACATCGCTGCTGCCTGGCGGCCAGCCGCCGCCGCGGCTCGGGACAACACCCCCGCCCGCATCACCCAGCGCTGGGCCTACTTTGGCGACATCGGTGTGCTCGCCGCCAAGAACCTGCTATCGCCGGCCCTGGGCAAGGAGATCGGGCGCAACTACGCGGCAGCTTGCCGGAGCTACATCAAGATCGTGCCTAAGCCCTGTCTGACCTGCCCCATCGCCTGCTCCTACAAGGCCACCGTCACCGCCGGCCCCCGGCAGGGATTCGTGGCTACCATGGGCGGTGGCGGCGAGAACATGGAGGGTTCCGCGGCCATGGTGGCAGTCACCGAGCCGGCGGACATCGTCTGGCTTACCGACCTGTACGACCGCATGGGCATGAACGCCGCCTCGGTGGGTTCGGCGGTAGCGCTCGCCTTCGAGTGCTACGAGCGCGGCCTCATTACCCGGGAAGACACCGACGGGCTGGAGCTGCGCTGGGGTAACGCCGAAGCGGCCGCGGCCCTGGTGAAGAAGGTGGTCGCCCGCGAGGGTTTCGGCAGGGTGCTGGCCCAAGGCACCAAGAAGGCGGCACAGGCCATCGGGGGCGATGCCCCCAAGTACGCCGTCCACATGAAGGGCGCTGGCTTCAACCTGCACGACTGGCGGGGGCGCTATGCCAAGGTCCTGGAGCAGACCGTGGCCGGGGCCGGCCCCCGGCACGAGAGCATGGCCCCCGACGGCTTCAGCCCCACCCCATCCAAGATCGAGGGTGCCGCCGAGGCAGTGGCCAAGACCCAGCGGTCCAAGCTGTTCAAGGACTGCGTGGGCGTCTGCATGTTCATGTGGGCGGGGGGTGCCAGTGTGGCCACTGAGACCAGGGCCCTGGCCGCCGTCACCGGCTGGGAGAGCCTCACCGAGGATGAAATGCTAGCGGTGGGCTCCCGTGTGGCCAACATGCAGCGCATGTTCAACATGGCCCATGGCCTCACTATCGCCGACGACCTGGACATCTCGCCGCGCATGCAGGAGCCACCCCCAGAGGGCCCCGCCAAAGGCCATACCATCGCGCCTTACCTCAGGGACGCGGTGATGGAATACTACCGGCACATGGGTTGGGACCCCGACACCGGCCGGCCCCTGCCCCAGACGCTGGCCCGCCTGGGCCTGGAGGGCCTGGCTACCCAGCTACCCTGACAAGAGCCTGCGGCCCCCTCGGTTGACCAGAAGACCGGGCTGGCAGTGACGGCAGAAACTGGTGATCCGCTGGTTGGCGGTAAGCTGGCTGATGCGGGCGCCGCAGCGGGGGCATGACTGGCGACATCCCCGGGAAAGTCCTCCGTGGCCAGGGAGCGCAGCACAAAGGGGTGGAGCACACGCGCCCCAACGACCGAGGCCCCGGCCAGGCGCCTCTCCAGCACCTCGCGGACGATGGCCAGCTCCGGGGCCTCAGGCATGATGCATCATGCGGCGCTAGACGAGAAGCCCGAAACCCCAAGCCAGGAACATCATGCTGTAATGATAACATGCTGTATATTGATGATGCACGGCAGCGGAGGCACAGAGCCATGAAGCGCACACAAGTCCAACTCGACGATGCCACATTTGAGATGCTACGGAGAAAGGCTTTCGACCGGGGCATCTCGATGGCTGGGCTGGTGCGCGACGCCCTGCACGAGTACCTGGGCTTGAGGGTAACCAAGCTACGTCGCATCCAGCAGTTCCAGTTCATTGGCTCCGGCCGTAGCGAACAGGGGGACCTGGCGCCGGTTTCCGAGTGCCACGACGAAGCCCTGGCGGAGGACTCCTCTCAGTGATATTCCTGGACACGTCCGCCATCTACGCCCTGGCAGACAAGTCAGACCCCAATCACAGCCGCGCGGCTGAGTACTTCCGCAAGGTCTTGGAGACAGATGAGGAGGTGCTGGTCCACAGCTACGTCCTGGGGGAGGCCGCAGCTTTGCTCCAGCGCCGGCTGGGCCTTGACACCGCCCTTCGTTTCCTGCTGAACCGGGACTGCAATTCACATACTAGGCCATAATCCCCGGTCCCGAAGCATCGGGACCGGCGCTGGATCAGGGCATAGCGAGGATATGAGTCAGATAGCAGAAGAGGCAGGGCGTCGTACCTCGATGCCCTGCCTCCAGATGGCGAGGTTGCGGGTGCCTAGCTAAGCTGGCCATGTCCTCTGTCTCTGCCTCTGTCTATCTCTACCAGAATCGCGGGTGAGCCGCAGTGCAACTGCACCCATTCTATGGCACCCCGGGGGCGCCTTCCAATCAATAGGCAAGCCGGGCTATGTTCCTAATGGCGCGATGCGACCAGTCACCGTGGGAAACGAAATCGGGCGCCGCCTGACCGGGCCGACCATTGCCCTCGCTGTGCCTGTGTCCCAGAGGTATTGGTCGGCGAGGCACATGGCGCCGTTGCCTTCAGGGGCCTTTTCTGTCCACGAAGATCCTCTGGACCACGAGTCTGGCTGTCTCGGGGTCTATCTGGTTGGCCGTCAAGAAAGGCGTGGCCGCCTCTATGATGCGGCTGGTGTCAGCCAACATCGCATACTTGCGGTAGCGGTCCTCGTGGGCGATGCCCAGGGCCTCACCCAGCAGCGACAGGTAGTGCTCAACCCCCAGAGGATAGCGCCCCTGGTAGTGCACCAGCACCCGGTGGCAGCCATGATACAAGGTGGCGAAGACCTCTGCCTTTAGCTGCATGGCTCGCTCTATCTGGGATTCGAGAATCCCGTCATACACGTCGCCGCCCAGAGTCTGGCGAGCACCCAGAGTACATTGCCGGCCCAGCCTGGGGTCAGTGCCCACGTCCACCAACTCGAGTCCTGGCACTGCCTGAAGCAGACGCTGGGCAGACGCAGCCTGTCGTTCGGAGGCAGGCTCTCGGCTATGATAATGCAGCGCAACCCTCTTTGGCACTCTACTCATCCGAGGGAACCTGTCCAGGTTTTCCGCAAGGAACTCGGACACGTGCTGCACGGGGCAGGCAAACCGAGAGGACAGCATCTCTGTGTAGTATGCCAGGCACCCTGGGCACCACATTACTACCCGCTCGGGGCGAAACTCGTTGAAGTACTTCACGCTGCGCTCTCCAAGGGTCAGAGCCTCCTCCGGGAAGTCCTGACGGAAGGGCGCTCCGCAGCAGTAGGTGGGGCCTCCCACAGCCACAAAGTCCACGCCCAGCCTCTGGAAGATGTCAGCGACTGTCTGGACCATGTGAGGCGTGCGCAGCACATTGCAGCCCAGGTAGAGGACCACCTTCCTGGGCTCGGGGTCCTGAGGCTGCCGCGCCAACCACGTCCTTTCCTCCGGGAGCATGAGAAAGTCGTTGGTCAACCGCAACTCCTTGAAGTATTCCCCGATTTGTCGCCGGTTTTCGTTGTTCTGGGTAGATTCAGACAAGTTTCGACCTCCCAACTGGTTCACCTGCTGCGGCAATGCCCTGGATGTCATCCCAGGACGGCGATGGCCTCGATCTATGCCTTCAAGGGACAACTGCCGCCACAATCGTGGGGACATCCGGTGCCTATCGCCTCCCTAAAGCCCATGGTCCCCCGTCGGTGACATGCGCGGGCCTCAGGCCTGCGGCCGGGCACCATCAGCATAACACTCCCAGGCGACGACCTCCTCCAGCGACGGGCGCTTTCGGGTAGGGGGCACCGCCTGAGGATAACCCACCCCTAACACCATGGGGGCATTAAAGTTGTCGGGGATGGAAAACACCTCCCGGACGAAAGCCTGTCGGCGCTGACTCTCCACGGGGTCCCAACTCTGGTACATAGCCGCCCAGGCCACACCCAGCCCCCGACCCACCGCTGCCAGCCAAACGGAGTAGGCCGCTACACAGGAGTCCTCGAGCCAGTATTGGGTGGCTGCAGGGTCCACCACTACAGCAACCCCCGCGGGTGCGGTAGCCAGCCACCGGCAGTGCGGGTGAGCGGTGCTCAGCCTGTCCAGCTTGGCTCGGTCAGTGGTGATCACAAAGCGCCAGGCGTTCTTGTTACCCCCAGAAGGCGAATGCCGGGCGATGTCCACCAGCTCGAGCAAAGCCTCCCGCGCCACCGGCGCCTGCGAAAAGCCCTTTGTGCTGCGACGTGTACGAAGGCCCTCTATCAAATCCATGTCGTGCCTCCACAAGAGCTTGAGATAGGTCCAGACGCCTTGGACCCTGGTAAGGGTGCCTTTCGCTTCCTACGCAGTTCCACGCCCCATGCCTCCTGCGTGCCATTAAGGTCCTGGGCCAATAAGCAGGCCGACTGCAGCCGACTCGGTCCCGAACAGAGCTGGCGCCCCGAAGAAGCGAAAACGCGAACAAGAACACCCACTACAACGGGGACGACACTCTCCTTAATAGCCTCCCTACCCGCCCAGAGATATGACTTTTGTCACAGCAGTGTTAGGCGCTAGCACGACGATTGGTAGTAGCTTCCACCTCAATTGGACACCAGGGAAGTTCGGCCTCCATCCTACAACGAAGCTGAAGATTCACGTCTGCTGCCCCGCTCGACCTGAGCGCTGACGACAGACTGGTATTACGGGGTTCTACGACTCCTTGCTCCGAGGAAGATGCCCTCAACAGAGTTTCCCTCAGGTGTTGGCTGTACTCCCGACGCTTCCTGAGTCTGGATGGCGGGCGGCAGCCGACGTACGTTCCCACATGTCACAACGACCGCCCCAGCGTGCCACTACTTTCCCGTCTACAAAGATCTGTGCTATTTCACACACGTTAGCGCAGGACTTACACTCGAAGGATGACGTCTTGAAGTTGACGTCTGCTACTCCGAAGCCCTTGAACTGGCCAGGACCAGACCGGCGCTGGGCGTCCTCCTTGGCGAGCAGAGCGGCCCCAATGGCTCCCATGACCGCGTGATGCTGAGGTACGATGACCCCGGTCTTGAGCGTCTCCTCGAAGGCGCGGACGATTGCCTTGTTAAAGGCCACACCTCCCTGGAAGATCACCGGGGGCAAGATCTCTTTGCCCAGAGCAATGTTATTCAGGTAGTTCCTGACCAGCGCCTCGCACAGGCCGTACAGGATATCCTCGACCCTGTGGCCCATTTGCTGTTTGTGGATCATGTCCGACTCGGCGAAGACGGTACAGCGCCCGGCAATACGCACGGGTGTCTGGCTCTGGAGAGCGCGCGGGCCAAAGTCCTCTATGGCCATTGCCAGGCGGGACGCTTGTTGGTCGAGGAAACTGCCTGTGCCCGCGGCGCATACTGTGTTCATGCCGAAGTCCGTCACCACGCCATCCCGGATAATGATAATCTTGCTATCCTGACCTCCAATCTCCATGATGGTCTGCACGTCAGGCACGTAGTGTAGCGCAGCCACGGCGTGGGCCGTTATCTCGTTCTTTACCACATCGGCGCCGGCGATAACGCCCGCCAGGTAGCGGGCGCTGCCCGTCGTGCCCACCCCTGCAACGTGGGCGTCTGAGGGAAGATGTTCCATCACCTGTCTAAGGCCCTGCTGGACCTGGGTGATAGGTTGGCCCCTGGTGCGCGAATAGAGACTGAAAAGAAGGTTATCCTTTTCGTCGAGGACGGCACACTTGGTGGTTACCGAACCGACATCAATACCGAGGAAGACATTCACTGCTTACCTCATGTCGCCGTAGCCGGAGACCTCGTGGGGATAGAAGGGGGTCTCGTGGCGCAGGCCGGCCCGGTCCCGCGCCAGCCGCCCAAAGGCCTTGGCCTCGCGTACAGGGAGCGGCTCTGCAAAGGGCAGGACGATGTGGTAGCCGACGGTGGGGAACTCGACGAGGACCTGGTCGGGCTGCACGCCCAGTTGGCCTAGGGCACTGATGAGCGCCTGCACCTGGTCGCGCTTGGCCCAGAGCTTGGGCACCAGTTCCTCCCACGACTCCTTGAGCCGGGGGAACACGTCCATATCGTACATGAGGAAGCCGACAAGCCCGGCGTCGTCGAGGTTGTAGGCAGCATAGTTATTGGTCTGGGCGATTTGCTCCAGGAAGCGCGCGTAAGTGAAGCCGCCGGGCAGGGTCTTGAAGGAGCCATCTTTCTGCTGACTTCTCCCTTCTGCACAACTCTTGTCGAACATGCCGACCGCCCCTTTCAGGCCGACCCTCAGGGCCAGCATATTCGTAGGCTAGTCCAGGTGTGCGAAGGCTGCCAAGGACAAAAGTCACACCGTAGCGACACTTACGACGCTAGCTTTGCCTGAGGCGGGCAAGCTCGTGCCCTTGACTTTTCAGGGAGCGCGGCTAGAATGTGGGGCATCGCTCCAATCTGCGAGAAGACGGCCGGTCAGAGATGTGCCAACGGTGGCCAGTTGGCCGCGGTTCGGCAGGAAGGACGGTGCGTTCATGCCCACCACGGGTGGCTATGCTGGCCAGTTGCTCAGGGTAGACCTGTCCCAACGGATGACCTCCAATGTGGTCCTCGATGAGCATACCGTGCGCCAGTACCTGGGCGGCACCGGGCTCGGGGCGCGCATCCTCTATCACGAGCTCAACCCGGCCACCGGTTGGGACCACCCGGACAACCGGCTCATTCTGGCCACCGGCCCGCTGGCGGGCACGCGGGCCAAAGGCTCAGGCACCTTCTCCATCGTCACCAAAGGCGCCATGACCAACGGGGCCACCTCCACCCAGGCCAACGGCTTCATGGGGGCCTACCTCAAGTTCTGCGGCTACGATGGGCTCATCATCCAGGGCCAGGCCCCCCACCTCACGTACCTTTACATCCATGACGGCGGCGCCGAGCTTCGCGATGCCCGCCACTTGGCGGGGAAGAACACCTGGGAGCTGGAGGATAGCATCAAAGCGGAGCTCGGTTACTCCGAGCACCAGATGAGCGTCTTCGGCATCGGCCCGGCGGGTGAGCACCTGGTGCGGTTCGCCGCAGTGGTGGGCGACCGGGGCCACGTGGCCGGCCACAACGGCCCCGGAGCAGTGCTGGGGGCCAAGCGCCTCAAGGCCATCGCCGTAGCCCGAGGCAAGACGCCGGTGGCCGTACACGACACCCAGGCTCTGGGCCAGGCAGCCGAAGCTATGGTGGCCCGGGTAAACCAGGACCCTATGTGGGGCAACACCTACAACCTGGGCACGTTATGGCTCATGGGGGCCTTTGCCCCCACTGGCTTCATCCCCGTAAAGAACTACACCACCAACGCCCTGGGGCTGGACGAGGAAACGCTGCGCCGCTTCGGCCCGCAGTACCTGCGCGAGTACCTCAAGGCCAGACCCCACCCCTGCTGGGCTTGCTCCGCCCACCATTGCCACCTCATCACCATCCCGGAAGGCAAGTACCAGGGCTATGAGGGGGAGGAGCCCGAGTTCGAGGGCTACACGTCCTGGGGCCCGCTCATCGGGAACACGGACCCCATCACCGCCACCGTGCTGAGCAACGAGGTGGACCGCCTGGGTATGGACACCAACGAGGCGGGCTGGGTGGTGGCCATGGCCATGGAGATGTACGACAGGGGGCTGCTGACCAGGGCACAGACAGATGGCCTTGAGCTCGTGTGGGGGAATACCGATGCCGTCCTGGACCTGCTCAAGAATATCGCCAGCCGCCAGGGCCTTGGTGCTTCCCTGGCGGAAGGGGCAAAACGTGCCGCGGAGCAGCTCGGCGCTCAGGACATGGCTATCTACACCATGAAGGGTGCCACTCCCCGCAGCCATGACCACCGGGCCGCCTGGCGGGAGCAGTTCGACACGTGTGTATCCAGCACCGGCACCATCGAGGCGGAGACCAACGTGCGGGTGGAGGCCCTGGGGCTGCCACCCATCACCGATCCTTTCTCTGCACCTCAAATTAGCTCCGCGGTGGCCCGCTCCAAGGGGTACTTCCAGGTGATTGACTCGCTGGGGATATGCCGCATGCCCAACAAGGAGGTCCCTGACCTGATCGTCGCCATGCTGAACGCTGCCACCGGCTGGGACTTCACCTGGGACGAGGCCATGCAAGTGGGACGCCGGACGGTGAACCTGCTGCGGGCCTTCGATGTGCGCTGTGGGGTGGCTGGGCCGCACGTGGACCGGCCTTCGTCGCGCTATGGTTCTGCACCCACAGACGGCCCTGCCCGCGGCAAGGCTACTGGCCCGGCGTGGGAGGAGATGCTGGCAAACTACTACGAGCTTATGGGTTGGGACCGGATTACCGGCAAGCCTTTGCCGGAAACGCTAGCCCTGCTTGGGCTAGCGCCGGTAGCTCGGGACCTGTGGCCGTAGTAGGACCAATAGCGCTGGAATAGGAGGAGACCACATGGATGTCATTTCAGCGTCCGCCGACAGTTGTGAGCGCGTAATATGCCCGACGTAGCGGGTGCCCTGGAACGAAGGGCGGCCAGCGGGTTCTCCCCGCGGCAAGGAGGAACATAATGCCGGATTACGCCATAGTCGGAAAGTCTGTCCCCCGGAAGGACGGCCGGGTGAAGGTCACCGGCCAGGCCCAGTACGGCGGTGACCTGGTGCTGCCGGGCATGCTCCATGGCAAGGTCCTGCGCAGCCCTCATGCCCACGCTCGTATCGTGAGCGTTGACGCCAGCCGGGCATTGCGGGTGCCCGGGGTACGGGCCGTCATCACTGGCCAGGACTTCCCGGGCATCAAGTACGGTTTCCTGCCCATCACCAGGGACCAGCTCGCCTTTGCCATGGACAAGGCCCGCTACTACGGGGAGGCGGTAGCCGCGGTAGCCGCCAGCGACGAGGACACCGCCGAGGAGGCGCGGGACCTAATCAAAGTCGAATACGACGAGCTTCCCGCGGTCTTCACCATACAGGATGCCATACGTCCCGGCGCACCGCTCGTCCACGACGACAAGCCGGGCAACATCGGCTTCACCGCCAGATACAACTACGGGAACGTTGACCGGGCCTTCGACGAGTGTGATTACGTCAGAGAAGAGCGGCTGAGCAGCCAGCGCATCAGCCACGGCTTCATCGAGCCGCATTGCATGCTGGCCAGCGTGGACGGGGACCGCGTGGTGCTCCAGGGCACCAAGCAAAGCCCATACATCACCTGGCGACACCTGTGCCGGGCCATGGACTTGCCGCTGAGCAAAGTACGCATGCTCAACCCCTACGTGGGCGGGGGCTACTCGGGTAAACACGACCCCTTCGACGTGGACTTTGCCGCTACCAAGCTAGCGCTGGTGACAGGCCGGCCAGTGCGCGTAGAGCTCACCCAGGACGAGATCCTGGCGGCGGAGCGGCAGCGACACGCCAAGGATGGCTGGATCAAGCTGGGGGCCAGGAAGGACGGGACACTCCTGGCCATGGACTGCCAGGTCTACTTTGAGGGCGGCGCCTACGTGTGCTCGGCGCCCATCAACCTGACCGCACTGGGTTGGACCCTCATCATGCCCTACGCCATCGCCAACGCCCGCTACGAAGGCATACGGGTGTACACCAACCGGCCACCGTGCGGGGCGGTCCGGGGACAGGCCCGAGTCGTCGGGCGCTACTTGATTGAGGCGGCCATCACCGACCTGGCCAATGACCTGGGCATGGACCAACTCGAGATCAGGCGCAAGAACTCCCTCCGTAAGGGCGACACTAGCACCGCCGGTGTGCCTATGGAGGACTTCTACTTCGTGGACTGCGTGGACAGGCTGGGTGAGATGCTGGAGTGGCCAGCGAAGAAAGCGCAGAAGAGGCCCTTCCACGGCATCGGCTTCGCCGGGGATGGCTATGGCTCTGGCGCCCGGGTCCGGGGACACTGGGCCTCGGCGGCGGTGGTCAAGATCACCGAGGACGGCGGCGTCAACCTTATTCAGGGCGCCACCGAGCTGGGCCAGGGCTCGGACACTGTGCTTTCCCAGATCTGTGCCGAGGCGCTGGGAGTCCCTTACGAGGAAGTCACCGTAGCTACGGAGGACACCGATGCCAGCGTCCTGGAGCAGGGCATCTACTCCAGCCGGACCACAGTTTGGGCAGGTAATGCGGTGAAGGTTGCCGCCGAGGATGCCCGCCGCCAGTTGGCCGAGGTCGCCGGCACCCTGCTGGAGGCGGACCCCCAGGACGTCGAGTTCCGCCTGGGCAATGTCACCGTGCGCAGTGACCCCAAGCGCAGCATCACCTTCAACGAGGTGGTGCGTAAGGCCTATTATGAACAGGGCCACCCGGTATATGGCCGCGGGTCCTGGGGCATGCACTCAGGGCACATGGACTGGGGAGCTGCCGCGGAGCATTTCACCCCCGGCCGCGGCTCCATGGCCATGGCGGTGGAGGTGGAAGTTAACCCCGAGACTGGCAAGGTAAAGATCCTGAAGCTGTGGGCCGCCCACGACAATGGCCAGCCCATCAACCCGGCCCTGCTGGCCGGGCAGATTCAAGGCGGCACCATGGCGCACATGGGGCAAGGCATCTTCGAGGAGTGCCTCGCCGACGAGCACGGCCGGCCCATCAATCCCGACTTCTTCGACTACAAGATGCCTACTGCCCTGGATGCACCGCACTTCGAGAGCCAACCGGTCATCACTCCGAACCCGCACGGCCCCTTTGGGGCCAAGGGCGGTGGGGAGTCGGTCAGCAGCTCCGCCCTGGCTGCCATCGCTAACGCGGTGACGGACGCCATCGGTGTGCGCATCCCCGACCTGCCCCTGACCCCACAGAAGATACTCAAGGCGCTGAACGAGAAACAGGCAACGTAGGGGCGTATAGCAATACGCCCCTACGAATTGCGGGCCCTAGGAGGTAAGCATGATCCTGAAGGGCGTCAAAGTCGTGGAGATGGCCTACTACATCTTCGTCCCCTATGCGGCCGCTCACCTGGCTGACCTGGGGGCGGACGTGATCAAGCTCGAAAGCCCGGCTGGCGGAGACCCGCTGCGCAACTACCATGCTGGCACCCACCACCTTCCCTTCGGCGACTACAACTGGGTCTTTGACCTGCACAACCGGGGCAAGAAGAGCCTGGCCCTGGATATCAGGACTGAAAAGGGCCAGGAGATCGCCCATCGTCTCATCAAAGAGACCGACGTCTTCATCACCAACTTCCGCGCGCCCGCCTTGAAGCGGCTGCGGATGGACTACGACACGCTATCCGCGGTGAACCCCCGCCTTATCTATGCCCAGGGCAGCGCCTGGGGGCCCCACGGGCCTGACAAGGACAAAGGCGGGTTCGACTACGGGGCCTTCGCCCGCAGCGGCATGATGGCGTCCTTCGGCGAGGAGGGCACGCCGTTGGTGCAGTGCCAGCCCGCCATGGGGGACCACATCGGTGGCTTCCAGTTGTTCTCCGCCATCGGCTACGCTCTCTACCACCGGGAGCGCACCGGCCAGGGCCAATCGCTGCACGTATCTCTGTACAGCAGTCTGCTGGATGCCGGTTCCTTCAGCTTGCAGTCCACCCTGGCCACGGGCGAGCCGGTGCCGCGCAAGAGCCGCCGGGCCGCGGGCAACCCGCTGTGCAACTCATATCGGGACAAGAACGGGGAGTGGTTCCAACTCTCGATGAAGCAGCCGGACCACACCTGGCGCGACTTCTGCCAGGCGTTGGGCCGTGCTGACGTCGAGCACGACGCCAGGTTCGAGAACACCGCCGCCCGGGCACAACACTGCCAGGAGTTGGTGGACCTCCTGGACAGCATCTTCGCCACCATAACCGTAGATGAATGGGACAGGGCCTGCCAGGGTAAGGAGGTCTACTGGTCTCGGGCCTGTACCTACGGCGCCGTGGCCAAAGACCCCCAGGCCTGGGCCAACGGCTACATCGTTGAGGTGCCCCATCCAGACATGGGGACCTACAAGACCTTCGGTTTTCCCATCCACTACAGCAAAACCCCTGTCCAGGTGAAGGCGGGTTACGCTCAGTTGGGGCAAAACAACGAGGAGGTCCTGCTCAGCCTGGGCTACAGTTGGGATGACATCATCGGGTTCAAAGAGGCCAACATCGCTTTGTAGCCCTGCTGGGTCCCCAGCGGCGGGCGGGGGGTCACCGAGAGCGCTTAACGACAGGAGGTTGCCGCCTTGCGCATCGTAGATGTCACTTCCCGTGTCCTCTCCCTACCTATGGCCCGGTCGTGGGGCTCCAGTGCCCAGGGGACGGTGAGCAGCATGGGCCATGTCCTGGTGCAGGTACGGACTGACAGCGGACTTGAGGGCATAGGCTATGCCTTCACCATCAACGGCCGCCACATTATGGGAATCAAGGCCGTCGTTGATGAGCTCAAGGGGTTAATTATCGGTGATGACCCCATTGACACCGAGGCAATCTGGCAGAAGCTGTGGGCCCACAGTAGAGCCACAGGCCCTGGCGGACTGGCCACTTACGCCGTGGCCGCCATAGATACCGCGTTGTGGGACCTCCGGGGCAAGGCTGCCGGCTTGCCGGTCCACCGGTTGCTGGGTAGCAACCGGGACAGGGTCCCCACCTATGCCAGCCATGACCTGTGGAGGACGTCGGGCTTGAATGAGCTGGCGGGTGCCGCTGCCGCCCTCGTGGAGCAGGGCTTTAAGGCCATGAAGATGCGGGTGGGCGGAGAGAGCAACCCGGAGAAAGAAGTGGAGAGGGTGAGGGTGGTGAGGGAAGCCATCGGCCGTGACATCGCGTTGATGCTGGATGCCAACCAGGCGTGGTCGCCCAGCCAGGCGGTGATCACCGGCAGGAAGCTGGAGCCCCTGGACATCTACTGGCTTGAGGACCCGGTGGCGGCGGAGGACATAGATGGCTGCGCCCGGGTGGCCGCCGCTTTGGACATACCTATTGCTGCCGGCGAGCGCGAGTTCGCCCGGCCGGGTTTCCGCCGGTTGCTCGAGGGCAAAGCGATAGACATCGCCATTGTGGACTTGCAGCGGGCCGGCGGCATCACCGAATGGACCAAGGTGGCCGCCATGCTCGGGGCCTGGAATATCCCTGTAGCTACGCACGTGGCGCCTGAGGTCCTCTGCCATGCCTTCGCACCCCTGGCCAACGGCCTGACTGTGGAGTATATGCCCTGGTCCTTTGGGCTACTGAAGGAGCTGCCCCAGATAGAGAACGGGTTCCTCCCCTTACCCCAGAAGCCCGGCCTGGGGTTCGAGCTGGATGAGGAGGCGCTGGCAAAGCACGACGTGCGCTAGCCCCAGCGCCGCCCTGCACAATTCACATCCCACCTCAACGCTTGAACAGGTCCTTCATCCGTTGGCCGAAGGACCTGGACTTGATGCGCCCCAGCAAGCCAGCCCACTCCACCTCGGCGGCGCCGGACCTCTTCAAGTCCTTGACGCGTTGCGCCATCAGTTGACGGACTCGCTCTTCCTCACCTTTGTCCAGCCAGAAACCGTGCTGCTGCGGACAGAAGTCCAGTTCCAGGTCATAGCCGCGGTAGTAGAACATCTGGAGCGGTCCGCGACAGTGGGGACAGTGAAGCTCCCCCTGCCACGAACGAAACACCATTGTCCCTTTGGCTTCGTCCTGGTCCAGCACGGTGTCCTCGACGAGGTCAAGCTCCTGGTAGTCCAGCCACATGCCCTGGCACTTGGGGCACCGGTCAACCTCTATGCCGCGAAGTTGCTCCACCGCCAACTCAACATCACACCGGGGACAATTCATGGTCTCTCCCTCAGACGGTCCGCTGACAGGTGCCACAGTCAACCCCGCCTGGCCCCCCCCTATCAGCCGAGATCGGCAACTTGCCTCTGATATTCCTCCGGCGTGATGCTGCCCTGCCTGAGCTGGGTGGCAAGGGCCTCGAGCCTGGCCTTGCTGGCATTCGCCTTGCTTTCAATCTCCGCCCGGTTCTGGTCGTAAACCACGCGGCCCTCTTTTTGTGCGGAGGCGAACAGGTCCTTCAGGTCCTTGAGGTCAGCCTGGCCCTGGCTGGTATAGTACCTCTTGGCAACCTTGCCCAAGGCATAGGTGGCTACAAAGTTGGTCGTGGCGCCGACCACGCTCCCCCATCCCGGTATGAACTTTGCCAGACTCACCACGGCCACACGTGCCCCGGTGCCCACGCCGACACCACCGATAAGGTTTTTCACCTGCTCTTTGGTCGTCGTGAAGCCGTAGGACCGCCCGATATCGTGGAACATCTTGGTATGCAGGCCCACCACACCGAGGTTCACCACGAGGTCCGCTACAGGGATGGGAAACGCGCCCAGGGCAGCGGCAATAACGGAGTACTTTCGGATGTCGGAGTCTACCGCTTTCTCCCGCTGTTCCGGATCGGTCACGGGCTCTACCGCGCCAGGGACCAGTGTCTCGCCGATCTCCCTGGCAAGCCTGGTCGCGAGCGTGGCCTCTTCTTCTGCAATACCAAGCCCCGAACGGATTTGCTCGAGGAGCTTCTTCTCTTCCGTTGATCCCTCTCGTTCAGCGTATGCCAAGCTCACGGCCGCCTCGTAGACCTTCCCTTTGGCTTCGGCTGACTCCAACAGCGCAAGCTGCGCTCCGACGTCCACAGTCTCCTGAAGGAGCTTGTCTAGCGACATCCCTTCAGGCAACTGTACGCCAGCCAGAGCGGCCTCGAGTGCCGCCCTCTCCGCCTCGTGAATCACCCCGTCCGCCTTGGCCACGCCTACGAGGACACGCAGAGCTGCCATGACCTCTCGCTCGTTCAATGCCATGATTCCGCCTCCTTACTGAGAAACCCCACTATTCCTGGCCCCTTGATGGCCTCAAGACCGTAGGATGTCGTCCCACGAACCAATCGCGTCGGTGCCGCCCTGGTGCGATCCCCGCTCCAGTTCTGCTATGTGGCATTACGTGCTCTCGGTGGTGGTTCCGCTTTGTCTTCGATTCCCATGAGCTCAGTAAGCTCATTGACCTTGGCCAGCAACTCCCTCCCCTTGGGGGTAATCCGGTACGTGTCTCCCCTCTTGCGAGAATCGTCCACCGCTATGAACCCTCCATCAATAAGAAAGCCAATGTAATCTCCTGCCTGGTAGTAGTTCAGGCCAACAATGCTACGGACCTGGCTTCTGGTCAACCGGGGATGCTCGGTCAGATAGGTGAGCACGTCAGCCATGACATGAATGGCCCACCGCATCAGATTGTCACCCGAAGCCCCATCATCTTACATCCCCCAGTTGATGTGGCGTCAAGTAACGCCGTTACCTCTTGCCAATCAGTGGCTTCCCTGGAGACTCCCTGAGCCCTCGGGAGACAGACCTGAAGCTTGACCAGAAGGCCGTGGCTCTGCCGCCAGGCCCACACCAGGCACCTCATCTCTCTGAACGAAGCGCTCCAGCTCGGACAGGTCAATACTGATCAGCCGGAACTCGCCACCCACAATGGAGTCCAGGTCCTGGGTCAGGTGGTACAGGCCATAGAGCACATAGGTCCCTAGCAACACGGACAGCATGCCAGCCCACCCCGGCAGGAACAGGGCCAGCATGGCCAGGTACAGCACCGTGGCCTGCTGCAACATGGAATCGTACGGCCTGGGCGTGAGGCGCATCTTGCGGTTCAGGCAATAGGTCGCCGTCTCCACCAACTGCGCATAGGTTACAGCCATCTCGGCTGGCTGCTGCTCAAGGGTCCCCACGGCCTGATAGAGCTGCCGGTTCGGCAACACCATAGCGCTACTCGTCGCCTCGCGGTCTTGCAGGGCACGCAGGAACGCGCTGCCCCATGCGTGGGTCACGCACGTGCCCTCTCCCGGTCTGACGTAGTCAATGATCTCTCTAAGGGACGACAGAGAGGCGGCCAGGCGCACCACGGACTCCTCTATTCCCAGAAACTTCTCATAAGTGGTGGCCACCTTTTGGGCCAGGGCGATACCGAGGGCGAAGCCGATGATGGCAAACAGCTCGCCCAGGTTAAGGTCTCGGACCCAGAAGCCGTGATATTCCAGGGTCCAGACGATGCCCTTCAAGACGATGAATAGAACGATAACGGGAAGGACCGCCTGGAGGATGGTGTTGTTGAAGCGGAAGAGCTTGCCAAAGAACTCCATGCGTAGCAGCTTCAGGATACGAAGCACCCGGCTGAACCGGAGCAACCGTAGTAGCCGGAGTGCCCGCACTTCAGACGTGTTGACCACGAACGGTAGCAGTATTGCCAGATAGCCCGGGAAAATGGCCAGAAAATCAATGATGCTCAGCGGCTTGACCGCGAACTTCCGCCTACTCGGGGCCGTGGCCAGCTTCGCCACGTATTCGATGGTGAAAACGCCCAGCACTACGTGTTCGGCGCGCGTGAAGAACACCCTGTACCGGTCGAACATCCCCGTGTACAGGTATTCGATGGCCGCGCTGGCTACCGAAAACAGGATGAGGGCATAGATCACGGCCTGGACTGTCCAGGCGACCGGATTGGACGGGCGCTCGAAGAAGTCGTGGATTTCTTGTGACAGCGTATTGCCCTGTTCTCTCGTCATTTTCCCACAGGTCTTTCTGGCGTGGGTCCGCAAGGTCTCTAGCAGCTCAGGCCTCGGTAAGCATTTTCCAAAGGTCAAGTATACACCGCCGACCTGCTGGACCCGCATTGACGGCAGCGGACAAGGCAAGACATTGCCTCGTCCCGACACCAGTTACTGCCCAGTTGGCTCCCACATGCCAGTCCTCAAAGACCTGTCTCCCGCCAGCAGGACTGCCAGCGTCCTGGTGCTATCGGCGAAGTCGCAGCGAATGAGCTTCCCATCGCCCTGCCGCACCGCACTGGCGAAAGCCTGGACCTCCAGCATGTGCAAGTCCAGGTCCGCCCCCTCCACCTCGTCTATCGCTTCCTTTCCGACGTAACCTCGAAGACGGTGCCGTGCGTAGTCCACCAGTAGCCTCCAGTCCGGTCCGAACAGCTCTATCTCCCAGTTGAACTCCAGCGTGGCACAGCTATCGGTGTGGGTGCCCAGGGCGCCGCTGGCGAACCGGTAGGCGAGGACAAGGGTGTCCTCGGAGTCGAACTGGCGCGCCTCCGGGCATACCAGCCGGTCACCCTGGCCAAAGACGTGGGTTATCTCACCAGCCAGATAGCGGGCCGCGTCTATCATGTGAAGAGACTGCTCTAGCAGCGGCCCACCGCTATGTCTTCGTTGAAGGAACCAGTGGGGCATGTCCATCTTCAAGTAGTAACCGGTTGTGGTAAGGGTACGCACCAAGGTGAGGTGCCTGCCCGATATGAGGGCGCGGGCGCGTTGCGTCAACGGTGAATAGCGGAGATGAAAGCCTACGGCGTTGACCACGGCCGCCTTCTCAGCGGCGGCGCACAGGGCCTCTGCGGTGGCCATGTCCAGCGCAATGGGCTTCTCAGCCAGCACCGCCGCACCAGCGGCCGTGGCCGCCATAACAATGTCGCGGCGGGCCCCCGGCGGCGTAGCCACGACAACGGCGTCAAGAGCCCCTTCCGCAATCATCATCTCGGAGCTCTGATAGGGCCGCGCACCTGTCCTTTGGGCCAGAGTGCTGGCCCGTTCCATATCCTCATCGGCTACGGCGCACACCAGCACGTCTGCGATTCGAGAGCAGTTGATGGCATGCTTGTGCCCCATCTGCCCGCAGCCGGCCACACCAATACGAAGACCCTGTTGCACCCCGGAAACTGTCATCAGCCCATTGCCCCCCTGGAGCCGTGCCAGGCACATGCCCACGCACTATCAGGCCTCTATTTTTGCCTAGCAGGCCCTTCCGGCGCCGGGCCGCTGGGACGCCTCCACACGTTGGTAGATCGCTGTTGTAGCTTCAGCGGCTGCCTGCCAGGAGAAGCGGAGCGAATGCTGCCGGCCATCTGCTGTCATCCGGCGTCTCAAGGAGGCATCGGCCAGAATGCTAACCATGCCCTGGTACAACTGACCCACGTCCTGGGGGTCCACCAGGAGGGCTGCCTCCCCAGCCACTTCAGGGAGAGCAGATACATTGGAAGTCAACACTGGACACCCGCAGGCCATAGCCTCTATGACCGGCAATCCGAATCCTTCGTACGTTGAGGGGTATATCAGCGCCACTGCGGAAGAGTAATAGGCAGCAAGCTCACGATCGGTGAGACGCCCGGCAAAGACCACCTCACCCTCCAGGCCAAGCTTCTTGACGGTCAGGAGCGTGTCCCTACGAAAGGACTCGTACCTGCCAGCGTTGCCCACCTTGACGAGTTTCAAGTCGGGGAATCCGCTGGACCGCTTGATCTCTGCAAACGCAGCGAGAAGGCGCCCGAGGTTCTTCCGAGGCCTCTCTGAGCCTACATAGAGAATGTAGGGGAAACCCAGGTGCGCGCCCCCATTAGGCTTGAATATGCCATGGTTTACCCCATTGTAGACCACGGTTACCTTACCCTCAGGGATTCCCTGGTGCTTGATCAGGTCTCTCTTGGTGTTCTCGGAGACAGCGATGATGTGCGCAGCCCTCCTTACGGCCAAAGAGTCGAGCTTCAAACCCGCCTTCTCCAGCAGGCCGTGGTCAGCAAAAGAAAAGCTGAGCCTCTCCAGATCGTGGACCGTCATGACAAAGGGAAGTCCACAGAAAAGGGCAAAGCGTCCCAGGTGCTGATTGGTGAAATGGACCGGCTCGTGGACCCGGCGCAGCGTCCTGACCAGGTGGAACGCCCGCAGCCCCAACCCATACCTGGAGGTGTGTACCACATTCACCGGCAGCAGCCGGGCAAGTTCCTGGCTGTACCTGTCAACTCCTGATCCCTCTGTGGTGCAGATGAAGACTGTCATCACCAGCCTACGGGGCGCTTGCCTCAGGTAGCATCGCTTGACCCGTCCAGTTGCCTTGTGACGCCCCGTTCTCCTTTCGGTGGCCATCGAGGACTTCCTGGAGGGTCTTGGCCACCCTCACCACGTGCGACTCCTCCATCTCGGGCCAGAAGGGCAAAGATAGGAGGCCCTCGCCGGCGCCCTCTGCCACCGGGAACTCCCCCGGAGAGTGTCCGTATTCCTTTCTGTAGAAAGGCTCCAAGTGCACCGGGCGGTAATGCACACCTACCCCGATGCCACTGGCTTCAGATTGGGCCGCCACCCAATCACGGTCCATACCATGGAGCATTACGGGGAATAAGTGGTGGGCGTGCTTCACGTGACTCCTCGGGTGGAGCGGTTCCACGTAAGGTTCCAGAGGGGCAAGCAAAGAATGGTATAGCGCCGCTAGCTTGACCCTGCGGGCGTGCCTGGCCTCGATCTTCTTGAGTTGGGCCAGGCCCAGAGCGGCCTGAAGGTCCCACATGATGCATTTGTAGCCCAGATGCGTCATGGCGTAGTGCTTGGACTCTCCGGTCTGGTAGCGGTTCCACGCTCCCGCGCTCATCCCATGATCCCGAAGGACAGTGACCAGCTCGGCCACCTGGTCGTCGTCGGTTACCAGCATCCCGCCGTTGCCGGTGGCCAGGTTTTTGGTTGCGTAGAAGGAATAGCAGCTAACGTCACCCAGTGCCCCCGCCTTCATACCACGATACTCTGCCTCGATGGCATGGGCACAGTCGCTTACCACCTTCAGGCCATAGCGCTTGGCGATGTCCAGTATCTGGTCCATCTCGCAAGGATGCCCGTAGAGATGGACCAGAACGATGGCCCTGGTACGTTCGGTTACGGCTGCGGCGATCCTTGCCGGGTCTATGTTCAGCGTGTCCGGCTCCACGTCCACGAAGATGGGCTTGGCGCCCGTGTAAACGATGGAGTTGGCCGTGGCAACGAAAGTCATGGGGGTTGTTATCACCTCGTCCCCTTCTCCCACGCCGACCGCCCGCAAGGCCAGGTGCAAGGCATTAGTGCAGGAGTCCGTACCCACGGCATGTTTCCTGCCGATGTACGAGGCGAACTCTCGCTCGAATTGAACGGTCTTGGGACCCGTTCCAATGGCACCAGACCGGAGGACATCCAGCACCTCTTGCTCTTCGTCCGCTTCCATCAGCGGCCTGGTCAAAGGAATTGTCATGACATCCCCTCAAGGCTAAGATAAGTCACATTATACTAGGCGCTACAGGATTGTGCGCCGGCCTGCAGTGAGGGGCATTGAGGCGAAAGGATGGGGCCTGGGTTAGGTTCGTAGGTCCGCATTGGGCTTTACAGCCTACACCCCGTTGGGTATAATAACTTCCCAACCCCAGGCACGCCGCTGAGAGCTGTCGAACTCTCAGTTTTTTTGTGGAGGTGGGGATATGCTTCAGAAAGAGTTCATGGTCACCCCCGAAGGGCTGGCGAAGCTCGAGGCTGAGCTCGACGACCTGCGCACGGCGCGCCGCCAGGAGGTGGCCGAACGTATCCAGCGCGCCAAGGAGATGGGCGGCACCGAGAACAACGCCGAGTACGACGACGCCAAGGACGAGCAGGCCTTCGTAGAGGGCCGCATTCTCACCCTGGAGAGCATGTTGAAGCAGGCCACCGTCATCCCCGCCGAACACCAGCATGGCGGCACGGTGAACGTGGGCTGCACCGTGACGGTGCGCACCCAGGACTCCCAGTCTGAGAAGTACACCATCGTGGGCCGGGCCGAGGCCAACCCCGCGCAGGGCAAGATCTCCAACGAGTCCCCCGTAGGCAGGGCATTGTTGGGCAAGAAGGTGGGCGATCAGGTCTCGGTGGCCGTGCCCGCGGGCACCATCAAAATGCGCATCCTGGAGATACGCTAGCCGATGCCCCAGGTCCCGGATGCCTCCGCCCTTCAGGTGGAACTCCGCCAACAGAGGCTAGCCAAGCTCCAGAGATTGCGGGCGCTGGGCATAGACCCCTATCCGGCCCATTTTCACCGGTCGCACACCAACGCCGAGGCAGCAGCCCTGTTCCGGGCCTACGAAGCCAAGGCGGCCGGGGATGGAGCGCCCGAGGTGCAGGTCGCCGGGCGGGTGACCGCCCTCCGCCGCATGGGCAAGGCCACTTTCGTTGACCTGCTCGATGGCAGCGGGCAGCTCCAGGCCCTGCTCCGCCAGGACCGACTTGCGGAGCGGTACGAGGTGCTCAAAGAGCTGGACCTGGGCGACTTCCTGGGTGTCGCGGGGCCGCTGTTTCGCACCCGCACCAGCGAGATTACTGTGGAGGCAGCCGGCTACACCTTTTTGTCCAAGGCCTTGCAACCTCCTCCCGAGAAATGGCATGGCCTGGCCGACGTGGAGAAAAGGTACCGCCAGCGCTATCTGGACCTAGTGGCCAACCCAGAGGCGCGCCACACGTTCCGGGTACGCAGTCAGGTGGTCTCCTCCATCCGCCGCTTCCTGGACGGGCGAGGCTTCCTCGAAGTAGAGACCCCAATCCTCCAAGAGGTGGCCGCCGGCGCCCTGGCTAACCCATTCGGCACGCACCTGGAAGCGCTGCACAAGGACCTGTACCTGCGCATCGCCACCGAGTTGCCCCTCAAGCGATTGCTGGTCGGGGGCTTCGACAAGGTCTATGAGCTGGGCCGTGTCTTCCGCAACGAGGGCGTGGACACTCGCCACAACCCCGAGTTCACCACCCTGGAGACCTACGAGGCCTACGCCGACTACCACGATGTCATGAACATGCTGGAGGAGATGGTGTCCACGGTGTGCCAGTCCCGAGAATCGGGACTGGGCACCACCAAGGTCCCGTATCAGGCGCACATCCTCGATTTCACTCCGCCCTGGCCCCGAGTCCCCTTGCGGGAGGCCCTGATCAAGGCCTGCGACACGGACTTCGAGCGTTTCCGGGACGTGGAGGCGCTGCGATCCCGGATGGTCGGGCTGGGCGTGTCCATGGAAGGGCGCCTGAGCTGGGGGCAACTCCTGGACAAGCTGGTTTCCGCCTTCGTCGAGCCCACCCTGGTCCAGCCCACCTTCCTGCTGGACTACCCGGTGGAGGTCTCGCCCCTGGCCAAGCACAAGCCCGACGAGCCGGGGCTGGTGGAGCGCTTCGAGGCCTTCGCCGGGGGCATGGAGATCGCCAACGCCTTCTCCGAGCTCAACGACCCGCTGGACCAGCGCCAGCGCTTCGAGCAACAGGAGGCGCTGCGTGCTGCCCTGGGGGAGGAAGCCGCGGAGCGGACGGACTACGACTTCCTGCTGGCCATGGAGCACGGCATGCCGCCCGCCGGCGGCCTGGGGGTGGGCGTAGACCGCCTGGTGATGCTGCTCACCAACAACCCCTCCATCCGTGAGGTCATCCTCTTCCCCCAGCTTAAAGCCAAGATGTAGGGGCGCCCCGATGTATCGGGGCGCCCGCGCCAGTCAAAGGGGGTGAGGTTGATGACCCCTCAAATGGGTTGGGCCATCGCGGGCATCGGCGCCCACGCCGATAGGTACATCGCCCCGGCCCTCGGCAAGGCGGTGGGAGCGACTTTGGTCGCCGTCTACAGCCGCGACCAGTCGCGCGCCGACGCCTTCGCCCGCAAGCACGGCGCCCCGGGGTGTCGGGGCTACACCTCGCTGGATGCCCTGCTCGCCGACCCCGCTGTCCAGGCGGTCTACGTCGCCTCCCCGGACGCCCTGCACGCGCCGCAGACCATCGCCGCCGCCCGGGCGGGCAAGCACGTCCTGTGTGAGAAGCCCATGGCCACCACCGTGTCTGACGCCCAGGCCATGATTGCGGCCTGCGCCCAGGCCGGAGTCAAGCTGGGACTCGGCTTCCACCTGCGCCACCACCCGGCCCATATCCAGGCCAGGGGACTCATCCGGGAGGGCAAGCTAGGGCCGGTCAGCCTGGCCTGCGCCCAGTGGCACTCGCCCGGCGGTGGGACGTACACCGGCCTGCGGACGTGGAAGGCTGACCCTGCCCTGGCTGCGGCCGGCGTACTGGCGGGATATGGCGTGCACTGCGTTGACCTGCTCCGCTACCTGGTGGGACAGGAGGTAGTTGAGGTCTCCGCCTTCACCGATGCCACTGGCGAACGCCTGGACGACCAGGTGACGGCGCTGTTCCGCTTCGAGGGCGGCGCCATGGGCCTGTTGGCCAGCAGCCGCCGGGCGCCCCTGGCCCGCAGCGTGGTCGAGGTCCACGGCCCGCTCGGCAGCCTCTATGGTCTGGGCACCCCCACCCAGCGCTTCGCGGGCGAGCTGGAGTTGGTGCTACGCGATGGCACAACCCGGACCGGCTACCCCAAGGGCGACCTGTACCAGGCCCAGATCGAGGCTTTCCAGTCCCAACTCGTCGGCATGGCCAGCGATACCGAGCCTGACGCCTCCGGCCTGGACGGCCTGCGCACTGTGGAGATTACCCAGGCTATCCTCCGCTCTCACCGCGAGGGGAGGGCCATCCGTTTGGGCCTTCGTAGCGGCAATTCATGAATTGCCGCTACGGTGTCGCTCCTTCATCACCTTGAGAAAGCACTCGCGCAGCCATACCGAAAACGACTCCGGGCAGGCGGCCAGGTCGGCTTCGAGCTGAGCGGGGTCCTCCCACCGCCAGTCGGAGGCCTCCTCACCGTTCAGCCTGGGGGTGGCGTCGGACATACCCACAAAGGCGTGGTCGTACTCGTTTTCGGTCAGCCCATTGCCCACGTCAGCAGTGTAGGAGAACCTGAGCAGCTCCCGAAGCTGGCACTCGATGCCCATCTCTTCCGCCAGGCGGCGACGCGCCGCGTGCAGGGGAGCCTCGCCCGGCTGCGGGTGGGTACAACAGGTGTTGCTCCACAGACCGCCTGAATGGTACTTATCCTCCGCCCTTCGTTGCAGAAGTAGCTCCCCCTTCCGGTTGAACACAAAAACCGACACGGCCCGGTGCCGCACGCCCCGGCTATGGGCCTGCTCCTTCGACATGGTGCGGACGCGCCCGGCACGGGTCAGCAGTTCGCACCCGTGTTCGTCCACCAGCACCACGCGGTCCTGGGTCACTTCACCCCTCCTGTGCCGGCCCCGCGTAGCGGCAATTCATGAATTGCCGCTACGTTGGCCTCCGCAACAACGATAATGATACCGTGTACATGGTCCGGCATGACGGCGAATGTATCCAACTCGATGCCTGGATAGCGGCTGGGCAACGCGCTCCAGCAGTCGGCTACGACCTGTCCCAGTGCGTTCAAACGCACCTCGCCGTTCCGCGCATCCCCGAAGAGGGCTTCTCGGCCTTGTGTATCCGTCGTAATGAAGTACGCACCAGGCCACGAATAGTCGTAGCTGGGCAGACGCAATGACGGTCGGCCGCGCCCAGGCTTGTCGTATTCAGCCATGGTGCACTCCCCGCGTAGCGGCAATTCATGAATTGCCGCTACGTTGGCCTCTTGACAGGGTTGATTCTCCCCGTTTTGGAGCCGACGCGCAAGCAGGCCCTCCTTACAGGAGAAACGGCCACAGGTCCGAATGTCCCAGCGAGGCCGGTTTGGAACCCGCCCCTACGGAAGATATAATCTCGGTGAAGCCACCCTATGCCTAGCCTGGAGCTTATCCGCCGCAACCCGGACCTGGTGCGCCAGGCCCTGGCCAAGCGAACCTTCAAGCGCGCTTGGTTTCCTCTTCCAAGACCTGGGCCAGCCGGGGCCTGAGCTCCGGGACCAGTTGCGTGGCCGTTTCCCATACGATTTCGGTGTCCACGCCGAAGTAGCCGTGAATCAGCCTGTCGCGCATTCCGGCCATCCTTCGCCACGGCACGTCCGGATGCCGCCGTCTAACTGGAGCAGGCACCTGTTTCGCCGCCTCGCCGATGACCTCCAGGGCCCGGAACACGGCAAAGCTCGTCTTGTCATCGCCGGCAAAATCATTGAGACACATGTCGCCGATGAACTGCGTCACCTTATCCATCATCTCCAGGATGTCGCGCAGGTAGTCCAGCGATTCCCTTGGCGACCTCACAGGAGCACGGCCTCCGCCAGGATGCGGCTGCCGATGTCGCCCTTGAGGGCCTTGCGGGAGACCAGGTCTACCCTCACGCCGAGCAAGCTGGACAGCTCATCTTCTAGGTCCATGAAGGTGAACAATGTAGGCGGGCGCTCAAACTCCACAAGGATGTCCAGGTCGCTGCCTTTGCGCTGGCGGCCCTTGACGTAGGAGCCGAACACCGCCAGGGACCGCACCTCGTAGCGTTCCTTCAGTTGAGGCATGTGGCCACGCAGCGTGTCCACAATGTCGTCGAGGCGCTGTGCCACGATCTTCATTCCCACGACTCCCTCGTGTCTTGGGCCGATACCCAGAAGAAGACCCCTTTTACTCTGATTTTGCACGCATTGGCGCCAGGATGCAACCTGTTGGGGCAATTCGTGAATTGCCCCAACAAGGGCCAGAGGATATAATCTCGGTGAAGCCACCCTATGCTTAGCCCGGAGCTTATCCGCCGCAACCCGGACCTGGTGCGCCAGGCCCTGGCCAAGCGCTTCGACGATTCGGTTACCCTGGACACCGTCCTGGGGCTGGACGAGGAGCGCCGCAAGCTCATCGCCGAGGCCGAGTCCCTGCGCGCCCGCCGCAACGAGGTGAGCCGCATCCTGGGCAAGACCAGGGACAAGCCGCTCGCCCTCATCGAGGAGATGCGCCAGGCCGGCGACCGGATCAAGGCCGCCGAAGCGAGCCAGGCGGAGATCGAGGCCCGGCTCAACGACCTGCTCCTCCGCATCCCCAATATCCCCCACGAGTCCGTACCGGTGGGCCAGGACGAGTCGGCCAACGTGGTCGTCCGCACCTGGGGCGACATCCCCGAGTTCCCATTCACACCCCTGCCCCACTGGGACATCGGCACCCGCCTGGACATCATTGACTTCGAGCGCGGCGTCAAGCTCAGCGGCGCCCGCTTCTACGTGCTCAAGGGCGCCGGCGCCAAGCTGGAGCGCGCCCTCACAGACTGGATGATTGACGTCCACACCCGGGAGCACGGCTACGTCGAGGTGGCCGCTCCTTATCTGGTGAAGCGGGAGGCCATGGTGGGCACCGGCCAGCTTCCCAAGTTCGAAGAGGACATGTACCGCTGTGACGCGGACGACCTTTTCCTTATTCCCACCGCCGAGGTGCCTGTCACCAACCTGCACCGGGAAGAGATTATCGAGGCGGGTCGTCTCCCCCTCTACTACGTATGCTACACCGCCTGCTTCCGCCGCGAGGCGGGCAGCGCGGGCAAAGACACCAAGGGCGTGGTCCGCGTCCACCAGTTCAACAAGGTAGAGATGGTGAAGTTCGTGGCGCCCGAGACGTCCTACGACGAGCTGGAGAAGCTCACCGACAACGCCTGCGACATCCTGCGCCGCCTGGGCATACCCTACCAGCTCAAGCTCATGGGCACGGGCGACCTGGGCTTCGCCGCCGCCAAGAAATACGATCCCGAGGCCTGGTTCCCCGGCCAGGCCCGGTACGTGGAGATCTCGTCCTGCTCCAACTTCGAGTCGTTCCAGGCCCGCCGGGCCAACATCCGCTACCGCCCGGCCCCGGGCGCCCGCCCCGAGTTCGTCCACACCCTCAACGGCTCTGGCCTGGCTGTGGGCCGGACCTTCGCCGCCCTGCTGGAGAACTGCCAGCAGGCCGACGGCAGCGTGGTTATCCCAGAGGTCCTCCGCCGCTACACCGGCTTCGAGGCCATCACCCCCACCGGCGCGCGGTAGCATTTCCCATCTTCACGTTTTCTAACCGTTTTCTTACAAACCTCTCTTGTTTCCGAAAGGCTACGCCTCCCATAATATTTTCCGTGCCGTTTCGCCTCTAGTTAGACTCCAGTTGAGTTTCAAGGCTCCGGGCAGGCCCCGAAGGCCCATGGCGCTCGGGTTTCTGGAGGGGAGGCAACCTTGGGGTGAAACAGCAAGGGAGCGTGGTAGTCATGGTCCTCAAATGGCCAAGGGCCGCCAAACGGAAGCCCCTGCTATCTTCCGTGTTCCGCGTGGGGGCGCTTTCCGTTGCAGCTATCGAGCTGACGTTCTCTCCCGATGAGTATGTTTCCGTGTCCCCGCTGGTACCTGTCATTGGGGCTGCACTTTATACGTGCGCCAAGATAGTCCAGCCTCTCCACTGGTACCAGTCGAGGCGGGCCGCCGTGGTCTTGACCGCATTCGATGTGGCGGTGTGTCTGGCTCTGGCGTTGATACCAGGAAGGATCCACGCTCCTTTCGCAGCTTACACCCTGGCCCCGGTGCTCACCTCGGCACTCCTGCTGGGCGCCGGCACTACCGTGGTTGTCGCCATCATCACCGCGACCTATTACACGTTGGTCTATTTCAGCTTCCCGTCGGCCCTGGCAATGGAACACCTGTCCAGTCACCTGGGGACCTATCTGACCGCGCTTGCCCTCACTGCCGCGCTGCCCTACACCGTCAATACCGCCAGCAAGCGGAGATTACAGTCCCACGCCGTTCATGAGGAGCGGCTCCGGCTGGCGCGCGAAATCCACGATGGCCTGTGCCAGACCATCTACGGCCTGCGCTGGGAGACCCAGATGCTGGCGCATGACAAGGGCCTGGCGGAGAAACTGGGGAAACTCGACAGGCTTTTGGACGAGGCCGAGAAGGATGCCCGAGGCTCAATTGAAACGCTGAGCTCCTTCAAGACCGACCAAGGCTTCCTGGCTCAAATACAAGAGCATTTGGGCCGGCTGGAACGCGACTATGGCATGCAGTGGCATCTCGAGGCGCCGCCCCGAGAACCAAGGCTCGATCCTCTGGTCAAGCTCGAAACGCTGCACGTTTGTGAGGAAGCCTTGAGGAATGTAGGCAAGCATTCCGCGGCACATTGTGTCTGGGTGACGGTGGGCGCCCCTGATGGCCATCTGCTGGTGGACATCGCCGACGACGGAAAAGGTCTGGCCAGTCCCAGTTTTGTGCAGGGCCACGGCTTGATGGTCATGAAACAGCGGGCCGAATCCCTTGGTGGCCACTTACAGGCGCTAAGCATTCCTGGAATGGGCACCGAGATCCGCTTGGAGGTCCCCCGGAAATGCCCACGCTGGCCAGCAATAGCAAGAGAATAGCAGTCCTCATCGCCGACGACCACGCAGTGGTGCGCAACGGGCTACGCTATGCCGTGGCTAACGAGCCTGATATGAGCGTTGCTGGAGAAGCTAGCGATGGCCTGGAAGCGGAGCATCAGGCACTACTCGTCAGGCCGGATGTGATCATCATGGACATCCGGATGCCGCATCGAGATGGTCTGACGTCAATGGTGGCCATAAAGCAGCAGCTCGCGAGCGTCAAGGTCTTGCTCCTGACCATCTCAGAAGAGGAGGACGACCTCTTCTAGGCCATTCGGTTTGGGGCCGACGGCTACCTTCTGAAAAAGAGCCATCTCGATGATATTATCAAAGCGGTGAGGAGCGTTGCCGCCGGCGAGGCTGTCCTATCGCCCCCCATGGTGGCGAGAGTCGTGAAGGAGCTTCGAGAGGGACGACAGGAGCCCGCGTTGTCTGCCCGAGAGCAAGAGGTGCTGGAGTTGCTGGGCCAGGGTCTCACCAACTTGGAGATCGCTCGTCGGCTGTTTGTTAGCCAGGGCACAGTCAGCACTCACGTATATCGCCTCCTGCAGAAGCTTCACTTGAAGAACAAAGCGGAAGCCATAGCCTACGCTGCTCGCCATTCCAGGCACCCCCCGGGCCCCTGACTTCTCCCCCAGGCATCTCACGGCCATCTTGCCCCTCTGCGGCTTCAGGTTTCGCGAACCCTTCGGGCTTGAGCCCTCCAGAGCTTGCCCTGAGCAGAGCGAAGGGGCGAAGCCTGGACCCACCGCGTGCCAACCGTCATTGAAAGTCTTACAGGTCCCGACCCTTCGGGACCTGTGGAACTTTCAATGAACCAAGCCTCCGTGTCATTCTGGAGTCCCGACGGGGGGCCAGAGGATGTGGGGTGGTCGGGACGAAGAATCTGGGGTGGTGCCAGCGCCGGCCCGGGGACCACAATCGCCATAGGCTGAACTCCTCGAATCGAGTGAAGAACGCCTCGGGAGTGCTGCCCATCATGTCAGTGTTCAAGGATATGACCCACCCTGAAGGGTGAGGTTTTCAAGTTATTGGTCCACCCGGGTGTGGTAGTTCTGTGATCATGACACCAGTGTTTGGTTCAGTGAAAATGTCACCCTATGAAGGAGATAGTTACATTGAACCAGAAGGAACAGCTAAGGGT
>JACPQM010000031.1 GCA_016190505.1 Chloroflexota bacterium | reverse complement strand
GGGCAGGGCCAGCCCTATACCTTCAAAGGAGAACAGAAGCAGCCTGCCATCGCCCAGGGCACTCAACCCAATATCCTTCTGGATATGGGCGGCAGCTACAAGGACCTTGGCGGCGGCAGTTTCACCTACACCTTCGGCACTGTGCTCCCCGCAGACTATGATAAGAATGCCACCCATCGGGTGGGTGGCGAGACCAGCCGGGGCGGCTTCGACAAGTCCACCAACGCCACGTTCGACTTCGTCCCCGCCGGGGGCGATGTCAAAGTTACTCGTGTCGTGGTGGCCACAGCTAGCTGTAACCAGTGCCACGACCCCCTGGCCCTCCACGGCGGCCTGCGCACCGACACGAAGCTATGCGTGATGTGCCATACCTCGCAGAACACCGACCTGGAGACGGGCAATGTGCTCCAGTTCAACCAGATGGTGCACCGCATCCACTACGGGGCAAACTCCCCAGCCGTGAAGGCCGGCACACCCTACATCATCAAGGGGTTCCCGGCGCAGCCTATCGACTTCAGCACGGTGGTCTTTCCGCAATTCGGCGGCACCAGCGGCTCCACTATCGGCGAGGTCCGGACGTGCACCGTTTGCCATGGAGCGCCTCCCAGGGCTGGTTCCAACGAGGCCAAATCTCCACCAGACCAATTCCCTGCGCCAACTATGAGCGCTGCGGACTACGCCAAGCTGGCACCCAACGCCGATAACTACAAGACGGCGCCCAGCCGGGCGGCTTGCGGCTCCTGCCACAACCAGATAGACTGGGCCACCGGGAAGGCGTTGTTCAATGGGCCAGCCGCCGCGCCGCCGACCAACGTCAAGAGGGACCACCCCGACCCGCAGCAAAACGACAACGACTGCGCGGTATGCCACCAGGCCGACAGCGGCAACGAGTTCGACCGCTCAGTGGTGGGTGCTCATACTATCCCGGCCAAGTCCAAGCAATTGAAGGGCTACAAGGTGGAGATAGTCCGGGTTACCGGTACCGCCCCGGGGCAGAAGCCGACCGTCTTCTTCACCGCCAAGGACAACGCCGGGACAACCGTTCCGGTATCTCAGATCAGCACCCTGGGCTTCAATGTGAAGGGGCCAACCACCGACTACGTGAGTGCTCTTACCGCGGCCCAGGCGAAGGCAACGGAAAGCATCGCCACGGCCGACATCCCGACCAAGGTAAAGACTGAGGCCGATGGCACCTATTCCTACACCCTGGCCAATGCCATCCCTGCGGACGCCAAGGGCACCTGGGCCGTAGGGATCGAATCCCGCCGCTTCGAGACCATCAAGGGGAACGAAGGCGCCGACGTGGCCGTTAACCCGTTCACGTACAACCCCGTGGTCTACGTCGCCGTAACTGATGCGGCGCCTGTCGCCAGAAGGCAGGTAGTAGCGGTCTCAAAGTGTAACGTGTGCCACGGTGAGATAGCCTTCCACGGCGGCTCGCGCAGGAACCCGACGCAGATTTGCGAGCTCTGCCACAACCCGTCGAATGTGGACAACGCGGCGGGGGTGACTGCGGCCAACGGTGGCCCTATAGATGCGGCTGCGCAGTCCATCAACTTCAAACTGCTGATCCACCGTGTCCACACGGGCGAGGACCTGACTCGTGACTTCACCATCTACCGGAGCATCGGCAGGGGGCAATTCAACTTCAATGAGATCCGGTTCCCGGGCGACCGGAGGAACTGCGTGAAGTGCCATTTGCCTGGCTCCAACCTGCTCCCGTTGCCTGAAAGCGCAGCCAGTACCGTGGCGCCGCGCGAGCTTTACTCGCCCTTGGGCCCGGCGGCGGCGGCCTGCCTGGGTTGCCACGACAGCACGAAGGCTAGCGCTCACGCCCAGACAATGACGTCGCCTTTTGGGGAGACTTGCGCAGTCTGCCATGGGGAGGGTAGAGACTTCGCGGTGTCGAAAGTGCACGATACCTCAAAGTCGCGTGAGGAAGTACCTACCGCGGTGGCGAGGGCGACCGGCAACGGCTCTTACGTGGCCGACAACGGTGACACCTTCACCTTCGCATTCACAGTGTTGCAAATCGATGCGAATGGCAATGCGGTAGGCCAATACCAGCATCGCAACACCACCAAGAACCACCTTATTGAGATAAACGTGACCCACATGAAGGCGGTGGGGAATGAACTGTGGCTGGGCGGCACTATCACCAAGGCTGAGGGCGGCACCGAGGGAGTGCCGGGTGAGGACCGAGTAATAAGGTTCCAGGACAATTTCCCGGGGACTGACCAGAGAACACGGATGCAGAAACTGGGCGCTGGTCAATCTCTTAGCAGCCCCAAGACGGGTAATCTTGCCGATGCCAACCTGCGACCTCTGGTAAGCGGCAACATCCAGGTGCACTAAAGGGATGAAGACCGTGAGTACCACGGTGGGGAACTTCGCGGCAGACAGGGCGCACGCAGACCGTAGCCTGTAGTAGCCCGTCCTGGGTTGTCCCAGAGGGGGGAGCTTACGCTCCCCCCTCTTCCTGTTGCCTCCGCACATCCGACAACGCCGGCCAGCCAGTCGAAGGAGCTTGTCGAAGGGGGCAGGCTGGCTCAGAGCTTGTGAAGAAATGGGCGCCGCAGGTTTGACCGACCGAACCGTAGGGGCGCGATTTATCGCGCCCACGTCTGCCGGCGGGCACGCCATTATTTGCCCAGGCGCAATGCCGTGCGCGGGGGGGCGCAATGAATTGCGCCCCTACAGGCGAGGGATTTCCTCACAGGCTCTCAGGACGAGCGGGCTGCCAAGCCCACACGGAAACGGGGGGGTTGCCACGCGGCAACACCCCTCTGTTCAAGGGCTTCAAGAACGCCACCATCGAGGGGCCGGGTGGCCAGGATGTGGTGGTCGAGTTTGTACTCGCGCGTGACCCCGTAGCCGGCAGCCCGTGGTTCGACAGGCTCACCATGAGCGGTCCCTGTAGCCCGGAGCGCGTCCCGACCTACCCGGTTGGGCAGGACGCCTGTGCAAGGCTGTGTGATAGAATGGAGACGATGCCTAAGACGAGATGGGCCAGGGCAATTGTTCTCCTGGGCACAACCCTTCCCTTGCTTTTCCTACTAGCCACCTGTACCCAGAAGCCCCTCACATTTGAGGAGCGGGCGCTGGCACTGGACCGGCGCATAATGTGTCCGGTGTGCCCGGGCGAGACCATAGACCAGACCCAGGCCGAGATCGGCAAGCAGATGCGGGCACTGGTACGGGAGAAGCTGAGGGAAGGCTGGAGTGACCAGCAGGTGCTGGACTACTTCGCCGACCGCTACGGGCCGTCCATTCTGGCCGCGCCGCCCAAGGGGGGGTTCTCGGCGCTGGCCTGGATCGCTCCGCCGGTGGGGGTGGCCCTGGGGTTGGTCCTGCTGGGGCTGGTGCTGCGGGCGATGCGGCGGAGCAGCGCGGCGGCTGGCACCCTGCCGGCGACCCGTCGGGAGGAGCTGGAGCCCTACTTGAATATCGTGGATAGAGAGATGGAGAGTGGGGTGGGACTTCACCCTCAACCAGAGGGACCTCCGGCTAGACGCCCAAGGGGGAGAGGACGCTAGTGGCGACTCTGGGCCAGTATAGCCTGTTCCTGGCCCTGTCCCTGGCCCTGTACGCGGTGGGCGGCAGCATCGTGGGGGCACGGGGACGGGACCTGCGCCTGCTGCGCAGCGCGCGATATGCCACCTACCTCACCGCCCTGGTGTCTGCGGTGGCGGTCGTCGCCCTTATCGCGGCTTTCATGACCCGGGATTTCAGGGTCCAATACGTCTACGAGCACAGCAACCGGGCGCTGGGGCCGTTGTATACCTTCATGGCCTTCTACGCCGGCAACGCGGGCTCGCTGCTGTACATAACCCTGAACCTGGCGGTGATGGCGGCGGTGGCCGTGGCCTGGCCCACCCGCGCCGCGCGCGGCAGCCTGCCCTACACTACCGCCGTCCTGATGGTAGTGGTGGCCTTCTTCGTCGGGGTGGTGCTGTTCCTGTCCAACCCGTTCAAGACGTTCCCTTTCACCCCGCCTGACGGCAACGGTCTGAACCCCTTGCTGGTCCACTACGGGATGCTGTTCCACCCGCCAACCATGATGACGGGCCTGGCGGCCGTGGCTGTGCCGTTCTCGTTCGCCCTGGGTGCTCTGCTCTCCGGCCGTTCCACCGACGAATGGATAGACGCCGGCCGCGTCTGGGGACTGGTGGCCTGGCTGCTGCTGGCGGCCGGCAACCTGTTCGGCATGTGGTGGGCCTACACCATCCTGGGTTGGGGTGGATACTGGGCCTGGGACCCCATCGAGAACGCCGGGCTCATGCCCTGGCTGGCCATGACCGCCTTAATTCACTCGCTGGTCATCCAGAGGCGATGGCACATGTTCCGCCTGTGGAACTATGGCCTGATCATCTTTGCGTTTGGCCTGGCCCAGTTCGGCATGTTCCTCAACCGGGGCGGACCCGTGGTCTCGGTCCACTCCTTCGCTCAGAGCCCGCTGGGCTGGTCCTTCCTGGTGTTTATGGCGGGGAGCACGCTGGTCGCTTTCCTGGTCGTTCTGTGGCAGTATCCCAGGATCAAGAGTGAGCGGACGGTTGAGTCCTCTGTCTCCCGGGAAGCGGCCTTCCTGGTGAACAACCTGATTCTGCTGGCGATTGCCCTGGCTACCCTGTGGGGTGTGATATTCCCGCTGGTGTCGAACTTGTTCGTGGGCGAGACCATTACCATCGGAGCGCCGTTCTACAACCAGGTGAATGGGCCGCTGATGATGGCGCTGTTGGCCCTGTTGGCGGTGGGGCCATTCATCCCCTGGCGGCGGGCTTCGGTGGGCGCGCTGAAGCGGGCGCTGCTGGTCCCTGCCCTGTTGGGGCTGGCGACCATGGTGCTCCTGGGCGTGCTGGGCGTGCGCCTGCCCTGGGCACTGTTGGGTTTGGGACTGTGCGTCCTGGTGACAGCGGGCATCGGCCAGGAGCTGGTGCGGGGCGTGGCCGCACGCCACCGGCACGGGGAGGCCTACCCGGTGGCCCTGGGCAGGCTGGTGAGAGCGAACCCGCCGCGCTACGGGGGGCACATCGTGCATTTGGCCGTGGTGATGGTGGCCGCGGGGATCATCGGCTCGCACTTCTACACCACTCAGCGGGAGGTGGTGCTATCGCCGGGGCAGAGCGTGACGGTGGGGGACTACACCGTGCAGTTCCAGGGTGCCCGGGTAATCCCCAAGATAGACCATCTGCGCCAGCAAGCCGACTTGCTGGCTTACAAAGGAGACCGGCTCCTGGGGACGCTGTCCCCGTGGCAAGCGGAGTACCCCAACCTGGGCTTCAAGCCCACCAGGGTGGCTATCCGGAGCACTCCGGTGGAGGACCTGTACGTTATCCTGGGGGAACTGCTCGACGATGGCCGGGCGAGCCTCCAGGTGAAGGTCATGCCCGTGGTGGCCTGGATGTGGTGGGGTGGCGTCATACTGCTGGTGGGCATACTGGTCTGTCTCTGGCCTGCCCCGTCCCGACGTGTCGGGATGCTGGCTAGCCGCCCCGCTGTGGCCCCGGCGCCAGCCCTGCCCCGTCCTGTCGGGATGGACCAGGGGACGGAGTAACATGGTAATCCTTCTCGTCATAATACTGACTGCGTTCTGCCTTGTGGTGCTCGCTCTCCCCTTCCTTCAGAAAGGAAGGGAGAGGGTCCCCAGCGGCTCTAACCTGAGGCTGGACCGGCAACGCCTGTACGGCGACCTGCGCCTGCTGGATGAGGAACGGCTGCTGGGTCATATCTCAGAGGCCGATTACCAGAAGCAGGCTGAGGACATGCGGCTGCGCGCGGCGGAGCTGGTGCGCCAGGAACAGGCCGAGGCGCAGGCTGCCGACGCAGCCCGGGCCGCAGCCCGCGCGGCCCGGGGCAAGGGCCGGCCCTCGGGCCGCCCGCAGGCCCCTGAGCCGTCGCAGCGCCGGGGGGGCCCGGCGCCGCGTCCATAACAGGGGCCAGGCCCGTGGCTGAAGGCAAAGCAGTGCCGGCCGGACCTTCCGGCGAGGTCGTTCCCGGCAAGGCGGGAATGGGCATACTCGCTCTGGTGGTGCCCGCCGTCGTTGCCGTGGCGTTCATGGCGGTGTGGCTTACCTTCTACCAGGGGGTCCAGGGTTCCGTAGCCAGCGTGGGCACGTTCCTGCCTGTAGGCTATGCATTGAGCGCCGGCATGGTGGCCAGCGTCAACCCGTGCGGGTTCTTCATGTTGCCATCCTATCTGTCGTATTACCTGGGCACCGAGACCGAGGCTTTTCGGACCATGGGCGTGCGTTCCCGTGTCCTCCGGGCGCTGGTGTTGAGCGTCGGGGTGACCCTGGGCTTCATCCTCGTGTTCGGGAGCTTGGGCGCCCTCATCGCCTCCGGTGGGCGGTGGATCATCGGCCTTTTCCCTTACGGCGGCCTGATCGTCGGCGTCGCCCTGCTGGCGCTGGGCATCTGGGTGCTCACCGGGCACTCGGTGGGCATCTGGGCGGCCTCCAGGCTGAGCGCCCCGAAGGGCCGCAGCCCGTTCAGCGGGGTGCTCTTTGGCGTGGCCTACGCGGTGTGCTCGCTGAGCTGCACACTGCCGGTGTTCCTGGTGGTGGTGGGCACTTCCCTGGCCACCAGGGGGTTCGTGCCCTCTTTGGGCCAGTTCGCGGCCTACTCCCTGGGTATGGGCGCGGTGATCACCGGGGTGACCTTTGGGGCCGCCCTCTTTGGCGGCGCCACGGCCCGGGGGCTGCGCGCCGCTCTCCCGTACGTGCACCGGGCGAGCGCCGTGTTCCTTATCGGCGCTGGAGCGTATATCATGTTCTACTGGCTCCGCTACGGGGAGCTACTTCCGGGACGTTAGGGGCAAGGCGTGAAGTCCAAGAGAATGTGGCTGGCCATAGCCGGACTGGTGCCATTGCTGGCGCTGATCGGGCTCTTGGGCTGGGGGCTAGCCCGCACCGGTGGGAAAGGTGGCCTGCTGATCAACAGCCAGTTGGGCGAGGTCACCATCCGGCAGGGACCAGCGCGTCCCTTCAGCCTGACCCTCATGGATGGAAGGCCGCTGGCGCTGGAGGAACTCAAAGGCAAAGTGGTGATGGTGGACTTCTGGGCCTCGTGGTGCATACCCTGCCGCCAGGAGGCTCCTGAGTTGGAGAAAGCGTACCAGAAGTACCGGCAGCGTGGGGTGGAGTTCGTGGGCGTGGCCATATGGGACAGCCGGTCCGAGGTGCTCCGTTTCATGCAGAAGTACGGCGTGGACTACCCGGTGGCCCTGGATGAGAAGGGCGTGGCGGCCATTGACTATGGCGTGACCGGCATCCCCGAGAAGTACTTCATCAGCCGCGACGGCAGGCTGCTGCGCAAGTTCATCGGGCCGTCTTCGGAGGGACAGCTCAGCAGCGTGCTGGACGAGTTGCTGGCGCGGCCATAGAGAACGAGGCGGCTACGGCGCTGTGGTCGTTGGCGTGGGGGTGGCCTCTGGTGTGGGCTCCGGGGCCGCGGGTGGCTGCTGGTGCGAGCGCACGATGTCGGCAAGCTCGGAGGCGGGGTCCAGCTCAATGACGAGCTCCCACTCGCGTTGGGCCGCCTCGAGGTCCCGCGGCTCCACCACGCTGTAGAGGATGCCCAGGTTGAAGTGGGCCTCCACGTTCTTGGGATCAAGCTCCGTGGCCCGCTTCCACAGGAGCTTGGCCATGTCAGGCCGGTCCAGGTAAAACTGGGATGTGCCCAGGTCAATGGTGGCGTTCACGTTGTTGGGGTTGACTTCCAGCACGCGGCCGTACCACCTGGCGGCCTCATCCCACCGCTCGGCCTGAAAATAGAGGTCGCCTAGCTCCTGGCGGGCCTGTTCGTTCTTCGGGTCCTTGCGGACCAGTGCCTCTAGCTCTTTGACCCGGGCAGTGTCAACGGCTGGAGCCTGTGGGGTTGCCGCCGGGCTGGCAGCGGGAGCGCCCTCCCCGGTCAAGGCCCGGACCCCCAGGTAGCCGCCCAGGATGATGACGCCAGCCACCACGCCTACGGCGGCCATAGCCAGGGGCCGGTCGAAGATAGCGTGCAGGAACGAACGCCCCTGCGGCTCCTCGTACGTCTCGACATCTGCGTCTTCGGCGGCCTCGACAGATTGGCCAGTCAGCTCCACATAGGCCAGGCGTATTTGCTCTCGCTGCGAGGCAGCCCAGTCCGCCAGGTCAGGAGGGACGGCGGAGGAGGCGAACAGCTTCTGGAGCTCGGCGTAGCGCTTCTCGATCTCCTCCAGGGATGCGGTCTTGGGAACACCCAGCACGGCGTAGCTATCTCGTGGCTTTTCCATCTATCGCCTCGTGGTCATACCTGATTTGCATAGCACACGTGGGGGCGAAGAACCCGCGCCATTGACCAGGCCTTTTCCAACAAGTGCCCGGGTGCTTCGCTCCGGGGCATGGCTCGCCATGCCCCTACGGGGGTGGCGGCGGCGTATCGGTGCCCGGCCCGAGCTTGCTGTACTTGGACTCGACGTAGCTGCGGACCTCCCGGAGGCTCTTGCCCTGGCCCACCATGCTCTTCGCGTCCCGCGCGATGTCTACACACATCTGTCAGCCCGCGCCGTGGTCGTCAAAGACAAAAGTGCCGTCGGCGGCGCGGCCTTTGATGAAACAGTTCCAGTTGCTCTGGTGGCCGCTGTGCTCTCCGCAGCCGCAGTAACAAGGGACATAAGAAAGAACGTCGGGCCGCTCCATGGCATAGAGGTAGGCCTCGCGGGTAGCCGCAGGAGCTGCCTTTACGAACTTGGGGAGCTGATCGGCAGCAGTGCTTTCGTCACCTACCAGCACCTCGGTCAAACCGATTCCGGCCCCCACCACCAACACGGCCGCCATGAACAGGTACACCAGGTTCACCATGCGGCGGGAACTGTGGCGGGTCCGGTCACGGGGCCGGGAGGGCCTGCGGGCGCCGCCTGGCGGGGGCCTGTTTGCCTTCTTCGTCATTGGCTGCAACAGCTAGTATACCATATCACGCACGCCCTGGGCCTGCCCGTTCGGGTAGTTTCTGCCCAGCAGGGGCCGTCACAACGGAGCATCGGTCCGATCAGTCCGATCAGACCGATCGGACCGATGTGTTAGTGGGGTGGACTGGAGAATAGCCGAGACGACCGCTGGTTTCGGGGGCCACCACGAGCCTTTACACGTGCCGCCACGATTCGCTATGCTATTTCGGCGGTAGCAGTATCAAGGAGGAGCAATGTACAAGGCCCCTCGGGGCACCGAAGACATATTGCCTGCGGAGCAGCCCTACTGGCGCTTCGTGGAGGCGCAGGCGGAGGCAGTGTGCCGGAGCTACGGCTACCAGCGCATCGAGACGCCCATGTTCGAGGAGGCAGGGCTATTCGAGCGGGGCGTAGGGGCGGCCAGCGACATCGTGGAGAAGGAGATGTACACTTTCCCCGACCGCAGCGGCGACCTGATGACCCTCCGCCCCGAGGGCACGGCCCCGGTCTGCCGTGCCTATCTCGAGCATGGCATGGCCCAGCTACCCCAGCCGGTGCGCTTGTACTACCTTGGGCCTGCCTTCCGCTACGAGCGGCCCCAGGCGGGGCGCTTCCGCCAGCACCATCAGCTCGGTGTGGAGGCCCTGGGCGAGGCCGATCCGGCCCTGGACGCCGAGGTTATCTCCCTGGCCTGGGACCTGTTCCAGCGCCTGGGCCTTATGGTAGGGGCGCCCCGATCCATCGGGGCGCCCCTACTGAAGCTGAACAGCATCGGCTGTAGCCAGTGCCGGCCTCGGTACATCGCCGAGCTCAGGGCCAACTATTCCGGGCACGTCGAGCAGCTCTGCACCGATTGCCGGTCCCGTCTGGAGCGCAACCCCCTCCGCCTGCTCGACTGCAAGCAGCCAGGCTGCCAGGCCGTGGCCGGGGCTGTGCCCCGCAGCCTGGACCACCTGTGCCACGATTGCCGCCAACATTTCGATGGACTCCAGGTCTATCTCAAGGCCCTGGCATTCCCCTACAGCGTGGACCACCGGCTGGTGCGTGGCCTGGACTACTACACCCGCACGGTCTTCGAGGTACAGCCGGTGGTGGAGGGTGCCCAGAGCACAATGGCCGGTGGCGGTCGCTACGATGGCCTGGTCGAGGCAGTGGGGGGCAAGCCGACGCCGGCGGTGGGTTTCGCCGCGGGCCTGGAGCGCATTATCCTAAACCTCAAACGGGCCGGGGTCCATGTGCCCGATTCCGGGTCCCCGGTTGCCTTCATGGCCCACCTGGGCCCCGCCGCTAAGGAGCGGGCTTTGCTGCTGGCCGGGGAGCTGCGCCGCCGGGGGATTACGGTGGTGGCCGCCTGGTCCGACCGCAGCCTGCGGGCGCAGCTTCGCCAGGCCAACTCCGTGGGCGCCCGCTACGCCTTGATCCTGGGAGACGCCGAGCTCGCCTCCGGCAGCGTGGTGGTGCGGGATATGGCTACCGGCGAGCAGCAGACCGTCCCCCAGGACCAAGTGGGCGGTAGGCTGGCGCTGTAGGGGCGGGCAAGCACGACCTGCTATAATTGGGAATTGTTGCAGCCCATCACGGGCAGAGAGGGGGTGACGACAGTGAGCAAGTTCATCCGCGCCTTCACCTGAGTCTGAAGGAGGCACCTGGGCGGTCCCGTGCGGATGCCCTCGCTGTCGTGCCCGAACGCTTGCCCGGTGGTGGTTGGCGCTAGCTCCTGGTAGGGGCGACCGGCCGGTCGCCCTACTTTCCCCGCCGGCGCAGTCAAAGGGCCGGCTGTGTCCACGCCCCTTGTGTCTCCTCCTCCCTTTGGTAGTGCTCTATTTCAGCTTAGGAGGTCGCATTGGCTACTATTACCGTGGTCATCGGGGAGCCTCCCTATGGCCAGGAGCGGGTCTATACCACGCTGAGATTCACGCTGGCTGCCCTGGCTGAAGGGCACCGGGTGAACCTGTTTGCCTTTGAAGATGCCCTCTACGCCGCCCGCAAGGGCCAGGAGCCCGCGGAGTTTCCGGGCGTATTGGACGAGCACATGCCCAACTGCCAGGGACTGCTCGAGGTTGCCATCCGGCAAGGGGCCACAGTAAAGCTGTGTGGCGTGTGCGCTGCCGAGCGCGCCGTCCGCCCCGTCGAGCTGATTGACGGCGTGCAGATTGCGGGTATGCGCGACCTGGTCCAATGGGTACTGGAATCGGACCGTGTGGTGAGCTTCTGATGGTGGCTACGGTTGGCGCCGCAGTCAAGGTCCGGGGCTACAACCTAGCCACGGCCGGCTTGGTAGCCTTTCTAGGTCTGCTCTTGCTCACCGTGGTGGACATAAGGAGGGGTTTCCTCTTCGCTTTGACGGAGTACCACAAGATAGGTTCTCCCTCGGTGCTGGTCTACTTCGACCCGCGCCACGTCGCCCTGCTGGCGGCGGCTGTGGCCGGCATGGCGCTGGCCTACCGGCACATGCATCGGGCCGAGGCCGTTCTCAAGTCCCAGGGTGCCGACCTGCGGACGCAGGCCAAGCTGCTGGCCATTGCCCTGGGGGCATTGCTGGTGGTTGACCTGTTCATCTACCGGGGCGTGCCCGCCACAAGGATTGTGGCCTCGGGGAAGCTGGGCATCGGCCAGGCCATCCCTCTGGCGAGCTTTGCCGGCTGGCTTCGGCCCCTGGGCGATGCTATCAACTATATGCTTCTGGTGTGGCACGCTACACTGCTGGCCCTGGTCATCGGCGGCCTGTTCCTGGCCGTATCGCCGGCCTTTGTGAAGCGCCTGCGGGGCACCGGGTTCCGCGCCCACCTGGCCGGGGCGGCCATGGCCGTGCCCCAGCCCTTCTGCTCGTGCTGCGCTGCCCCCATTGGCTCGTCCCTGTACAGGGCGGGGGCAACGCTGGGGCCGGTGCTCGCCTTCACTGTGTCCGCGCCCATGCTTAACCTGAGCACGTGGATACTGGCCAGCGCCCTGCTGCCAACGAAGTACGCTTTGCTCAGGATCGGCGGCGGCCTGGTCATCGGGGTGCTGTTGACCTACGTGGCTTCCCTGGTAGCCGGGCGCTGGGTGGCAAAGCCCGTGGTCCAAGCGAAGCCTGGCCTGCTTTTCGACGTGTCCGGGAGGTTGGTGGCCGCCTTCAGCAGGCTGTTCCAGTTCGAGTCCAGCCTGCGTCCCGACTCTGTCGGGATGGACTCGCCGACGGCCCTGCTATCGCGCTGGCCCAGGCTCGTGTGGAAACTGGCCAAAGTGGTGGTGCCGGTGCTGTTCGTGGGCGCGCTGATTGCCGCTGCTGTGGTCAGCGGGGTGCCGGCCTCGGCCAACAACCTGGCCACCGTGGGCGTTGTGGCCGCCCTGGGCACGCTGCTCATGGTGCCCACCTGGACGGAGATCCCCATCGCTGCGGGCCTGATCAAAGAAGGCGTGTCCGGGCCAGCCGCCGCCTTACTACTGACGCTGCCCGCAGTGAGTGTGCCTTGCCTGATCGTGCTGGCCGGGGCCATGCGCAGCTTCCGGGTGGCCCTGGTCCTGGGTCTGCTGGTTTTTGCGGTGGGGTTGGGGGTAGGCGCCGCGTTCGTGTATCTGTAGGTGCGCCAGCGAGGCGGGCTTCAGGCTACAGGCGCCCTCACCCTCGCCCTCTCCCAAAGGGAGAGGGGAGTACCCGTAGTCCGAAGTCCGAAGCCCGAAGCCCGAAGCCTGAAGCCTGAAGCCTGTAGGGGCGCCCCCACCCCAGGGCGCGATAAATCGCGCTCCTACAGGGCCGGGTAGACCTGGAAGGTCACCTCGCATACCCGGGAGCGGAATACGGGCCGTTCCCGAGCCATGTCATCGCCCTGCCGGCAGCGCTGCAACATGGGCTCCAGCGCCTGGCATGCCGCCGGACACAGCTCGGACGCCGACCCCCGTATGACAAACTCCATCCCGGGCTGGCATCGGCCTGAAGGGCAGTTGCCTGTGTACTTGGCGACCCTGGCCACCACTGGCGTCGGGGCAAAGGCGGATACCAGCGGGTCACGCCCACCTCTACGGCGGGACAGGACCGGGTACAGGACAGCCGCGCCCAGCGCCAGCACCGCTGCGGTGAGGATGGCCAGTACGGTAAGCCCGAAGCCAATCAGCAACAGCAGGGGGAGCACCAGCGCTATTACGGGGCCGGCGGTGGCCATGGCAATAACCGCTGTCCGGTTCGCTGCTCGCTCGCTCATCTCTGCCTCCTTCGTACCTATCCGTTGTGTCAGTCCGAACCACCTATTCAAGTTAACAGCCCGCTGGCCGGTGTTGCATCGTGTATCATGCGTAATCGGGATGGCGATTACGCCGTTGCGCCGGGCGCGGAGCCAGGGGAAAATAGGTTGAATGGCGTAGTCGAATTACCTATAATGTGAGATAGGTCACAATCGCTATGGGCATCGAGAGGATCACGGTCTTGCTGGCAGATGACCACGTCCTGGTAAGGGAAGGCACCAGGCATGTGCTTGAGCACGAAGCTGACATGGAGGTGGTAGGCGAGGCCGGCGACGGCGAGGAATCGGTGCGCCTGGTTGAGGAGCTGAGGCCGGATGTGGCCATTGTGGACATGGCCATGCCCGGAGTCAACGGCATAGAGGCTACCCGGCGAATCAAAGCGCGGGCGCCGGGGACCGCGGTGCTGGTCCTGTCCGCTTACGACGACGACCAGTATGTGTTCGCGGTCCTGGAGGCCGGCGCCGCTGGCTACCTGCTCAAGGACGCCAGTAGCCGCGAGCTGGTGAACGCCATCCGCGCCATCAGGTCCGGGGAGGCTGTGCTCCATCCCGCCATCGCCCGCAAAGTCCTGAACCGGTTCATGAGGCAGCGTGTCGAGGCGCCACCCGTGAGCGGCGTCCCCGAGGTGATCAGCTCCCGGGAGCTAGAGGTATTGACGCTGGCGGGGCGCGGGTGGGACAACACTGACATCGGCACCGAGCTGGGGATCAGCACCCGGACGGTGCAGGCCCACTTGACCAACATCTTCCGCAAGATAGGGGTTACTTCGCGGACCGAGGCGGTCATCGTGGCCCTGCGCCGGGGCTGGCTGACGCTCGAGGATATGAGCGAGCCCCTGCCGGGGGACTGAGGCTGGGCGTGGAGCACCGGGACCGCGTTGGGTCCCTTGCGGGCTCCCTGGTGGTGGGGGGGGCAATCCTGGTGGTGGTTGCCCTGCACTACTTCGTCGCCTCCGACGAGTTGCTGGGCCTGTTCACCTCCCTGGCTTTTCTGCCCACCGCCTATGGCGCCCTGGCCTTCGGGCTGAAAGGTGGCTTGGGGGCGGCCGTGGTCACCGGGGCGGCCCTGGTCCCTCATTTTGTTCTTCACCATCGTGGCCCGGAGCAGGTCACCGAGATTGGCGAGATAGTGGTCATTGTGGTCAGCGGCGCCCTGATTGGCTGGCAGGTGGACCGGGTCCGCCATCAGCGGGAGAGGGAGCGCCTGGCCAGGCAGCGGCTCGAGCGCTACGCGCGGGGGGTGACCGCGGCGCAAGAGGAGGAGCGGCGCCGTATCGCCCGCGACCTGCATGACGACACCATACAGGGACTGGTGTCGGTGAGCCGGCGGCTCGAGGCGCTGGAAGGGCAGGCCGCGCCACCAGTGGCTGGGGAGGTCCGGGAGGTCCGGCAGCGCACACAGGCCCTGCTGGACGGCGTGCGGCGCTTCAGTCGCCACCTGCGGCCACCGGTGGTGGACGATCTGGGCCTGGTGCCCGCTATTGAAGGACTGGCTAGCCAGCAGCGGGTGCCGGCGGAAGTGCGGGTTGTGGGTTCGCCCCGGCGGCTTCCCTCAGAAGTGGAAGTGGCCCTGTTCCGCATCGCTCAGGAAGCCCTGAGCAACGTAGAAAAGCACTCGGGCGCCAGCCGGGCCACCGTCAGGGTGGCCTTCAACGGGACAAGCGTGTCCCTGGCGGTTTCCGACGACGGCTGCGGCTTCTCCGCTCCCCAACACGTGGGCGGCCTGGCCGGCGACGGCCGGCTCGGCTTGCTGGGCATGCAAGAGCGGGCCGAGCTCATAGGGGGCGCCTTTCGCATATCCTCGACGCCCGGCCAGGGCACCACCGTTACCGTGGAAGTCCCGATGTAAATGTCCAACACAATTCTGGTATTTTCGTAGAATGGGGAGAAGGCCCAATAGGGCCGGGTGTTTGTGAGGAGGTCGCCGTGGCACTAGCTAGCGGTTTCGTGGCAGCCGGTTCATTAAGCGAGATTCAGCCCGGGCAGACCAGGCGGGTTGAAGTGGAGGGTGTTCCCGTGCTCCTGGTGCGGGTGCACGACAACATCTACGCCATTAGCGACGTATGCGCCCACATGGGCACTTCCCTGAGCCGGGGCAAGGTCAGGGGCAACGTCATCACCTGCGCCGCCCATGGTTCGCAGTTCGATGTCAGGGATGGGAGTGTGGTCAAGTGGGTGGGGAAGTTCCCGGCACCCATGCGGGCGGCGGTTGCCCTGATCAAGCCACCCCGTCCCGTCCCTACGTATGAGGTTGCCTTGGAGGGGGACACCATCTACGTGCGCAAGGCCGCTCAAAGGGCGGTGGCGTAGGGGTTATCCCTTCTCCCTTTGGGAGAAGGCGAGGATGAGGGCCGCGCGGGAGCAGGCCAACGTTGGCGGCAGCCCCTTGTTAGCCCGCTCTATCACGGGGCGAACATCTCTTGCAGTATGAGCAGCGAACGAACGAGTGTGGCCTGCGGAAGCCGACCAAGGCGTTGGACGAGACGGTCCCGATCCACCGTGCGAATTTGCTCCAGTACAACATATCCTGATCGCCCCCGGAAGCGACAAGGCACTCGGAAAGGGTAGGGATGGTCGCCCGTCGTCATAGGAGCAACGATGAATGTACGAAGGTAGGTATTCATCTCGTCCGGCGAAACGATGACGCAGGGACGAGTCTTCTGGATCTCGCGACCCTGCGCTGGGTTCAGGCTGACCAGGAACACGTCGCCCCGAGTCACGGCATGTTCGGCTACCACTGCCATTCGTCATCGTCAAACTGAGTGGGGGTCGGGGGATCGAGCAGACGGTCCCCACCGCGCTCCCGAAGCAAGCGGGCCGCCTCCGACCAGCCTGTGCGGGGAGACCTCACAGGCGTGATAACAATTGCGCCCTCACGGAGCCGGAGATCCACTTCATCACCCAGGCCCGCTTCCTCAATCAGGGGCTTCGGGAGCCGTACGCCGCGGGAATTGCCAATCTGGATTAGTCGCGTCTTCAAGGTCCATCATCTCCGCCGTGTAACTACAATGTAATCACATCAGTTCTTCTTGTCAAGGCTCCTGTCCGACCAACGGCCGGCGTGTCATCCGCCACTGTTTGGCTGGTCGGTCTGGAGCAAGAGGTTAACGCACAAGCCCGTCGTAATCCGAGTGAGGCCCGATCCAAAACCACAGCAAATCTTCGCCCGACTCGGTGGCCTCGCTTCACTTGATGGTGACGGTCTCTCGCAAGGCGCCGGGCGGGACCCCCCGTAGTCCATCCTCACGCCGGTCCTCCAGGATCAGGGCAATCGCCTCGGTCAGGCTCCGCAGAGCCTCGTCTTTTGTCTTGCCTTGCCCATTCGCCCCCGGGATCTCAAGGCAGTAGGCGACATACCACTCGCCGTCCCGCTCGATAATGGCAGTGAATTCGTTTGCCATTGAACATCTCCAGTCCTTTGTGTTTGGGGACACTCTATTCCTCGTGGGATGCCGAACAACGAATGCCTTGGGTTAACACTACCATCAGTAAGGCGATTGTTGTTTGATGGCATAGTACCACTCGCCTCTGGGCGCGTCAAGACAATTATGAGGCCAAAATCCACCACCTCTTATGTCTACCGGTAGGGCAGTTTTCTCACCCAGGTGGTGCACCAACGCGTAGGGGCGACCGGCCGGTCGCCCCTACGGTTTGACCGGATCTCGGGGTGTGCCCAAGGCGCTGGGTTTTCCTGGTCTTCGTTTTGATGGCGGATCAAGGGAGGTGAGAAGGCGAGGGTCTGCGCCTACTCCAGCACCCCGTCCACCATAAGTTGCACGTACTCGTCTTCGGAAAGGCCGAGCATCTCGCGGTAGACGGTCTCATTGTGTTCGCCCTGGAGGGGGGCGCCTCGCTTCAGCTCAGCGGGGGTCCGGGACAGGCGGAAGGCCGGGCCATCCACCGTGTGCCAGCCGATAACGGCCTGGTAAAGCTCCCAGAAGTGCTGGCGGTGCTTGAGCTGGGGGTCCGCGTGAAGGTCCTGGGCAGAGGACACGATGACGCTGGGCACGCCGGCGGCTTGCAGCGTGGCCATGGCCTGCTCCGCGGTGTAGCCCCTGGTCCACTGGGCCAGGTGGCGGTCCAGGTCGGCTGTATGGCGCAGGCGGCCCAGCATGGTAGCCAAGCGTGGCTCGGCGGACCACGGCGGACTGCCCAGGGCACGACACAGCCCATCCCACTCCCGGTCGTTGAACACCCCCAGGGCGATCCAGCGCTCGGTGCCCCGGCAGGGATAGACCCCGTGGGGTGCGGCGTAGGGCAGGGAGTTGCCCTGCCGGGTCTGCTCATGGGCATTGGCCGTGTAGTCCAGGACGGCGGCCTCCAGGCAGTGGACGGCGCATTCCGACTGGGAGATGTCAATATGCTGGCCCCAGCCGGTGCGCCGCCGGTAGTCCAGCGCCCCGATGATGGCCAGTGCGGCGAACGGTGGCGCCGTGTAGTCGGAGTACGGCACGTTGGGGGCCACCGGCTCGCGGTCCGGCCAGCCGGTGAGGTGGGTGACCCCGGCCAGCGCCTGCCCGGTGATGCCCACGCCGGGGAGGGTAGCCTCCGGGCCCGTGCCTCCCTGGATGCTCATGCTGCACATGACCAGGTCGGGTCGCACCTGTCGCAGCGAGTCGTAGCCCAGCCCCAGGCGCACCATCACCCCGGGCGTGAAGTTCTCCACCACGGCGTCAGCGGTGGACACCAGGCGGAGGGCCAGCTCGTGGCCCCTGGGATGGCCCAGGTCCAGGGTGATGCCGTATTTGTCCTCGTTATAGTTGATGTACACGCCACAGTTGTTGATGTCCACCACGTCGTTTTTCCAGGGTGGTATGCGCCGCGATATGTCCAGATGGTGAGTGCTCTCTACACGGACGACCTCGGCCCCCTGGTTGGCCAGGTACTTGACTGTAGTGGGGCCGACGGCAATCCAGGAGAAATCAATGATCCGTATCCCCTCCAGAGCGCGCGGGTGGTCGCCCATGGCTAGATTACTCCCCCCGCCTTGAGGGCAGCCAGCCGCCGCGGCGAGATACCCACCTCCTGGCAATAGACGTGGTGGTTGTGCTCACCGACAAGGGGCGCCCGGTGTTGGATTCGCCAGGGGGTAAGGCTCGCCCTGAAGGGGGCGCCGGGGTAGGTGATGACCGTTCCCAGCTCGGGATGGTCCACGTCCACAAAGAAGCCCCGCGATAGGAGCTGGCGTTGGCGCAGCAGGTCGCCCGGCGTATTGACTGTGCCAAACATCAGGTGGCGCTGTAGTGCGCCCTCCTGAAGCTCGGCTTTGGTGAAGGCGGCCAGGAACCGGGTCAGGGTGACCTCCATGCGGTCCCGGCCCGCCGGGCCGAGCTGCCCCACGAAGGAGAGCTTGGGATTGCTGGCCAGGACCGCCTCGATCCATTCACTGATCTCGCCGTCCATGCCAGCTTCGTGCATCCACCCTACAATGGCGCGGATGGACATGTCAGACACGGCCACGCCCATGTGGCCGTCACGGCAGCGGTAGACGGAGGGGCGTAGCGGGGCGACGCCGAGGGGTGGCCCCTGATCGTAGGGAACACCTTCACGTTGCCGGTTTACGTGGTTGAAGTTCCAGGTGACCTGGGTGGTGAACAGCGTGCGCAACACGGCCTCTTGCATGGATACGTCCACATACTGGCCCTCGCCCGTGGTCTGGCGGTAGTAGTGGGCGATCATGGCGCCGGTCGCTGCCTGGAGGCCGGCCTGGAAGTATGCCTGGGAGGCGTTGATCCTGACTGGCGGCCGATCCCCATCGCCGGTGAGGAATAGCAGCCCGCCGGTGGCCACGCCGGTGAGGTCGCAAGTTTTGTAAAGGGCATATGGCCCGGTCTGGCCGTAGGGCGTGATGGACACCATAACCAGTCCTGGGTTGATGGCACTGAGGGCATCGTAGCCCAGCCCCAGCCCCTCCATGTAGCCTGGCGAGAAGGACTCGACGACGAAATGAGCGCCGGCTGCCAGGCGGCGGAGGATGTCCTGCCCGTCGGGCGCCTCCAGGTTGAGGGTTATGGAGCGCTTGGATGTGTTCCAGGCGTACCACAGCAGGCTACGCTCGGGATGTGGCTGGCCCTGGTAGAAGGGCATAACGTTGCGCCCGGGGTCTCCCCCGGGAGGCTCGACCTTGACGACGTCAGCCCCCAGGTCGCCCAGTATCTTGCCACAGAACATGCCCTTGGGGTCCGTCAGGTCCAAGACCCGGCAGTCGGTCAGAAAGCCATTGGCGGTGTTCATGTTACATGGCTGTAAGCACAGAATCTAGATTCTGCCTGGTCAAGGATAGGGCGACTTGACGGACCGAGTAGCGCCATCGTGACCCCGCGCTCGCACGGTCGCAGCCAGCGCCACCTTTCTGACAACAAGGATACCAACTCCGGGGTTTCATGGAAGGTTGGCACTCCGGCGCAGTGCTCCGGTAACGGCAATGGTCTCCCGCAAAACAGCCACAAGCTTGGCCTGGTATTCCGCCTCCTCACCGACTGCTCCAAGCCGTTCTAGTTGCTCCTCTTCAGGTTGTGCCGCGAAGTGCTCCAACCTGACAGAACGGTGGCGCAACCACCGGGAGACGGTCGGTATTTGGATATCCCGTTCAGAAGCGAGACGCAGGGTGAATGCGACTGCCTCGGGGTGAGGTGCACATAGGACGTACCCGTTAAGGGCAAGGAACACGGTCACCGAGGTCAGCGCCAGGCGTTTGTTGCCATCAAGCAAGGGGTGATTCTTCACCAGGGATCTGAGAAGGGAGGCGGCCTTGTCGAAGACCGTTCGGTGAAGAAACTGTCCACCCAGTGTGTGTTGAGGCGCGGCGAGAGCGGATTCGAGAAGTCCTTTGCCGTAGGCTCCCCCCAGATACTGAAAAGCCGGCAGCGGGTCCCGATAACTCGGGTACAACTCCGATGCCAGCCTGTAGACTACTTGCTCTATGTCGGAGGGTGTGAGGAAACGGTAGTGGCGCCTAGTAACGCTCCAACTCCTTCAGGGCCTTCCTGTTGAGCAACACTGCCAACTCAATCGCTAGCTCAACCAGCCTGCTATCGCGCTCCGAATCTCCGTTTGATCTCACTTCGGGCGTTCTTCCGTTCCGCGCTGCCTTCTTGCTGTTGGATATTGATGGCTTTGTTTGAGCGGTTCCCACAGTAATGCCTCGCACCCTTGGTAGGGTATGAGTTTATCACGTTTCAGACATCATTCCAAGTCGTTCTTTCCGGCCGGGTGACTGAGTCGCTAATGCCAGGGTGCATCGTGTACAGCCGCGTGGGGTTGCTAGTGCTGTTGCACCATGTCCCAGACCAGGCCGGACCAGGCGAAATGCACGGCGCCTCCCGGCTCGCCGGTCTGGGAGTGGTAATACTCGCGGAAGCCGTGCTGTCGCACCAGCTCGTAGCTACGGCGGGCAATGTCCTCCGCCGTTCTGGAAAGCTCCTGGGCCAGTCCTGGAAAGCGCTCAGCCTGAAGCTTCAAGCCGGCATAGATGAGCCAGTTGGGCAGTATCCAGGTCTGTAGCCCCCGCCAGATTACGTGGCCCCGAGGGGTAACGGCAGCCGCCGAGAGCGGCTGGGTGGGCACCGGGTAGGCGGTCCAGAAAGCGGCAGAGTCCGTCAACCTTTCCACCAGACGTTCGACCTGGGAACGGCCAATTGTATCCAGCAGCAGTGGCATGAAGGCGGACAGGGTGACGACGGGGACCGGGGTGTCCCTGCCCTGGCGAGCATCCAGGCTGTGGAACAGGCCGGTCTCCCGGGACTGCATCTTGGAAAGTATGGCCGCCTCTGTGGTGTCGGCGCGCTCCCGGAACACGCCCGCCCGGGAGCGGTCGCCGGCGGCCTCCAGAAGCCGGGCGAGCACACGCTGGTTGCGGGCATATATGCAGTTGAACAACAGGTCTTTGACGCGAAAGCGCTGGCTAGCCAGGATCCGGACCAGGTCATGCCTGAGCCGCCAGTGGTGGAGCATCAGACCGATGATGGGCGCGCGCCACATAGGCGCGCCGGTGGACTTGCCATAGACACTGTCGTACTCGGGGCTGCGGTCCATGCCCGACTCGTAGGAGATTATGATCTCAGCCAGGCCGTCGCCCGAAGGGCAACGGTGGCTATGGATGTAGTCGTAGTACATGACGGCGCGGGGCAGCACCTCCGCCAGGAAGGCGCGGTCCTGCGTCTTCACATAGATATGGGCCAACGACTCCGCCAGCAACGGTGGCTGTAGGTAGGGCGAGCGGTGCCGGGACCGGCCCAACCGGCCCAGCGCTACCCCCAGGCTGTGGCGGTGGCCGGGATGCATGGCCAGGTGGGGGATGAACCCGTTGGGCTGCTGGGCGTAGAGCAGGCTGCGCACTTCCTCCTGGGCCAGGGCGGGGTCAACAGAGGCCAGGATAACAGCGTGGGCGCACGAGTCCCAGAACCACTGGTGGGGGTAGTGCACCTCCCAGGCCCCGGTGATGAAGTGCGAAAGGTGCGGCTTTTCCCAGGAAGGGGCGTGGTACGTGCAGGCCACAGGTTGTGGACTGTTCCAGCGCCGCTCCAGGGTCACGCGGTTCTCCGCCATCAGGCTACGCACGCTGGCCTCGAGCGCTTTCCGCTTAGAGGCGGGCAACCATTCAGCCTTGCCGACGAGTATGTTCTCCACCGGGGGTGTTCGTCCTTTCCGTCGTGGTCTCTATGCCCCAGGCTCTAAGCATAGTTTCGCATAAATGGTTGACTTGGGGAAACCTGCCTGCGACACTGGACCTCACCCTGCCCTCTCCGTGAACGGAGAGGGGGTGGGGGTGAGGTGCCAGGAGGAAGGAGCTGTGCTATGAGGAAAGAGAGGGACGCCCTGGGCGAGCGTGAGGTGCCCGACGACGTCCTGTATGGGGTCCAGACGCTGCGGGCGGTGGAGAATTTTCCCATCAGCGGTGGCCGGCCCCACCCGGCGCTGATCAGGGCCTCGGCGCTCATCAAGCAGGCGGCGGCCGAGGCCAACATGGCCCTGGGCCAACTGGAGCACAGCCTGGGCCGGGCTATTGCCCGGGCCGCCGCCGAGGTGGCTGCCGGCCAGTGGCACGACCACTTCGTGGTGGACCCCTTCCAGGCGGGGGCAGGCACCTCTCACAACATGAACACCAATGAGGTCATCGCCAACCGGGCCATCGAGCTTCTGGGCGGGCGCCGGGGCGATTACCACCTGGTCCATCCCAACGACCACGTGAACATGTCCCAGTCCAGCAACGATTTCTTCCCCACAGCCACCAAGCTGGCCTCGCTGGCCCTGGCCAGGGGCGTGGTATCGGAGCTCCGCGAGCTTGAGGCAGCGCTGTCGTCCAGGGGCAACGAGTTCGATGCCATCCTCAAGTCCGGGCGGACGCATCTCCAGGATGCCGTGCCGGTCCGCCTGGGGCAGGAGTTTACCGCCTATGCCTCCTCTGTGGGCAAGGCGGCCACCCGTATCGAGCGGGCCTGCCACGAGGTGGAGGAGATAAACCTGGGAGCCACGGCGGTGGGGTCCGGCCTGAACACCCACCCCAAATACCGCGAGCAGGTGGCGTTCTGCCTGAGGGCGTTGACGGGCTTCGTTCTGCGCCCGCCGGCCGACCTCTTCGAGGTCACCGACAGTATGGGATCCCTGGCCACGCTGTCCACGTCGCTCAAGCTGCTGGCCCTGGAGCTTATCCGCATCGCCAACGACCTGCGCCTGCTCAGCTCCGGGCCCCGCACCGGGCTGGGGGAGATCAACCTGCCGCCGGTCCAGCCCGGGTCGTCCATCATGCCCGGCAAAGTCAATCCGGTCATTGCTGAGATGATGGACATGGTAGCCTTTCAAGTGGTGGGCAATGACCTGGCCGTTTCGCTGGCGGTGCAGGGGGGCCAGCTCGACCTCAACGTGATGACGCCGGTCATTGCCCATAATCTGTTCACATCCATGGACTTGCTGCGCAATGGGGTCAGGGTGTTCACCGAGCGCTGTGTAGCGGGCATCACGGCCAACGCCGAGCACTGCCGCGAGCTGGCCGAGCGCAGCCTCGGGCTGGCCACCGCGCTGAGCCCGTACATCGGCTACGAGGGAGCTGTGCGGGTCGCCCAGGAGGCGCAGGCCCGGGGCGTTACCGTGCGCCAGGTCGTGCTGGAGAAGGGGCTGCTGTCCCGGGAGCAGCTAGACGCCGCCTTTGACCTGCGGCGCCTCACCGAGCCTGGCCTGGCGGGGGTTTGATGACCCCGATGCCCGTAGGAGCATGGCGCGCCATGCCCCTACGCGCCGATGGCCGAGGCGGTGGTTATGTCCGCGCCTCCTGGCTCGGGGAAGGATTCTCGGGGTCCTGCGCCCATTGAGCTGGGTTGGCTGCGATGTACTCTTGGATGCCGTGTAGGTCGTCTTCGCCACGAACGACGCGTTCGTAGTAGTTGCGCTGCCAGACGGGAGAGGCAGGCGTCCCACGCAGTTTGTTGATGCGCCTGGAGGTCGCGGACTTGAAGGCACCCACGACGGTTGCCAATGAATCCGCGATGGGCCTGCCGAATCGTGGGGTGGGTGGGGTGACCACCGTAGGGGCATGGCGCGCCATGCCCCCGCGCTCTGCTGTGTCCCCATGGCCGGTCAACCAGATGATGGCGTGGGTATGGTTGGGCATGACGATGAAGGCATCCAGGGTCACGTCTTCCCGGGCTCGCGCCGTTCGCTCCCATTCCTCCTGGACGATGTAGCCAAATGTGTTCATTCGCATGTCGCCGTCCAGCACATCGCCGAACAGGCTGGCTTTGTCGTGGGCGCAGACGGTGATGAAATAGGCACCCGGCTGGGTGTAGTCATAGCTCGGCAGGCGAATTGAGCGACGGTGGTGGCGCTGTGGGTCAAAAGGCACGGACGGATCTCCTGGCCGGAACCCGCTGAGGGGCGTTGTGACCAAGTACGGGTGGAGGGGATGGCAAACGTAGGGGCATGGCGCGCCATGCCCCTACGGGGCGGGGGCGCGATGAATCGCCCCCCTACATTGGCCAAAACCGTGACCCATAGGGTTGCCCGCCCCGTATGCCGTATGGCCCGCCATGCCCCTACCGGAACCGCCCTTCGGCGCCACGCAGGCGGGGGTCGAGGGCGTCGCGCAGGCCGTCGCCCAGGAAGGTGAAGGCCATCATCACCACGGCGATGGCGATGGCGGGGAACAGCACCAGATAAGGTGCGGCGAAGATGACACCAAAGCCGTCCTGGATCATGCTGCCCCAGCTCGGTGTCGGCGGCTTGACGCCGATGCCGATGTAGCTCAGCGCTGCCTCGGCGAAGATGGCCCGCGGAATAAGGAACGTGGTGGCCACGATGACGGGCCCCAGAGCGTTGGGCAGGATGTGGCGGGCCAGGATGTAAGGGCCACTGGCGCCCAGGGCGCGGGCCGCGGTAACGTACTCTCCTGACTTCTGCGAGAGGACCTGGCCCCGCACCAGGCGGGCGATGTTCACCCAGGCCACCAGACCGATGGCCAGGAACACCATGTAGATGCTGCCCCCCAGTATGGCCCGCAGCAGAATGATGAGCAACAGGTCGGGGAAGGCATACATCACGTCAGTGAAGCGCATCAGGGCGTTATCCCATCGGCTGCTCAGGTAGCCCGCGGCGGCCCCCAGAGGCAGGCCGATAGAGAGCACAACGAGCTGGGTGAACAGGCCCACGCTCAAGGAGGTGCGGGCGCCGTATATCAGCCGGGCCAGCACGTCCCGACCCAGGAAGTCAGTACCCAGCCAGTGGTCCCAGGAAGGGCTCCGCTGGATGGCGAAAAGGTTTTGCTTTATCGGGTCGTGGGGTGACACAAGGGGGGCGAATAGCGCCAGGACGGAGAGGACCAGGATGACCAGGCCGCTGGCCAGGGCCAACCGGTTGCGCAGCAGGCGGCCAAAGGCGTCGCGCCACAGGCTGCGGGCGGGCCTGGCGGCGACCTGTACCGGAGCCGGGAAGGCCGCGTTGGCCGGCTGCGACTGTGAGCTCATCTCCAGCACCTACGCATACCGAATTCTGGGGTCCACCACGGCGTACGCCAGGTCCACCACCAGGTTCAGGAGGGCTATGATCAGGGTGTAAAACAGTATGCTGCCCATGATGAGGCCATAGTCCCGGGCGAATACACCCTGGACGAATAGCCGGCCTATGCCGGGTACCGAGAATACCTGTTCAATAATGAACGAGCCGGTGACCAGAAAGGCCAACTCCGGACCGGCGATGCTCAATACCGGGATCAGGGCGTTTCTCAGCACGTGCTTGTAGAAGATGGTGCGGTCCATCAGGCCCTTGGCGTAGGCTGTCCGTACGTAGTCCTGGCGGAGGACCTCCAGGACGCTGGCTCTGGTGATCCGGGCGATGAGAGCGGCAGGCAATGCCCCCAGGGCCAGAGCGGGCATCAGGAGGTGTTTGGGACTGCCCCAGCCACTGGTGGGCAGCAGATGGAGCCACACCGAGAAGATGATGATGAGGACTATGGCCAGCACGAAGCCAGGGATGCTGGCGAACATGGTGGCGAAGAACACGCTGAAGTAGTCGGTCGCCGAGTTGCGGCGCAGGGCGGCGGCCATGCCCAGAGAGATGCCCAGGACCATTGCCCAGCCGAAGGCTACTATGCCCAAGGTAGCGGTGACGGGCAAGCCCTGGCGCAGGATGGTGGTGACGTTGCGGTCTTGGAAAGTGTAGGAAACGCCCAGGTCGCCGCGCAGCAGGTTGAGCAGGTAGCGGACATACTGGTGCCATAGGGGCAAGTCCAGGCCGTACCTGGCATTGAGGTTGGTCACTACCTGGGCGGGGAGGGTCTTTTCACGGTCCCAGGGGCCACCGGGGACCAGGTGCATCAGGATGAAGGTCACACTGGTGACAGCCAGGAGGACAGGGACCATCCAGAGCAGGCGGCGGATGGTGTACTTGAGCATCGCTATTTACATAATAGCAGATTGAACACGGAGGGCCCGGCAACCACCTACAGCCGGGCCCTCCACAAGGTTTGCAGGCCTCCGTCTAGTGTTTCTCGAGGCTTACCCCGGGCAAGAAGAGATCGCCGCTTATCTGGTGGTCCATGCTGGTGGTTTTCAGGCCCTTTACGTAGGGCTTGACCAGCACGAACCGCTCCCGGTAGTTCATGGTGGCGATGGGCGCGTCGTCAATCACCAGTTTATGGGCCTGCTTCCACAGGTCGAGGCGCCTGGCGGGGTCCGGCTCCGCCAGCGCTCTGGTCTTCAGTTCGTCGAACTTGGGGTTGCTGTACAGGGTGTGGTTGATGCTGGCGCCGGTGCCGAAGATGTCGGGCAGCCAGTTGTCCGGGTCGGGGTAATCGGCGCCCCAGCCGAACCAGGCCCACATGTGCTTTTCTTCGTTCACTGTCTGCTGGAAGGCCTTGGGCTCCATAGGATCCAGCTCGATGCTGATGCCCAGGTTGTCCTTCATCTGCCCCTGGAGGAACTGGGCGATAACCCGGTTACCCGCGGTGTCCGCGAACTGGAACTTGATGGGGGGCAGGCCCTTGCCGTCAGGGTAGCCGGCCTCGGCCAGGACCTGCTTGGCCCTGGCCACGTTGAAGGCGTACTGCTTGCCCAGCTCCGGGTCATGGCCCGGCATTCCGGGGGGGACCCAGCTATAGGCGGCCTTGCCCACGCCGGCACGGACCTGGTTGATGAAGGCTTCGCGGTCTATGGCGGTATTGATCGCCTGGCGCACCTTGACGTTATCGAATGGGGGCCTGGTCACGTTGAACTGGAAGGCGAAGGTGACCAGCTCGTTGTAGCGCAGGACCTCCTTGCTCAGGACGGGGTCTTCCAGAATGGTCTTCTCCGTGCCCGGGGGCACGCGGCTCATCTCCAACTCACCGTTCTTGTAAGCCGCCAGCTCCGTGTTCACGTCCGTGATTATCTTGAGGACGATCTTGCTAAGCTTGGGCTTGGCGCCCCAGTAGCTGGGGTTGGGCTCCAGGGTGAGGTGGTCCTGGTGTACCCAACCGGTGAGTTTGAAGGGGCCGTTGCCGATGTAGGTGGGGGGCTCGGTCCACTGGTCGCCGGCCTTTTCGATGATGTCCTGGCGCACCGGGTAGGCGGGCCACAGGGCCATGCGTTGCAGGAAGCTGAAGCTCTGCCGGGCCAGGGTGATCTGAAGGGTGCTGTTGTCCACGGCCTTGACGCCTACGGCGTCCCTTAACTGCTGTTGCTCGGCAGGCGACTTGGCCCCGGAGCCGTTGTAGGCCTCGGCCCCATTGATGTCCATCAACAGGAAAGAGTATTCGCCGGCCAGCTCGGGGCTGAGGGTGCGCTTGATGCTGTACTCGTAGTTCTGGGCCGTTACCGGCTGGCCATCGCTCCACTTCACCCCGTCACGCAGCTTGAAGGTGAAGGTAAGGCCATCGGCCGAGATGCCGTTGTTGGCCACCGAAGGGATATCCCTGGCGCCCACGGCCTTGATGCTGAGGTCCTGATTGAAGCCCAGAAGGCCCTCGAAGACCTGTGATATTACGCTCAGGTCGCCGGCCCAGGAAGCGCGGTTGGGGTCGAGGGTCTGAGGCTCGCCGGCCAGGTTGACCCTTAGCTCCTGGGCCACCACCTGTTCGGCCGGCTCGGCCTTCGGCCCGCATGCAGTGAGGATGAGCGCCAGCACGGGCAATGTGGACCACCAGCGTAGCCTATTCCGCATTTGTACCTCCTGTTCTTTCTTTCCTGGTCCCTGCGCTATACCTTTTTGTGCCCATACTCACATACTACTGCTTGGGCGTCTATCATTCCAGTGGTTGCATGACCCGCCTATTTATACTTCTCCTTGCGGTGTGGTTGCAATACCCCTTGTCGCCGCAAACAGTCATTGCGAGCGCAGCGAAGTCCCGAGATGTCGGGACCATGTTCGGGGCCGGAGTTTGCTTCGTCGCTACGCTCCTCGCAATGAACCGACCGTCCCGTCTTTGCGAGCCGCAGCGAAGCAATCCCCAACCTGTGTGCACATCAGAAGGTTGCTTCGTCGCTCCGCTCCTCGCAATGACATACAGTCCCCCGATGCGTCGGGCTCCTCGCAATGACGGAATACCCGCGCTTCGCACCGCCATTGCGGTTCATTGCTATTCATTGGGTCCCGACGCCTCGGGACCTGTACGGCTCGCAATGACGATGGGTGACTTCGTGGGTCACTGCCGGCTGCCCCGC
>JACPQM010000021.1 GCA_016190505.1 Chloroflexota bacterium | reverse complement strand
TGGTACTCCCAGAGTCCGTTCTGCTCCGCTGGCACTCCCTCTGGGTGGCACGAGAGGACCACCTTGAAGCACTCGGCGTCCTCGTCGTAGCGAGAGCTCTCGATGTTCCAGATGAGGGGGACTCGCTGCTTGCCCTGGCCTGCGTATTCGCCCTGGGTCTTCTTGGCGTGCTCCAGGGCATAGGCCTGGGCCATGCCCATGTCATAGCCGCCCTTGAGCTCGCCGGTGGCGTCAAAGAGGTCCTTCTTTTCCTCAGGCTTCATTTCATCGGGGGGCATATCGAATTCCTCGTGCTACCATGGTCTGGAGCACCATGGGGGCCAGTCGTGTAAGGGTTTTTGGGGGACACCCCCAATCCCCCGGCCTACGGCGTGTCATGTCAGGGGGCATGTCCGAATCCTCGTGCTACGGCGTCCGGGTCACTTGCCACGTACCGACCTCTCCGGTGGCGGCGATGGCGTAAGTGCCGGCCAGGGTCCGGCCATCGGCGGAGACGTTGCCCTCGAAGCTAACGGCGAACTGTATTCCCGCGTAAGAGAAGCGACCGCTGAAGCGCAACTGGGTGCCGCTGGCCTGCCCCTCCAATGGCCCCTCGCCTACCAGGGGAGGATAGGCCCGCGCGTAGCCGGAGAGCAGCCGCATAACGGAACCGGACTCTTCAAGCTGCAAATCAAAGGGAGCAGTCTGGCCTGCGGTCAGGTTGGTGATGGTGCCCCGGTAGAAGCCGGTGAGGCCGGTGGCCCCAGGCGCCAGGAACTGGAACGAGCGGAGGGAAGCCTCCAGGAGGTCCCTGTACTGAGCCCAGGTAGATGCATGGGTGGTCCCCGTGACCATGTAGGCTTTGCTGCCCTTGAGCAGGATAGCCTGAAGGATGTGGAGGGAGAACCCCCCTTGGTCGAAGGTGGACTCGAGCAGATAGGCGGGGGCGGTGTCCAGGGTGACCTGCCGCCGGGAGACCTCCTGGTAGTTGACGAGCGCTTGTTTCATGGCTTGCGAGGCGGAGCTAAGGTAACCGTCAAGGCTGGCAGCATCGGCGGACTCTACTACCACGTTGATGTTTGTGGAGAACTGCTGACCGCTTGCCAGAAAGTCGGGGCGAGGAGAGACGAAAGCCACCGCAGCGCCCGCCACCGGGAGCTTCTCCCAGCCCTGGGGATAGCGCAGTGAGAACTGGTTCGCCTCATCCCGGTAAGGGTCGGCAAGGACCACCGGCGCCGGGGGTGGCGTTGGCGTCGGCGTCGGAGGCGCTGGCGTGGGCGTTGGCGTGGGAGGTGTTCGCGTGGGCGTGGCGGTGGGCGCCGGGGTGGGCCTGGGTGTCGGCGTGGGCGTGGGTACAGGCGGCGGGGCCAACTCCACCCTGATCATGTAGTCGCTGGCGATGGGCACTTCGCCGTAGCGCTGCCCCAGGGTGCCGGAGACACTTCGGTCGTTGAACGGAGCCCGGTTGTCCACGCCCAGATACGGGCCATTGGCGGAGTCGGAAAGCCACTGCATGCCGACCATGAAATCGCCGCTGACGGTGAAGCCACTGTCGGAGACATCTACATCAAACCAGCCGGGCACCGGGACAACCTCCCGGGACAGCATGCTGTTGAACCCTGTGTCTAATATGTGCACTCGCACAGCCTTCATCTCGCCCTGGGTGTAGAACCTCAGTCTCTGGACTTGCATGGCGGAAGGTGGAGTGAACCTTACCGCAGCCACCTTGCCCGGATCCTCCGCCCGCCGGGAGCCCATGGCGCCGTCATCATAGGCCAACTCCAGGGGCTTGGGGACCGTAGGTGTAGGCGTAATGGCGGGGACGACCGGACGGGTGGGCGTATCCGTTGCCGTGACCGCGGGGCGCGGCGTAGAGGTGGACACTGCCCCGGCAGCGGGGGTTGTCTCGACGGTGGGTGTGGGTGTCGAGCCGGGTGTGGCAGCGGGTTTCCTGAACAGGCCACCAGCCAGAACGGCCGCCCCCAGCGCCAACACCAATACCACCGCGGCGACGCCTCCCAGCAACAGCGGGGACAGCCGGCGGCCCTCGTCAGGCTCTTCCTTGAGGCGCAACGATGAGCGCAGCAAGGGGGTCCCGGGCAGCAGATCGCCCTTGGGGCTGACGTGATAGACCCACTCCCCTTTGCGCAGGTATTCGCCCTCCTCCGGATGGCAGGAGAGGACAATGTCGAAGCAATCGTCGTCCTCGTTGAAGGCGGCCTTTTCGACATCCCAGATAAGGGGGAAGTGCTTGCCCTTCACGGTCTTGCCGAAGTTCTTCTGGGCGTGCTCTAATGCCCGGGCACGGGCCATGCTCAGGTCATATACGCTCTCCAGCTCCGCCTTGTCGGTGAAGAGGTCCCGTTTTTCTTCAGGCCTATCTTTGGACATGCGCCCTCACCCTAACCCCCTATCGTTCCGCCATAAGGGAATCGCCACAGTTGGGGCAGTGCTTGGTGCCCACCGGCGACTCCTGGTGGCAGTGGCGGCACACCACCACCCGTTGCGGGGCTGCCGGTGGACCGCCCACGGTGGTGGCGCCACTTGGCCCGACAACTATGGTCTGGGGGGGTGTCCCCTGCCCCTTGGCGAAGGCGGTGGCCGTATCCCTCATGGTCTCCAGGGCCTTGTTGAACATTTCCTGTTGGGTCTTCTGGAAGTCCTGGAATGTCTGCCGCGTCTGCCCCGCCCATTCCTTCTGCTCGGTGAGCAGGCGCTCATACATGGCCTTTTCTTCGGGGCTTCGAGAGCGCGCTGCCAGCTCGGCGATGGCGGTGGTCACCTGGGGGTTCTTTTCGGCCGCCAGGGCCAGGATCTGCTCCGGGCTCATGCCCTGCATGGCCTGGGTGCGGGCCAGCTCCGAGAGCAAGGGGGCCTTGTCGGGAGAGCTAACAGCGATGAGGGCGTGCAGGGGCAAGGTGCCGGTGACCTGCATGTTCTCCATCTCCCGCTGGTGCCGCTCCTTCAGCTCCCTCAGGCGGAGCTCGACCAGCGCCTCCTGCTTCTTGAGCTGGAGATCGGTCTGCCTTTCCTCGGTCTCGAACTGGATGCGCCGCATCTCGGAGACATGGAGGCGCTCCTGGGCCCGCTTCTTCTCCTCCAGCGCCAGGGCCAGCTCAGCGTCCAGGCGCTGGGTCTCCCGGCCTATGCCGTGGATGTCGGCCTGCTTCCTGGCCTCGGCCAGCTCGGCCTCGCGGACGGCAGCGGCGTCCAGGGCCTCCTGGGCGCGACGGTGGTCATTGATGTGGCGTCGCTTCTCTACCTCCAGGTCCACACGCCTGAGCTCCATCTCGAGGGACTGCTCCATGCGCAGGCGCGCCAGGCCGATCTCGGCCTCGATCTCCTGGCGGGACAGGTCGGTGCGCTGGGTGAGCTCCAGGGCCTGTAGCTCCTGGTCCCGGTTCATCTCGGCGATGCGGGCCATGTGCGCCCGCAGGCGGTCCTTGTCCTCGCCGGTGGCGGCCAGCGCCTTCTTGAACTCCTCCAGGTCGGAGTCCTTGAGGAGCTTGTCACGGTCTGTCTGGCGCATGAACTCGGCCAGCTCAGACTCGGAGCGGACCTGGGCCATCTTGTCGGAGTTGGTGGCGTGGCGCATGCGGTCCCACACCAGCGCCCGTTTCTCGTAGATGGCCACCTTTTCCGTCTCCTCGATGAGGGACTGGAGCTCCTTCTCGGTGAGCACCTCCAGAAGGCGTTTCCGGCCCTGGATTTCCGCCTCCTCCTGGGTGACCTGGAGGAAGTACTCGGCCTTGGTGTTGGTGGCCTTGTCCCAGGCCTCGCAGCGGAAGTTGGCCGTCTGCGCCCCGGCGAAGCTCAGGGCGTTGCCGTCAAAGGTGCGGGAGAGATAGGCCTCGATCTCGTGACCGAACTCGTCCCTCAGCTTGAGGTTCTCCGCCAGCTCTTTTACGGCATAGCGACCCACGATCTGGGCGGCCAGGTCCTTGAGCTCCGGGAAGAGCAAGGCCTTGAGGTCGCTGATGTTCACCTGGTCCACGTCCCGCATCAGGCTGGCTACGAAGATGTTCTCCCGGTCTGGTTGTACCCGCACCTGGAGGCGGCAATCGAAGTTGGTGTACAGGGGGTCCCTGGTGAGCAGGCGGAGCAGCGAGAAGTCCAGGACCACCGGCATAGCCTGAGCGATGACTACAGCCTTGTGCTTGGCCGTGCCCAGCAAGGGGACGGTGGTCCCCATGGGGTACACGCCCGGCCCGAGGTTGCGGTCGAACTTCTCGTCCAGATAGAGCAGGGCGACCTTGCCCTCCCGGACTCGCGCCCGTTTGCCGATGATGCCCTCCATGGCCCTGTCCCGGAGGCGCACCGCGAACTGCTCGGCCTGAAGGTCCCAGATCAGCTCTTCTTGGGTAGTCATGTCACCCTCCTCGTGTGTTACTTCGGGTAGACGAAACCTTCCAGGTGCGCCTGGCGCTCCCCGAAGGTCTTGCGCAGGTCAGACAGAGACATGCTCAATATCCTGGCGTCGTCCATACTGCCGCCCGCCCCCTGCACCAGGGCGTTCTTGACTTTGAGGCTGCGGTCGGCCAGCACCCGGGTCTGGTGGAGCATGTCCTGCTCGAAACAGACCATACGGGAGATCCGGTCCCGTCCCGGCTTGCTCTTGGCCACAACCATGGTGGAGCCGAAGGCGGCCCGCTCCACCTCGGTGCGGAAGTTGGCTGCCTCGTCCTCCAGGCGGCCCAGGGCGTCGGCCAGGTCCCGCTTGCCCGCCGAGTAAGCCTGGACCTTGGCTTCCTTGAACGTGGTCATCACGTTGGCCAGTTCCCGGGCCGTCTGCCGGCGTACCATCTCATCAGCCTCCAGGCTGGTGACCTCGACCCATTTGTCCAGCTTGAGCCGGGGCACTGCCTTGGCCCGCTCGTCCCATAGACGCTTGAGCCGGACTCCGAATAGGATAGCCGTTAGCGAGCCGATGGGGATGGCCGCCCGCGCCAGAAATACGGTGAAGGAAAGCTGGCCTACCGGCTTAATGTCCTTCAGGACGTAGGGCAGGCCGACGTTGCCCAGCACGGTGACCGGCACCGCTATGCGCAGGAAAGTCTCCGCCCTGGCCAGCAGGCTCGGCTTCTTCTCGCCCGGCACCGCGGCCCCGGTCTTGATGCCCAGTTGCTGGGCCTGCTGGAGCACGTGGGCATCCACCGCAGCGGCGGCCTGTTTGAGCACGGCCTGGCCTTCCGACGACTCCGGGCGCAAGTTGGGCGGGATGACCGCCCCCTGGGCGGTGAGCCAGTCGGCCACCTTGTTCAGGTCGTCCTTGGCCGCCTGCCCGGTCGAGGCAAGCTGGGTGTGGAGCTTCTCCATGTCCACGATGAGGGACTCCATCTGCTCCGAGGGGCGGAAGGCCACTGAGACGACGCGCTGGAGTTCCAGCCCCAACTGCTTCACCAGGTCCCCGATGAGGGGCTTCAACTCCAAGCCGAGTTTCTCGCCGATGGTGAGGTCGGTGCGTAGGGCCTGGGAGATGTAGGTGGAGGCGCGGGCCTGGAAAGGCTCGTCCAGGGGGCCACTGATGCCGGCGGCCAGCTCCGCAGCGTAGGCCTGCACTTTCCCCTTGCAGAAGTTGCGGTAGAACACCTCCGGGGACTGGACCCTGACGGCGATGTTGAGGAAGCCGTCCAGCTTCACGTAGTCCTGGCTCTGGATGCGGGAGAAGTGCAGCGAGATTGTAAAGTCCCGGGTGCGCACGTGGGCGGCCTGGCCCCGGGCGCCCCAGCCCAGGAAGGCCCAGCCCACCGCGTGCTTGCCGGGCCCAAGGGTCCTGGAAATGTCCCCTCCCTTGCCTTTGAGCACCAGCCCGGCCTCGTCCTGGGGGACAAAGAGGGACTTGCGGAAGAGACCGGGCAGGTCCGAGATGGGCCTTGTCTCCGCCAGCAGGAGTTGAGGCCCGCCCTCGACCTGCATTGTAGCCACGCTAGTTGCCTGTGCCATTTGTCACACCTCCTTGGGGTAGCCCTCCTCCCCCCTTGCGGGGGAGGATTAAGGTGGGGGGTGCATGTGCCTTCACCCCTATCCCTTCGCTTTGCTCAGGGCAGGCTCTAACCTTCCCCCGTCAAGGGGGAAGGGGCCCGGTGCCCGCCCCTGGGGAGGACACGATGCATCGGGACTCCCCTACATTTTGCGTTCCCGTGCGGGGAACGCCGGTGGGTCCGGGCGCTGACCCGGTACCGGCTCCGCGTTCCTGCGCTACCCGTTGATGCCGCCAATTCGCTTGCCCCTGTCCACTTTGATCACCCGGGTGCCAGCTATGATGTCGTGCAATCCCCGCTTCTGCTTGTCGAAGGCAATCATGAGGAAGCCTATCCCCAGGGTGAAAGATGAAAGCGCATAGCCTATATACCTGAGGACTGCCCTGCCGGCGCTGAGCTTCGAGCCATCCGCCTTGACGATCCTCACGCCCACCAGCATCTTCCCGGGCGTCTGACCGCGCCAGACCCAGAATGCCAGGGTCCACGCGGCCACTATCATCCCCCCTAGCAGGCTCCAGTTCTGATCGCCTATCTCCGGGTCAGCGGCCTGTAAGAATGGGATAAGCAATAGGAAAGCGACAATCCCATCAATGAGCCATGCGGTGAACCGAGTCCAGAACGCTGCACCCTGCACCACCGGCGGCTGGGCTGCGGCTTCAACATTGGTGGGCCAGGGCCTCCCTGGCCCTGTGGCGACCGGCCAGGTGGTGGCCGGGGTTGTCTCCCGAGCAAGGGGCGCGCCACCCGTTTGGACCTCTGGTGTCCCGGTGGCGGGTCCCCCTGGAGCCCAGGTGGTGGGCGTGGCGGTGGGCGCTGACGGCGCTACTGGCGGAGGGGTACTCCGGCCCTGGTACGGGCGGGTGTATACATGTCTGAGAGCCGTGCGCAACACCGGCGTGCCGGGCATGAGCTGGCCACTGACATCCACGTGGTAGAGCCACTCCCCCTTGGCCTGGACCTCGGCACCTTCTGGGTAGCAAGACACAATCACCTCGTAGGCGTCCTGGTCCTCCATGAACCGGGCGGAGGTAATCTCCCAGGCCAGGGTCAGGCCGTGGAGCCAGTCGTGTTTGGCAGGCAGGTTCTTCTGGGCGTGGTCCAGTACCCAGGCCCGGGCCTTGGCCATGTCATAGCCTATGGCCAGTTGGCCATATTCGTCAAACTTGTCGGACTTCTTGCCCGGTTGCTCAGCCATTGCCAGCCCTCACCCTCGCCCTCTCCCAAAGGGAGAGGGAGGGCCATTTCCGTAGGGGGCCCGACACGTCGGGATGCCCGCCCCACGCTCGCCCTTGAACACAATCGAACCGCAATAAGGGGCAGAGCATCGTCCGGTGTTCGCGAATCATGCCCCTAGCACCCGCCGCGGCGCATCCAGCCGCCGGGACCCATCCAGGCGCCGAGGGGCAGCCCGCCTGGCGCCCCGCGCTCCGGCTCCCGTAGCCCCAGGGGCGTGCGCAGCACGGGTGTGCCCGGCATGAGCTCCCCGAGCGCGGTGATATGATAGACCCACTCCGCCTTCTGACGATAGGCCACCTCTTGGGGGTACACTGAAACGGCTACTTCGTAGCAGTCCTGCTCCTCGACAAAGCGGCAACTGGGCACCTCCCAGGCCAGTTCCAGGTCCTCGGCGCTGGGCATGCGGTAGCGCAGGCTCCGCTTGGCGTGCGCCAGCGCCCATGCCCGGGCCTGGCCCAGGTCGTAGCCACCCGCCAGTTGGCCGTACTCGTCCAGCTTGGTCTTGGTCTTCTCTTCGCCCATATCAGTCTCCTGTGCCCTCACCCTCCCCTCTCCCCCTGGGAGAGGGCGAGGCCTGTCCTGAGCCCGCCGAAGGAGTGAGGGCACCCCCTACGCACGCGCGAACGCGGTGGCCGTATCCTTCATGGTGTCCATGGCTTTGTGGAACATCTCCGCCATTATAGCAACGTTCCGCTGGTAGTCCTCTCTAGAGGCCTGGGCGCTGTCCTTGACCTGGGCTACCAGGCGTTCGTACATCTCCGTTTGGCCGGTGGCGGCCATGGCCTTGGTCACCTCCACCAGGGCTTGCGCTACCTGCGGGTCGCCCTGGGCCTGCATGGCCAATATCTGCTGCGGCGAGCAACCGGCCAACGTCCGGGTGCGCGCCAGCTCCGCCAGCATGCGGCCCTGCTCTGGGCCAGAGACGGCCATCAGCACCTCCACCGACACTTTGGACAGGGTGTCAATGCGCTCCAGGTCCTGTTTGTGCCGCTCGCGCTGCTCCCGCAGGCGCAGCTCCAGCTCGCCCTCCTGTCGCCGCAGGTCTAGCGCCATCTTCCGCTCTTCGCCGTCCAGGTCGTCCATGACCTGCTGGAGGCGCTGTTGCTCCTTCATGCGCTTGTACCTGTCGTACCAGTTGAGGGCGTCCTCAACCTCCGCATTGAGCTGCTGGCGCTCAATGTCGGCGATGGCGGCGCCGGCGCGCGCGGCGGCCAACTCCTTCTCCTCTTGGGCCTGGCGCTCCCGCTCCGCCTCCTGGCGGCGGACCTCGGCCAGGCGCCGGTCCTTCTCAAGCTGGAAGTCGAGGCGCTGCAGCTCGACCTGCCACTGCCCTTCCAGCTTGCGCCGCTCCAGATCAACCTCGAAGGCGATCTCCTCCAGGGCCAGGTCCTTGCGCTGGGCCAGCTCCAGCTTTTTGAGCTCGTGGTCGCGCTCCATCTCGGTACGGTAGACCAGGAAGGCATAGGCGCGGTCCTTGTCCTCCCGGGCCTGGCGCAGGGTGGCCTTGAGGTCCTCGAGCTCGCTTTCCTTGAGAAGCTGGTCACGGTCAACCTGGCGTAGGAAATCGGCCAGATCCTGCTCTGAGCGTACCGAGGCCATGTGGTCGGCGACGACCGCCCGCCGCATCCGCTCCCAGAGCGCAGTGCGCTTCTCGAAGACCGCGGTGCGTTCGGTCTCTTCGACCAGGGACTGTAGCTCACTCTCGGTCAGGACCTCGAAGAGGCGTTTGCGGCCCTGAAGCTGCGCCTCCTCCTGGCTGACCTGGAGGGCGTAATCCGCCTTGATGCCGGTGAGCTTGTCCTGGGCCTGGCAGCGGTAGTTGACCGTGGTCACTCGGGCCACGCGCAGGCCCCAGGCCGACAGGCTGCGAGCGAGGTGCTGGTCTAGCTCCAACTCTAACTGGCCCTGAAGGGCCAGGCTGTTTTGCCACTCCTGGACATTGTGATGGCCGACGAAGTTGCGGGCCAGCGCCTCCGCTTCGTTCTGGAGCAGGGCCACGAGCTGCTCCTGGGTGAACAGGGAGGCACCCTTGGCCGCCTGGATGTAGAACAGCAGGGGCGCCTGCACCTGGACTACGAGTTGGCAGTCCAGGTCAATGGGAAAGGGATCGCTGGTCAGTGCCCGCCGCACGGAGAACTGGAGGGGGAGCTCCGCCTCGGGCACCAGGACGGCGGCCATGCCCCGGGCATCGCCGGAGCCGTAACGGTAGCTGCCCGGTCCCAGTGTGGCGTCATGTTTCTCCCCCCCCAGTAGAAGAGCCTGGTAGCCCTGGGGCACAGCCAGCGTCTTGTGGAACACCCCGGGCATGTCTTTGAGGTCTATGCGGCGGGCGACCTCGGCCATCGGCGACGGGGCCGCGGCAACACCTGCCCTAGGCGCCGCCGGCGCCCCTATTAGGGCGTGGCCGCACTCGCCGCAGAAGTTGTCGGCTGGGCCTATCGCCGAGCGACATTGAGGACAGAATGATGAAGCCGTAGATTACCCTCGGTCCAGCTAGGGGCGAAGCATCCGCGCTAGCATGTGTTGGTCCTACTTTTCGGACGCCGCTAGTCTATTTCATCACGTTGCGCCAGTCAAGCGCAGATGGTCGAGAGGGCAAGAAGTTGACAAGGTGTCGCCGCAACCAGTACATTTCGTGGGCGTGTTCAGGTCGGCACAACCTCCCGAGGAGGCGCTGTCCCGTGTTTGGAGCCAAGCCAGGAGTCAGGCGCGCTTGGGGGTCCGGAGGCATGGCGCCCGCCGGGCCCCCAGTGGCGGACATGCCGGCAAGTCATGGCCCCGCGGAAAGGTTGGTTCCAGCGTCCCGTGTCGGGACCTGGCCACCAAGCTTTGCTCGGCATGTTAAGCAGTACTACCTGGCTGGCGAGTTTTATGACTGGGTGACCGACCCCAGGCGTTTTGAGAAGGTCTTCCACAGTCTGCGGTCAAGAGAAAGCGCCCGGGTCGTTTCCCGCCACGCTGGTGGAAACGCGGTGGCTGACGTCGGTTGTGGCACTGGCCTGATCACCCGGAGGTTGATTGCTGAGAAGGTAGTAGGGCTAGACATAAACAGGTGGAACTTGCACCGGGCGGTGGGGCACGTCGCAACATTGCGTCCCGTCCAGGGAGACGCCGAAAGGTTGCCGCTGCGCCCGCACTGTTTCGACCTTATGGTCTGTACAGAAACCCTGGAGCACCTGGTGGAGCCTCGCCGGGCCCTTCAGGACATGTTGCTTGGGCTGAAGCCGGGGGGCAAGCTGATCGGCTCAATGCCGTCCCGGAGTTGGGTCTGGAAGATGCGGCGGTACGTCCTCTCTACTTGCCCCGGTTCAGAGCCATTTCACAATCAGTTCAGCCTGGACGAGGCCAGGGACTTGCTGCGTTTGCCCGGTTGCACTGTTCTAGAGCTGTACAGTGGCATCCTGGGTTTGAGCATTCTCTTTGTGCTCCAGAAAGACCCGGCGTCCCCAAGCGTCTAGAATTCCTACGACCAGGCAATAGTGCGCCGAGAATAGCGATTCAGATGTGGCACCCTCATCCGGCAGGTGAAACGCCGTGGGACCCTTGTCATTCTTCGCCCCGATGCATCGGGGCGAAGAATCTCAGGGCGGGGCGTGTCGCGGAGTTCACTCTCGAGTCCCGGCAAGTCGGGACGAAGGGCTCCTTCAGAATGACAGGCAAGCTACGGAGCGGCAGCAAAGGGCCGCCAATTGCTGTCTTTGGGTAGTGTGGTGTTCTCATATCTACGTATGCTTGGCGGTGCACTATCGTTGGTTCGTAAGGGTGTGGCACGCCGGTCTCTTCGAGATGGGCTGATCATTGGCGCCGTTGCCGTCTTTTCTGCGCGCTACTGGCTGAACGCCTATCTGCCGTCGGGCGATTTCGCCGGCTTCTATGTCTGGTCATGGTACTTGAAGACATCTCTTGCCCAGTACCACAGCGTGCCGGACTACAGCCAGTGGTGGTTAGGTGGGGCGACTTTCTACGACCTGTTCCCTTTCCTGGGGCTGTGGATAATCCTGCCGGCAGTGGCCGCCGGCAGCATACTGGGGACCAAGCTCATTGCCATGTCCCTGGTGGTATTATCAGGCATCTCCATGTACATGCTTGCCTACCATCTGTCCCGCAGCCGCTCCGGCGCCTTGCTGGCCGGAGTGGCGTACGTGACGTTCCCCTATCACGTCCTGGTCACTGCGGTGTACTTCCATCTCGACCAACTGATGGCCTTTGTCTGGGTGCCCGTGGTGGTCCTGCTGGTGCTGAAGGCTATCGAGGGTGCCCGGAGACTCCATATCGTGCTGGCCGGGACCGCTCTTGGGGTCCTGCCTCTGATGAATGTGGAATACGTGGTGACCCTGGTTCCCCTCGCGGTCATTCTGGGGCTATTCCTGATCATGTGGCCATGGCTGGAGAACCGTGGACTTCCCGAGCAGCACCGTTCTACGCTCTTGCGCGGGGTGCGTAGAAATGCGGCAGTGCTAGCTCTCATCGGCGGCATAGCGTTGGCCACCAGCGCCTGGTGGTCGTTTCCTGCTCTGGCCTACAAAGGGACGCACATTCTTTTGCTCGGGGACTATGCCAAGCCTTTTGTGCTGACGCAGCCCACGATGCTTCTGGACCGGGGTGGAGGTGACTGGGCCAGTTTGATGCCTGACTGGGTCATTAGTCGTGAAACGGGTGGGGTACATCCCGTGGTCGCCATGTACAACGGCGCGTTCTACCTGGGTATCGTGTTGCTCGGCATGTGGCTAGTCGCCCTGGTCAACATATTTTCTGACCGGCGCATCGGCAGCAGGTCCAGGTACTACTTTGTTCTCTTTTCCGTCGTCTTCGTGGTGGGGACCTACTTGGCACTGGGCACGAACTGGCGTCCGCTGGCCCGGGTGTACCCCTTGGCCGAGAACATCAGGTCGCCGTTACGTTTTTTGTTCTTGTCGTCGCTGGCTTTGCCCGTCCTGGCAGCATTCTTCTGCCAGTGGGCAGAGACGAAGATCGCTTCCCGCCCCAGCCTGCCCAGATACGCCTCGGCGGTGCTGGGAGCCATCCTGGTGCTGGCCGTGCTGTTGGACTTCTATCCCTACCAGGACTTCTACCGCTATCACTACAGAGACGACTTCGTGGCGGACCTGGAGCGGGCCTATGTCTTCGCTGGCAGGGACGGGGGAGACTACCGCATCGCCAGCCCTATGGACTACGACCCCGTGTACAACATGGGAGTGATCTACTCAGGTAAACCTCTGCTGGGGGCCTGGGTATGGTGGACGTCCAACGTTGGGTTCGGCGACCTCTATGTGAGGCACTTGTTGCCTGGCATGACTGTCATGGCTAACCCTGAACAACTCGCTGCATCTCTGGGACAAGCCAACGTTAAGTACCTGGTCCTGGACTCCCCTCCGCCGGCTTCCCTGAGCGATGCATTCAATCAGGCATTCAGCACAGGCAGGTTCACGGTATGGGAGAACCCGCGGTGGCGGCCCTTTGTGGAGACCAGTCCATCTTCTTCACCCACCTGGACAAGGCCGGCATCTGGAGAGATCGCTATTAGCGTGCGGACTACCGCCGGCAGCCTGCTCACAGTCCGCGAGTCCCATAGCCTATTTTGGAAGGCATATGTGGACGGACAACCTGTTTCGACGGCAATTGTTGATGACGCCTTTCTAGGTATCGCCGTGCCACCGGGAGAGCACCAGGTGCTCCTGAGATTTGAGCAAGGGGGAGCTGTGTTTGTGGGTATAACCGTCACGGCCCTCTTGGGGGCCACGCTTCTTGGCCTGCTGGTGGTAGGCCAGGTGAGGCGCCGCCCGGCAAAGGACAGGCGGGGCCCGACTGGTCCGGGTGTGGCAATATAAGTTGCGGCACCTCGATGCACCAGGTGCCGGACCAAGTGCAGCCGTAGGCGCCCTGACGGTGGCCCTGGCCGTGGCTATCCTGGCTCCGCTGTTCTCCTCGGGCCTGCCGCCTGGGGTAGACACGCCGACCTTCCTTCACTTCAACTGGCTCTTCCAGCGCTCCCTGTCGCAGGGACAGATAGTCCTGCTGTGGGACCCCTACTGGTACGGGGGGATGGACCTTTTCTTCGCCTACTCCCCGTTGAGCTTCCTGGCCACGGCGCTGCCCGCAGCAACGCTGGGGATTGACGTCGTGCTGGTGTACAAGCTGCTCCTGCTGCTGGCGGTGGCGGCCACCGGGTACCTGGTTTACCTGCTGGCGCGGGAGCTGGGCATTGGTCTCGACTTGTCGGGACTGGCGGCGGTGCTCGCTGAAGCCTCTTACCCGCTGCTGTCGAGCATCGGCCTGTGGGGGCGGTACACCACTGTGCTGGCGCTGCCGCTGGCCCTGGCCTCGGTGCTGTTCCTGGAACGTGGCCTGGGGGCGGGCAAGTGGCGCTGTAGCGCGTTGGGTGGTGCGATGGCAGCGGCGACGCTGCTGGTGCACCACATGACGGGCTTCGTCCTGCTCACCATGCTCCCGTTCCTGCTCCTGCCCCGGCTGGTTGGCGAGCGACGCAATTTGAGAATCGTGGGAGTGTACTTGGGGGTAGCTCTGGTAGGGGCCGGCTGGTGGCTGGCGCCGTTCCTGGGGAAGACCATTGGTATTGGCTACACTCGCGAGGTGGCCGGCCTGTGGCCGTTCGGGGGCGCCCAATATTTGGGAGCGGTGCTCGACCGGACGAACATCAACGAACACGTGTACCCTTCCTATTTCGGCCCGCTGGCCTTGCTGGCGCTGTGGGCTGCCCCGCTGGCCATGGGAAAGCGGCGAATGTGGGGGTATGTGGCCGGGTTGGCATGGCTGCTGGTGCTCAGCCTGGGCGGGCTTACCCCGGTGGGCAGGGCGCCGGGCCTGGCCAGCCTGGACGCGGCCCGGTTCCATCTCTACATGGCGCCCTTCGCGGCGGTGTTGGCCGCGTGGGGCCTGGAGCACACTTTGACAGTAGCAGCCCATTGGCGTGCGTCTTTGGCCATCAAGACAGGCGGCGCCCTGATGGTCATTGGACTGGTTCTAGTGACTGGCGTGGACGCCTACGCGACCCGGGCCTCGCTGCGCCCGTACCAGGTCGCGCCTGAGGTCCGGGCCACGCTGGTCTGGCTACGGGACGAGGCGGCCCCCGGCCGGGTGTTCGCCGTGGGCTTCTGGCACTGGGACGCCTATCTCCTTCCGGCGGTGGCTGGGAGGGAGTCGGTCACCGGGTGGTACATCGAGGGGGCGCGCCGCTGGCGGGAGGTACGCCCGCTGGAGATGATGAGCTACTCGGGAAACGTGGACCTCGACGTGCTGTGGCGGACGCTGCGTGAGTTCGACGCCCGCTACGTTGTCCTCTACGACTACAACTCCGCTGAGAATCCCAAGACGTTCGATAGGCTCATGGCCTCGTCTCCCCTGTTTCGCCTGATGCAGGACCGGGGGGTGGTCCGGGTCTACGAGGTGTTGACGGGACACCTCACCCTGCCCTCTCCGTAAACGGAGAGGGTCAGGGGCGACGCGCCGCTATTCAGCGCCTTCCGAAGGCGGCAGGGAAGAAGCTGCAGGATGGCGCCTGAGCAACGTTACCGCCACCGCAGCTATCACGGCTATCACCACCGCGAGGATAACCCAGACCCAGGGGAATCCCCCGCCAGGCGGTGGTGGGGGTAGCGCCGTGGGGGTGGGGACCAGCGGTGGTGTCGGCGTGGGCAGCGGCGCTGGCGTGGGGACGGCGGTGGCCGCGGGCGCGACCGTGGGCTGCGGGGTGGCCGTGGGCGTTGGGCTGGTGACTGGGGTAGTCGTGGGTGTGGGCCTGGGCGCAGGCGTAGCTGTGGGGGCAGGCGTCGTCGCTGGCACCGGCGTAGGCGTCGCCGTAGGCTGTACCTGCGCCGTCACCTCGAAAGGTCCCATCTCGCGGTCCACCCGTACCTGATAGGTCCCGGGCTGCTGCCGGGAAACAGAGTACTGAAGGTTGCCCTTGGCCCCAGCCGCCAGGGTGACCGTCTGGCTGCCTTCGGCCACGCCGTTTATCCACAGGGGGACCACAAACGTTTCCTGCTGGGCGGTGAGGTTGGTGATGTTGGCGCTGACGGCCACTGGAGCGCCTGCCAGCACCTGCGTCGGGCTGACCTGTAGCCCGCTCACCGTCATCTTGAGAGGTGGGGGCTGGCTCTGTCCGGTAATGGCGAATAGAGAGAAGTGGGTTGGCACCGCGGAATAGTACAGGTATTGTCCGTCTTCATCCACTTTCTTGGTGGGGATGCCGATCCACGTACTCTTGTCGGGTCCCCATGTGTAGATTTGTACTGACCACTCGTGGATGCGGTTCTCAGCGACCCAGGTCTTCTCCACTTTGACCGTCAGGTGGGCGGCCAGCACATCCTCCGGCTTGGCCTGGGACAGAGTGATGCTGAAGAGCTTGCCCGCGCGCACGCCCGGAGGGTCCGAAGGTACGTCTACCGGTCGGGAATCGAGCTCCTGAGCGTCGGTCTCCACGTCGCTCAGTTGATCCCGGAACTTCACCAGGACCTTGCGGATGGGGAACGGGCTGCCCATCATCAGCGCCCATTCGCCGGCCGTGGTCTTGACGGCCAAGTAGCGCGCCCCGGAGGGCGTGGTATAGACCACCACAGGGAGGGGTAGCTCCGGGGCTGGCGTGGGCGGCGTCTCCGAGACCAGCGCCTCGGTGGGCGCGTTGAGCAGGGCGTTGAACAGAACCTGAGGCGGTATCTGGTACAGCTTCTGAGGCGTCAGCTTGGGGAGGCGCTCTGTCAGAGCGGTTTCCGACATGGCGGGCACGGTGCTGGTTAGCTTGTCGCTGGCCATCTCCTGCATCACCTGGCTGGCCTTGTCTGGGGGCATCTGCTCCAGCACTGCGCCCACTTTCTGAGGCTGCATTTGCTCAGCCACGCGGGCCGCCTTATCAGCGGCCATCTGCTGAAAGACCTCGACGACTTTGGTGGTAGTGACTTGCTCCAGCACCCTGGCAGCCTCTATGGGAGCTGCGGCCTCGATCTGCCTGGCCACCTCCGTGGCGGGACGGGTCTCCACCTCTGTCGCCGGTGGTGGAGGACGGGGTGCTGGTGTAGCCGACGGCGTTGGCGTAGTCTTTGGCGCAGGGCTGGGTGCAGGCGTCGGCGTTGGTGTTGGAGTAGGCGTCAGCGTAGGTGTAGGGGGTGGCGTTGGCGTAGGGGGCGGCGTTGGCGTGGCCGTGGGATGTGGCGTGGGCGTCGGGGCGGGTTTCGGTGTAGGTGTAGCTACGAGCCCGCCGCCAGTGACGGGTGCGGGGGTAGTGGTAGGTGTTCGTGTGGGGGTTGGGGTAGCTGGGGGCTGAGGTTTGAAGAGGCTGTAGGCCGAAGGGGCGCTCAGCACGGGCTGAAACCCAGGGACGGCTGCTTCGATAGTTGTTTGGTAGTCGCCGGCGGCGACGAGGTCCTCAGGAGGAGCGTACTGGCAAGTGTAGCTAATCTTGCCACCGCTGATGCCGCCCTTATAGCCGTATCCATATCCTGCGCCCGTGAACCCGTAGGCGTATGTCACCTTGTCCCAGGCCACGGTGCAGTTGAGGCTTGTCAGGGGTTGACCTTGCCCATCCACGGGAAGCCTGTCGGTCAAGTTGTACGTCCCCTCGCTGATGGGGAGGTTCACCTCCAGTGGCCGGGGCCCGGCGATGCGCAGCCATACCTGGCTTATCGCTTTGATCTCTCCCTGTGCCAGCGCTACGGAACCGAGAATGGTCACGGTTTCGCCCAAAGCATAGGCGGGGTCAATCCCCTGTTGGGCCTTGTCGGTGGTTATGCTGGTGGTGAGGCCAAGAGCCGGCTTGCGGGAGAACACGAAAGCACCAAGGACTAGTGCTACCACCAAGGCGAGCGAGAAGACCAGCCGCCAATGGCGGAAGCCCTGCCTGCGGAACATACGTCACACCCGGAGGGGAGTCAAGGGAATTCCAAGGCCTACTAAGGGTTCTTCCTTTGTAGGGGTCCCCTCACAATGTAGGGGCGAAGCATCGGGTCACCACGTGGGTCCAAGGTCAAGGCCCGCCGCTCCCGATGCTTCGCCCCTACCGGTAGACTTTGACCTCGACGCAGTGCTCCAGGGCCGTGGAGATCTTGTCTATGTGGTCCAGGTCGTGGGGGAGCAGGTGGTTGTGGTTGACCCCCTTGCCTCTGGCTACAGGCATGCCAGGGGAGGTATGGCCGAAGAAGCCGGCGATCCCCACTACCTCGGGGTGGATGCACTGCGTCAGCTTGGCCCTGGCCCTGGCTTTGTTTACCGGCGACTCGATCCAGACCAAGTCCCCCTCCCGGATGCCCTTTCGCCGGGCCACGTCTTCATTGATGAGGACTGCGTAGGCCAGGGGGACATTCTCGCACAGCTCATTCAGATACGGGTTCTCGTTGGCGTAGCTCCCGTAGATGAAGGGGAGCTTGTAGTGAATGGCCACCAGGTCGTACTCCCCCTTCTGACGGGCTTCGTGGGCAGGACAGGGCCTCCAATCGGGCAAGGGCGTGTAGTCACTGGTGTCCCAGTCCAGGCCCATCTCGTCGGTCAGCGCCTTGAGCTCCTGCCCCCGGGGTATGAAGTGCTCCAGGTATACGGGCAGCCGGGCCTTCAGGAATGGCCCGAGATAGGCGTCGTCCACGCCCCTCTGGAACCGCAAGGTCCCGTGTTCCTTGAACCAGTCCAGGCTGTGGTCCTCTCCGAACCAGGCGCGAGCGATACGGTCTGATAGCTCGGGCATGGCGTATCGCTGGCCTGCTTCCAGGGCATACGGCTTCTTCAGGCGGTAGGTGTAGTTGACAATCTTGTACACATCCGCCTGAATTCCCAATCTCTCCGCCAGGTCGAACACCACCTCGGCGGGCTCCCTCACCGTGGGCGGAGGCTGGACTACAGGTTGGCGCAACTGGAAAGCGTAGTCGTCGGTGCCTACGGGCGAGTTCACCGAATACCCATTGGGGAAGGAGTACTCCTCCAGGTAAGCGGGCACTGGGAGCACTACGTCGTCGAAGAGCGTTGTCTCGTTTATCTCCTGTGCAAAGCCCACGATAAACGGTATGGACTGGAAGAACCGCTCGGCAACCTTCAGGTCGCCGTAGCCGCCCATTATTGGGTTGCTTGGAGTGTGTATCAGCACCTCGATGCGGTAGTTCAGGCCGTACTTCTCGGGCGTGGCGCTGGCCAGGGGAGGGAGTGTGGTGGAGTGGCCGCCCACGGGGAACAGCTCCAGCAGGTCGTAGCGGGCCGGAGGGGTGACCGGGCGCCCTGGAAAGCCGGTGGTGTGGGCCGTGGCGAAAAGGGAGCCGCCATGCTCCAGGAGGCCATCTGTCCCGCCTTCGGGGGCCCAGGGCCAGGGGTGCTTGCCGGTGGCGCCGGTACTCAGGATGCCGCCGGGCACGTTCATGGCCCCCACCACGATGTTGAGCAGCCGCAAGCTCCACGCCTGGGCAAAGGCGTGTTTGTGTCCCTGAGGGCCCCTGGCCCAGTCCACGCAGGCTGGCCGGAGCGGCAACGCCACGCCGTTCAGGGTGATGGTGGAACCCACCTGGGCCGCCTGGCCGAACTCCGTAGCGATGCGCCTTATGATCTCCGCGGGGATGCTGGTGATGCCCTCTACCTTCTCGGGGGGGTAGTTGGCCACGTGCTCCTTCATGAGCTCGAAGGTGGGCCGGGCGCGGACACCCAGGACATGGAAGGTCCCCTCCAGGGCATGGTCTTTGATGGTGGGGTCATCGTGGGCCTTGGCCACTCCGTCCATCGCATCGAAGACGAGGGGCTTGCCGGACGAGGGTTCTCTGACGTAGCGTCCATCAGGGCCGACCAGATAGGAGGCGTTGGTCTTGGCCTTCAGGAACTGGGCGTCGTAGATGTGGAGCTCATTCAACAGGACGTGTAGCATACTCAACCCCAGGGCGGCGTCCGTCCCCGGGCGGATGGGTAGCCACTCATCCGCCTTGCTGCCCGCCCACACGCCGATAGGATCAATGGCCACCACCTTCATGCCCCGGAGGCGGGCATCGGCCATGTCCTGGGCCATGTGAGTGAAGGCGTGCCGCCCGCCGATGCCAGTCTGGGTGCCCACCAGGATGCAGTAGTTGCAGTAGTGCAGGTCCGGCTGCTGGTGGAAGCCGCCGCCGGAGAAGAACTCGACAGGGTGGATGACCTTGCCGCAGTCGGAAGCAGTAGCCTCCTGTCCGTGAGGGGTGCCGAAGGCGGTGGCGAAAGCCCGCATCCACTTCCCGAAGTTCTGTCCCCCGGTCCACATGTGGATGTAGAGCTGTTTGGGGTTGTCCTGGATCCGCTTCAGCCTGTCCGCGACCGTGGTCAGGGCCTCGTCCCAGGAAATCTGCTGCCAGCCGGGGTCCACGTCCATCCCCTTGACGGGGTTGGTGCGCTTGAGGGGCGCCCGGACCCGGCTGGGGTTGTACAGGCTCATGATGCCGGACTTGCCCTTGGGGCACATCTTGCCCTTGTTCACCGGGCTATCGGGGTTGCCCTCGATGGCCTTGACCACGCCGTCCTCGACCAGCACCTTGATGCCACAGCCCACGATGCACATGTAGCAGACCGTAGGTATCCACTTGCCCCTGGCCGTGGCTCCGATAGTTTGCATGGGACTACCCTCCTTCGAAAACAGGCAGCATGATCAGCTCTACTATGCCCCCCGGCAACGGCGTGTCGAGGCCGCCGAGGCCCTTGACGTCCTCGCCGTTGACGAACACCACGACGCCGTTGGTCAGCCCACCGGCGGAGTTGAATACCTTCTTGCTGAAGGCATCACCGTAGGGGTCACTTAGGCGCCGGAGGAACTCCCCGACGGTGATGGGCCCGGGCAGGGGTAGCTCCAGCTCCCTGGGATGGAACAGGCCCGCCAGTTCGCCCATGAGCCTGACCTTAACGGTGCTGGCCTGGCTACTCATATTGACAAATGTATCCCGAACCTAGCGATTGCGCGCGCACTTCTCTGGAGGCAACTCGTCGTTCTGAGGGAGCCCTTCGCTACGCTGGAAAGCAAGCTCCGCGACTGAAGAATCCGTACCCCTGGCCCGTCATTCGGGCGCGGCGTCGGTTCAGACCACGGGCTACGGATTCTTCGCCCTTCTGCGGAAGCGATTTGAATGACGTCCAACCTATCTTTGCTCGCAACGACAATACCGAGCCGCATGCTAACCGTCATTGCGAGCGCAGCGAAGCAACCTTCTGCCCTTAGCACCGTCCGTAGGTTGCTTCGTCGTCCGCATCTGGCGGACTCCTCGCAATGACATCCAGGGAACGTCATTTTGAACACAGAGGAGCGGTATCGGTGCCTCTCTTTGCTCAGAATGATATGAGACGCACCGCGTTTCACCTGACGGGTGAAGGTGCCAGAGCTTAATCGCCGTTCTCGGGTGTATCTAGACATCTAGCGGGACAGGTAGGTATTCTCCAGGAGGGCGCTTATCTCCCAGCCATGCCCCCTGTAGCCGGGAATGCCTACCCCCGGAGCGGCGATGAGCACGTCGTCCACGAAAGGCAGGAGCACACGGTAGGCCAGCTCCACGTGCCTCAACTGCATATCGCGGGCCAACTGCGCCCGTTTGGCATCGTCCCGGGAGGCCAGGAACTCCTCATACATACTCAGGTATTGGGGATCGCTCACCGAGCTCCGGTTGGTGGTGCCGCCGTACTTGGTGGGGTTGGCCAAGGAGGTACTGTCCTCGGGCGTGTCCTGGAGGATCACGGTCAGGGCCATCTCCCCAACCGGGTAGCTGGCCTGGAGCACGGTGGCGGTGTACCTGCCGTGCTCCATGAGATTGAGCTTCACGTCCAGGCCCACGGCCTGGAGCATGCCGGTGACCGCCTCGGCGGCTGGCCGGTAGTTGTTTTCGATGTACCTGGCGCTGGCATTGACGGTGGTCTTGAGGCCCTTCGAGTAGCCGGCCTCAGCCAGGAGCTGTCGTGCCCGGTCGGGGTGGTACTCCACGTACTGCCGTAGCTCAGGGGGCAGGTCGTTGGTGGCCAGGGCGTAGGGGACGCCCGGGCGAAGGACAGGGAAGATGGTCGCTTTGCCGCTGTGCACTGTGTCCACTAGGGCCTGACGGTCAATGGCCATGGACACCGCCCGGCGCACCCGGACGTCGTCAAAAGGCGGGGCAGTGGTGTTCATGTACAGGACTCCGGGGAAGGTGTTGCTACTGGGGCAGCGGACCACCTGGACCCCGGGCACGCTTTTCTTTATATCCTCCAACGTGATCTCCGGCCAGCGGATAGCCAGCTCTAGCTTCCGGCTGCGCAGGGCGCTGATTTGCGTGGAGGTATCGGGCATAATGACGAAGTCTATGCCATCCAGATATGGCTTCCCGGGGCGCCAGTAGTCGGGATTGCGCACGAGGGTCCACTTCACCCCCGGCGTCCACTTTTCGAATACGAAACCGCCGCTCCCAATCCAGGACTTCTCAGGGGATTCCCAGAGCTCGCCTTTGGCGCCGCCCGCTTCCGGTGCCAGGACTGCGGTGCCGTAGTCGTGGCCCAGGACCTCCAGGGGCATGCCGCCCCAGGGGTTAATAGTCCTCATGCGGAAGGTGTAGCGGTCCACCGCGGTAATGAGGTCAACCTGCTTCAGCTTGGGACCTATTCTGTCCTGTTTCCGCCAACCTTCCAGGCTGAACACTGCGTCCTGGGCGGTGATCTCCCTGCCGTTGACTGGAGCCTTGTTGTGGAACTTGACCCCTTGCCTGAGGGTGAACTCAGCGGTACGGTCGTCTACCCAGCGCCACTGCTGTACCAGCCAGGGCTGGAACTCGGTGCGGCAGTCCATGGTGGGCGGGTCGGGCCACTGGGTGAGGAGCCGGCTGAATACGGAATACTTGGTCTCCAGCCCCGGCGTAAGCCGGCTCACCGCCGGGTCCCAGCTCGGCGGGTCGCCCCGCACGGGGAAGCGGAGGACGCCCCCCTGCCGTGGCCCGGCACTGGCCGGAGCCGACGTCGGCGCCGCGATGGGCGTGGAAGTTGGAGTAGGCTTGGCGACGGGGGTCCCTCCGGAAGGCGTGGCCGTGGGAAGTGGCGGGATGGTTGCCGTTGCCTGTGGCCTGGAGCTTGCCGGCGGGGTGGGCGTGGGCGTGGCAGTCGCCGCCGGACCGCAGGCGGCAAGCACCAATGAGATTGCGGTGAGGACAAAGAAGATTCTCATACATACACCTCTGGCACTCTAGACGCCCCGCTTGTGCCAACACGGACTGCGGGGCCTCGGCCCAGCCGTTTCCAATACAGCGGTAAGTATACGTGGGATGTCGGTTTTGTCAAGCAACACCACGGATTGACACTTGGGGGCCGAAACAATAGACTCCGTATATCTTCTCGGGGGAGGGTGCAATGGTCGAACCAATTGTTGGGGGCAGCCGGGCGGTTGCCCCTACCATCAATAACAGGGTGGAGACGACAGCGGTCTACTATGCCAAGCCTGGCAGGCAGAACACTCAACAGACCTTGAGCCTGGCCCTGCGGCGCGCCCAGGAGCTGGGGATCAGGACCATTCTGGTGGCCACCTCGCGGGGCGAGACCGGGGTCCAGGCCGTGGAGGCCTTCCCTGGCTACAAGGTGGTCGTGGTTACCCACGCTGCCGGGCACAAGGAGCCGAATCTCCAGGAGGTAACGTCGGAGCAACGGTCGCTGATCGAGGAAAAGGGAGGGACTGTCCTGACCACCACGCACGCCTTCGCCGGCGTGAACCGCGCCATCCGGCGCAAGTTCAACACCTACCAGGTCTCCGAGATCATGGCCTGGACGCTGCGGGTTTTCGGCCATGGGGTGAAGGTGTGCTGCGAGATTTCCCTCATGGCCGCCGATGCGGGCGCCGTCCGGACCGACGAGGAGGTCATTGCCATCGCTGGGACTTCCCGAGGCGCCGACACTGCCGTCGTGTTGCAGCCCGCTCACGCCCAGGACTTCTTCGACTTGAAGGTGAAGGAGATCATCTGCAAGCCCCGCCTGTAGCACTTTCGTGCGCTGGTTGGCCGGCGCGCCACCTCACCCAGCCCTCTCCGTAAGTGGAGAGGGCTGCCCGCCTGAAAGTCACCGAGCTGGTGCACCCGGAGGTGCTGGCCTTCGCCACCATCATGGGGCACTGGGCGGGCCACCCGCTGGGGCGGGGCGTGGGCCACCTGTGTCACCCAGTTACCTGCTGGCAAGGAGTGCCATGGCGATGAGGATTGCCGCAGCGCCCACGGCCATAACTACGGTGCCCCCTCGGTTGGACCTGCCACCGATCACGACACCGGTCCCCAGGAACAGAAGACCCAGCAGGGCGAGCTCCAGCGCCCAAAGCAACCTTCCGGTGTCAGGTGAGAGCACGATCGGGGACGCGCGTGTGGCACCACTGGCGGCAATGTTGAAACGGAAGGCAGCCCTGGTATCGAAGGCGTCCGGTCGGCGTATGGTCAGGGCCGCCTCCCACGCCCCGGCGATGCTGACCTGGACCCCCTCGATGAGGTACTGTCCGTTGGTCAGGTTGGCAGCCGACAGGGCTGTCGGTTCTACATCAGCATCCAGATAGGTTAGCCGTAAGGCCACATCCTCCGCGTTGGCTATTGGGTCCCCGCTCCGGTCCTCGAGGGCGACCAGAAAGCGGTTGGTGCCCAACCAGCCTGGCGTGACTTTCAAGTATATGGCAGTGCCGTCCACGACATCTTGCGCAGAGTAGCCCGGCGGTTGGGTGGGGACCCGGCGCGAGGCCACTTCCCGGGCCGGCTCCAGGCTGGTAAGCAAGCCCACCGACAGCAACAGCACCACGGCCAGGAGGGCCTCGCCAGTGACGAACCGAAGCAGCCACCGTCCCGCAGCACTTTCCACGGCCAGCCGAGGCCTCACCCAAAGCAGGTTGAGGGCGGCCAGCGCCATCAAAGGCACCAGTAGGCCCACCTTGGCAACCAGGGTGAGGCCGTACGGCGTGTCCACCGCGCGCCACACGGTGACCTGGGCCCAACCGGAGTAGAGGCCGGTGACTACCAGGGTGCCCACACTGAGTATGGCCACGGCGGAGAACCTGGGCACTATCCCAGCCAGAAAGACGCCCCTCTCCCGCTGGGGCAGCGTACGCAGGACCAGGGGTAGCCCCAGGGCGAGATGGAATAGCCCGCCTACCCAGAAGCTGGCGGCCAGCAGATGAAGGTAGTCGGAGAGCACGACCTGCCACCGCAACTCCGGTATTGCTGCCCCGTGACTGGTCCAGCTCAGGGTAAACAGGGCGCCCGAAGCACTGAGCATGGGAAGCGCGTGCACGTAAAGGCGGGCCAGCGCGGGTTTCTGCCCCTGCTCCCCGGGCGAGGACGTCGCCTTGATAATGAGTACGATGGCCGTGACCGCCAGCCATTCCATGCGCAACGTCCACACATCTCCCCAGGTGGTGTTCCTCAGGATGGAGACAAGGGGGCTACCAAGCACCTTCAGTAGGGGAAGGCCGGTGGCCACCGTCGCCTGGACCAGCAGCTGGCCTACCGAAGCGGCCACGAACAGCCCCCAGGCTAGCCACACAAGCCTCGCACTCCGGGCGGACAGCGGAGCGCGCAGGCGCCGGACCGCTTTGCTGGCATCGGCTCCCGCCAGAGGTGGTCGGAGCACTAGCACCTCGAAGCCCAGGCCACCCAGGAGGGCGAGGCCGCCCAGCAGGACGAGCCAGCGGGCCACCGGCTCCAGCCGCGATTGCACCAGGGGCTCGCCAGGCTGGGCCACTGGTTGACTTGGTGCCGGCTCACCGGGCGGTGGGCCCGGTGCAGCCTCACCCACGTGGAATACGTAGGAGCCCCGCAGCAAATGGCCGTCCACCGCTGACAGTGTGGTCCAGACCACGGTGTAGGTACCATTGGGCAGGGGCTGCAGGGTCACCGACATGACCGTGGGGCGCTGGCTGTCCACCGCGCTATCGCCCTGGTCAACCCGCCGGCCCTGGGCGTCCAGCACCCGAATGTCGCTGAATCCCGCCTCCAGAGGCTCGCTAAAGCCCACCGTGACCCGCTCTGGGGCTTGCTGGACTGCCGAGTTTGGCGCGGGGTCAGCACTCACCAGGCTAGCGTGTGCATAGGCTAGCCCCGCTGGCAGCAGCCAGAGCAAGCTGACGGCCAGCACGACGATGAGCAACGCCCGCGTAGCCGTGCGCGCTGCATATGGTTGCCGTTTCATTTATCGTCCTTCTTGCGTCCCCGGCCCAGGTACAGCATAAGGCCCAGAAGGACCATCAAGACGACGATGGACCCGAAGGTGAAAAGCTCGTCCCCCCAGCCCGAGGAGCCGGATATGCCGTGCCGCACCACGCTGGGCAAGCCGGACAGCAGGCCGCCTCGGGCGGGGCACGTAGCCCCGCCCGTTCTTGGCCAGAAGTCCCAGCCCCTCACAGTGCGTCCGAGCCTGCTAATGGAATGTCCCCCTTTCTCTGCCCCAGACTCTCCCCTCTCCCTCTGGGAGAGGTTGGTGTGAGGGCCCCTTTGTTGCCAGCCCGCCTACCGCTTGCCTCCTGCCCTCAGCATGGCCCCCAAGCCCGAGGCGACGCCGATAGCGCCCACGACAATACCCACAATGGCCAGCGTCTTGGCAGACGAGATGCCATCCTTGGCCTGCGTGGCGGTGTCCTGGGCCTGCTGGACCGCAGCTTGGGCGCCCTTCGTGGCGCTGGAGATCTCGCGGAGCTCCGGCAGCCGTTCAGGGAACTGGAGGTCTGCCGTGGACTGCATATCGTTGAAATTGCCGCCTTCACCCCGTGAGGCAAAGGCCTCGTTTATCTGGGTCCCCTCGATAGTGCCAAAGAAGCGAAAACGGTAGACGCCCGGCGCCGTGAAGATCAGGTCATTGGTGTAGTGGCCGGGGTCCCGGAAGATGGTGCGCAAGGCGAATACCTTCGAGGTGTTGCTGGCCACATGGGTAATCTCCACCTGAAGGGTCTTCTCCAGCCCTTCCACCGGTTCAAGCGTCTCTTTGTCTCCCTCTTTGTGAACGTGCATTACCCGCAGGTCCACTCCGTTCTTTTGCCCCTCAAAGGCAGGCTCAACGATGAAACCCACGGTAAGCCGGAATTCGCCCTTGTCGCGCGACTCGTGGGCCAGGGCTGAGGCCGGCAGGAAAAGCGAAAGGGCCACTACCGCCATGACGGTGGCAAGTAGTGGCCTAAGAATACGGTGTCGCATGATTCCTCCTCTTGCATAACAGTGTCAACTCCGTCTATCTGCAAACGGGGTTGAGTCCCGACAAGTCGGGACCTCGAAACTATCTTTAAAGGGACAACGTGCTCTTGGCGAGCGCGATCCCTCCAGGGGCTACCGCGTGGGCAGCGGTGGGGTTAGAGGGCTAAGCGAGGAGGCGGCTTCAGAGGCGCGACGGAGGTGTCAGAGGGTAGACTGTCTCCTGGCGTAGTGACCAGGTTGAGGCTGCCTCCGCCTGGATGGACAGCCAAAGAGCTTGCCTGCAATGGAGATGCGTTTACAAGCGCCGAGTCTGCGACCGCCGCCCCGTCCGAGGGAAGAAGCGCGCAGCTTTCGTGGGTTGCGCCGCGTTGGTCCTGAGAAGCGCCGTGGACATGAAGCGCTTCATATTGGTGAGCATGGGGTACAACAGCATGAACGATGTAGAGGTGCCCATGGAAGGGCTGCCGTTCGGCAAAGTGATGGTTATAGACCGGCCCCAGCAGGCCCGCCAGGATAACGACTATGTAAGCGCTTGCCCACAGCCTCAATACGGATAGTCCTTAGCAGGAGATGGTCCCTCGTGCCTTGGTGACTACCTTGATTATACCAACAAGCGTAGGGGCGGGGTAACCCCGCCCCTACGGGTTGTCCAGATGCGCAAGAGGTTTGTCGAAAAAGAACCGGGGGGTAACCCCGCCCCTACGGGTTGTCCGCCAGGGCTGGCCTTGGCCCAACCCCAGGGCGAGGCAGCGCCTCGCCCCTACGGTTCTGTCCCCACAACGTGGGGATGACCTCCTCCAGGCCCAGGCCCTTCAGGGTCTCCGGGAGGGGCTTGCCGGTGGCGAGGTCCCAGCCCATAAGCTGGTGGAAGTTGCGGACCATGTCCGGCCATACGGGGCGGATGCTCTTCCCCTGGGCCGCGCCATCGGTGGGCGTCGAGCCATAGCGCGGCCCAGGGGCCTCCACCTCCGGCCCTAGCCCGCACTGGATGTTGTAGGCCCGCATCAGGTTGACTACCCGGCGGCCCATCTGCATGGCCTCGTCCCAGGTGAAGTCCCAGCCCGTGCCGGCATTCAGCATGCGGACGACGCCGGTTACGCCTGTGCCCGCCCGGTGGCGGACGCACGGGCGTAGGGGCGGGTTTTGAAACCAGGCCCTACTCATTCCCGGTCTGGTGGTTGTTCCATGTTGGCCCCATCGCAACCGCCGCCATCGCCCAACGGGCGTCTTGGGACAAACACCATGCGTACGCAAAAGCTGCATGCCAATTAAGCATATTACCGGATTGGCATGTGTCTCCGGTGGGGGGTATTATCGTGCTGTTCACAGGTGGACCCGACGGTGGGTGGAGATGTCCCTTTAGTCGGTGGGAGGTGAATAGTGGCTAAGGTAATACCAAACAATAGGTCGTTGGTCTTGGTAGCGCTGGTTTCGGCGCTGCTGATAGCGGGCTCCACTTACTATGCTTACTACGTGCTTCGTGCCTCGACCAGCACGCATGGAGCCGGGGCAGGGGCAACATCAATCGGGAGCATGACGGGGGTATTCTCATACCCGTGGCAGCCTAAAGACGGTGTTGAAGTCAAATCAGCAGCCCAAGACGCCGTGATTGTAGCGGTGGCCGTGGTGCGTGAAGTGCTCCCGGCGACGTGGACGACGCCTGATGGCAGCCAGCCCGCAGATGTCCGCGACGCCTTCGAGAAGGCCAGTGCCCATATTCGCACTCCAATCCGCATGTCTGTCGAGCGTGTGTTGAAGGGCGATCGAGTTGGAGACAGCCTTGTTATCTCTGTCTACGGAGGCCGTGCTGACGGTACTGTCGTCACGACTAGCGACCTCGACCCCTTGAAGCCTGGCGTAAGAGTGCTCCTCTTCTTAGAAGAACTGCCGCGATTCTCCAACCCCCCCTCTCGCCTGTACCCTGCTCTAACGTACGTTGTTGACGGCGAAGTGGCTCACGGCCCTATGTTTGACGTGCCTTTGGCAGACCTGATAGCGCAGTTGAAGTAATGCACCAGTAGGTGCCGGGGGCAGATAACAATCGGTTCGAGGAGGTGCGGACTACCATGAGAAGTACGTCACTTGTAACTAGGCTGGCAATAGGGTTGTCCGTATTTGCCCTGGCATATTCAAGCGTCTTGGTGTTGGGGTCTCAAGTCGCCCGGGCCTACAAGGTGACAATAAAGGACGGCAATGAGATCAAGTGGAATAAGCTTCAAATCAAATGGAATGGGGATTTCCAGGATGGGCAGTCCTACCTGGGTGTTTTCCCGCCTGAAACGCGCCAGGATCTTCGCAACTCCGCCATGCAATGGGACGACATCACAACTGGCGCCAGCTTGAATGTAGACGAGGTCGCCAGCGGTCATGATGTGTGGTGGTCAGGCATCCCATTCGGGCAGAGGGGGCTAAATCCCCATATCCCGGGCACCACGGTTTTGAATTGGGATGCCAGCACAGGGTACCTTAATTGGGGTGTATCTTATCTCAACTCAGAGTGGACCTGGAGACGGGACTGTTACTTGAATCAGTTTAACCATCAGGCAGATGCCCGTGTAATGGCCACTCACGAAGATGGGCATTGGCTATCTCTCGATGACTTCCCAGACGGTCATCCCGAAGCCGTGATGTGGCCCAACTACACATGCAAGCTGTACACCGTTACCGACGACCATAACGGCGCGAAGTACCTGTATCCCTGAGATCGCGATAGGCCCGACACCAGGGGCGGGTTTGAAACCCGCCCCCTACGTGTTGTTGATTTGCGTGCGGCCGGTGCCCCCACCCTGGGCGAGGCAGCGCCTCGCCCTACGGTTCTATCCCCACAGGGCGGGGGTGACAAGCCGTAGGGGTGCGATTAATCGCGCCCCGTACGCCCTATCCCCACAGCGTGGGGATGACCTCCTCCAGGCCCAGCTTGGTCAGGGTCTCTTTGGTGGGCTTGCCGGTGGCCGGGTCCCAGCCCATAAGCTGGTGGAAGTTGCGGACCATGTCCGGCCATACGGGGCGGATGCTCTTCCCCTGGGCCGCGCCATCGGTGGGCGTGGAGCCGTAGCGGGGGCCGGGGCCCTCCACGGCCGGGCCGAGGCCGCACTGGATGTTGTAGGCCCGCATCAGGTTGACCACCCGGCGGCCCATCTGCATGGCCTCGTCCCAGGTGAAGTCCCAGCCTGTGCCGGCATTCAGCATGCGGACGATGAGGGCGGGCACCTCGCGGTTGGTGAACTTGCAGATGCCCAGGGAGTCAACCACCGTGAAGCCGCCGCGGATCTTGGCCAGGACGGTGGACACCTGCTCCCCGTTGAAGGCGTCCTTGATAGGCTCGACCCCGAGTTGGGCGGGGTTTGACATAACGTCCGCCTCCAGCGTGCCGGTGTTGGAGATGCAGCTCTCCATCATCTCGATCCAGCGCACCCGGTGGTCGTGGGTGCGCGGCGAGTTCCCCTTCATGGTGTAGATGAATATCTCCCTGGCTTCCTTGCCCAGCTTCTCCGAGGCGCGCTTGGCCCCCTCGGCCAGGATGTTGCCGATACCCTGGCGGTGGGCTATCTTGCGGATTAGCCCGCGTACCGCCTCCACGTTCCCCCAGCGCAGCTCCAGGCCGTCGGTGTCCTCCAGGGTGAGCAGGCCCCGCTCGTACATCTCCATGGTGCCGGCGATAATCCAGCCCGCCTCGTTGATGTCCATGCCCAGGCGGTCCACCTCGTTGTTGAGCACGATCATGCCCGCGCCGTCCTCGTTGCCGATGAGGGGGCCAAAGGCGGACAGGCCCTCGGCCTCAGGCTCCTCACCCACGAAGCCCTTGTAGGGGCCCTCGGTGATGGTAATGAGGTGGCAGTGGTGCATCTGGCAGGCCCAGCAGTTGTGGGGCTTGGGCTGGTAGTGCTCGCGGATGTAGGGGCCCTCGAACTTCTTGATCTTCTCGTCGTCCGTGGTAACGATGTTGGTGGTGTAGTTCTTGACCACCTGGGTCTTGGTGGCCTTGCCCTCGGTAAGCCCCCACAGCATGCCGTAGTTGTACACGCGGCTCCACATGGGGTGGTTCTTGATGGTCTCGAACATCTCGTCCGAGGCCTGGACCAGGTGGGGGGCGTCCCGCACCGCCAGGCGCTTCTTGCCCCGGGCTACGGCGATGGCCTTGAGCCGCTTAGCACCGAGCACCGCCCCCGAGCCGTTGTGGGCGGCGGCGTGGCCCCGGTCGCCGATGACACCGGCGAAGCGGACCAGGTTCTCCCCGGCGGGGCCGATGCCGTGCACGCTCATCTGGTGCTCGGTGAAGCCCAGCTCCGCCTTGATCAGGTCCTCCTGCTCCCAGGTGTCCTTCCCGGCCAGGTGGCGGGCGTCGCGCAGCTCAGGCCCCTTGTCGGTGATGGCCAGGTACATCAGGTGCGGCGCCTGGCCCTGAATGATCAGGCCGTCGTAGCCGCAGAACTTGAGGTACGCCCCCAGGAAGCCGTTGCCCTGGGTCGAGGTGCAGCCATTGGTCATGGCCCCCTTGGTGACAATGGAGATGGTCCCCGATCCCTTGACCCGGGTGCCGCCCAACGGCCCCGTGGCCAGGATGAAGCGGTTGTCGGGGTGGTCCCAGCTTAGCGAGGGTGGGACCTCGTCATAGAGGATGCGCACGCCGATGCCAGTGCCCCCGATGTACTTGCGCAGGGTCTCTTCGGGGAACGTGACGTCGGAAAAGGTGCCCGACGAAAGGTCCACCCGCAGCATCTTGCCAGCATAACCGCCGACTGCCATCTATTTCCTCCTCAAAACTATGCTAGTAGGGGTCCCGAAGGGACCGCCCCTACGAAACGGACCGTTCCAGGATGGCCTTGACGCGGGGCAGGGCCTTGGCCGTGGACGCCATGGACGAGCTTATCCGCTCCTTGCTGGGCTTGACGTCGAGGCAGACCAGGGCTGGCCTCGGAGCGCTGAGCATGGCCGGCAGCCGCGTTTCGAGATCTTCCAGGGCGTCAACGACGTGGGTGCTGGCATAGCCCGCAGCCCGCGCCAGGTCGCAAAAGGTGAATTTGCCTTCCCCAGGAAGGGGCTGGCCTCCGCTCACCTGGTAGACGCCGTTGTGCAGTACGAAGTGGACCAGGTTAGGCGGGCCCAGGTTGCCGATGGTCACCAGGGTTCCCAGGTTGTTGAGCAGGCTGCCATCCCCGTCCACGACCCAGACCTGGATGTCGGGGCGAGCCAGCGCCAGCCCCAGGCCCAGGGAAGAGGCCTTGCCCATGCAGCCACTCAGGGGAAGGTCAAGCTCGTGCGAGGAGATCATCTGCCACGCCTGGTTCGAGGTCATGGCGGCGATCACCACCTCGTTCTTGCGGTGCTGGGCCAGAACCTTAAGGGCGTCCAGGGTGTTCATCATGTCAGTGTCTCCTGTTCCGCGGCCAGCAGCACGGCCACCGGCCGGTTGGTCTCCCAAGCCTCCTGGAAGCCCGTGTGGACAAGCCCGATGTCACCATCCGGCCCCACCAGGTAGTACTTGATGCCCCAGGCCTTGAGAATGGGCTCCAGATAGATGCCGGCGGTATCTGTCATCGGCTGCCCGCCGGGCTTGTAGCCTCGATAGCCGATGTAGAGCGGCATAGGGATGCGCAACGGGATGGCCAGACCCCGCACGGAGTCACCGGACTCCATGAAGCCGGTGTTCTGCACCATGACCACGGGCTTCTGTCCCCCGCAGTACAGCCCGGCGGCGATGCCGATGGCCTCGCCCTCCCGGCACACCGGGACCAGGCGCAGCCTGGACTGGGCCAGCACCTCGTAGAGGCCGCTGGTCTCGGTGGAGGGCAGCGACACGACGTGGGTGGCCCCGCAGTCCTCCAGGGCTGCGACCAGGGCCTGGGAAAACGTGGACAGTTGATGCTGTACCATGGCGCCTCACCCCCTGGACAGGAACAAACCTAACGACCTCCTCCGTGGCAAGAACGCCTGAATTATAGGTAGGCCAGCTTGGGCTGTCAAGGCTCAAACGGGCTACGGGCTACGGGCTACGGGGATCGGGGCGGGGCCTGTGGCCGCCCAGACCCAGATCTACAACGGTGCCGTTTCTCCGGTCTGGGCGGCTGCCACCTCTGGACTGGCCCGTGGCTCGCCAGCCTCTCCTCGTTTGAGCGCATCCAACCGACGTCGCAGGTAATCCAGGCGGCGGGAGAGCCGGTAGCAGTAGCCGAAGAAGGCCAGCCAGATAATGGCGTAGCCGGCAAACAGGAATCCCGTGTTGTTATCCACCGCGCTCCTCCTGGGAAAGTCTCTCGACCTCCGCCTCCAGGTGGCTCAGGCTGAGACTCTGACGGAGGAGGTAGACGAAGAACAGCGTGAACAGCCCCACGCTGAACAGCAGGGTAAACAGCATGGACGGGGCCAGGCCGCTATCGCTGCCGCCGGCGATGACCGGCGCCGGGTGCATCGTCCGCCACCAGCGTATGGACATGTAGACCACGGGGACATCCACGAAGCCCACGATGCCGAACACGGCGGCGAAGTGTGACCCGCGCCCGGTCTCGGCGGCATTGTGCACCACCAGGTAGGCGATGTAGATGATCCAGAGCACCGTGGTGGTGGTCAGCCGGGGGTCCCATACCCACCACGTCCCCCAGATGGGCTTGGCCCACAGGATGCCGGTGACCACGTTCAGCGATGTGAAGATGACGCCCAGATGGGCGGCGGCGTAGGCCAGCCGGTCCCAGCGCTCTTCCCCCTTCCACAGGTAGAGCACCGACCCGGCGAACACCACCCCAAAGGCCAGGAAGGCCACCCAGGCCATGGGCACGTGGAAGTAGAAGATGCGCTGCACGTCGCCCATCATGGCCTCGGTGGGGGCATACAGGAAGGCCAGATAGAGCGCGGCCACCATGCCGGCCGCAATCAGACCAAGCGTCAGATTGTTGATGCGCATTTGCGTGTGGCTCCCCATTCCGCCATTAGCTGGTCAAGAGGAGGGCGGCTACTCGTCGTCACCCTTCTCTTGCTCGGAGAGGTAGACCAGGATGTCCATCAGCGTTTTGCGCCGGGACTGGTACTCGGCCTCGGGGACCTCGCCACGCTCGTAGCGGTTGTCCAGGTCGGCCACCTCGAACAGGAGGCGCTCGCGCTCCGAGGTGGAGGTAGGGGACTCGGCTTCGGCTTCGCGGCCCCTACCCCGCCGGCGCAGCACGGGGTAGGCCACGGCCACGCCCCCCACGGCGAGCACCAGCACGCCTACGCCCAGCCAGCGCAGGTTGCTCTGGAGGCCCTTCGTGGGGACCCCGGTGAAGCTGGCGGTGACGACCGAGCCAGGGGTCAGGTTGGCGGCGGTCAGGCTAAGGTACTTGGTCCCGTTGGCGTCGGTCACCGGGCCCTGGTTGGCGAGCAGACTGCTGCTGACCCTGGGCCCGATGTCCTGCGACAGCAGGCGGACGTCCGCCGCCGGGTAGTCCACAAGCCGGGCCAGGTCGTAGGTCCCCGACTTGGCATCCACAAAGTAGTGGAAGAACACCTCTTTGGTGCCTGGGAGCACCGCCATGGTGTCCACGATTCCACTGGCAGTAGGAACCATGCAGCAGTCCATTAACCCTTGCATGTACTGGTAGCCGTAGGCACCCTTGGGAACGGAGAACTTGAGGGTAGCCTTTCTGCCCTGGTCGTCCACCACCTGGGTGCCCACGTAGGCCCGGTCGCTGGTGTTCTCAAAGACCATGAACTCGTCTATGTCCAGGATGCCCTGGCCCGCCTGGACCAGGATGTGCCAGCTTTTGACGGAGATTGACGATGGATCGGTGGTGGCCTCATACACTATGATTGCCAGGCCCTTGGCCGGGTCCTCGGGAGGCCAGTCGGCCTGGTAGTCGGCGCCCTGGTAGTTCAGAGTTACCTTGTACTTGGCGCCGGCCTGTGCCGCGAACTCGGCGAACTGGTAGCGGCCTTCCGCGTCGGTGGTGGTCTGGGCCAGCTCCTGGCCTTCTTCAGTAGGCTCGGTCAGCTTGACCTGGACGTTGGCGGGGACAGGTCCATCCTTGGTGCCGTTTACCAGTTGCCCGCGGACAGGTACACTCTCTGGGGCCTGTGCCATGACAGGGGCCATCAACCAGAGGGCGATGGCAATGCTGCTGGCCAGGCCCGGAGCGACTCGGAGAAGTTTGCTCATGCTTTACTCCCAGCTTTGGATAGGGGATGGCCACAATTGGCGCAAAAGCGGTCGGTGGGGTCGCTGGGCGAGCCGCACTGGGTGCAGAAGCGGCCTGTGGCAGGCGGCGCAGCCTGTCGTTGTTTGGGGGGCTGGGCAGGAACGCCGCGCAGCCTGCGTATCTCTGCCTCGATCTGGGCGCGGCGGTCGGCCTCGCTGTGGCGGGCATCCTCCACCTGGAGCAAGGCGGCAGCCTTCCGCTTGTATCTCGACTCCAGGTCCCGGTAATCTTCCTGGGAAAGGCTGCCCGCCCGGTAGTCGAACTCCAGCTCTTTGATGGCCGCGTAAGTAGATTCCTTGGCGGCCGCCAGCTCCGAGGCCTCGGGATCGGGGGCCGGCCCGGCCGCCCGGAGGCGGGGGCGCACCAGCGGGTAGGCGATGGCCAACACGGTGCCCAGTGCCAGAAGCAGGGCCAGCCAGACCATCTAACCCATCCTTTCCTCGTAGCGTCTCAGCTCGTCATCAACGCGGCTCAAGTAGGGGTCGTCCGCCGCGAGCTCCACTGCTTCCTCCCGAGTGCGCTTGCCCCAGACCAGCCAGGCGCGCACCGCCAGGTAGACTATGCCTCCGCCCGCCGCGATGGCGGCGAAGGGCGTGATCCAGCCCACGAGGTTGAACCCACGCTTGGTGGGGGCGGCCAGGACCACCTCGCCGTAGCTCTCGACCAGGCTAGCGATGATGGCGTCCCTGGTCTTGCCCTGGTCCAGGGCCTGGCCGATGTAGGCCAGCATGCTGTCACGCGGTTCGCAGTGCTCGTGGTTGCAGTTGTTGAGCACCAGCCCGCAGCCACACTGGCATACCAACTGGCTGGCGATCTCATTGACCTGGTCCGGCGAGGCCGCCAGGGCCACCGTCGGCGTCGCTGCGGCCAACCCCAGCAGGGCGAGCAAACCCGCCAGGCGGGCTATGCGGTCCATCGCTTCATCTCCGGCCAGAAGGCCACCGCCGAGCCCAGCAGCATCACACCCCAACCGATCCAGATCCACATGACCATCGGGTTCACCTTGAACTTGAAGGTGGCCGTGCCGTCGGGGTTCTTGCCCCCGTAGATAACGTAGAGGTCTTCCTTCAGGGTGCTGCGGATGGCCACCTCGGTCACGGGGTTATCGTGGTTGCGATGGATGTAGCGCTCTGGGGTCACCGTGCCCAGGTAGTCGCCGCCGGTGTAGACGGTCAGCGTGCTGGCCAGCACCTGCTTGCTCTGCGTCTGATACTCGGAGGCACCCTCGAATTTGAGGACATAGCGGCCAATGGACACGGTCTCGCCGGGGTTGAGCGTGGCGGTGGTCTCCAGTGGGTAGAACATCGAGCCGGTGATGCCCAGGGCCATAACCACCACGCTCAGATGCACGATGTAGCCCCCATAGCGGGGCCGGTTGGAGCCCGTGAGCCGGAGGAAGGCGCGCAGCCAGCCCTCGGCCCTCATCTGGCGCCGGGCGCGCACCGCCCGGGACCAGTCGCGGAGGATGCCTGCGGTCACAAAAGCGAGCACAGCGAAAGATATGGTGGCGGCCGGTTTTCTCACCCCGAGCAGGAACAGGATGATGCCCGCTGCCACGCCAAAGGCCACGGGATAGAGGAAGTTGCGGACCAGGTTGTCCTTGGAGGCATGCCGCCAGCCGATGAGGGGACAGATGCCCATCACCAAGAGCAGTATCAGAAAGAGAGGTCCCGTCACCTGATTGTAGAAGGGCGGGCCCACCGTTATCTTTACACCCCGCACCGCCTCGGTAATGATCGGGAACATGGTGCCCCAGAAGACGGCGAAGGCGATGCCCACCAGCACCAGGTTGTTCACCAGGAAGGTGCTCTCTCGGGAAACCCAGTAGTCCAGCTCGTGCTCTGCCCGGAGCTTGGGCATGCGGTAGTAGAGCAAGGCCAGGGAGCCGGTCATGGCGACGGCGATGAAGGCCACAAACAGCGGGCCCAGGCCCGACTGGGAGAAGGAGTGCACCGAGGACAGAATGCCACTGCGGGTGAGAAGGGTGCCCAGAATGCTCAGATTGAAGGTGAAGATGATGAGCATCATGTTCCAGACCTTGAGCATCCCCCGGCGCCGCTGCACCATGATCGAGTGCAGGAAGGCGGTCCCCACCAGCCAGGGCATGAGGGCGGCATTCTCCACCGGGTCCCAGCCCATGTAGCCCCCCCAGCCCAACTCCACGTAGGCCCACTGGGCGCCGGCCAGGATGCCCACGCCCAGGGTCAGCCAGGCGAAGATCGTCCACCGGCGGATGCTCTGAATCCACTCGTCACCCAGCCGGCCCGTAGCCAGGGCGGCGACGGCGAAGGCAAAAGGAATGGTAAAGGCCATGTACCCCAGGAGCTGAGGGGGTGGGTGGAGGAACATGCCCATGTTCTCCAGCAGCGGGTTGAGGCCCTCTCCCTCGGCCTGAGGGAAGACCATTTGGTCAAAGGGGTTAGAGACGAAGACCATCATGCCCACGAAGAAGCCCATGGTGACCGCGACTATGGCCGTGACGTAGGGCATGAGGGCCTGGTTCTTGTTTCGGTTCTGTATGAGCATGACTACGGCGCACAGGCCCAGGGTCCACGCCCAGAACAGGAGTGAGCCGGCGTTCCCTGCCCAGAACGCGGCCAGGGTGTAGAGCATAGACATATCGCTGCTGGTGTACTGGTACACGTACTGGGTCTTGAAATCGCGCGTGGCCAGCAGGTAGAGCAGGGACAGCCCGGCGACGGACACCAGGCTAGCCGCAGCCCAGAGCGCGCTGCGCCCGCTGTCAATAAGGGCTGGCAGCCGCCAGCGTAGGCCCACCAGGGGCGCCACTGTGGCGAAGGCGGCGGCGGCCAGGGCGATAACTAGGGCAGCGTATCCCAGGTCGGCCATGTTATCACCCCACTCTCGGCACGTACTTGGAGGGGCACTTGACCATGAGGTTCTGGGCGGCGAAGTAGCCCTCGGCGCTCATGGTCCCCTCCACGACCACGTCCTGGTCCACGGCGAAGGAATCGGGCACGATGTCGTAGAAGTGGACCAGGAGCTTGTCCGAGCCGTCGGTGACGGCGAAACTCAGGCCCGGGCCCGACTGGTGGCGTTCCACGGAGCCGGGCGCCACCTTGCCCCCCACGCGGACCTGTTCGCCCGTGGTGTACTCCGGTGAGGCCCTGAACTCGGGGACGGTGTAGTAGAACATGGCTGCCCCCTGGAAGGCCTTGAAGCCCAGGAAGCCCAGGGCGAGCAGCACGATACCACCGACGATGAGGAGTCTCCACCGGCGGTGGGGTTTCGGCCTGGGGGGACCAGTCGGGGCAGCGGGCATGGGTTGTAGCGCGTTCCCTGTCATGCTCTCTTCCTTCCATCCCCTACCCAGGGGGTATGGGTATCAACCTCGATTATAGGGTGCCGCATGGTTTGTGTCAAGAGGCACAATCAACGTGCTCAGCCTGGAGGCTACCAGTGTGGGGCGCGTCCGGCAATCTGCGCCGTTCTGGAAGGAGGACCTCGGCTATGGGGCGCGTTCCCCAGAAACGAGGGCTACAGGCTCATAACGACGCCCACTGATACTACCACTGCCGAAGAGGCAATGGCCCCCAGCTTGACCCGGCGCATGTTCCACGGCCAGGTCGAGACCCATGGGGACAGCCCGTGGCGCTGGATCGCCTCCAGCATGATGGTGATGCCCACCAGGTTGGACAGCACCCCGGCCAGGATGAACACTGTCTGGTAGCTGGTCAGGAAAGTGGCCACTCCCGCCAGGCCCAGGGCGGGCAGCACGTCGCTCAGGTGGTGGGCGCAGCAGGCCGCCATGGAGCCGGTGGACACGCCGCCTGAGGCAGCCACCGAGGCGGTGGTCCCGACTCGTCGGGACTCCCGTAGCCCCTGGCGGATGAAGGAGTAAAGCCCGGCCTGGGTGCCAAAGCCAGCGGCTAGCAGTACAACCCAGTACCACAGGTCGAGAGTTTGGCCCAGAGCGTGCGACCATCCCTGGGCCAGAGTGATGATGCCCAGGTACACCGCCAGGAGCAGCGCGGCAGCGGCCACTGCGACGGCAAGGTGTCTTCTCACGCAGATGCCTTCTTCCTACCAACCACGATTGTGGCCAGACCGATTTGACCGATGCGTCCGATCCGTCTGATCCGACGCCACAGCCCCCATATGCGTTCAGGCGAGAGGCAGAATCATGCCAGTTGCCATACCAGGGCGTGTTCAGCCACTCCGGCAACGCCCCGGATGATAAGCTGGACCGAGCGGGCGCTGCCCAGCGCCAAGGAGTCTGGCACGGGGAACTTCAGGGTGCCTTCTCGGTGGTGACCGCCCGGGGCGGACACCCAGGCGGTCGGAGCGTACTCCCGTCCCGCGTCGTCCGGCGGCAGGGCCAGCTTACCCAGATCGTATTGGTCCAGGTCTGCCGAATGAGTGTCCATGGTCACCTGGAAGGCCAGCCCCGACCCGTCGGGACTCCCCCGCCACTTCACCTCGATGGTCACGTTGCCTCCGGAGTGGGTCTGCACCAGCCCGTTGGTGGGCGACTTGCCGGTGGTTCCCGAAGGGGGAGGAGCAGTCGAAGTGGGCGGCGAGCCCGGTGACGAGCACGCCCCCAGGGCGACCGCCACCAGGGTAAGGGCGACTCCTATTGTCCAGGGGAAGCGAAACCTGTTCACATCTTGTCCCTCGCTAGAACGCACTCACTGCGATCGGCAATAGAGTCTGGTAACCTGTGCCTTCCAGGGTGAGCCAGATGACTTTGTTGTCAGAGGCGTAGAAGTAGTGCCGTCCGCCTGGCCCGTCCACCTGGTACACCCCCTGGTCCTCGATCCTCTGCTGGCGCAGGTTGGAGAAGGGTGATCCCCCGCGGTTTATGCCCTCGACCATCCTACGGAGCAGCTCGGCTGCCGCGGTCGTATCCTCTGCTTTGCCCACCCAGGCGGTCAACTGAAGGCCTGAATGGGCATACTTGGCGATGTAAGCGTCTTTCAGGGCAATGTCGGTGCCGTGCAGGCGTCCGACCTGGGCGATGGCCGCCTCTCCTTCCACCTTGCTGACCAGCTCCAACTCGCCCACTTTCTCGGGGATGCCAGCGCGGCGCACCAGGACGGTGGACTGGAAAGCATAGACGAACATCGCCAGGAACGCCAGTACCAGGACCACCACGAGGACGAGGACACCCCGGCGCCGGGGTCGCGGTCTCTCAGTCACCATGCTTTCAGATACAAATACCCCTTCACGTTGCCCTGCGAGCGCCATGCCGGAGCAATCGTAGGGGCGGACGGCCGTCCGCCCCTACAGTCTTGCTCGTACCCGAGATTAGACGTTACCAGGCGATCGTAGGGGCGACCGGCCGGTCGCCCCTACCGTGGGGCCGAGCCCAGCTAGTGGTGCATCCCCATGTGGCCGCCGGCCTGGCCCTTGAGGAACTTCTCCGGCTCCTTGTCGAAGGCGCGCTTGCAGCCGGGGGCACAGAAGTAGTAGGTCTGCCCCTTGTAGTCCGACTTGGCGGCTGCCTTCTTGGGGTCCACTTCCATCCCGCACACCAGGTCCTTAGCCATGGTTACCTCCTTCACAGGTATGACACAAGTTTCCACGCCCGCCAGGGCGTTCGCCCACCGCCGACGCGGCCTTGCCCGAGGTCACGCTTCCCCCAGCTCCCCGGACCTGACCTTCTCCACCAGAATGTTCCACTGTTCCTTGGTCAGAATGGTCGTGTTGTAGCCCTCGCCGATGCGCACCCTGTCCTCGTCGAACTCCACGGCGGGGCAGCAATGGCAGTCCTTACACAGAACAACCTTCTTTTCCATTTGTCTTGTCCCTCCTAACGGTGAATGTTGCCCTCACAGGGCGGATGACTGTGACGCCAAGAACTGACCGGGGTCCTTCTGGAACAACTGGAGACAGCCTGCGGCACAGAAGTAGTAGACTTTGCCCTCGTACGCCAGGCTGGCCTTGGCCCGGGCGGGGTCTATCTCCATGCCGCAGACCGGGTCCCGGTGTACCTCCATCTCTTTGAGCTTGCCGTCCTCCAGCCACAGCACCCGGTCCGCCAGCTCCCGAATGCGGTGGTCGTGGCTGACCACGATGACCGTCTTGCCCATTTCCTTGGCCACCTTGCGCAGCAGCTCTACCACCTCACGGCCCTTCTGCGAGTCCAGGTTGGCGGTAGGCTCGTCGGCCAGCACCAGCTCGGGGTTGTTGGCCAGGGCGCGGGCCACGGATACCCGCTGCTTCTCCCCACCTGACAGGTCTCGCGGGTGATGGTGGAGGCGGTGTCCCAGGCCCAGGTCCTCCAGCAGACGGCGGGCCTCCCGTTTGGCGCCCTGACCGTCCCTGCCCGCTAGCCCCAGGGCCACCTCGACATTCTCCAGCGCGGTCAGGGCGGCCAGCAGGTTGAACGACTGGAAGACAAAGCCGATGTGCTGCTGCCGCAGGCGGGAGAGTTCTCCATCGGACAGAGCGGTGAGGTCGCGGCCGCCCAGGCGGATGTGGCCCGAGGTGGGCGGGAGCAAGCCCCCGGCCATGGTGAGGAGCGTGGTCTTCCCCGAGCCCGAGGGGCCCATGATAAGCAGCAACTCCCCCTTCCCGACCCGTAGGTCCGCCCTCTCCACAGCCACCACCTGCCCGGCGCCTTCCCCGAACACCCGGGTCACGCCCACCAGCTCGAGTACCGTATCGGTGGCCATGCTACGCTCGAAACACCAGGGCGGGGTCCAGGCGCACCAGCCGGCTCACCGGGAAGTATGACGCCAGTCCGCCCATGAGCAGGGCAATGCCCAGTGCTGCCGCCAGGTCCAGGACTTGGAGGTCGGCCACGAACACGGGCACGAACCGCTCGGCCGCTCCGACCACGACAAAGGCCAGCACCACTCCCAGGGCATAGCCCAGCATGTCCGATATGATCGCCTGCTCCAGGACTATCCGGTAAAGGCGGCGGTTGGTTGCCCCGATGGCCTTGAGCACGCCATACTCCCGGGACTTCTCCATGGTGGCGGTGTATATGGTCAGCCCTATCACTACGGTGCCCACGCCGAAACCGATGAGCACCAGGACGGCGATGATAGGCAGGAAGATCTCGGTGAGCAGCTCGCGGTTGCTCTCGGAGAAGGCCGAAACGGTGAATGCCTTCACCCCAGGGGCTGCCGCCTCGATGCGCGCCGCGGCTTGGGCCGGGTCCTGGCCCCTGTCCAGGTGCACCAGGAAGTAGTTGGCGAAGCCCGTCATCTGCAACAGACTTTCGGCCTCGTTTCGGGAGACGAAGGAAAACTGGAAGAGGCCCGTGTTGCCGCCCTCGGCGACGCCCACCACCTGTAGGGGCGGACTGCTGTCCGCCCTCAGCGACCCTCCGATGGGCAGCCGGTCGCCCAGGCTGATCCCTTTGTTGCGGGAGAATACCTTGTCAACGATGATCTCTCCGGGCCCCGGCTCAGCTTTCCCTTGGGCCACTCGGAGCGGCCCTCCCAGGTTGGAGTCCACGTCGTACCCCACCAGGTAGGTGCTCACAGCCTCTCCCTTCCAGGGAAAGACCACCGAGCGCCCGATGAAGGGGTGCACTTCCTCAACTCCAGGCACGGCTTCGAGCTTGCCTTGAGTACCCCGGGGCATCAGGGACACCGAGTGCATCATGTCGGCCCGGGCCCCCTGCTGGGCTACCCACAGGTCCACCTTGACGTTGTCAATGTAGAGGGTGAAGGCCCTGGTGAAGCCGCGATAGAGGCCCAAGAGCGTCAGGATAAGCAACACGGCGAAGGCCACCCCACCCACGCTTATGAACAGGCGGCCCCGTTCGGCGAAGAGGTTGCGCCGGGCGATGCTGACCACGCTAGCCTTCTGCTCTGGGAGACTTCACACCGACGAAGCGACCGGGTTCCCTCTGGAACAACCGGAGGCAAGTCTCGGCCCAGAAGTAATACGCTTTGTTCTCGTAGGACGTGGATACCTTGGCTAGGCGGAGGTCCACGCCATCCCCACACACTGGGCACCTAGCCACATTGGCCTCTTTGAAGACGTTCGCCACGAAAGTTGGCATGCGTTGGTCCATCAAGTCAAACAACTGCTTGCCATCCACCAGCCTAAGCGGTATGCGGAGGTCAATTGTCCAGTCTTTGGCTGCATCGGTGAACTCGCTTGTGGTCACGATGATGGCACCTGCGGACTTGTGCCGCATAGCCGCCCCGAAGACCTCTCGCACGACAGGAACACCGACTTTGGCCTTCCATTTCTTGCATTGGACGATGAACTCTCCGTCGGTGGCCTTCCACAGCAGGTCTACCCCTTCGTCCGCTCCTATCGGCCCGGGCGTCACATCACCACCAATCTCCCGAAGTAGTTGAGCGATCACACCCTGAAAGTCTCTGGCAGTGCGCTTGCGCAAGCCCTCACAGAGAATCATATGGAGTGGGGGCCGGACGAGCCGGACTACGAATGGTTCGGGGCACTGTTCCACAGCTAAACACCCTTTCCAACAAGCGGCTTGCGCCGGGCGAGGCTTACCATGCCTACGCTCCCCAGCCCCTTCTCATTCCCCTTCCATCCTCGCTTCTATTGTCTCCGGGCTGAAGTCCTGTTCGTTCGGCCAGGTAATTGTCCCGAAAGCGATTTTGCCCCTTCTGAAGTAGTTGTAGTCCTTCAGTTCAGTGAAAATTCCTCGGTCAAGGTATGGCTTCACGTCGAACACCCCTTTACGGCCATTTGACAGGGTCACCCTTAGCCGGTAGTCTGGCAGGATTTCAAAGTCAACCACGTCTGGGATCATTCACTACCCCCTATTTCAGAGGTTCAATCTTGAACGGAGTGTTGCCCTCCACGGCAAGAGCCCAGTCAGCCATCAATTCATCGCGGTGGATTTCCACCCATGCCTGGACTAGTCTAAGTTGGCGCAGAGGGATGTCTCCATCCAAGATTCCTGCTGTGTGTATGTCAATAGAAGCGGTGAACTCAGCATATCTCACGTGAATGTGCGGGCTATTATGTTTGTCTGTATCGAAGAAGAACAGTTGAACTATTATGCCATAGAACATTGATATTACGGGCATCTTATGGCTCCTGTTGCCCTCAAGCGATGCTTACCACGCTAGCCTCCCCGCCACCTCTTCACCCTGGGGATGACTAGGGGCATGAGCACGATGTTGCCCAGCATGAAGATCCACAGGCTGCCGCCAATGCGGGCCACCCAGGTGTAGTCTCCGGCCAGGGTGATGGCGAAGAAGACCAGGGCCGCCACCAGCGAGATGCCCAGGTAGATGACGGCGCCAATCACGCTGGCACTCATGCCTTCGCCTCCGCCAGCCGCGCCCGCCGGATGGGCGGTATGTAGCCCCTCATGCGCAGGGTGTTCATGGTCACCGACAGGGAGCTGGTGGCCATAAGCAGCGCGGCCAGCTCCGGGCTGACCACTTGGGAGAAGAAGGGGTAGAGCAAGCCCGCCCCGATGGGTATGGCCGCGGTATTGTAGCCGAAGGCCCAGCCCAGGTTCTGTTTGATCAGGCGCAGGGTCTGCCGGGCCACCTGGATGGCTGCCACCACATCCATGAGGTCGTCCTTGACCAGGATGACGTGGCCCGTCTCCTTGGCCACGTCGGTGCCCGAGCCGATGGCGATGCCGGAGTCGGCCTGGGCCAGGGCAGGGGCGTCGTTGATGCCGTCGCCCACCATGGCCACCTTGAGGCCCTCGGCCTGGAGCTTCTTCACCTCGCTGGCCTTGTCCTCGGGGAGCACCTCGGCCAGCACCCGGTCAATGCCCACCTGGCGGGCGATGGCATCGGCGGTACGGCGGTTGTCGCCGGTGATCATGGCTACCTGGAGGCCCATGCGGTGGAGTTCCTTGACGGCCTGGGCGGAGGTCTCCTTGAGAGTGTCGGCCACGGCCACGATACCGGCGGGCTGGCCGTCCACGGCCACGAACATGGCGGTCTTGCCCTCGCCTTCCAGTCGCTCGGCCTGGGGCATCAGGCCGTCCAGGGAGACGTTCCTCTGGGCCATAAGGCGGCGGTTGCCCAGCAGGACCGTCCGGCCATTCAGTCGGGCCTCGACCCCGTGGCCGGGGATGGCCTCGAAGCCGTCGGCGTCCTGGACCTCCATGCCTGTGGCCCGGGCGCCTCGAACGATGGCCTCGCCCAGCGGGTGCTCCGAGTTCTTCTCCGCCACCGCGGCCAGGCGCAGCACCTCCTGCTCGCTCCGGCCCACGGCCACCACGTCGGTGACGGAAGGCTCGCCCTTGGTCAGGGTGCCCGTCTTGTCAAAGATGACCACCTGGAGGCGGGCGGTGCTCTCCAGGGCGTCGGCGCCCTTGAACAGGATTCCGTACTCGGCGGCCTTGCCCGTGCCCGCCATCACCGCGCTAGGCGTGGCCAGTCCCACGGCGCAGGGGCAGGAGATAACCAGCACGGTCACCGACACCAGTAGAGCGAAGCCGAACACGCCCAGACCTGTGAGCATGTAGGGGGTAAGGATGAGGCGGCTCTCGGGGCTGAACCACAGGCCGAAGCCCACGAAGAACCAGAACAGGAACACGGCCAGGGAGAGGGCGTGTACCCCCAGGATGAAGTGGCCGGCCACCTTGTCGGCGATCTTCTGGATGGGGGCCTTGGTGGTCTGGGCCTCCTCCACCAGCTTGATGATCTGGGCCAGGGCGGTATCCTTGCCCACGCGGGTGGCCCGGAACCTGAAGGCGCCGGTCTTGTTGATGGTGCCCCCGATGACCTCGTCCCCCCCCTTCTTCTCTACGGGGATACTCTCCCCGGTAATCATGGACTGGTCCACCGAGGAGTAGCCTTCGGTGACCATGCCGTCCACGGGGATGGCCTCGCCGGGCCGGACCAGCAAGAGGTCGTCTATCTGCACTTCCTCGGCAGCGACCTCGACCTCCTGTCCGTCGCGGAGCACCCGTGCCCGCTTGGGCTGGAGCTTCATCAGGCGGCGGATGGCCTCGGAGGTGCGCCCCCGGGTCACCGCCTCCAGGTAGCGGCCCAGGATGATGAAGGCGGTGAGCAGGGCAGCCGCCTCGTAGAAGGTGGCCTCCCGCCCGCCGAAGCCGGCATCGGGGAAGAAGGTGTTGATGACGGCGATAAGGTAGGCGGCGCCGATTCCCGTGGCGTAGAGGAGGTTCATGTCGGTCAGGCCGCGCTTGAGACCATTCCAGGAGTTGATGAAGAACTGGCGGCCCGGCCCGAAGACGATAGGTGTGGTCAGGAAGAACAGGAATATCTTATTGTTCATGAACGCGGGCACGACCCTGGGCAGGAACCAGTACGGCTGGAAGGTGCCCACCATGATCACCAGGCCTAGGGCCCAGGAGATGATCAGGTTCCGGCGCTGGCGGCTGATCTCCTTCTGGCGGGCCTCGCGCTCTCTATCGAGAGCGGCGGCCCCCTCCTCCACCAGGCCCTGGAACTTGTAGCCGACATCCTCGATGGCATGCCGGAAGTCGGCGACGCCGACCAGGCCGGGGATGTACTCCACGGCGGCGCGCTCGGTGGGCAGATTGACCACGGCCCGGGTGACCCCGGCCAGCTCGCGGAGAGCGCCTTCCACGTGCTCCACACAGGAGGCGCAGGTCATATCTCCCACGGAGATGGTGACCTTCTCAGTGCCCACCTCGTAGCCTACCTCGTGGACGGCCTTGACCAGCTCGGGCAGGTTGGCCTTCTGCGGATCGCTGATCTCCACCGCCGCCTTCTCCGAGGCCAGGTTGACCACGGCCGCGCTGACGCCGGGCACGCTCTTCAAGGCGCCTTCCACGGTGGCCACGCAGGAGGCGCAAGTCATGCCCCGTATGGGCATCTGTAGGGGCGCACGGCCGTGCGCCCCTACGCCGTCTGCACGTTTGGTTTCGCCCAAAATGCCCCTCTATTTCTCGGCCAGGTTGTACAGGTCGAGTAGCTCGTTGACCACCTGCTCCTCCCGGTTGTCCCGGATGCCGTGGACGACGCAGGTGTGCAGGTGGCCATCCAGAATGAGCGCCTCCAGCTTGCGAATGGCCTGGCGCACGGCGTACATCTGCTTGAGCACGTCCACGCAGTACTGGTCCTGCTCGATCATGCGGCGCACCCCGCTCAGGTGCCCCTCTATGTAGTTCAGGCGCTTCAAGGCGTCTGCCTTGGTCTCCGGCTTCATCCTGCCTCCATACCCACACCCAGGGGGTGAGGGTTTACGACTACATACTAGCCCTTGCCGACGGTACTGTCAAGGGGCGACCGGCCGGTCGCCCCTACGGAAGCATCGGCAATCTGTGCTTATCCGAACATTCCCTTGACGTGGAACTCCAGGGGCGGGTACTCCTGGCCACTTTCCTCGGCCAGGTATACCTTGAGGCGGAAGTGGTGGGGTCCGGCCATGCCCGGGTCCATGGACATCTGAAGCCAGACCTCTACCTCCTGTTGCGGGTCGAGGCTGCCCATGACCGGCCGGGGCAGGGGGGTGCCTTGCATGTTGTTGAAGACATAGACGTTGCCTGTGGTGGCGGGACCCGCCACTGGCATGGGTGGTCAGCAGCCCTCCAGGGTCTCCACGTTGTCGAACATGAGCACCAGAGGGGCCTGGCCGACGTTACGCACCTTGAAGCTTGGGGTCACCCACCGGCTGATGGGGACCTGCCCCAGGTCCACCTCAGTGGTGGAGACCTCCACCGGCCCCATGCGCTTTGGTGGCCCTGCTGGGGTGTTGGGTGCGGGCGTCCCCTGCTGGACAGCCGAGGCGGTGGCTATGTCCTGGAGCTGCTGAGCGGCCTGGGCAGCCTGGTGGTCCGCCTCGTCGCCGCCCCATATGCCGAAGATGCGGGCCAGCGCTCCACCCAGGGCAAGCGTCAGTACCACCAGCAGGAGTATCAAGCCAGCGTTGAGCAGGGCGCTGGCTATTCGCCTGCCCCGGCGGGGCTTCTTGTCGCGTTTCCTGGTGTTGTTCTTTGGCACGTCGTCATACCCTCGACATTGTAATCAGCGTTCATTGCCCACTGCCGATACCCCCACCCAGGGGGTTTGTGCCTTGCTTACAATAACCGAGCGCCGCCCGCCCGTCAAGGGGCGGTACGGGCTACGGGCTCCAGGGTCTCCCCTCTTGCCGTGGCAGGAGGTGAGGGTGGGCCATCGTAGGGGCGAAGCATCCGGATGGGCCAATGAGCTCTGCCAGAGGTCTGTTGCGGATGCTTCGCCCCTACTCTGTGCCCAACCCTCGTTCTGATATAACATATACCCAAGATTCGTTCGCGGAGACCATCTTTGGCTGCAAACGTTGTGTTCGCGTGCCCCGGCCTGAAGGCCGGGGCTATGACAGGACCTACCAAGCCCAAACAGCATAGAAAGAGGCCCTGAATGGCTACAACCCAGTCCGTCACCCGCTATCTCTCGCCTTCCCAGGTGGACCTGGACAAGATCGCCTCGCTGTGCAAGCGGCGGGGCTTCATCTTCCAGAGCAGCGAGATTTACGGCGGCCTCAACAGCGTGTGGGACTACGGCCCGCTGGGGGTCGAGCTCAAGAACAACGTCAAGCGCGCCTGGTGGCGGGCCATGGTACAGGAGCGCGACGACGTGGTCGGCCTGGACGCCGCCATCCTGATGCACCCCCAGGTGTGGCACGCCTCGGGCCACGTGGCCGGCTTCGCCGACCCACTCATTGACTGCAAGGTGTGCAAGCAGCGCTTCCGGGCCGACCACCTGTGGGCCGCTTTTGTGAACGGGGTGAAGGACAAGGACGGGGCGCCTGTCCTGGTGACCGGCGAAGGCTCCACTCCGGAGGAAGCCGCTGCCGAGATGGCCCCCAGAGCGAAGAAGCTGCTCAAGGCGAGCCTGACAGAGATCAAGCCTGTGCTGGTGAAGGATCTCGCCGACCGCGACCGCGTGCCCTGCCCCGCCTGCGGCGCCGTGGGCAGCCTCACCGAGCCCCGCATGTTCAACCTGATGTTCAAGACCTTCCTGGGCCCGGTGGAGGACGAGTCCGCCGTCATCTACATGCGCCCGGAGACCGCCCAGGGCATCTTCGCCAACTTCGACAACGTGCTTACCTCCAGCCGGATGCGCCTGCCCTTCGGCATCGCCCAGACGGGCAAGGCCTTCCGCAACGAGATCACCACCGGCCACCTCACCTTCCGCTCCCGGGAGTTCGAGCAGATGGAGCTGGAGTACTTCGTCCGGCCCGAGGAGGGCGAGCGCTGGCTCCAGTACTGGCTGGAGCAGCGCCGGGGCTGGTATCTCAAGCTGGGCCTGCGCCCGGACAGCCTCCGCCTGCGCCAGCACGAGAAGGAGGAGCTGGCCCACTACGCCAAGGACTGCTACGACGTGGAGTTCACCTTCCCCTGGGGCTGGGCCGAGCTGGAGGGCATTGCCAACCGGGGCGACTTCGACCTCACCCAGCACGCCAGGTCCTCCGGCAAGAAGCTGGCCTATTTCGATCCTTCGACAGGCTCGGGAGAGAAGGGAGAGCACATCGTCCCCTACGTTATCGAGCCCTCGGGTGGGGTGGACCGAGCGACGCTGGCCTTCCTCATAGATGCCTACGACGAGGAGCCGCCTCCGGCGGGCACCGAGGAAGCGCGCGTAGTGCTCCGCCTGCACCCGGCGCTGGCGCCGGTCAAGGTGGCGGTGCTGCCCCTGAGCCGTAAGGAGCCGCTGGTGAACATGGCCCGGGACATCGCCCGGGAGCTACGCGCTCCTTCGGCAGGCTCAGGATGGGCGGTGGCCTACGACGACGCCCAGAGCATCGGGCGGCGCTACCGTCGCCAGGACGAGCAGGGCACCCCCTACTGCGTCACCGTGGACTTCCAGTCCCTGGAGGACAAGGCGGTGACCATCCGCGAGCGCGACACCATGTCCCAGGTCCGTGTGCCCGTGGCCGAGCTGGCGGCGGCGCTGCGGGAAAGGCTGGGGCTGTGACCAGCCTCCATATTGGCGACCACGCCCGCTTTGAGATGGAGCGCCGACACATTGATGAGGAGCTTGTGTTGGAGGTGGCCAGAAACCTGGCACAGGTGATACCCTTGAGAAGAGGACGGCTGGCCTACCAGAGCCGCTACCTTGACCGTTACGAGGGCAAGGAAATGCTCCTTAGACTGGTAGTCGAGCAAAGAGACGAGGGGATGCATCTTGTCACTGTGTACAAGACGTCTGGAAAGTACTGGCGGGAGGCATAGGTGTGAAAGTAATCTACGACGCTGAATCGGATACGCTGAGCCTCATACTGCGTGATGAGACTGTGGCGGAAAGCGACGAGGTCGGCGAGGGCATCATCATTGACTATGGGCGCGATGGCAAGATCGTGTCTCTGGAGGTGCTGGACGCCTCGGAGCACGTGGCTGAACCCCACGGCATCGCCTACGAGCTTAAGGGCCGGGTGGCCTAGAGCGGCTGGGGCTGTGACCAGGGTCCTCTCATGTCATTCTTGAGGGAGTCCCGACGCATCGGGACGACCGAAGAATCCGTGCCCCCGGCGCCTTGTGGGCAATGGCGTGGCGTCTTGACGACATGGCGCCACAATGTTAGCTTGGGTCTGAGGTGACGGGGAATGGCAACGAAAACGAGGATCAGATTGGGCCTCGACCTGAGGGACGAGGGCATGAAGCGGCGTATCAAGGTGGCTGCCGCCAAGCGGGGCATGACCGTCAGCGACTTCTGCCTGGAAGCCATCGAGCACCACATAGACGAACAAAGTGGCGAAGTCGCCAGACCCAGTACGCCCCAAGAGTGGGAAGCCTTCATCGAGCGAATGGACAAGCTGAGGGAGGAAATCGGCCCCATAGGTGTCCCTACTTGGCAGCTTGTGGAGGAAGGGCGGCGCCGGTAGACGATGGTAAGCCTGCCCCGGCCTGTGGTGGTGGACGCATCGGTAGCGCTCAAGTGGCAACTGCTAGACGAGCCTTACGTCCGCCAGGCAAATGCCCTGCGGCGGGACTGGCGTGTCCGCAACGTCATCGTAGCGATGGCGCCGCAGTTGTTTGCCTACGAGATGGTCAATGGGATCGTGAGTGCGTTGAGGCAACGCCGGCTCAATCTCTCGCAGGCAACTCAGGCACTGGACATGCTTACGACTGTGGGCGTTGAACTGCGGGAAGTAGCGCCCCAGCGGGTGTTTGCGCTAGCCCTGGAGCACCGGCTTTCGGCCTACGACGCCGCCTACCTGGCCCTGGCCCAGGCCGAGGGCTGCGAGCTATGGACCTGCGACAAGCCCTTCTACGACAGCATCAAAGGCGCCTCCACCCTGGTAAGATGGATTGGCGAGTACCCGGCGGCGGGCTAGGCAAGGAGGCACACTTGGGCCAAACACTCGTTACTCTTTTGCTGCACGGGTCTCGCGGCTCTGAGTCGTTGGAAGCCCTGGTGGACACTGGCGCCACCTTCACCAAGGTGCCCCGCTCCACCGCCGAACGGCTGGGTGTTCTGGGCCAGTACGAAGTGCCCACCGATTGGGGGACGGCCGTACCGTGACGCGCCGTCTCGCCCTTGCCGAGGTAGAGATCGAAGGTGTCAGGCGGCCAGTGCTGGTGGCGTTGGGCAGCAACGGGGAGCGGCCCCTGGTGGGATACACGACTTTGGAGATGCTCGGCTTCAAGGTCAACCCGGTCACCCACCACCTGGAAAAGACGCCAGCGATAGAGGACTAACTGCCGCGCTCCCTGTCATGTCATCACTCTGAAAACGGGGGTGGTGTCCCCCCTCTCCCTCGACGGGACAGGTGTAGGTGAGGGTCGCCTCTCACCACGTCCAGCCTCCCGCTCACTCTCGCTCTCCCCCTCCAATGGGAGAGAGGGGTGATTCTCGTGCTTCGTGGTGCGTATGTGAATACCCATGAGAAACTCTTGACGGAGTCCTTCCGTGGACGGACGACCGAAGGGCCCGCGCCCGCACGCCGCCTAGTACGTTGATTCCTTAATAGAGATGCAATACGTCATACGACGGAAAGGTCCTCCATCCGATAGCGCCAGCGGAAGACTACCGGGCTGTCGTTGAGGTCCACCAAGTGCTCTTCGACGCGACGCTTGAGTTCCTCCTTGGTACTGACCCGCATCCCTCGCAGCAGGGTCCTCGCCAGCTTGCCAAAGAAGGACTCGACAAGGTTCAACCAGGAGCCGTGTATAGGGGTGAAAATGAAGTCAAACCGGTTCGGCATGGTCTCCAAGAACCGACGCGTCTCCCGCGAGATGTGGGCAGAATGGTTGTCCAAGATGAGCCGAAGCTTGACGCCTTTGGGGTATTTGCCATCCAGCATGCAGAGGAACTGAATGAACTCCGCGCTGCGGTGCCGGTCCATCATCATGCCCCAGACCTGCCCGGTCAGCAGATCCAGGGCTGCCAGCAAAGTCGAAGTCCCCAGCCGCACGTATTCGTGGTCCCGAGCCACCGTCGGGTGCAGCCCGGGCACCGGGAGGCGGTCCGGGGCGGTGGTGGCCAATGCCTGGATGCCTGGCTTCTCATCATAGGACAGCCAGGCAACTACCTGCTGGGATGGGGGAGCAACGCTCTCCCGTGCCACTTGGACCTCTCTGTAGACGCAGAGCACTTGGGCCATCTTGCCGGCGAACTCCGGGTCCCGTCGCTCCAGGTAATACGCGATCTTGTGAGGACGCACTTTGGCCCCTCTCAAAAGCTTGGACACGGTGCCCCTTCCCAAGTGCGCCAGGCTGGGGTGTCCGGCGGCTGGCCCATGGGTCCTGGCGTCTTGCGCCAACAGCCGTGTCGTCCACAGCTCGTAGGGATAGCCCAGCGCGGACGGCTTCTGGCATGCGCGATCAAGCATCCATGCCTTGGCCTCGGTCGTCAGCGTCGCCGGCTTGCCGCGGCCGGGCAGGTCAGCCAGCGCCACCATCGCCCCCATACTCAGGGCTTTCCCCACGCAGCGCTCCACCGTCGGGCGTGCCACGCCAACCCGCCGTGCGATCGCCGATACCGTCTCCCCCTCGTGATAGGCCAGCAGGATCCGGGCTCGTTCCACCCGCCGGGCTGGCTCGGTCCGAGCATGAGCGATACGCTCCAATTCGGCCCCTTCCTGCTCAGTCAACTCCAGCTTGGCACGAGAGCTCACAAAGGGCATCGGCAGCAGTCCTCCACGTCATGTTGTGACCAGCATACTGCCAAACCCCGTTCATTGCAACACTATTATGGAAGCTAACTACTAGTTCCAGTCCGGAGCTATCGCCCCGAACGGGAGTCCTCGAAGCTCTAACCGCACGTGCCGACCACCATGGTACAGGTCCGCGAAAGAACGATCACGGCCGCGTTCCCGAAGAGCGAGGTACGTTGGCCTGCGGAGGGGGTACACCAGCGTCGCGGTAACTTGGTCTGCCTCGTATAGAGACGCGTAGGCCAGAATCTGGTGGAGATCAGCACGGTGCGCATCGCGTGTCGCTTCTTGGAACTCCCTCCAACCCCTCTCGTCCACCTCGGAAAGGTGGGCCTTGTATTTGGCATCGACGACCTGGACTGAACGTCCGCGCTGAATAACTATGTCGGGGACCAGGTGCCCAAGGGTGCGGTGTGCCGGATCTGACCATTCAATTGGGAAAACGGTCTGCCCCAAGCGTCCGACCCTTACGTCGCCACCAGTGTTGCCTGCCTCTCGCCGGCATACGCTCTCCACGTGGCTCTCCCACAGCCTATCTAGTGGCAGAACCCACGCAAGACCCTCACGTTCACACCCTCCCCCAAGACCACGCTCGTCAACAACCCAGGCGATAGCTTCAATTCCTCGCCGAACCACTTCTGCTGTGATCTGACCACCAGCCAGACGACCCTCGAGTTGGTCACGGCCGGGCACCAAAGGGGCTACGTCGGCAAGGAATGTGTCAATCAGCCGAATCGCCAATGCAGCAAGGCCCAAAGCGAAGTGGTCCGTGCCGCCTACCGCAAGCAGGTCACGGCGAATCCGTTCAAGCGTCCATCTGATGTGACGGCGAAGCAGGGGGTCTGTTGCCAGATCTGGGAACTGGCATGGCACGTGATGCCACGCTCCCCGAACAAATGAACGGCCAAGGTATTCCGGCCAGATCACGCGCCCTCGGGGCTTCACAAGTACTTCGTGTGCCTGGCGGTAACCAGGGGATAGCGAGTGCAACAGAGACTCAAGGCGGGCCAACACAGGACCGGCCACCACCCATGGCGGCACCTCGCGCGCGCTGCCCGGCACCAGCGGCAGACCAAGGAACTCTGGCGCCGCATGCCAGCCGGTCTCATGCAGAATCTGTCCCACACCGTCCCACCCGAATCTCGGCTTGACGATTAGACCGCCTGCTACCAGTCCAGTGAGCGCAGACCGCAAGGGTACGGCTCCCGCCCGCTCACCGGGCAGCAGGGCGACCGAAACCCCACCCGAATGGCCAGCCAGTTCGGCAACCACGCCCACAGAGCGAAGGGCGTCGGCGTTAAGGCACAGGAACGTTTCGGCATAGGGTCCCCAGCCATCTGTTCGCTGGGTCGGGGCAAAGCTCTCGGGTGGGACAGTGACCGGCGGCCCGTGGTCAGAGGCCACCAGGAGCCGCTTCGGTTCTGGCATGCGAGATGACTGCCATCTTAAGGCCCCCCGATCTCCTCTGCGTCGAGCCTTTGTGGGCATCATCTCACCGCGTCTTCCATTGCATTGCGCACTGCGCTCATTTCGTTGGTCGCAGGGCCTAGGTAACCCTCCCGCAAGTACTCATCTATGAGGGGCAACAGTTCATAGCGGAGTCGCTTCTTCAGTTCCAATTCGTCATTCGCCAGGTAGTACGAGTGGCCGGGCAGCAGGTTCAGTGCGTCATCCGGCGCGTGTTCCACAAATACATCAGAGATACGGTCGTACCAATCTGTTGCCAGCTTCAACCCTTGAGCTGCAACCACATCGCGATCGGGCATCATGGTGATGAAAGAGAAACGACGCCGGATGGCCAGGTCAACGCCAGCGATTGTCCTGTCCGCAGTGTTCATGGTGCCCAGCACGTAGAGGTTGTTAGGTATGGACAGGGCGGTTCTGCCGCTCACGGGATGGGCGAGCACAACCGTCCGCGTGCCAACATCTCCAGGCTCGAACAGATAAATGGCCTCCCCCAGAACTTTGCCTAGATCGGCCCGGTTCATTTCATCGATGACGAGCAGGAAACGATCGTTGTTCGCAGACTCGCACGCTTGGCAGAGCCATCCGGGGCGGACACCAAAACGAAGGGATTCTTGGTTGCTGATATCTGGCGACAACCCGACAACGAAGTCCTCATATGTGACCGCCGGATGGAACTGGATGGTCATCCCTCTGCCCGTGTAGTGCCGCCGCAGGACTTCTGATGCAAGCCGCGTCTTGCCCGTGCCTGGAGGCCCTTGCAACACCACGAAATGACGCGCCAGCAGCACATCATGAACCAGGTCGGCCGTGACCTGGGGAAAAAGGTCCGCTCGCAAGTGGCCAAGCAACTCCTCACGTTCCGTCTTGCGTGCGGCGAATATCTCCCACCCGCGTTCATATGAGTACAGATCGAAGAAAGCCTGCACGACCGCCCGGGCCACATCCGCGTTTTCCGGGCCCGGCACCTGCGCAATGAGGTACAGTTCATGTCCGTACCTTTTGAATACGTTTTCAAAGCCTGGGAATCGCTGCGCCGACGCCTTGGGTATCGCCGCACCGAGGTTGGCGGGGTCAGGTTTTGACCAGACTTCTACGCCGGTCCTGCCAAGTAGTCGGCGCAGAGCCGCAGCCCGGCGGCGATGCCCGGGTCGAGTCAGGATACCTTCGTCCGGCGACAGACCGCGAGTGCCGACCACGAGTGCCAGCAGGCTTCCTCGCCCCCTAGAGGGGAACCACACTACGCTCGTCCCGCCGTAGGGGCCAGTTTCAGGATTATCTGGATTGATCAGCCCTGCAAACGGTACTCCCTGGTCACCCTCGTCACCGGCACCAAGTTTCAAGGCGTCCCTCAAGCCTGTCTTCGCGTAGTGGCGTTCGTAGTAGCGGCTTCCGAAAAGAGCTTTCAAAACGTCCTTGGCTGACTTGCCCTCTTCTTGGATTCTACCACTTACCAGAAGAGTGAGGTCATGCAGGGTATCATCCACGTGTGCCACTCCTTCTTGCCGCCACGTCCCTCGCAGTGTGCTGGGCTCGGCCAAAAACACCTATTGTGTTTTCGTCATTGTCCATTGCCACTCCAGTTCGACGCTCAATGGCGCTAGGCCGAACTCTGATAGCACCGCGTACGAGCGGGGACGGGACCATAGGTCGGATCATGCCACGTCCTTGCCTGTGGTGGTATTATACACGTGCTGCCAACTGTGACTGAACTGAACGGTAATTGCTAGTGCTTCTGCCATTCATGGCCTCCCGCCACGGCGGGTGAGCGCGGGCGCGTTGGGGCCGTCGTCGCCTATCGGGGAGTCAGCCCCCTCTCTCCCCTGGAGGGAGAGAGCGAGAGTGAGCGGGAGGCTCGACGTCTTCAGGGGCAGACCTCACCTTCACCTTAGTCTCGCCCGTCGAGGGAGAGGGGGGCTCCACCGCGCCTCATTCTCGACGTGATGACAAGAGGCAATTGAAACGTGCGTATCCTGCATTTCGCTGACCTGCACCTGGGGGTAGAGGCCTACGGGGGCACCGACCCCACCACTGGCCTGCCCTCCCGGCTGGTGGACTTCCTGCGCTGCCTGGATGGGCTGGTGGACAGCGCCCTGGCCGAGGGCGTGGACCTGGTCCTCTTCGCCGGGGACGCCTACAAGAGCCGCGAGCCTTCGCAGACCCACCAGCGGGAGCTCGCCCGGCGCCTGCGCCGTTTGGTGGAAGCAGGCATGCCGGTGTTCCTGCTGGTGGGCAACCACGACTTGCCCCACGCCTTCGCCAGGGCTACCTCGGTCGAGATCTTCGATACCCTGGCCGTGGAGCGCATCACCGTGGCCGCCCGGCCTGGCATACATACCGTGGCCACCAGGGCTGGGCCGCTCCAAATAGCCAGCCTGCCCTGGCTGCGCCGCTCGGGGCTGCTCGCCCGAGAGGACAGCAAGGGCCTCTCGCTGGACCAGGTCATGGAGCGCATGCGCCAGGCGGCGGTAGGCCAGCTTCGCGGCTATCTGGACCAGCTTGATCCGACGTTGCCCGCGGTGCTGGCCGCCCACGTGGCTGTGCGGGGCGCCCGGCGTGGCTCCGAGGGCCGCATGATGGCCAATGGCGAGCCCGACCTGCTCCCCAGCCACCTCTCTCACCCCTCCCTGGACTACGTGGCCCTGGGCCACGTCCACAGCCATCAGGAGATCGCCTCCTGGCCTCCAGCGGTCTACGCGGGCAGCCTGGAGCGGCTGGACTTCTCCGAGGCGGGCGAACCCAAGGGCTTCTGCCTGGTGGACCTCGACCCGGCCAAGCCATCGGGGCATCGGCTCGTAGGCCCCCCCAGATTTGTGGAGGTGCCGGCGCGTCCCTTTGTCGAGGTAAGTGTGTCGGTGCCCGCCGGCGACCCCGACCCCACGGCCACTGTGCTCCGGGCACTGGCTAGCCGGGACATCGAGGGGGCCATCGTGCGCCTGGACGTCTCCCTTTCGCCCGACCAGTCCCTGCGGGATGGGGACATCCGTCAGGCACTCAAGGCGGCCCACTACGTGGCGGGGATCAGTCGCGAGGTGCGCCGGGAGCGCCGGCCCCGCCTGGGTGAGGTCTCGCCTGAGAAGCTGGCACCCCAGCAGGCGCTGCAGGCCTACCTTCAGGCGAAGAAGGTGCCCGCCGAGCGCGCGGGCAAACTGCTAGAATACGGGTATAGCATCCTTAGCGAGGTGACGGGCACGGCGCAAACGGAGGCCGGTGGCGAAGCAGACGCTGATTCAAAAGCATAGCCACACCCTCACCCTGCCCTCTCCCGTCAAGGGAGAGGGGAACAAAGCAAACCCATAGGGGCGGGACTCCGTGCCCGCCCCGGTCGGGCGACGGGGAGGACACGGAGTTCCTCCCCTACGGTGTCGGGGTCCGGTGTCATTCTGAGTCCCGCCTGAGCGGGACGAAGAATCCGTGCTCCGGGGCAAGCGTTGGGGTTACGGATTCTTCGGTCGCTTCACTCCCTCAGAATGACAGGTGGATGTGGGCAGAAGGCTAGGGACGAAACATTGGGACTAGGAGGAACACGACATGCCCCTAATGACTGGCGCGCAGTACATCGAGAGCCTGAAGAAGGTGCCCATCGAGGTGTACGCACTGGGGGAGCGTATCGCTGATAGGACGGAGCACCCCCTCATTCGTCCCCATGTCAACGCCGCCGCCGAGACCTACAACCTGGCCCACGACGCCAAGTTCTCTGATCTCGGCGTGGCTACGTCGAACCTCAGCGGCCAGCCGGTCAACCGCTTCACCCATATTCACCACAGCGCCCAGGACCTGGTGACCAAGGTCAAGATGCTCCGACTCCTGGGCCAGCGCACCGGTAGCTGCTTCCAGCGCTGCGTCGGCTTCGATGCCATGAACGCACTGTACAGCATCACCTTCGACATGGACAAGGCCAAGGGCACCCAGTACCACGGCCGCTTCCGGGACTACCTCAAGTTCGTGCAGGACAACGACCTGATGCCCGACGGGGCCATGACCGACCCCAAGGGCGACCGCAGCCTGGCCCCCAGCCAGCAACACGACCCCGACCAATACCTCCACATCGTAGAGAGGCGCCAGGACGGCGTGGTCATCCGGGGCGCCAAGATACACCAGAGCGGGGCGGTCAACTCGCATGAGGTCATCGCCATGCCCACTAGGGCGCTGGGGCCTGACGACAAGGACTACGCCATCGCCTGCGCCGTGCCCGCGAACGCTCCGGGCATGGTCTATATCTTCGGGCGGCAGACCAACGACACCCGCAAGATCGAGGGCGGCTTCGACCAGGGCAACGCCAGCTACGGACTGGTCGGCGGTGAGGCGACGGTGGTCTTCGACAACGTGCTCGTGCCCTGGGAGCGCGTGTTCTTGGCGGGCGAGGCTGAGTACGCTGGACCGCTGGTGGAGCGCTTCGCCGCCTTCCACCGCCAGAACTACGGGGGGTGCAAGTCCGGCGTGGCCGATGTGGTCATCGGCGCTGCCGCCGCCCTGGCCGAGTACCAGGGGGTGGAGAAGGCGCCCCACATCCGGGACAAGCTCACCGAGATGATGTTGCTCTCGGAGACCCTGCACGCCTGCTCCCTGGCCTGCTCCAGCGAGGGCAAGCCCACGCCCTCCGGGGCCTACGTGGTGGACTACATGCTGGCCAACATCACCAAGCAGAACGTGACCCGCTACATCTACGAGATCTACCGCCTGGCCCAGGACATCGCGGGCGGCTTCCTGGCCACTATGCCCTCGGAGCGCGACCTGCGCCACCCCAGGGTCGGGCCTTTCGTGGAGAAGTACTACCGGGGCGCTGGCGAGGTCCCCGCCGAGTACCGCCTGAGGCTGGGCCGGCTGCTGGAGAACATGACCTGTAGCATAGCGCCGGTGGAGTCCATGCACGGGGCAGGCTCGCCCCAGGCCCAGCGGGTGATGATCCTGCGCCAGGGCGACCTGGAGGCCAAGAAGCGCCTGGCCCGAAAGCTGGCGGGGCTGGAATAGGCCGGCTACAGGCTACGGGAACCCTCTCCCTCTGCGAGAGGGGGAACTTTAGTCGCTCATGGTGGGCCTGTCGAACCATGGACTGCCGGACGCAGCTCAACTCGATACGCTGCCACGTTCCCGTGCTAGCCCAACTTCCGCAGTGGCGAATCTGGAGAGGCATTGTTTCATATCTACGGTCTACACTACATTTCGTGAACTTTCATGTGCTGCGGCAAGGGTAATCCGAGCATCTGGAGCAGGACCGCCTGGGCCTTAGTGGGCT
>JACPQM010000020.1 GCA_016190505.1 Chloroflexota bacterium | reverse complement strand
CCCAGGTGGTGCACCAACGCGTAGGGGCGACCGGCCGGTCGCCCCTACGGTTTGACCGGCTGTCGGGGTGTGCCCAAGGCAGCGGGTTTTCCAGGTCTTCGTTTTTGATGGCGGATCAGGGGAGGCCCAAATCCACCAGCTAGCGTGCCATTGAGCCTGGTGATTCAGTTGTGGGCAGGCGTAGGGGCTGATGGTGGATTTTGGGACCCAAAGGGGGGGTTGACAGTGGACAATGAGCGGCTATAATGGCAGCAAACTTCGTCTTCTTGTTCCCTTTATAGGCAGGCCCGTTGAACGCCCAACAGGGAGGTGTGAAGATGTGGAAGAAGATGCTACCCTGGCTAAGCATCATGGCGTTGCTGCTGGCGGCCTGCGGCCCGGCGGCGACGGCCACCCCCCAACCCACGGCCACGCCCCGGTCGGTGGCCACCGCAGTGCCCACTATTGCCCCAACTGCCGTTGCAGGGCCTACTGCGGCGCCCACACCAGGGGCCAAGGCAACCCCAGTGACCGCCCCAACCGCTACCCCCAAGCCTCAGCCTACGGCGGCCCCGGCGACCGGGATCAAGACCGGTGGGACCCTGCGCATGGCCAACGACCCCCGGGAGCCGCGAGGCTGGGACAGGTGGGCCTGGAAGAGTGGGGCACGGGACGTGTCAATCCGGGCGTACCTGAACTTCAACCAGTTGGTAACCTACGCGACTTCTTTGGAGGTGCCCTGCCAGCTTGGGGTGCGGGCGGAATTGGCGGAAAGCTGGAAGTGGGTGAACGACAGGACCCTGGAGATGAAGCTCCGCCAGGGAGTAAAGTTCCAGAACAAGCCTCCGATCAACGGCCGCGAGATGACCGCTGACGATGTGGTGTGGAGCGCCACTCGGTTCATCAAGGAGGACACCATCCGGGGCTTGGAGCAGATCGCTCCCCACGTGGAGAAGATCGAGAAGATAGATAAGTACGGTGTCCGCTTCGTGCTCGACGGCCCCATGCCCAGCTTCCTCACTGAGGGCCTGACCTCGGAATACGGTTCCCTCATATTGCCCCAAGAGGTGGTGGACGAGAAAGGTCGCTGGACCGACCCGGCCAAGTCCTACATTGGCACCGGCCCCTGGGCTTTCAAGGAGCACGTGCCGGGGGTGCGTTCCAGCTTCGTCAAGAATCCCGGGTACTTCAAGAAGGGCTTGCCCTACATGGACGGCGTGGACCTGCTTATCGTGCCTGAGATAAGCACCCAGGTGGCCACCCTCCGGTCGGGCGCCCTGGACATCATCTTTGATGTGCCGGTGGCCATGGCCCTGGCACTGAAGGCAGCTCGTGGGATTGCGACTCCTTCCTGTCCGCAGCTCGGTATCATCCCCGGCCGGTTCTACTTCCGCGTTGACCAGAAACCCTTCAATGACGTACGGGTGCGCCGGGCGGTCCAGATGGCTATAGACCGGGAGGGCATAGTCAAGTCTATCCTCCAGGGCCAGGGGGTGACGGCCCCTCACTACCCGGTACAGATCTACAAAGGCAACGCGGGCTGGGACGAGCTGCCACCCGAGGTCGCCCAGTGGGTGAAGTTTGACCCCCAGCGCGCCAGGCAGCTCCTGGCCGAGGCTGGCTATCCCACTGGCCTGGAGATGGGCCTGAAGTTCAGCACCGGGTACACCACGCCCTACCCGGAGATCGCGGAAGCGGTAACCGGCATGCTCCAGCAAGTAGGGTTCAAAGTCAAGCCCCGCTACGTCAGCTCCATCGAGTGGGCCCACTTCTCCAACACGGGAGACTTTGGCGATGACCAGCTGACCTTTGGCCTGATTTCCTCGCTCTACGTGCCCACCAGCCAGTTCTCCACCTGGCACAGCCAGGGACCCATCAGCGCCAACCGGAGCGGGATCAACGATCCCGAGGTGGACAAGCTTGTCGAGGAGATACTGGTGCAAACCGACCAGAACAGGGCCGACCAGCTATATAAGAAGCTGTCCCTCCGGCTCATTGACCAGGCCTGGGAGCCCAACTCGGGGGCATTCCCCATGCTGTTTGGCGCCTTGAGGGACTACGTAAAGGATTGGGCGGGCGGGTACCAGTACTTCTCCGCCGGCTACACGGAGGGCCTCTGGTTGGACAAGTAGGCTGGAAGTAGCCCCAGCGCACAAGCGCCGGCCTGGCTTGCGCCAGGCCGGCGCTGTTTGCTGGCCTTGACAACGGTTAGCGGCGCGCCTTAGTATCGCTCTATCCACAGTGACGTAGACAACACCAGGTGTGATGGAGGGTCCATCTATGCGAAGACGCGCACTACCCTGGCTGGCCATAGGTGTCCTGGCATTCGCGGCCTGTGGCCCGGCAGCCACCCCGACAACCGTACCACCTACGGCGGCGCCTACCCGGGTGGCGGCGGCCACGGCCACCCCGACGACACTAGCCCCGGCTGGCCCCACCCGGGGTGGTGTGGTCAGAATCCCCATAACCAGCGACCCCACCAGTTGGGACCCGGTGAACCGCCTCAATCCCACCCTGATGACCAAGGGCAATGTGTTCAGCTTCCTGTTCTCCCTGTGGCCGGACCCTCCCTCGCCCGGCTGCGAGTCGGCCTTCACCAAGGTGCTGGTCAACGACTGGCGCTGGGTGGATGACCGCACCGCCGAGTTCACCATTCGACAGGGGGTCAAGTTCCACAACAAGCCCCCGGTCAACGGGCGCGAGGTGGTGGCGCAGGACATCGTGTTCACCACTGAGCGCTGGCGGACCCAGGACTGGCTCAGGACCAAGCTGGGGCTGGTCAAATCTGTGGAGGCGGTGGACAAATACACCTTCCGTATGACCTCCAGCGTGCCCTGGGGCGGTATGGTGTTGGAGTTGATGGGACATCCCTATGGGATGGCGGCGTTAGCCCAGGAGGCCGGCGGCGCCAAGGGCGAACTCTGGGAGAACCCCGAGAAGTCCTGGATCGGCAGCGGCCCCTTCACTTTCGAGAAATGGGTGCCCGGGGTGAGATGGACCCTGGCCCGCAATCCCGACTACTGGCGGCCTGGCCGGCCCCTGCTGGATGGCCTGGAGTTCCATGTCATTCCGGAGCTTTCCACCCAGATGGCGGTCTTCCGGGCGGGCAGGATAAACATGGCCCACGCCTGGCAGGACCTCCAGGCGGGGGACGTGGCCAAGACCGTCCCCGGCCTCCAGGTGCTCCGCTGTCCCTCGGCAAGCACCTTTCCGGGCAACCTGTTCATGAACACTGAAGGCCCCCCCTTCAACGATGCGCGGGTGCGCCGGGCGGTGTCCATGGCTATTGACCGCGAAGCGCTGGTGAAAGGCCCTCACCTGGGCCGGGCGACCGTCATACCGCTCATCCGGCCCGGCGTGCCCTACGCCCTGGCCCTACAGGACGTGCCCCCCGAGGTACGCCAGTACATCCAGTACAACCCGGACAAGGCCAAGCAACTCCTGGCCGAGGCCGGCTATCCCAAAGGCTTCAGGACCACATTCAACGGGACCACCCAGTACGTCCAGCACAACTACCGAGCAGTTTGGGAAGCGGTAGCCGACATGCTGGGCAAAGTGGGTATCGAGGTCAAGCTCAACTTCATGGAGTACGGCCAGTTCGCCGCCAGCGTGCTCCAGGCCAAGTATCCCGTAGGGGAGATGGGCAGCAGCCCCAATCTCCAGATGACACCTGAGGACAGCCTGGCCCTGGCCAACCCCAGTTTCAAGTATGCAGGCAATGCCAATCGTAGCCGCGTGGTTGACCCGGAGTATGACCAACTCTACGAGCAGTTCATCTCCAGCAACGACGAGAACAAGCGCGCGGAGCTTGCCCGGCAGCTCCAGCTCCGCCAGATCGAGCAGGCCTACCGCATAGTGCTGCCCTCGGCGGCCGACCTGCTGGTGCTACCACCAGAGGTCAAGGTCACCGGCTACATGGCCCATGGGCAGGAGATGTTCCGGGTATTCGAGACAGCCTGGATAGCCCGCTGACCTAACCGCGTCGCCAGGCAGCCCCGGACCTCTCTCCCTGCCTCTCCCCGACACGGGGAGAGGCCCGACTCGTCGGGATGCCCGCCTCGGGAAGGGGACAGGGGTTAGGTTAGAGCAGCCTAGTCCAGGACCGCGGTCGCCTCGACCTCCAGCAGGTACTGGGGGCGGGCCAGCGCCACAACCTGGACTGAGGTGGATGCCGGGAAGGGCTCCTTGAGAAAGCGCATGCGCACCTCGCGGACAGCGTCGGAGTAGCGCATGTCCGTGAGATACGAGGTTATCTTTACCACGTTTTCCCAGGTGGCGCCCGCAGCCTCCAGAAGGGCTGTTATGTTGTCGAAGACTTGGCGGGCCTGCGCCGCGGGGTCGCCGACGCCCACGGGCTTGCCCTGGGCATCCACCGCCGTTTGGCCGGCGATGAACAGGATGTTGCCCGCCCGGATGGCCTGTGAGTAGACCGCCGGCCGGCTGACCTTGGGTGAGCTGACAGCTTGCCTTGGCATAGGATGCCTCCTTTTGAGATGAAACCTTGCCGAAGGGCGTAGGGGGTGGGGTTATCCCGCCCCTACCCTGGTGGCCCGCTTCCAGTCTTCCAGCACCTCGGCGTCGTGGGGGAAGGCCAGAGGGGGCATCTGGTGGGGCGGGAACAGGCCCACGTCCAGGCTCTCGTGACCGGGGGCAGGCTCGCCCGACGCGATAGTCCCCCGGTAGGCGATGAAAATGACTGGGTTGCCCGGCTCGGAGTATACCCCCAGCAGGCCGTCCAAATGGACCTCGACCTGTACCTCTTCCTGGACCTCCCGCAAGGCGGCGTCTTCCACCCTCTCACCGGCATCCACGTAACCCGAGGGGAAGGACCACAGCCCCTTCCCCGGGCTGTGGCGGCGCTGCTGGAGCAACACCTTGCCGTCCCGGCTGGCCACCACGCCCACCACCACCTTGGGGTCCGGGAATTGGGCAAAGCCACAGGCAAGGCACGCCGGCCGGACCTGGCCAGCGACCTCCGCGGGCATGAGGGGACGCGTGCAGAAGGGGCAGAACTGGTACATCACCGGGCGGGGGCCTCCCGGCGGCGCTGGATGCGCCCCAGAGCGATGGCCTTGCCCGTCTCCATCCCGACGCGTCGGGACTGGGCCAGCTCCACCCGCTCCACCCACTTCACGCCGTAGAAGCAGTCCTTGCCTGGCACCACCAGGCGCAGGGGCCCCCCGTGCTCCGGCGCTAGGGCGGCGCCATTGAGGCCATGGGCCAGGAGGACGCCAGGCGCCCGGGATTCGTCTAGCGTCAGGCTCATGGCGAAGTCGCCAGAGTAGAAGCTGGCGAAGCGTGCCTCCGGGAGCACGCCGGCTCGGTCCAGCAGGGCGCTGACTGGCAGTCCCTTCCACTGGTTCTGGGGCACTCGCCACCCCTCCACGCACTCGAAGGGGCTGTTGTCCTCCACGGCGGGCAATGCCAGGACCTCGGCTTGGGTCAGGGCCAGGGGAGTAGCCACCAGCCCGTCCACACGCAACCGCCAGGTCTGAGGGTCAAAGGGGGGCGCACTGCTCCGGAAAACTGGTAGCTCTGAAAGCTCTTTCATGACGGCGTCCTTTCCACGAAAAGCTTGTGGACCAGGGTCCGGGCGCTCGCCAGGTCCACGTGGTTGGCATCGAGACAGGGGCGGGCTGCCTCCAGGATCCTCGTGGCGTCGGCCAGCAGCATGTACTTACGATAGCGGTCTTCGTAGTCCAGCCCCAGTGAGTGCCCCAACAGGGACAAGTAGTGCTCCACCTGGACGGGGTGTGCCTCCTGTAAGTGGACCAGCATGCGGTGGCAACTGTGGTGGAGCGAGGCCAGTACCTCCGCCCCCTGGTCCAATGCCTGCGCGAATTGGGAAGTGATGATGCTGTCCCAGCCCGAGCCCAGGGTGTGGCGGGCCCTGGCCGTACACTGCAAGCCCAGGCGGGGGTCCGAACGGATGCTGACCAGTTCCAGCTCGGGCACTGCCCTCAGCAGGAAACGGGCGCAAGCCGCCTGGCGCTCCCGCTCGGCATCACCGTTGTGATAGTGGAGGGCTACACGCCGGGGGATTGGGCGTCGCAGGGGCATGCGCTCTAAGTGCTCGACCAGGAACTCGGTGACGTGTTGTGTCTGGTAAGGGGGCTTGGAGTCCAGCATTTTCTGGAAGTAGTGGAAGCAGCCGGGACACCACATGACCACCCGTTGGGGGCGGAACTCTGCGAAGTAGCCGGAGGCCCGCTGCATCAGGTCACGGGCATCATCAGGGGAGTCCTGGAGGAAGGGGGCGCCGCAGCAATAGGTGGGGCCACCTACCGCCACGTAGTCCAGGCTGAGCTTATCAAAGATGCCAGTGACCACCTGGACCATGTGGGGCGTGCGCAGGACGTTGCAGCCCAGATACAGGACCACTTTTCTGGGCTCTGGGTCCCGGGGTGGCCTGGCCAGCCACGTACGCTGCTCCGGGAGAGTCTGAAGGTCGTTGGTGAGGCGGATCTCCCGGAAGTAATCACCTATTCGCTGTAGTGCCGCTGGTGGCCTTTTCAAAGCTACTAGACCCCTCGACCGTGTGGAACGTCGCCACTATGGCATGACTGGCCGCAGGCTGTCAAGGGGTTTTGTGCGGGGTGCTGCCTCATCCCCTGTCCAGGGCAGTAACAGGTCTCAAGGGCTGACCAGTGGTGCCAGGCCAACTCGGTGCAGCCGCGTATAGATGGCGCCCTGCGGGGTGAGCTGGCTGCGTATGAGCGCCACGCCGTCCACCACAAAGGGCTGCGCAGGGGGCACCTGGCAAGCAGAAATGGCCTGACCCAACTGCCGGCGCTGGGCGGTCCCGACTTGTCGGGACTCCCGCACCCGGCCCAGGGTCAGGTGCGGAGAGAAGGCGCGGTCCTCTGGGGGAAAACGCAGAGGCTGGAGGCTGTCCTCCACCCGTCGCTGAAGGAAGGCCAGTGAGTCTAATTGGCCAGTCAGCCCGATCCAGAGCACCCGGGGGGAGCCGGTGCTGGGGAAGGCGCCCGGGGTGCCCAGAGCCAGACTGAAGGCGGGCACCGGGCCGCAAGCTGCCTCCAGAGCGCGTACCAGATCTGTGATGAGGGGCTCTTCTACATCCCCCAGGAACTTGAGGGTGAGGTGGATGCCCCCGGGGTTGACCCAGCGGACGGCGTCCCCGCCGCTCCCCCGCAGGCCGACGATCACCCGCGACAGCGCGGAGCGTATGCCCTCAGGCAACTCGATGGCCACAAAGGCCCGGACGTGGGGCGGGCCTGGTGTGCTCACGGCGCGCCTTCCAAGCCCAGGACCCGGGCGGCGTTCCCGCCCAGCACCTTTTCTCGCCCGTCCAAGGACCGGAGGGAGTTCGCCACCTCCCGCAACATGCGTTGTTGCGAAAGCAGGGGATAGTCGGAACCGAAGAGAATGCGCTCCTCCCCCACCAGGTTGCGCACCGCGGTGTACACCCTGGAGCGGTACAGGAAGGGAGTAGCCGCCGTGTCGAAGAGCGTGTGGTTCAGGGCCTCGGCTACCTCGGGCATCAACGAGTAGAAGGGCATTCCTGCCCCCCAGTGGGCCAGCACCACGGTCACCTCGGGGAAGGCAGCGATGAAGGGATAGAGGGTACCCGGGGTGGCCCGGCCCTTGCCCGGGTAGCCGTGGCCCACCGGCTCGGAGGTGTGGAACATGAGGACGAGGCGGTGGCGCCAGACGACATCCATGAGAGGGGCCATCTTCTCGGAGTTGCCCCAGTCCCAGGCCAACAGGTCGGGGCGCAGCTCCCCCAGGCCGCGCAGCCCGCCCCGGGCGCAGCGCTCCGCCTCCTCGACGGCGTTCTCCAGGCTGCCGCAGGGCAAGTTACCGAAGCCGATGATGCGCCGCGGGTAGCGGGCCTGTGCCTCCATGATACAGTCGTTGTTGCGACGGCACAGCTCGGGCTGCGCCCAACCGATGTTGAGCGCCACCGACTTGTCAACGCCAGCTTCGTCCATGCTGGCAACTAGGTCCTCGGCCACGGCCAGCCGGCTCTTGGGGCGGGAGTAAAGGACGGAGAAGAAGGGGTCCTGCTTCAGGAAGTCCTCCCGGTGCTGCTTGACCTCGGGAGGGAATATGTGCGTGTGGAAGTCCACTATCATCCGGCGCCATTATAGCATCGCAACCTGTAGGGGCGAAGCATGAAGCAAATTTACCCCCTACAGTCCCCCTTGGCAAGGGGGACCATAGGGGGTCAGTTCGTTTTAGCCCCCGATGCTTCGCCCCTACGTTTGAGGTATAATCCACACCGAAGCAGCAAGTTAACCCTGACGGCGATTGGAAACGGAGACCCATGCCCCCTGAATACATCCCCACAGAGATAGAGAAGAAGTGGCAGGAACGTTGGGCGGCCGACCACCTCTACGAGGTGGAGGAGTCCGACCCCCGGCCCAAGTGGTATGCCCTCACCATGTTCCCCTACACCTCGGGTGACCTGCACATCGGGCACTGGTACGCCATGGCCCCCTCCGACGTGCACGCCCGGTTCAAACGCATGCAAGGCTACAAGGTGCTCCACCCCATGGGCTTCGACGCCTTCGGCCTGCCGGCGGAGAACGCTGCCATCAAGCGGGGCATCCAGCCCCGCAAATGGACCATGGACAACGTCGAGAACATGCGCCGACAGTTGAAGTCCATTGGCGCCGTATACGACTGGCGGCGAGAGGCCATCACCTGCGTGCCCGAGTACTACCGGTGGACCCAGTGGCTGTTTCTCCAGCTCTACAAGGGCGGCCTGGCCTACCGGGCCAAGGCGCCCGCCAACTGGTGCCCGTCCTGCCAGACAGTCCTGGCCAACGAACAGGTCAAGGATGGCCAGTGCGAGCGCTGTGATACGCCGGTGACCCACCGGGACCTGGAGCAGTGGTTCCTGCGCATCACCAACTACGCCGAGGAGCTGCTGCGCCACGACGGCATTGAATGGCCCGAGCGCATCAAGATAATGCAACGCAACTGGATCGGCCGTAGCGAAGGGGCTGAGCTGTCCTTCGACATCTCCCATCTGGGCCTGCCAGAGAAAGACCTGCGGGTGTTCACCACCCGGCCCGACACAGTGTACGGGGTTACTTTCATGGTGCTGGCCCCCGAGCACCCGCTAGTACCCGCGCTGACAGCGCCCCAGCGCCGGGCTGAGGTGGAGGCCTACGTCGAGTCGGCCCGCCGTGAGACCGAGATCCAGCGACTGTCCACCGAGCGCGAGAAGACGGGCGTGGCCCTGGGCACCGAGGCCGTGGTCCCTTTTAACGGACGTAGAGTGCCACTATTGATTGCCGACTACGTGCTGCTGGGCTACGGCACCGGCGTGGTCATGGGCGTGCCCGCCCACGACCAGCGGGACTTCGACTTCGCCAAGAAGTATGGCCTGCCCATACCCATCGTCATCGCTCCACCCGACTGGAATGGCAAGGACCTGACCGAGGCTTACGTCGCCGAAGGGACTATGGTCAACTCCGGACCCTTTGAGGGCACGCCCAGCGAGCAAGGCAAGGCGGCGGTGGCTGAATACGCCCAGCAAAAAGGCTGGGGTGGGCCAAAGGTCAGCTACCGCCTGCGGGACTGGCTAATCTCCCGGCAGCGCTATTGGGGTGCGCCCATCCCCATTGTCTACTGCCCTCACTGCGGTACGGTGCCCGTACCGGAGACGGAATTGCCGGTGCTGCTACCCGACGAGGCCGAGTTCAAACCCACCGGCGAGTCACCTCTGAAATACGTGCAGGGCTTCGTGAGCACCAGGTGCCCCCAGTGCGGTCACCCCGCCCAGCGGGAGACTGACACCATGGACACCTTCATCTGCTCATCGTGGTATTTCTTGCGCTATACCAGCCCCGGCTACGACAAGGGCGCCTGGGACCCCGAGCGCATGCATCATTGGATGCCGGTGGACCAGTACACTGGCGGCGCTGAGCATGCCACCATGCACCTGCTTTACGCCCGCTTCTTCACCAAGGCGCTGCGCGACCTGGGTCTGGTCTCCTGTGACGAGCCCTTCCTCCGCTTGTTCAACCAGGGCACCATCGTGCTCGGCCACCACAAGATGAGCAAGTCCCGGGGCAATGTGGTGACCCCCGACGTTTACGTCGGCGAGCACGGCGCCGACGCCGTGCGCATGTACCTGATGTTCCTTGGCCCTTGGGAGCACGGCGGAGAATGGAACGACGCTGGCCTCAACGGTGTGGTGCGCTGGCTCAACCGGGTGTGGCGCCTGGCCCTGGAGGACTCCTCCGTCTTGGGCAGCGTCGTGAGCAGCGAGGAGGCGCGCCGGGCACTGCTCCGGGTGACGCACCAGACCATCCGCCGGGTGACCCAGGACCTGGAGACCTTTCAGTTCAACACCATGGTGGCTGCTCTTATGGAGTTCACCAACTACCTGGGCCAGGTGTGGCAGGACAGGACGGCGGACAAGGAGCTGTGGCATTTTGCCCGGGACACGCTGCTCCTTCTCCTGGCACCGTCCACCCCGCATTTGGCCGAGGAGCTGTGGGTGCGCACCGGCCACACCTACTCCATCCACAGCCAGCCCTTTCCCACGTGGGACGACACTCTGGCCGCTGAGGAGCAAATCACCCTGGTTATCCAGGTGAACGGCAGGCTGCGCGACCGGGTCACTGTGCCTGCATCAATCCCGGAGGCTAGGGCCAAGGAGCTGGCGCTGTCCCAGGAAAAGGTCCAACCCCACGTCGCGGGCAAGCAGGTGGAGAAAGTAGTCTACGTGCCCGGCCGCCTGGTCAACATCGTGGTCCGGTAGGCCCGGAGCCGTGGCACGGGGGGCTCACCCGGGCACCGGGGTCACGCTCCCACGGGAAGGCGGCCTCTATCCCTGGGTGGTAGTGACCACCCTTTTCCTGTTGGTGTTCCTCTTTTGGGGAGGCTACTCCAGCTTCGGGGTTTTCCTGGGACCCCTCTCCCATGAGTTCGGCTGGAGCCGGGGGCTGGTGTCCCTGGCCCTGACCATCAATCTGATGGTGGGCGGAGTCCTGGGGTTCGGCATCGGCTCTCTGACTGATCGGTACGGGCCCAGAGCGTTGATGACAGGGGCAGCCTTGGCGCTGGCCGCGGGCTTCATGCTCGTGTCATGGACGTCCCACCTGTGGCAGCTCTATCTGTCCATCGGCGTTCTGTCGGGTCTGGGCATCTCATGCGCCTACATCGTGCCTACGGCGACCATCGCCCGCTGGTTCCACAAGCGGCGGGGCCTGGCCTTGGGCATCGTGCTCACCGGCATTGGGGCGGCCTACATGCTGGGGCCGCCCTTCACGGCCAGCCTTATCGAGAGCCTGGGGTGGCGCTCGGCATACCGTGTGCTGGCCGCGATTATCGGCCTGGGGGCCATACCCCTCGCCCTGTCGTTGCGCCGCCCACCGCCGTGGGATGAGGCGGGTGTGGGGAAGGCCACCAGCACTACCGTACGCCAGGCATTGAGCACCTCTACCTTCTGGTCCATGTTTGCCGTGTGGATTACCCTGGGGCTCTCGTTGATGGCCGTGGTGGTCCATCTGGTGCCCCATGCCACCGATCGAGGCATACCACTGACCACAGCCTCCACTGCCCTCACCATCTACGGTGTAAGCAACATCGTGGCCCGGCTGTCCTTCGGGTTCCTGGTGGACAGGGTAGGTCCCAAACCGGCCTATGCCCTGTGCGTCGTGCTGCAGACCGCCGGGATTGTCGGCATACTGGGCGCCGGCGGCCTGGTTTCCCTGTATGCGACCACGGCGCTCTTCGGCCTGGGGGCAGCGGGAGCCGACACCGTAGCCATCAAGACCACCCCCGATATTTTCGGCACGGCAGCCGTGGGTGCCTTTATCGGCATACTCTCCCTGGGCTGGCGTGCCGGCGCCGCGGCTGGCCCGCCCATCGCTGGCTTCGTTTTCGATACCACCAATGGGTACTTGATGGCCTTCCTGCCCGTGGCGGTCATAGGGTTTGCTGCCGGAGTCCTGTTCCTGCGGATCAGGTCTCCGCAGCGGACAGTTGAAACCTCGCCACACGGCAACCATGCGGCCTATTGAACCGCAACCCCCTGTGCACATCCCAGCAGGCAGTATGACCCGGGGGCATCCCACCGCCTACCGGTGGGTACTGGTGGCGGCCTCGTTCCTGTTCATGCTGGCTTTCTGGGGCGCCCAGTCCAGCTTCAGCGTCTTCATCGGACCCCTCTCTGAGGAGTTCGGGGGCAGCCGGGGCATGGTGTCATTGGCCTATACCTTCAACCTCATCGCCTCAGCGGGAGTGGGGGTGGTGATGGGGGTGCTGGCGGACCGGAAGGGGCCCCGTCTGGCGGCTATCCTGTGTGGGGTATTCATGGGCTCTGGCTTCCTGCTGGCTTCGCGGGCCGCTCACCTCTGGCAGTTGTACTTGACCATAGGCGTCCTGGGTGGCCTGGGCATGGCGGGAGGCTTCATTGTACCCACCGTCACCATTTCCAAATGGTTCCAGACGCAGCGAGGGCTGGCCCTGGGCCTGGCCTTTACTTCGATAGGGATAGCCTACATGTTGGGCCCGCCTTGGGCGGGCTACTTGATCGCCAACTTCGGATGGCGGACAGCCTATGTCATCATAGGGACTGGCTCTCTTTTTTTGGCGCTGTCTATGACCCCGCTTTTTCGCCTACCCGGGGGCCCTTCCGGGGAAGGGTTGGGACCGTACAGCGCACCGGCTAGTGGCCCTTCGCTACGTCAGGCACTGAGGGGCTCCTCTTTCTGGGTGGTCTTCCTGGTGTGGGGTCTGCAGGGCTTCAGCATCATAGCGGTGACCACCCACCTGGTGCCTTTTGCCACCGACCAGGGTATCTCTCTGGCCCGCGCGGCCAGCCTGTTTACCACCTACGGGGTGGCCACCACGGTTGCCCGCTCGGCCTTCGGAGGCCTGGCTGACCGCTTTGGCACCAAGCCCGTTTTCTCCCTTTGCGTCGTATTGCAGGCCGTGGCCCTGCTTGGCTTCCTCCTCGGGGGCGGGCTGGTCCAGTTCTACGTGGCCGCGGCCTTATTGGGCCTAGGCGCCTCGGGGGGCGATACCGTGATCACCCGAGAGGCGCCGGAGCTGTTTGGGACCGCAGCGTTGGGCGCCATCATGGGGGCGGTGGTCATCGGTTGGCGCGTGGGCGCCGCCGTCGGTTCTCCCTTCGCCGGGTTCATCTACGACGTCACCAGCGCCTATACTCTGGCCCTCTGGGTGGCCTTCGTATTCGTGGCTGGCGCGGGGCCGCTGTTCCTGTTGGGATTGCGCCGGCGGCCGCAAGACGCCGGCAAGCCAGCGGCCTAAGGGCGCCCCGCCATTGTTGCCTACCGGGCGTGCGCCCGCTAGACCAGCGTGTCTACCTGGTAGATGTCTCCGGTGCCCACACCAATCATGGCGTGGGACCTGCGGACGGCCTCGGCGTTGGGGGCCTCAGTCACACAGTAGGTCTGTCCGTTCCTGGTGTAATACACCTGAACGATACGTACGTCGAACCGGTCGCGCCGGCCGTACTTGGCGCTTTCCGAGAACTCCCGTTGCACGTCGGGCGGCAACTTCAAATCTGCGTGGAAGTCCACGAACTTGGGCATAGTCCCCTCCATCCCTTCCCTTGTTGTCCCTGACCTGCCTGTCTCTCTATTGTAGCCGTGCCGCTGCGCGCCGGTCTACGGGAGTTGCCGCTCGCGGTGAGATTGTTGGACCATCGCGGCAGCCAAACGTAGGGGCGTATGGCCATACGCCCCTACGCTGTGACCCCGCCTGCGCCTATTCAACCTCGTAGGCGGTAAGTCATTTGCTGAGAGAGGGACGTAGGGGCGGGTTTGAAACCCGCCCCTACGTTGCTCGCCCTCGCCTCATTCCTCTTCCTTCGGCTGCGCTCAGAGCTTGCCCTGAGCAGAACGAAGGGACAGGCCCAAAGGGAGACGAGGGGATTACAGCGCCTGGCGCGCTTGCTCCATGGCGGGGATGGCGAAGTCCAGGCCCAGACTGGTGAGTAACGCCGGTGGCGGGAAGCCGTCCTTGTCCAGTCCCAGGCTCAGATAGAACTTCTCCCGCAGGTCCAGGAACTTGGCCCGATCCAGTATCTTGGGGTCGCCGTACTTGGAGTAGATGGTCTCCTCGAAGAAACGGTCGGGTAGCACGTCGTCCCGAGAGGGCACGTGCCCCTCGCGAATGGAGTATATCCGCTCCATGAGGGTGAGCCGGGCGAGAGTGTCGTCGAACTCCTGCACCGAGCAGTCCCAGCCGCTGGTAGCCTTGAGCATCTCCCGGGTAAAGGTGTTGATGCTGCCGAAGACCTTGTCCATGGTGGGCAGCAGGAAGGTGCAGGTGGTGGTGGAGTCGAATAGCACCCGGCTCGGCGCAGCCCGCCCGCCAGCGGCGCCCGCGCCGTGGATGGCGCCCACCGCTGGGGCCACCAGTCCCAGGGCATCCTGGATGCTGCCTCGCGGCTCGTAGGAGGTGATGGCCACGCCTTTGCCATGCATGGCGTACTTCTCGGTGCCCTTACCCAGCCGGGCGGGGGCAAACTTCAGGCCGTCGGCCAGTATGTCGCCGATGCCCTCCCGCTTGGCGATCTTCTCCACGAGCTGGCACATGGCCTTGAGGTCGCCCCACTTCAGATCAATGCCGCCCAGGTCCTCCTTGGTGATCAGGCCACGGTCGTAGCACTCCATGACCCAGGCCACCACGCCGGACACATCCTCGTTGTCCATACCCAGGTTGTCCACGAAGGGCGTGAGGTACGTCTGGGGATCATACCCTGGAAGCATGACGTTGGCATTCCAGCCGCCCGCGCTGTCATGGCGGAACTCGCCCACCACCGGCCCGAGCGGCGCGTCGCGCCGCATGTAAGGCACCTTGCAGCCGGTGTGGCACAGAGTACAGCCGTCGCTCCACAACTTGTACTGCTGCTCGAAACGAACGGGGTTGCTCAGGTCGCAGATGTCGTCCCAGCCGAGCTGCTTGTTCTTGATGCCCTCGGTGGTCGCGTAGTAGCGGCTGGGCATGGATACGTAGTGTCCCCAGCGGCGCTCCTCCGCCTTGTAGCGACGGCCCTCATCGCTCTGGTAGTACCTCTTCATGATCTCGAAGACCCGTTGGGGATCAGCGTAGTCGGGCCCCTTGGTGCCGCGGATGGCTACTGCCTTGACGTTCTTGGCGCCCATTACGGTGCCCATGCCCAGGCGGGCGGCGTGATGATAGAAGTCATGGGCGATGTCAGCATTGCGGACCAGGTTCTCCCCGGCGGGGCCGATGGAGATGACGCGGAAATTCTGGTCGTCCAGGGTATCCCGCGTGTCCTGGCGAAGGTCCTGGCGCAGGGCCTGCTGGGCCTCGACGTTGAGCCTGCCCCACAGGTGGGAGGCGTCCCTGAGCTCCACGTCGTCGTCCTTGATGTAAACGTAGACCGGCTTGGGGGACTTGCCGGTGAGCAGGATGCCTGCGTTGTAGCCGGCGTAGACCATCTCCACGCCGAAGTGCCCGTTCATGTTGGACTGGCCCCGGAGCAGGGTCAAGGGTGACTTGGCGGACACGTTGACCACCGAGCCGAAGACGCCGGTCAGCGGGCCGATGCCCAGGTAGAGGACGTTCTCCGGGCTCAGGGGGTCTGCCCCCTGGGGCACCCGGTCCCACAGGATCTTGGCCCCCAGGCCACGCCCGCCGATGAACCGGTGGACGTCCTGGGTCACATCTTTGACTTCCTTGCGTCCGGTGGTGAGGTCAATCTCCAGGAGCTTGAACTTCATTTCAGCCACGGTAGTCCTCCCAAATTTCCTCTGGTGGCCGATGCACCTGGTCCTTGGGCAGGGGGTAGAGCCTCCGCGCCATGTCCTCAGCTTTGTCGTCGGGGTGGACTCGTTCCAGGTGTTGAGGGAACTGGGGACCCAGGAACTCCAGGGCGCCGGAAGGGCAGATGTCCACGCACTGGGGCCGGCACTCGCTGCCGGTGTCGCACAGGTCGCACACCAGTGCGTAGTTGTGCCCCGGCGGGTAGAACCGCGGTACGGCGCCCGGGCAGGCCTCGGCGCAGCGGTTACACTTGTAGCCCAGGCAATTCTGCGTATCCACCACGATGTGCATGCGCTTCTCGTCGTAGAAAATGGCAGGCTGGGGCAGCGGACAGGCCTTCTGGCACTCCCGCTCCTCCTTCCGGCACTGGGCGCATACGTTCTGGACGGACTTGGGGACGGGAGTCATGTACCGGAATATGCGGATGCGGGAGAGCTCCCGGTTGATGACCCCGTAGTGGTGCATGGCGCACGCGGCCTCACAGATGCCGCAGCCGATGCACAGGTCCCAACGGGGCTGGACGTAGGCAAACCCCGTGGGCAAGGGGATGTTCTCCAGGCCCAGGCCCTTCTTGGGCGGTGGGCTAGCGCTAGGGGTCGGACTGTCGGGCATAGGCAACTCCTCTTCAAGCCAGGTTAGGAAGCATGTTCGTATTTTACACAACGGCGCAGGGAAAGACAAATTCGGACTTCAGACTTCAGGCTACGGGCTACAGCTTACCCTCTCCTTTTGGGAGAGGGTTAGGCCTGCCCTGAGCCAGGCGAACGGGGTGAGGGCACCCCGAGGCCCGTAGCCCGCAGCCCGTGGCCTGAAGCCTGAATTCAGGGCTATGGTATGATATTGGGCGAGGTGGGGGGTCGGGGTGATATGGACCTAAAGCGCTTGTTGGCTCTCACAATCCTGGTCCCTGCCGCTTTTGTGGCGGGACTGGTTATGCTCAGCTACTATCCCCACCAGGCGGGGCTGTTCACCCACAAGCAGGAGCACCTGTTCCGTAGCCAATGGCCGCACTTTGGCCTGCGTTCCATGCAGGAGCGGGCTGCCTCCATCGGCGCCGCATTCAATCTGGGCGCCAACCCGGGCAAGGGCACGAAGGTAATTGTAGACATCCCGGTGAGAGCGGGGAATGGGTGGCCATGAGGGTGCTCATCGTTGACGATCACAACCTGTTCCGGGATGGTGTGGCCAGTCTGTTGGCGGCTCGCGGCTTCCAGGTAGTGGGCCAGGCCAACGACGGCGAAGAGGCGCTGGTCAAGGCCAGGGACCTCCGCCCGGACCTGGTGCTCATGGACATCCGTATGCCCCGCATGGGCGGCCTGGAGGCCACTCGCCTGCTCAAGGCGGAGATGCCGGAGGTGAAGGTGGTCATGCTCACTGCCTCCGCCGACGAGGTTGACCTCTTCGAGGCCATCAAGAGCGGTGCCCAGGGCTATCTGCTCAAGGACCTGAAGGCAGATGCGTTCTTCAGCCTGCTCTCGGGCCTGGAGAAGGGCGAGGCGCCCATTTCCCCTCGCATGGCGGCCCACATGCTGGACGAGTTCTCTCGTCTGGCCAAGGGCAAGAAACCCGGAGAAAGCGGCACCGTCCTTAGCGAACGGGAGGAGGAGGTACTGCGCTTGGTGGCCCAGGGCGACACCAACAAAGAGGTGGCCGCTGCCCTTTACATAAGTGAGAACACCGTAAAATACCACCTGCGCAACATCCTGGACAAGCTCCACCTGGAAAACCGGGCACAGGTGGTGGCCTACGCCGCCCGCCGGGGCTTGGCCGGGCCCTGACGCGCCCGGCGAATCTACGGCCCCTCTGTTACCCGCAACGGCGGAGTGTAGTGCCGCGTACTGCCCGTCATTGAAAGCAACGACAGAAGGGGGAAGAATCCGTGCCCCGCGTCTGACGGGGGGACGGATTCTTCGCTCGAACCGCTCGCTCAGAACAACACGCTGCCCCGACTTGTCGGGATCAGTTCGCCACTTGCAGGACTCGGCCCGTGATGGCGTAGAAGCCTGGGGAAGCCTCCGCTTTGGCCTTGAGCTCCACCTTGATGTCCGGAATGTCGTTGGGCGAGCTGCCGTTTGCCCGCATTCTGAACAGATACGTGTTCCGGGAGCTTTGGGCCAGCGCCAGCACGTCGTCAGCGCCCTCGGCGTCCACGGAGACGCCGGAGGGGCTGTTCAACTCCAGGACCCCGTTGACCTCTTTGCCGCTCAGGTTGACCAGGACTAGCTTCAGCGTCTGCTCGCGGCCAATCACGGTCTCGATGGCCACGGTGAAGTCCGTACCCTCCTCGTTTACCGCGACCACGGACTGGTCGGCGCCATCCACCAGGTTGCTGGGGCTGCCGGTCTTGATCACCAGGGCCTGGGACGCCACCAGTCCTCCAAAACCCTGGATGTTGCCGGAAAGGACCGGCCCCACCGCTTGGGCCGAGAATGCCCCGGCCAGCACCGTCGCCAGCCCGATGGCCCATACTGGGAATCCTATCCCGCCCAGGCGCAGCCGGCGCCCCATTACACGATTGAGCTTCGTCTTCATTGTTCCCCTCCCGAAGTGCCATACTTTCCCGATGCGCCCATTCGCTTTGTTGAGTCCCATCATCCTATTGCGCCCATCCTTCCCGATATATATCGGATACTTGTAGGTAATCATTACTATCCCTGCCACATACCATTGTAGCAACCCCGCAATCTATTCGAGCGGGGTTTTCGTTAAGGTCTGGTTAGAGACGGCACCCGTGGCTTATAATCGGCAGCGCCATGTCCCGTTCCGCCTTGCCCGTGCTTCTAGTCAACTCCAACCGCATGCAGCCGCCGGTGGCCCCCATTGCGCTCGACTACCTGGACTCAGCCCTGTCCCGACTCGTCGGGGTGCCCCGCCGGGTCCTTGACCTCTGTTTCACCGCCGACCCCGAGGCAGAGATCGCTCACGCCCTGTCTGGGCAGGAGGTGGGCCTGGTCGCCGTCACCTTCCGCAACACCGATGACTGCTACTACGCGGGCCAGGACTTCTTTGTGCCCGGACTAAAGGAGGTTGTGGACGCGCTGCGCCGGCACACGGGCGCCCCCGTCGTGCTGGGCGGCGCCGGCTTCTCGGTCATGCCTGAGGCCATCATGGAGTACTGCGGCGTGGACCTGGGGGTGTGGGGTGAGGGCGAAGTTGCCCTTCCGCGGTTGGCCCTTCAGCTTGCCGGGGGCGGCGACCCTTCGGCTGTCCCAGGCCTTGTCCACCGGCGCGGAGACAGCCTGACGCGGAATCGGGCAGAGTACATGGCGCTGGGGCAGCTCGACGCGTCCGCACGCGAGGCAGCGGACAACGTGCGCTACTTCCGGGAGGGGGCCATGGTTGGGGTGGAGAGCAAACGGGGCTGCCCCATGCGGTGCATCTACTGCGCCGACCCGGTGGGCAAGGGGCGGCGCCGCCGGCTGCGCTCGCCCCACAGCGTGGCCCAGGAAGTGGCCTCGCTGGTCGAGCGGGGCGTAGACCACATCCACTTCTGCGATAGCGAGTTCAACTTGCCCGAGGCGCATTCCCGGGCGGTGGCGGCCGCCCTTATCGAGCGCGGCCTGGGCGGGCGGGTGCGCTGGTACGCCTACGCCAGCCCAGCGCCGTTCTCGGATGAGCTAGCCCGCCTGTGGCTAGAGTCAGGCTGCGCCGGGATAGACTTCGGCGTGGACAGCGGCAGCGACGCCATGCTCCAGGCGCTGGGGCGCCACTTTTCGGTGGCCCAGGTGGTCGAGACTGCCCACATCTGCCAGCGCCAGGGCCTGACCTTCATGTACGACCTGCTGCTGGGTGGGCCGGGGGAGACCCCCGACTCGTTGCGGGAGACAATCGAGCTTATGGTGCGCCTTGGGCCTGACCGCGTGGGGGCCAGCCTGGGTGTGCGCATATTCCCGGGGACGAGGCTTGCCCAGATAGTGCTGGACCAGGGCCCGCTGGAGGCAAACCCCAACCTGCGGGGGACGCTGTCCCCCAACCTCGTGGCGCCAGTGTTCTATGTGTCGTCTGCCCTGGGGGACAATCCGCTGGACTGCCTCTCCGGGCTCATCGGCGGAGACCAGCGGTTCTTCACGCCGAGCACCCGCGATACCCAGGACTACAACTACAACCGCAATCAGGTCCTGGTGGACGCCATCCGTGAGGGCTACCGGGGCGCCTTCTGGGACATCCTGCGCCGCAAGCCCCAGAGCACAGATCACTAATACCCGATGCGCTGGAGGAATGCCGGGTCCTGGCGCCACTTGGGGTAGACCTTCACCCACAGCTCCAGGAAGACCGGCCGCTCCAGCAGGGCCTCAATGGCCTGCCGGGACTGGACGCCGATCTTCTTGAGCATCCCGCCACGCCTACCTATCAGGATGCCCTTCTGTGATTCCTTCTCCACGTAGAGGAGAGCCCTGATGTAGTCCTTGCCCCCGTGCTGAGGGGACTGCTCTTGGAACTCGTCAATCTCAACGGCCACCGAGTACGGCAGCTCCTCGCCCAGCGCGTTGAAGACCTGCTCCCTCACTATCTCGCTGACCAGGAAGTGCTCTGGGCGGTCGGTCAGCTCCTCGGCCGGGAAGACAGCTTCCCCTTCGGGCAGGTGCCTGACGATACCGGCCAGCAGCGCGTCAACCCCGTCGTTTTGCAGGGCACTCAGGGGCACGATCTCCAAATAGGTATGGAGGCGACTGTACTGCTCCATTACCGGCAACAGCTCCGGCTTGCTCACCAGGTCTACCTTGTTGATGGCCAGGATGGCTGGCTTGTTGGCCCGTTTCAGTTCGTCTGCCAGCCGCGTTTCGATGTCCGCCGGCGGCCTGGCCTCCACCATCATCACCACTAGGTCGGCCTCGTCCAGCGCCTCCATGGCGCCGATGACCAGGCGCCGGTTAAGGTTGTCTCGCGTGCGGTAGGGCACGCCAGGCGTGTCCAGGAAGGTAATCTGATAGCTATCGCCGGTAAGCACCCCGAGGATCTTGTGCCGGGTGGTCTGGGGCCTGGGGCTAACGGCCGAGAGGTGGTACCTGACCAGCAGGTTGAGCAGCGTGGACTTGCCCACGTTGGGCCGGCCCATGATGGCGACGGTGCCGGACTTGAAAGATTGGGGCGCCCGGCCGTGCGCCCTTACGTGCGGTGCGGGCTGCAAGGGACTAAGACGACGCTCCCATACTGCCGGCGGGGGGTCGTTTTGCCGCATCCCGGACCTTCCCGTAGGCCTTATCTTCGGGTGCGGTCCGTTCGTCGCCCCCTATCTTGACCAACGCCCTGAACAGCCCCAAGGCAAGCTCCCTGGTCTGGGGGCCCTCCAGTACAGACATGAGTAGAAGTCGGGCAAAGGTCGAGGGCCCCAGCCCCAGTTGGGCTGCCATGTCCCGAAGGCGCGTCAACTCCTCGCCCGTGAGACGTACAGCCAGGAACGACGAGCGCTTCTGGCGAGGCTTGGGCCTGTTGACCGTGCCTTTGTGTCCCTCAGCCAGCGGCCCACGCGCCTCCCAGAAGGCCTTCTCTTCCTCCAAGGACGTGAAATCCGGTATGGTGGTGTCGCTCGCTTTTCCCATCGCCTACCTCACCTCCCGCAACCTTCTTCTGTATCTACGTTTGTAGTTGTCGCCCATCTCAAAGGCTGTTACCGGTCGGAATAGCCCGCCACCCACTTGCTCAACCACGACGTTGAGATACTTGCCGGCCGCTGATTGTCCGGCCAGGACATATCTCTGGCCCGCCTCGCGTCGGGCAATGTGAAACCCGAAACAGACCTCTTCCACATCCTGAGGGGTCACGCCATGCAGAGCAACGTGGGCCATGTTGGCATCGTCCCACTGGAGGGATTCGATTCTCACAGTGCCCTACTCAAGGTATCACAACGTGATACGCCAATCAAGCGGGTCCGCTGTCAGAAGCCGTCCCCGGCCGGCGGTGAAGCATCGCCTCTGTTGGCGCGGGCTAGCGCATTGTTATGGGCACTCGGTCGCTACCTGTCCAGCCATAGCAGCTCCGCCCAGGTGCTGGTGTAGCGGGCGACGTTCATGTAGTAACCCTTGACCCACGGTTGGATGATCGAGTAGTCGTAGTAGCTGGGCAGCCGGAGGTCCAGAGCCTCGTCCACCACCTTGGCCTGTATTCTGTAGGCAATATCTCTGGCCTTCTTGTCGTCCACGGCGACCACCAGTTGCTCGTACAGCTTGAGAAGCTCCGGGTCCGATACGTGGTTCTTGTTCAAGTTGAACTCAGCAGCCGGGGTAAGACCGCTGAAGGCAAGATACACCTCGGATATGGAGTCCGAGGTCACGGCCATGCTGGGGTAGTCGCCGACCGCGGTGGTCCTGCCAAACGCGACCGACTCCTGCATCTCGATCTTGGCCTTTATCCCTACCTTTGACAGCGTATCTGCCACCCCCTGCACAAAGCCCAGGTAGATGGTGCCGTACAAGCTATTGGTGGCGATGGCGACGTTGAACCCGTTGGGATAGCCGGCCTCGGCCAGCAGCCGCTTGGCCTCCTGGGGGTTGTACTCCAGGTACTTGCGGGTCTCCGTGGGGAGGTCCTTCGGGCTGATGAACCAGGGATGTATCGGCCCGAAGGGAGCGCCGACCTCCCCTTCGCCTTCCAGCACCGACTTGATAAGCCCCTCGCGGTCAATGGCCATGGAGATGGCGCGTCTTACCCGGACATCATTGAATGGGGCCAGGTCGGTGCGCATGGCCAGCCGGTTGCGGGGTGAAGTATGGGGACAGCGCTGCACCTGGGGCTTCTGTGGCATCCTGGCCGTAGCTCTGGCCAAGGGCAGGTCCACCCGGTCCTGGGCTATGTCCAGCTTGCCACTGGCGATGGTGGCCAGCATTGTAGAGGCGTCGGGAATGATCATCTGCACAACACGGTCGGCGTAGGGTAAGCCCGGTTTGAAGTATTCCTTGTGTTTGTCGAACACCACCTTGACACCGGGCACGTGCTCGGCGAAGGTATACGGGCCGCTGCCGATGTAGGACTTGCGGGGGTCGTTCCAACCACCGTAGGGCTCCACCACTTCAGAGGGCAAGATAACTGCGCCGTAGATGCTGGCCAGGCCGTCGCTAAGGAGGCTGGGCAGAGGCCTATCGGTCTCGAAACGGACAGTGTAGCGGTCAACGGCCTCGATCTTCTTGAGGTAGGGTGCCAGGCCCTCAGAGCCCCGGATGCGGTCCTGCTTGATGCCCCGGTCCATGCTATACACCACGTCCTGGGCAGTTACCTCCCGGCCGTTCACCGGAGGTCTGTTCTGGAACTTTATGCCCTTGTGTATCTTCACCTCAAGGAGCGTGTCGGAGAGCCACTGGTAGCTTTCCGCCGCCTCGGGGCGAATGGCCAGCAGGCACTGGGTCTCTTTGGTGGAGGGATAGCTGACCAGCAGGCTGAACACAAGGTTGTGCATGATACGAGTGTCATAGCCCCCGCTCTTGATCGAGTGGCCATCGTAGTTGCGCGGGTCCTGCCGGTTCCACATCACCAGGGTGCCGCCGTACTTGGGCTTGGCCTCTACTGCCGGGGCCACCGTCGCTGTGGGCTGGGACGTGGGTGTGGCGGTAGGGGCCACAGTGGCGCCAGACATGGGAGTGGCCGTAGGCGCGGTGGTTGCCCCGGGGGCCGGTGGGGTTGGGGTGGATGCTGGTGTTGCCTGGGCCGAGGGGCCGCACGCCGCCAGTATTAGGACCAGGATTCCAGCCAATGCAGCCAGCCTGCGCTTATGGTCCATGGCTTGCCTCCCGTTGGGAACTAACTGCCCGCCGAAAGATACGGTTACTGTATGCCATGTATCTGGCGCTGTCAACGGTCCGGGGCGGCTTGACAGGGACAAGACATAGGGCGATACTGGGCTTACCCATGCGGCTCCTGGAGCACGAGGCCAAGACCCTACTGCGCAAGTGCGGCTTTGCCGTGCCCGCTTCGCGGCTGGCGGCGACCGCCGAGGACGCGGCCATGTCCGCCGGGACGCTGGGCTACCCGGTGGTGCTCAAGGCGCAGGTACCCTCGGGCGGGCGAATGAAAGCCGGCGCCATCCGCTTCGCTTCTTCGCCTGAGGAGGCCCACCAGGCCGCACAGGAGGTGCTGTCCCGCGAGGTCAACGGCCACCTGCCTCAGGCGCTATTAGTGGAGAGACAGGCCCAGGTGTCGAAGGAGTGCTACCTGGGCGCCACCTACGACACCTCTGCCAAGCTTCCCCTGGCGCTCTTCTCGCCCCTGGGCGGTGTGGACATCGAAGAGGTGGCCGAGGCCCACCCGGAAAAAGTGGCCCGCGTCCGCTTCTCGGCGTTGCTGCCCGCCACCGACTATCCCTTCAAGCAAGGCCTGGCCGCGGCGGGCGTTGCGGGCAGGGAGCTCACCACCTTGACGCCACTGCTTTCCCGCCTGGCACGCGCCTTGCTGGACTACGACCTGACCCTGGCCGAGGTCAACCCCCTGGCCCTGCTCCCCGACGGAGCGGCCATGGCCCTGGACGCTCACATCGAGATCGAGGACGAGGCGCTATACCGCCAGGGGGCGCTGGTCAAGGAGTTGGGCGTAGACCCCGCCGACCGCCTGGGACCCAGGGCTACCGCCTTTGAGAAACGCGCCGCCGAGATTGACGCCAGCGACCACCGGGGTGTGGCTGGCCGCATGGTGGAGTTCGATGGCTCCCTGGGACTGATTATCGGCGGCGGCGGCGGCAGCCTGACCATCTTCGACGCCGTGCGCAAGCACGGCGGCCGCCCCGCCAACTACTGCGAGATCGGGGGCAACCCCAGCGTGCGCAAGGTGTGCGCCCTCACCAGGCTCTTACTGAGTAAGCCCGGCGTGCACAAGATCGCGGTTATGATGAGCGTGGTGAACAACACCCGCGCCGACCTGGTGGCGCGGGGGGTGATCAAGGGAGTGGTCGAGGCTGGCTTCGACCCGGCGCAGAAGGTCGCCGTCTTTCGCATCCCCGGCTCCTGGGAAGAGGAGAGCTTCAAGCTGCTCGGCCATTACGGCGTGCCCTTCCTTGACCGCCACGCCTCCCTGGACGAGGCTGCCCACCAGGCAGTGTCCCGAACATGAGTGGCTATGTGTCGTTGCGAATCTCATAGGTCACGGCCCGTCGGGACCCAATGTAGAGCCATGAACCGAGATGGCGCGTTTCGTTGAAAGGAGCAGAGCGACGAAGCCATATTTCGTCATTGCGAGGAGTCCTTCCGGCGAAGGACGACGAAGCAACCTTCTGATGCGCACACAAGTCCCGACGTGTCGGGACTTCGGCCCTGGCGGGAACTCGCAACGACAGTGGAAGTACCCCT